>JBGSYC010000147.1:0-91848 GCA_041751095.1 Flavihumibacter sp.
TATCAAAAGGGTTGTAAGACGGCTATCTGATATTACAGAACCTATAAGACCGGGCAGAAAATTTAAACGAAATCATCAGCCCAAGCGCAAGCATTATATGAACTATAAACCGGTCTGATTGCTTAAGTTAATGACATTGGTTGTGAACCTATAAAGTTGCGAACCTATAAGGTTGATGATCTTACCTTAAAAAAAGGATCTCCCTGTATTTAGGTAAAGACCATTCTTTATCGTCAACAAGCAATTCAAGCTTGTCAACATGATAACGGATACTATCAAAAAACTGGCCTTTTACATTATCGCAATACGCAATAGCCTTTTCCCGGCTGTTTTCAATGGCGTTAGCGGCCTTCCTTGCTTCAATCATCTTTTCCACCTGATCGCTTACGGCAGAAATATGTTCTCCGATTTTGCCAAGTATTTGTTTTTGATTGGCATACGTGGATTCCGGCAGACCTACCTCTTTTAATCCCCTGATGTTTTCAATAAGGGTGTTCTGGTATTTTATTGCACCAGGCAAAATATTGCTGGTTGCCAGCTCACCCATCATGCGCGCTTCTATCTGAACTTTCTTTATATATTTCTCCAGCTCAATTTCATATCGTGCTTCCAGTTCTGAATGCGTATAAACATTATTGCTTTCATAAAGATGTTTTGCTTTTTCCGATATCATGGCATCTAGGGCAAGAGGAGTTGTTTTAACATTAGCCAGACCCCTGTCACCCGCTTCTGAAGACCAATCATCACTGTAACCGTCACCTTCAAACAAGACCTTTTTACTGGCCACAATATATTCCCGGATAACATGAATGATAGCGATTTCTTTCTTATCTCCTTTTTCCATCAAACCATCAACATCCTTCTTAAATTTCTTTAAGGTGTCGGCCATAATCGAATTTAAAACCGTCATGGCATTGGCGCAGTTCGCCGAAGATCCTACGGCCCTGAACTCGAACTTGTTGCCCGTGAATGCAAAGGGGGAGGTGCGGTTTCTGTCTGTATTGTCAAGAAGGAGCTCAGGAATGCTTCTGTGAAGATCAAGCTTCAGGATTGCTTCGTCCTGTTCATCAAAGTTATCTCCTACCCTCGCCTGTACATCATCCAGTACTTTACTGAGATACTGGCCGATAAACACTGAAATAATAGCGGGGGGTGCCTCGTTGGCTCCAAGGCGGAAATCATTTCCTGCGGAGGCAATGGAAGCCCTCAGGAGATCGGCATAGTCATGAACCGCTTTTATTGTATTTACAAAGAAGGTGAGGAACATCAGGTTCGTTTTCGGGGTCTTCCCGGGAGCAAGTAAATTAACCCCTGTATCCGTAGCCATGCTCCAGTTGTTGTGCTTGCCACTGCCGTTGATCCCTGCGAACGGTTTTTCATGCAGCAATACCCGTAAGCGGTGCCTTCTGGCAACCCGATCCATAATATCCATCAATAATGTATTATGATCAACTGCCACGCTAACCTCCTCAAATATAGGCGCGCACTCGAATTGGGCGGGTGCTACCTCGTTGTGGCGGGTTCTTAAAGGAATGCCTAATTTATAAGATTCGTTTTCGAAGTCTCTCATAAAGGCATATACGCGTTCCGGTATAGATCCAAAATAATGGTCTTCTAATTGCTGGCCCTTGGCCGGTCCATGCCCAAAAACAGTTCTTCCGCTCATTACAAGGTCAGGCCGGGCATTAAATAAACCTTCGTCAATTACAAAATACTCCTGTTCCCATCCGAGGGTAGCTGTTATCTTGGTAATGTTTTTATCGAAGTAATGGCAAACGTCGACTGCAGACTTGTTTAAAGCCTCGAGCGCTTTAAGAAGTGGGGCTTTATAGTCTAAAGATTCGCCGGTATAAGAAACAAAGATGGTGGGTATGCAAAGCGTTTTACCTTCGCCAATCTCCATAATGAAAGCAGGGGAAGAAGGATCCCACGCGGTATAGCCGCGTGCTTCAAATGTAGCCCGCAGGCCGCCACTCGGAAAGGAGGAGGCGTCAGGTTCCTGCTGGATAAGCGCTGCACCATCAAATTCTTCAATCGAAGTCCCATCGCTTTTTATCGTAAAAAAAGAATCATGCTTTTCGGCAGTAGTGCCGGTAAGCGGCTGAAACCAATGCGTAAAGTGGGTGACGCCCTTTAACTCTGCCCACTGACGTATGCCTGACGCGATCTGGTTGGCCATCGCACGATCAATCTTCCTGCCACCTTTCACCGAAATTAAAAGACTTTTATACGCCTCATCACTGAGTAGTTCACGTGCGGTTTTTAAAGTAAATACGTTCTCCCCAAAAATCGCGGTGATCTTCGTTGAAGCAGGTACTTTAACCCCATTAGAATGGTCTGAAAGATTTTTTAAGGCATCTAAACGTAAAGACATGGATTATTTTTTTTGACTGCGAAAATAAGATCAATTGCACCAAAAACAAAGTATATTAAAAATTTATACGAAAATGCCACATTTTATCATGGAAAAAAAGCCTGAACACCTCAAAAAGAATTTCTGTTTTCGATGGCTGACACATCAATTAATTCTTAATGTTTGGCCTGAAGAAGATAACACAACTCATTACCCCTAAAAAGAGGGGAAGTGGAATACTTCTATACCGGGTGAGCGGTGACACAAAATGAACAATATAACCGGTGATTAGCATAAGTAACATACTAAATATGAGTATGCTCCATAATACCGGTTCCTTAAGCAACAATGGAAAAGATCTCCTCCATGCAAATAATATTATAGAACAGATCACCGCTGTCACTTCAAAAAAGGAAGGCAGATAGAACAATCCTTTAATATCAGTGATGAATGGTTTGAAGAAACCGTAGCTGACTGCCCGGGGAAGAGAAAATGCAAAACTGGATAAATCAGCCTGGAGGGGAGTTGTCGGCAACACCGACTTTCCCTCGAGGGTTAAAAATTCCTGTTGTTTATGAACAATCACCTGAAGTGGGTTAAACCGCTCAGGTAATAACGGTATCACGCAAATAACAAGAACCGTACAAAGGGCACCTGCTGTTAAAATTTTTGTGGATCTTACCCCAAACCTGTAATGTATAACCCACGTCAATATCACCGGTATCATCAGCAAGAGCGTATAATTTCTTAACACAAATAAAACCGGCGCCGCAAAGACCACCAGAAGCCAGTGCCTTAGTGACCTGGCAGAAAATTTAATCAGCCGGAATGAACAATAAAAAATAAGAAAAATGAAAGCGCTTATAAGCGTGTCTTTATGATTTCCACTACACCAGAACAGGGTTGACGGCAGCAGATAACAACAACCCAATAACAACCAGACCGGTGGAGTTGCGAAAGGTTTCAATAAACGGAAAAGCGCAGACGACCCTAAAAAGCTGGCAAAGGCAAAGAACAACGCGTTTGTGTAATAGCTTTTCGCCGTGACCACGTTTACCGCTGCTAAAATTTTTATAAACAGCTCTGACTTGGCATTATTCCATTGCGATGCGGAACCTGCAAACAGGCTGTCTCCAGGACTATTTGTAAGACTTTTAACCAGTCCACTAAAAAAATCATCTGGCCGGGATATCAGGACATCCGTTTCAAGAACGCTTTCTTCGTAAAACATCCACGTATCGGCAATGCTTCTATAATAAGGATTGGCGCTTAGGATATAACCATACGCAAGAGCGCCAGCCACTTTAACCAGATAGAGGATAAGCAGCATCCCGGGGCCTATCCCGGTTTTACGTACAAAAGGTGTTTTATAAGAGAGGTAACAAAACAATGATCCATAAACGATGAAGAGAAGCAAGGGCTATTGATTATAGTATTTGAAGTATCAATACATTTGGCGTTAAAACTATAAAATCACTGGCTATTAATGATCATCGCCAAGGAAAATAAAACGTATAATAACCGTTTATTCGGCAGGGGCCTGAGGAAATTCTTTCACCAGGCAAGATTCTACTGGATATCTGATGCAATAAAAACGCTCGGCATCCAACCGCGATCTGTGCTGGAACTTGGTTGTTACGATGGGAAATTACTGGACTATTTACCCGGGCCTGTCGCATTTTATGAAGGCTTTGATGCAAACTGGGAAAACGGGCTTGAGATTGCAAAAGCCAAATGGCATAACCAAGAAAATTATCATTTCCGTTTTTCGGAGGATATAGGATCATTTACCCCTTCGCGTAAATGTTATGACATTACGATAGCAATGGAAACCATGGAACACCTCGAAGAGGGCACGATCCGCGATTACCTCCTTCGCATACAGCAATACACGGGAAAAACGTTTTTAATTACTTTGCCGATGGAGACGGGCTTTCCTTTTCTTGTTAAATACATGCTTAAACATTTATTCTTTACAATCGATGAGCCTTATACATGGAGGGAACTGCTGCACGCGGCGTTGGGAAACATAAAGGAAATCAGCAGAATCCCTTACGGGCATAAGGGCTTTAACTATCCGGAGTTTATTCATCTGCTTAACCTCTACTTTCATATTCAGAAGACAGAAGGAATTCCGTTTGCGTTTTTGCCGGTAAAGTTGAATTTTACAGTTGGCATTATCTGCTCACCGAGGGAAATCCGCTCTTAAACTATTACCGCTTTCTTCCCTGAGGAGGTTTACTTACATTTGCGTCTTCTTATCTTTATTATGGACATTACAATAAAAACGGCTGAACAATTGCGTTTGACCGCAGATGAATTTCAACTCATTATAGAAAAGCTTGGCAGAACTCCCAATTTTAATGAATTATGTGCCTTTTCGGCAATGTGGAGCGAGCATTGCAGTTATAAAAATTCAATCAGGTGGCTAAAGACTCTTCCCAGAGAGGGTGGCAGAATGCTGGTAAAAGCCGGCGAGGAGAATGCCGGGTTGATGAACATTGGCAACGGATATGGACTGGTATTTAAGATAGAATCGCATAATCATCCTTCCGCCATTGAGCCATTTCAGGGATCAGCCACCGGCGTCGGCGGTATTCATCGCGACATTTTCACAATGGGTGCCAGGCCGATAGCCGCGCTCAACTCATTGCGCTTTGGAAACCTGAAAGAGCAGCGGACGCAAAACCTGCTGAGGGGAGTGGTGCATGGAATCGGGCATTATGGAAATTGTTTCGGCGTACCGACAGTAGCCGGTGAAGTCTACTTTGAGCATTGTTATCATACCAATCCTCTCGTCAATGCTATGAGCGTCGGTATCCTGAAAGAAGGAGAAAGCATTTCTGCAACAGCAAAAGGCATAGGCAACCCGGTTTTTTTTGTGGGAAGTGCAACCGGAAAGGATGGCATCGGCGGAGCATCTTTTGCCTCTGCAGACATTACCGCAGACAGCAGGGGTGAATTGCCTGCGGTTCAGGTAGGTGATCCTTTCCAGGAGAAAAAGCTGCTTGAGGCGTGCCTTGAAGTAATTAAAACAGGCGCCGTAATAGGCATGCAGGATATGGGGGCCGCAGGCATTATTTGCTCAACTGCCGAAATGAGTGCCAAGGGAGAAGTCGGTATGAGGATCGACCTGGACAAAGTTCCAACCCGGCAAACCAATTTATCCGACGGGCAGGGTATGAAAGCCTGGGAATTGCTGTTAAGCGAAAGCCAGGAGAGAATGTTGATGGTCGTTGAAAAGGGGAAAGAAGAAGACGTTACCAGGGTTTTTGAAAAATGGGATCTTCCATGCGCGGAAATTGGGGAAGTAACCGCTGATGGCATGTTACAATTCTATTTATACGGCCATCTTGAGGCAGAATTGCGTGCTTACGACCTGGTACTTGGTGGTGGCGCTCCACAGTATGAAAGAAACTATACCAGGCCGGCATATTTTGATGAGATTGAACGCTTCAAACCAGCATCAGTTGAGGTGCCGGATGATCTTAAATCCATTGCCGAGCAACTGGCGGGCCTCCCTAATATCGCTTCAAGGCGTTGGATTTACTTACAATATGATAGTATGGTGGGCACGGCCAATACATCTACCAATCAGCCATCAGATGCTGCCGTGATGCTGGTTAAGGGTACAAACATGGCCGTTGCTGTTACAACAGATTGCAACAGCCGGTATGTTTACGCGGATCCCTTTAAAGGAGCAATGATCGCCGTATCCGAAGCTGCACGAAACATTGTCTGCAGCGGTGGCCAGCCTTTAGGCGTTACCAATTGCCTGAATTTCGGCAACCCGTACGATCCGGAAGTGTATTACCAGTTTGTTTATGCAGTAAAAGGAATGGGAGAGGCGTGTGTTAAATTTGATACACCTGTAACAGGAGGGAACGTAAGCTTTTACAACCAGAATCCCGACGGTGCTGTTTATCCAACACCCACAATCGGAATGGTGGGCCTGCTTGAACGGGCGCGGGATAAAATGACGCTTGATTTTAAAGCTGCGGGCGATACGATCTTCTTAATAGGAAAAAGCAATAATGACATCTGCTCTTCAGAATACCTGCATAAGATCAAAGGGGTGGAATTCAGTCCCGCTCCTCATTTTGATCTTGAAGAAGAAGCGATGGTACAGAAAAAAGTTTCTGAGCTGATTAAAGACAGGATCGTTGAATCGGCCCATGATGTGAGTGAAGGCGGATTGTTCATCACTTTGCTGGAATCATGCTTCAACAGAAATTTAGGTGTGGACGTGGTTGCTGCTGACTATGAGATCAGGAAGGATGCATACTGGTTTGGGGAATCACAAAGCAGAATAGTGGTCAGTGTGAAAGCCACGAAGATCGAATCGTTTAAAAAATCAATCGGCAACCATCCGCATGAAGAATTGGGTTTTGTTACAACTGGTTCTATCGAAATAGACGGAATGTATTGGGGCGAATGCGAAGACTGGAAATTAAAATACGACACTGCTTTGGAAAATTTTCTGGAGAGGACGGAAACAGCATCGTTAAGTGCTATCTGAAAACAGGTGCAATGCGCTTAACGTGGAATATTTTTTTAAGAGTAATCAATTGGATTGAAAATGGACAAAAAACCGGTAACAAAAGGCATAGAGAAAAATGCGAATATTATCGTCACCGGTGCTGCTGGGTTTATTGGAAGCTGTTTGGTTGGTTACCTGAATGAGGAGGGTTATAACAACCTTGTTCTGGTTGATGATTTCACCCGTTCAGATAAACGCGCTAATCTTGAAGGAAAAAAGTTTAGTGAAAAGATACCCCGGGAAAATTTATCCGCGTGGTTAGATGAAGTCAATCCCGAAATTACATTTGTGTTTCATATGGGGGCAAGAACGGATACTACCGAAAACGACTATTCCATTCACCGGCATTTGAATGTAGAATATTCGCAATTCGTGTGGAAGTATTGTACAGCAGCCAACGTTCCTTTGGTTTATGCCTCATCTGCTGCTACTTATGGAAGCGGCGAATCAGGATATACTGATGATCACGACATCATTCCGGCGCTAAGCCCTCTTAACGCCTATGGCATTTCAAAAAATGAGTTCGATAAATGGGCGTTGCGACAGGATTCCTGTCCCCCGTTTTGGGCCGGACTTAAATTTTTTAATGTTTATGGGCCAAACGAATACCACAAAGCCAGGATGGCAAGCGTTATATTTCATTCTTATAACCAGATTCAACTGAACGGAAAAGTCCGCCTGTTCAGATCTCACCGCAGTGACTTTGAAGACGGAATGCAATTGCGTGATTTCATTTATGTTAAAGACGTTGTGACTACCTGCTTTTGGTTTATGGCCAACAGGCCCGGCTCCGGGATATACAATCTGGGCACAGGAAAGGCAAGATCTTTTAATGACCTTGTCCGGGCGACATTTGCAGGCTTGAACTTACCTCCCGATATCGAATACATTGATATGCCGGAAGACATAAGGAATACATACCAGTATTATACAGAAGCCACAATGACAAAGTTGAGAAACGCAGGTTATACCGATGATTTCTATTCTCTTGAAGAAGGTGTAGATGATTATGTACGTAACTATCTTTCAGGTAAGAACTATTTATAAAGCAAGCCGCATTCACCGTAGCGTGAACCCTGTAGTAAATTATCAGCCATGACAAAAAATATTGCCATCATTGGTGGCGGTAACCTTGGAACAGCTATTGCCGAGGGGTTACTGAAAAGTAAATTCTCAGCTGCAAAAGATATCATCATCACCAAAAGAAATCCTGAAACACTTCGTTCATTGCAAAAGAAAGGCGTGCAGGTTAGCGATGATAATAGTAACGCAGTAACGAAAAGCGATCTGATCATATTAGCTGTAAAGCCTTTCCAGGTAAAAGAAGTGCTGGTAGGCATAAAAAACCAATTGGCTGCAAACCACGTTTTGGTATCCGTGGTAACAGGAGTTTTGATATCTGATATCGAAGAAATATTGAATACAAATATGTCATTATTCAGGGCTATGCCAAACACAGCCATTTCCATCCGTGAAAGCATCACATGCCTGAGTCACAGTAATGCCTCAAAGACCGATATCAGGTATGTTCACGATTTATTTTCTGCTTTGGGCAAAGTTGTAAATATAGATGAAAAGTTAATGAATGCTGCAACGGTACTGGGTGCTTGCGGCACTGCATTCGCCATGAGATATATCAGGGCAAACATTCAGGGAGGAATTGAAATAGGCTTTGATGCCCTTACGGCGAGTTTAATTGCAGCCCAGACTGTAAAGGGGGCCGCTGAGCTGTTATTGCAGAAAAACTCTCATCCGGAACAGGAAATTGATAAGGTGACAACCCCAAAAGGCTGTACAATAGCTGGCCTGAATGAGATGGAGCACCAGGGATTCAGCTCTTCCTTAATAAAAGGCATTGCCACGAGCTACGGGAAAATTTCAAACGATTAAAGAGGTTCATTGCAATGCCCTGCGGAAAGATGTTGAATTGTAGCCGCAAGCCCGAAATTCCCTGGCCATGTAATGCTTCCTGTTATACGGAACCGTTAAAATGATTATTTTGATGGATGTGTAATTTACAATACTTTGCGCCTTTAACTGGGTTTTCATGAAAAGAAGAACTTCGCAGTTGGTGCTTATAATCGAAATTGTGGCTATATGTATTTTACATGCAGTTAAACCCACCCAGAAAACAATAAGTTCTTCTCCGGCGCCCACCACGGGCTACGCTGAGCGTAAATCTAATTCCCCGTCCAGAATATTTGTGTTGAACCGGAAGCATTTCCAGGTACCATTTACACCTGTACAGGTGCATTAGCATTAGCATGCTTCAACGAAGTTTCTAATCTGTTTACAACTGACGTTAAATCGTGGATAAAATTCCGCCGCTGAGGTAGTTCAGCCAGCACTTTAATTTTACGCGTTCAATAAATAGCCTATTTTTACATGACCTTCAGGATTATTTATCCATTTATTTCCGCAGGTCTGGAACTCAAGTTTAATCATATTCATTTTTTTCGGTTAATTAAAGCTAATGTGTTGGGACTCACAGGTACACTGTTGCTGAGGTCTGATTTTTGGTTTGCCTGCGACCTGTAATTGAAATATTTAATAAAAAAATTCCCGTTAAGTATGGCCAAATATATTTTTGTTACAGGTGGCGTAACATCTTCATTAGGAAAAGGAATCATTGCCGCTTCCCTTGCCAAACTATTACAGGCCAGGGGATTAAAAGTGACCATTCAAAAGTTTGATCCCTACATTAACGTTGATCCCGGAACCCTTAATCCTTACGAGCACGGAGAGTGTTACGTAACCGATGATGGTGCGGAAACCGATCTGGACCTCGGGCACTATGAACGATTCCTGAACATTGCGACCTCCCAGGCAAATAATGTAACCACGGGCAGGATATACCAGACGGTTATCAACAAAGAAAGAGAAGGCGCATATCTTGGTAAAACAGTCCAGGTGATCCCTCATATCACGGATGAAATAAAACGCAGGATGCAATTGCTTGGAAAGAAGGGCTTTGATATTGTTATAACGGAAATCGGGGGCACAGTCGGAGATATTGAGAGTTTGCCCTTCATTGAAGCTGTCCGTCAGTTACAATGGGAATTGCCGGAAGAAGATTGCCTTGTAGTTCACCTGACGCTGATCCCCTATCTTAAAGCTGCGAAAGAACTTAAAACAAAACCCACACAGCACAGCGTGAAGTTGCTGAGCCAGGAAGGCGTGCATCCGGATATTCTTGTTTGCCGCACAGAGGAATCTCTTTCGCCGGAGATACGCAGAAAGATCGCACTTTTCTGTAATGTTAAGCTTGAAGCAGTAATCGAGGCAGCAGACGCTTCAACTATTTATGAAGTGCCACTTGCGATGATGCGCGAAAAGCTTGATCTGATCTGCCTTAAGAAAATGAACATAACCTCTTACCATGAACCCGAACTCTCAAAATGGAAAGAGTTTCTTGACAAGCTTAAATATCCTAAAAGCCGTGTTACTATAGGGCTGATCGGTAAATATATTGAATTGCAGGATGCATATAAATCAATCCTCGAAGCCTTTATACACGCGGGCGCTGTAAATGAAACTAAAGTACAGGTGGTAAATGTACATAGTGAATTCATTACCGAAGATAATGTTGCGGAGCAATTGGGGAACCTGGACGGATTACTGGTTGCTCCCGGTTTTGGACACAGGGGAATAGATGGCAAGATTATAGCAGTCCGCTATGCCCGTGAAAAGGGTTTGCCATTTTTTGGGATCTGCCTGGGTATGCAGATGGCAGTGATTGAATTCGCTAAGCACGTGCTGGGTTTGAGTGACGCACATTCTACGGAAATGAATCCGGAAACCCCCGACCCCGTCATTGATCTTATGGAAGAACAGAAAAAAATAACCGTAAAGGGAGGAACCATGCGTTTAGGCGCCTACCCCTGCGAAATCAAACCCGGTAGCCTGGCTCATCAGATTTATAACAGTGACCGGATTAGTGAACGTCATCGTCACAGGTGGGAATTTAACAACACTTACCTCGAACAATTTGAAAATGCGGGGCTAATTGCCAGCGGAAAAAATCCCGATACCAGCCTCGTTGAAATTATTGAGTTGGCTAATCATCCTTTTTTTATCGGTGTGCAGTATCATCCGGAACTAAAAAGTACGGTAGAAAACCCGCATCCGCTGTTTGTTCATTTTATCAAAGCCTCGAAAGAATTTGCTGAAAGAAAGCATTCGGTGAGAAATCAATTGTTGCAGAGCGAAATGATCTGACCACTAACCGTAGTTGGCTGAGTGAGTTAGGTTGCCAAACGCCGCTGATAATAGCTAACGATTGGTTGTAGTGCAAACGTGTTTGAGCCATCCGGCTTGCCATTGTACGGGCGGAAGTGTTCCGGCAACCCCACAGCTATTCTTTAATACCTTATCTTTGCCGTCTTAAATTTTTTACACCATGGGAATGGATCGTAATTCCGTTATTGGGTTTGTGTTGCTCGGTATCTTATTATTTCTTTATCTGTTCATATCCAGCAAAAACAGCCAGGAGCTGATGATGCAAAAGAAAGTTTATGAGGATTCCATGGCTATTGTGAATGCACAAAAAAAGCAGGTTCCTTTACGGGTAAACGATACAACAGGTGTACCGGTATCGGCTTTTGTTCAGGATACTGCCGGTTTTAAAAAAGCACTTTACGGCGTTGAGCAGTTTTCTACGGTAGAAAATGATCTGATGAAAATCAGGTTCTCCAATAAGGGTGGCCAGCCGGCTTCAGTGGAGCTTAAAAAATATCTTTCCTATGATAGTACCCCGGTACAACTGATCAGGGAAAACGACAGGATATCTTACCCTGTGAACCTGGGGCCTAATCAGTCTGCTCAGATCGTTAATTTATATTTCACCCCCACTCCAATAGTTAAGAATTCAGATGGCAGCCAGACCATTTCCTTTTTATTAAAGGGCCCGAATGGTGAAGAGCTGGCACATCGGTATACGATCCGGCCGGATAATTATGCCATTGACTGGACTGTCGGGGGAACAGGAACAGATCAGTTATTTAGCCAGGGGAACCTGAATCTTAAATTCCATCTTGAACCAAAAAAGCATCAGTCGGACGGTGATTATGAAAGGCAGCGTTCGAATATTTCCTTCTATGAGGATAGTGAATTTGATTATATCTTTTCCAAAACCGAAAAGAAGTTTGAAAAACCGGTACAGTGGGTTGCGGTAACCCAGCAATTTTTCAGTGTGATTTTTTCTGCTAAAGACAATTTTAATTCAGGTGAAGTGCATTGGGTGAAAGAAACGTCAGATACGTCGGATGTTATAGCAATGGTGGAAGCAAACCTTCAGGCGAAATTTCAACCTGGAAACTCCTCAATAATCCCGCTTCAATTATACTTTGGCCCTAATGACTTCTATATTCTGAAGAACCAGGGTCGTGGTATGGACCGGATTGTGGACCTGGGAAGGGATTTTTATGCTTTTGTCCGCCCCCTGAATGTTTACATCATCATGCCCGTTTTTGATTTCTTTAAAAGATTTATTGCAAGTTATGGAGTGGTGATTTTGCTGCTGACGTTATTCATACGGCTGCTTACGTCCCCCCTGATCTATAAAAGTTATCTCAGTGGTGCAAAAATGAAGGTGTTGCGCCCGGAAATGGATATACTAAAGAAGAAGTATGGCGACGACCAGCAATCTTACGGTATGGAACAAATGAAGCTGTTCCGGGAAGCAGGCGTAAACCCTCTTGGGGGCTGTATTCCGGCTCTTTTGCAGATTCCTATATTTTTTGCTTTGTATAGCTTCTTCAATTCCAATATTGATTTAAGGGGTAAGTCGTTTTTGTGGGCAGATGATCTTTCTGCCTACGATTCGATATTAAATCTGGGGTTCGAAATACCCTTTTACGGCAGTCATGTAAGTTTATTTACCTTACTGGCAGTGATAACAAGTTTTCTAATCAGTTTATATGGGATGAGTAATGCGCCCGACCAGAATAACCCCGCTTTAAAATATATGCCCTATATATTTCCGGTGTTATTACTTGGTTTCTTTAATAAGCTTCCTTCAGCTTTAACCTGGTATTATACCGTATCTAACGTAATAACATTAGTGATGCAATTTGTTATTCAGAACTATATCATAGATCATGATAAAATTCTGGCCAAAATGGAGCAGAACCGCAAAAAGCCAAAAACGAAATCTAAATGGCAGGAGCGCATGGAGCAGATGCAACAGGCACAACAGAAGGTTCAAACTGAAAGAAGAACTTCAGGCAAATGACGTTTATTGTTAAAATAAAACCAGGAAGTGCCAAAAACGTATCTTCCAGGCCGGTCTTTATTCATTAAGACAACGTATTTCAAACCTAAGTAGTCTTTATCAATATATAAAATAAAGAGCCCCAAACCTAACCTACGTATTCATGAGAAAGTTTCACGTGTTGAACATAATTATACTATTGTTTACTTTGTTTGTCAACGGACAGAAGAAAGTATCAGAGCTCACTTTGGTATACGATGCTGCAATTACTACAGGTAACAAAGAGCCTAAACTCGCCGATGCTTTTGATGGGGCAACTACAACCATTTATATCAAAGGACCTCACAGCCGGTCAGAAATGGTAAGTGCCCTGGCATCTTTTACCACCATTCATGATGCCAGGACTGGCACATCCGTAATTCTGCAGGAAGTAAGCGGCCAGAAGTTACTGATCCGCATGACTGCGGAAAATTGGCAGGATAAAAACAAACGTTATGAAGGAATAACCTTTACGGATACGGAGGAAACAAAAACGCTGGCGGGTTATAAATGTGTAAAGGCCATTGCAAAGATGAAAGATGGTGCATCGTTCACCGTTTTTTACACCAACGAAATCGTTCCTGACAATATTGATTACAATTACCAGTTTAAGAACCTTAATGGCCTTCCACTTGAATATGAATTAACCCAAGGTAATCTCACCATAAAGAATACGGTGTCTCAGATCAATCTCAATCCGGTACCTGCTTCTAAATTCGATATTCCCAAAAGTGGTTACAGGGAATTGACTTACGAAGAAAGCCGCAACTTAGGCATCAGCCAGTAGCAAAATAAATGATCAGGAATTATAGCGGAGAGGTAAAACTACCTGCAAAGTTTAATTTTCAAATTCAGAAACTGCATGTTTGATTTGCTTGTATTGGGAGCAAGCTGCAGCCTGTATTTATTCGGTAGTATAAAAGTACTGTTACCTTTCTTATATGTATTCAGCGTGTTATAGGAGATGTAGTTAGCCGTTCTTTCTGTTTTAAGGACCATACTTCCCTTATAGGTTGAACCAGATCTGATAGCAAATCCCGAATTGGTTCTGACTGGCGTAAAATAAGCCTTTACAGATTTTATTTTTGATTTTGATTTACCTCCGCCTATGCTGGCAAAAGCAAAAATGGTAAATCCTATAAGCATTGAGCTTATAACGAGTTTTCTCAGTTTAAAAAATGATATGTGACTCCTTTTTAACATCTCCTACAAATATACGTAAAAATAATCCTAAAAGATTAACTTTTTTAAAGAATTTTAATGGTTTTTTAACGGATATTAGATTCGTTCTTCCTATGGAGAAAGAAATGGTTAAATACCGCTAACATTTTTTATAATTGTGTAATTTGCATCAGGAGACGCACATGAAAGAAAACCCGTATAGCCAGGATAAAGACGACCTTAGAGAATTACTCAGTCAGTATCAAAACCTGAAATCTGGACGTAATTATTCTTATTTAGACGAGGAAGCCTTCGAAAAGATCATTGATCATTTTGATGATGCTGAAGACCTTCCCCAGGCACTTGAAGCAGTGGAATTTGCCGTGGAGCAATATCCGTATTCATCTCTTCTCCTTCTGAAAAAAGCGGACCTTCTTATTGCTACAAGACGCTATAATGATGCACTTGATACCCTGGAGCAGGCGGAACTGCTTGACAGCCGTGATATCAACCTTTATATACTTAAAACGGATGCCTGTCTGGCTCTTGATCAGCAGGAGAAAGCGGTAGAGTTGCTGGAGAACGCGTTACAAATGTTTGAGGGAGAAGAAAAAATTGAGTTGTTATTTGAACTGGCAGATGTTTATGATGATTATGAGCAGTTTGATAAAATCTTCGATTGTTTGAAATTAATACTTGAGCAGAACCCGAAAAATGAAGAAGCGTTATATAAGATCTGTTTCTGGACCGACTTTACAAGACGGAATGAAGAAAGCATCCGGTTACACCTGAACATTATCGAAGAATACCCTTATAACGAACTCGCATGGTTTAACCTTGCTGCGGCTTACCAGGGCTTGAAATTATATGAGAAGTCTATCGACGCATACAAATATGCCATTGCCATCGACGAAAAGTTTGATTATGCCTACAGGAATATGGGAGATGCCTTTATCAGGCTTCGCAAGTACAAGGATGCGATCGAAGCGCTGGAAAAAGTGCTGGAATTATCTAAGCCCGAAGACGTAATTCTGGAAGCTATCGGCCATTGCTACGATAAATTGAAAAAGTATGCGCAGGCCAGGTTTTATTACCGAAAGGCTTCACATTTAAATCCTGAAGACAGTAAATTATATTATAAAATTGCATGCACCTACATAAATGAACAACAGTGGAGCCCGGCGGTAAAGCAGCTTGAATCCGCTATGCTTATCCATCGTATGCAGCCTGAGTATAACTTAGCCATGGGCGAATGTAAATTGCAATTAGGTAATCTGAAAGACGCAATTCAGCATTTTACAAATGTCGTTCGCTCAAGGCCTAAAAATGTTGCGGGCTGGGAAGCCCTTATCCGATGCCTGTATAGTGTGGCCTATTATGAAGAAGCATTGGAACAGGTATTTGCTGCGCTGAAATTTACAGATGGAAAAGCTTTATTCATATACTATCTGAGCGCTGTATATTTTGCAATGGGCAAATCAAAAGAAGGCCTGATACAACTTCAAAGGGCTATGATGAAATCGCCGAGGACTGTAAAAAGATTTGTTGATCTTAATCCATCCATTCTCCAGAACCAGCAGGTTGTCGATATTATTGCAGGTTTTAAACGTAACCGGTCTATTTAATTATATTCCCGTTCATATCTTTTGTTGGTATTAAGCGGATCAGTTTTGTAATTCAATGTTCCAAATAGCAGAATCCGGTTATTGTTAGTACATATAACAGTTCCTATTTTTGGGCCTTAACCGGGTTAAAAAAAATTTAAACATAAGATGAATTTTAATCTCTCCCAGGTGCCAGACAGAAATCCCAAACCACGTGCACACGGATTAACTATGGTTATGGATAAAGGGCTGAGTATTGAAGAGGCAACTAGTTTCATGAGCGGTGCTCATCCATATGTTGATATTGTAAAGCTTGGTTTCGGTACTTCTTATGTGACTCCAAATCTTAAAGATAAATTAGCGGTGTACCGTTCTTACCAGATTCCAATATACTTCGGAGGAACCCTGTTCGAGGCCTTCCTGATCAGGAACCAGTTCGAAGATTACATAGCTGTATGTAAGGAGTTTGGTGTTTCATATATGGAAGTAAGTGATGGTTCTATTACTATTCCTCATGCGGAAAAGTGCGGCTATATTGAGAAATTAACAAAATATGGTACGGTGCTAAGCGAAGTAGGAAGCAAGGACGCGGCTCACATCATCCCGCCATATAAATGGATTGAATTGATGAAGGCAGAATTGATAGCAGGTTCTTCTTACGTAATTGCTGAAGCGAGAGAGGCTGGAAACGTTGGAATTTACCGGGGAAGCGGTGAAGTAAGGGAAGGGTTGGTGCAGGAGATATTAACTCAGATACCGGAAGAAAAAATTATATGGGAGGCCCCCCAAAAAGAGCAGCAACTATACTTCATCGAACTGATCGGTTGTAATGTAAACCTGGGAAACATTGCCCCTTCTGAAATGATCGCCCTTGAGGCAATGCGCATTGGCCTGCGCGGCGATACTTTTCACCTGTACCTGAACAAAGAAGTTACCTTATGAGAGTTTTTGGGCTGATCGGTTTTCCACTAAGCCATTCGTTTTCAAAAAAATATTTTACTGAAAAATTCGCCAGGGAAGGCTATTATGACTGTAGTTACGAAAATTTTGAGATACAGTCGATAAATGAATTCGCCACCCTTCTCAGCCATCATCCTTTCATCAGCGGCCTTAATGTAACCATACCTTACAAAGAGAAGGTAATTGACTTTTTAGACTTTAAAAGTAAGGTGGTGGAGCAAACAGGCGCTTGCAACTGCATTTGCTTCATAGACAAAAAGATGTATGGACATAATACCGATACAATCGGGTTTGAGCAGTCTTTAACAAAGAAACTGCTGCCGCATCATACAAAAGCCCTTATTTTAGGAACCGGAGGTGCGGCCAAAGCTATTGCATACGTACTCGAAAACCTACAGATCAGTTACCTGTATGTTTCCAGGAAAAATCTTCCGGCTTCAGGGGTTTTAACATACGAAAACATAGCAGATGACATCTTACGGGAGCATACGCTCATCATAAACACCACTCCTGCAGGCATGTATCCGGAGATGAATGTTGCCCCCCCTGTGAACTACAAAGTGCTGACTCCACATCATTACCTGTTTGACCTGATTTACAATCCGGAGAAAACCATGTTTTTGCAGTTAGGAGAGGAGAGGGGCGCCGTTATTGCAAATGGGCATGATATGCTCATTATCCAGGCAGAGGAAAGCTGGAAATTGTGGAATGCCTTGTAGTAAACCTTCTTTATACTATTGATGCGGGTAGTTTTGGTATGGAATACCGGCGCCCGATAGTCGTTCTTTTACCTCAGCAGGAATCAAGGCTATTTTTCTGTGGTGATAGTCGTAATAAACCATACCCGTTTTTGCTATTGCCACCGATACCATCTTGTCGCCTGTGTCTTTTTCTAAATTATAAAACATCAGAAACGAAACTTTTGTAAATTCGGCGGCAGTCACAGAGGCTTTTACAACGTCACCATAAAATAGTTCTTTTTTAAATTCAATCGCTGCATCGCTCATAATCAGTCCTAACCCGCCAACATTCATTTCATCATATCCCAAATGTTTGAGAAACTGTACCCGTGCCTCGTGAATGATGGATAAGATTGCATCGTTGCCTACATGCCCGCCATAATTCAAATCAGTTATCCTTATGTTTATAGTGGTATTGAAGCCAAAAACAGAAGGCAGGTTGATTTTTGATTTTGGCATAAAATAACTTGGAATGTATACCGTCGGGGAATTCTTTATGGTGTGTCCTTCTCCTTCAGAATGAGATCCTTAAGTTCAAGGATATCCAGAAAATTTGTAGAAGAAGGAATAAACGAGGTTTGAATTATTTTTTTCCGCCATTCTTCGAAGCGGGATTTCCAGACAAGGCTTTCAATGAATGGCTTATCAAAAAAGCCCTCAAATTTTTCAATACCCGTGTCGCTGTTGATGTACATAAGTGCATGAAGAAATTTTATCGAAATCCTGGTTTGCTGCCCGTTAGGGCCTGTGATATTGATATACTTATCACCCGATCTGCTTAAGAGTTCAGGATTTTGAATGATATATCCTTTTTCATTACGGATAGGCTTTGCCCTGATCATAACTCCGAGCCCCGAACCCAGGGTACCCGCATTTTTGATGATAGCATTGCGGAGCATGCGGTTATCCGGCGGCGCGTCGCGTTTTTTTTCTTTGTTGATGTTGAGGAGCGAAGAAGATGAAGCTGCAAGTTGGGGAACTGGTCTTTTTTCCTGGTAAGTATCAGTAGCCTTGGGGCCGGAGGCTTCAGGTGTTTCGTAATATTTATTATCTGACAAGGTGTTCCGGGTTTCCGATAATTGTTTTTTTTTCAACCCGTTATTATATAGATACAGGCTTCCAAAAACCACCGCGCCAAACACAGCAGCTGCCATCAGTTTCTTCAACCCGAAATTTACTTTTTTAACAATAAGTGTGGGAACTTCTTTCTTTTCGGGCTCCAAAGAAGCTGCTATGTTATTCCAGGCCCCATCGGGCGGATTAACTTCAAACTCGTATAATTTCCTTGATAACGGCAGCAGTTCGTTGCTATCGGTTAGTTCCGAAGTTATATTCTTCCATGCACCTGGCGGTGGAATAACTTCATAGTTCAATATTTTCTCATTCCATTGTTCAGACATCTCTACCGGGTTAAGGATTTTCTTTTTTCTTCCAAAAACAGTTCAACTTTTTTTTGCAAAATTCCTTTGGCTCTCGCCAGTTGTGACTTGCTTGTGCCTTCACTTATACCTAAAAGATAACCAATTTCTTTATGAGCGTATCCTTCGATTGCATACAAATTAAATACCGTGCGATACCCGGGGGATAGCTCCTGAACCAGTTTGATGATATCTTTTTCAGCCAGTTTATCAAGGGCATTCCACGAAGTATCTTCTGCCAAAATATCTTCCCGGTCACTTGTGCTCGACACATTCACTTTTCTTCTGTAGTGCTCTATCGAGGTATTCACAAAAACCCTTCTTATCCATCCTTCAAACGAGCCTTCAGCGCGGAAACGGTCAAGATTTTTAAAAATTTTAATAAACCCTTCCTGTAAAAGATCCTGAGCGTCGTCAGGATTGTTAGAGTACCGAAGGCAAACGGCATACATTTTTGGTGCAAACCTGTTGTACAATTCCTCCTGCATACGGCGATCTCCTGCAAGACATCCTTTGATTAAGTCGGATTCTTCGATATTTAGGTTGCTTGCTTTACTCACCTTTTTGCATTTAAATCATCTTTTATAGAGGCCCTGTGCTTTGTTGCAAAAATAAAACCAACTTGTCGCCTGCCTTTCTGCGATGGCTGAACTGGCTCTTTTCATCGATGGTCATCTCGCCAAAAGTTTTATCACTGTTTTCAGGTATAAACACTGAATCGTAGCCAAACCCGCGGTACCCTTTGCAAACATAGGCGATTGTTCCGTCACATATCCCATCAAAAAAATATTCGTTTCCATTGAATAGCAAAGAAATAACTGTTCTGAAACGCGCCTTACGGTTCTTGCCGGATCCAAGATCGGATAACAATTTTTTTATATTTTGATCTGAATCAGCGCTTTCGCCTGCATATCTTGCACTTCTAACGCCGGGGGCTCCATTCAGCGCATCAACTTCAAGGCCGGTGTCTTCACTAAAGCAGTCTCTGCCGGTAACCCTGAAAATAGTTGTTGATTTCTCCCTGGCATTTTCTTCCAGTGTTTCGTGAGGCTCAGGCATATCGATTTGTATATCCGCCTCTTTTAAGGTTATAATTCTTACGTTTTGCCCGATGGAAGCCTGAATTTCATCCACCTTATATTGATTATTTGTCGCAAAAATTAATTCTGTCATGTGAGATCATTCAAAGAACCGTTACACATCTTTAAACTGAGGCTTACGCCCGGCTCCACCGTGTATCAAATGCGAAAAAGCTGCTTCAGGCTTTGCCACAACGCAAACCTGTGATCTTTTGCTTCATTATTCTTCTGACTGAGCCATTCAAGTTCCGGAGCAAAAATGATTTTCATGCCTCCTGAGGCTGTTATGTTAAAGTATTCCGGGTCCTTTATCAATGATGTGAACATATGTTTGCTTCCAAAGGACAGGACACTACCGGGATTGAATTCCGTCAGAATGCCTGACAGGCCTTTTTGTTCTTTTGGATTAACAATGGCAATATCATCAAGTATTAAATGACAGGCTTTTAAAATGCTCGTTAAAAATTCGAGCTGTTTCGCGGGGAGAAATTCCTCTCCGGGGTAATAAACGATAACAAGTATATTTTTCCTGTTCTGACCCAGGTAAGGCGATCTCGCTACAGGTGAACCGGATTCGGCTAAATCAGGTTCAGATTGGTTTTTGATATCGCCAGGCTCAACGAGAACGCGCGCATAGATTTCCGCAATGACAAGTTTGGGCAGCTGTATGTCGTTGAGGCTCATAACAATATCAATTGTAAAACATTTCCAGGAGACCGCTGGCCGGGCAGCAATCATTTTGTCAGCCAGTTTATTGTTTGTTTCTTTGCAACAAATTTAAGATTAATTATGGTTGCCGCTTATGACATAAATATAACCAAAGTTGAAAGGAGTAAATTAAATGATATCCGCCTGGAGAATATCCCGTTTGGAAAATATTTTACTGACCACATCCTTGAAGCAGATTACGAAAACGGGGAGTGGAAAAATATAGAGATTAAGCCGTACCAGCCATTGCTTTTGAGCCCGTCTCTTGCTGCGCTCCATTACGGTCAGGCGATCTTCGAAGGCCTGAAAGCCTATAAGGATGGGAGCGGGAATATTGCTGTTTTCAGGCCATATGAAAATTTTAAAAGATTCAATATTTCTGCCGAAAGAATGCAAATGCCGGTGGTACCTGAAGAGATTTTTATAGAAGGGATGCGTCAGTTACTTGCGCTCGATAAGAACTGGGTACCGGCAAAGGAGGATCATTCGTTATATATCAGGCCTTTTATGTTCAGTTCTGATGAAGTTATCGGAGTGAGGCCTTCTGACAGCTATAAGTTTATGATCATTCTGAGCCCCACAGGACCTTATTACGCTACGCCTATGAGAATTTATGTAGAAGAGAAGTATACAAGGGCAGCACCTGGAGGAATAGGGTATGTAAAGGCTGCCGGAAATTACGGTTCGAGCATGCACGCCACGGCTGAAGCAAGAAGAAAGGGATATGACCAGGTGTTGTGGACAGATGCTTTCGAACATAAATACGTTCAGGAGATCGGAACCATGAATGTTTTTGTTATTATCGGGAATACTGCGATCACTCCGGATCTGGAAAACGGAACGATATTATCGGGCATCACCCGGGACAGCGCCATCGTTATTTTAAAGGAATTTGGCCTCAGTATAGAAGAAAGAAGCCTGAGCATTGATGAGGTAATTGACGCACATAAGTCGGGCTTGTTGTCGGAAGTATTTGGTACAGGAACTGCCGCCACCATCACCTTCATCAAAGAGTTGTGCTATAAGGATTATGTCATGAATTTCAATGTGGACAGCTGGAGATATGCTCCTGAGTTAAAAAAGCGGCTTGATAATATCAGGCAGGGAAAGGTGCCGGATATATATGGATGGATGTTGAAGATGTAGTGAATGGCACAACTGATTATGGAATTACATACGGAAGAAGCTAAACTGAACTTACAATTTTTACTTTTTTCTTTTCGGTTTCATTTGCTTACCATACCTTTGCCGTCCAAAATAAAGAGGTAGAATGCCTACAATACAGCAATTAGTTCGTAAGGGAAGGGAGATCATCAGAGCGAAAAGCAAATCAAGAGCATTGGATTCCTGTCCTCAAAGGCGGGGGGTATGTACCCGGGTGTATACAACCACTCCTAAAAAACCAAACTCTGCTCTTCGCAAGGTGGCTAAAGTCCGCCTTACCAACAAAATTGAAGTGATTGCATACATTCCGGGTGAAGGTCATAACCTGCAGGAGCACTCTATAGTACTGATCAGAGGTGGCCGCGTAAAAGATCTTCCAGGGGTACGGTATCATATTGTACGTGGGAGCCTTGATACAGCAGGTGTAAAAGACAGAAAGAAAAGCCGTTCCAAGTATGGAACCAAGCGAGAAAAAGCAGGCGCTGCCAAGAAGTAGGATTATAGCTCACAAATAAATATTAACAGGGCCGGTAATTCCGGTGAAAGTAAATTAGTGAAATATGAGGAAAGCACAGGCTAAAAAGTTGCCCTTGTCGCCCGACGCTAAATACAATGATAAATTGGTTACCCGTTTTGTAAACAATATTATGTGGCAGGGCAAGAAAAGTGGTGCATTCAGCATTTTTTATGATGCTTTGGATAAAGTGGCTAAACAGACAAATGAAGACGGGTATGAGATCTGGAGAAGAGCATTGTCGAATGTTACGCCTGCTGTTGAAGTACGTAGCCGGCGGATTGGCGGGGCTACCTTTCAGATTCCTGCAGAAGTACGCCCAGACAGAAAAATCTCTTTAAGCATTAAATGGCTTGTCCGTTTCAGCCGCGAAAGAAACGGCAGAAGTATGTCTGATAAGCTGGCGAACGAGATAGTAGCCGCGAGCAGGGGTGAAGGTGGTGCTTTTAAAAAGAAAGAAGATACCCACCGTATGGCTGAAGCCAACAAAGCCTTTTCTCACTTCAGGATTTAAATTAGATATTTTAAAAGATTTAGAATAAATTGACCACTCTTTTTGGGTGGTTTTTTTATTGCATAAGTTCCGTTATATTCTATGCAAATGATTACGCGATTATTTACACCGGGTTAATCAAACTTTATAAAAACATCTTTATGCCTGACCGCAGGGATTTCTTGCTAAATAGTTCAAGGCTCGTTGCCGGGAGCATTCTCCTTTCCTCATGGGATAATCGGTCCTTACAAAACTTAAAAAAAGCGCCGGGCGACCAGATAAATGTAGGCGCCATTGGAATAAATGGCATGGGCTGGTCTGACCTGAAGGCAGCTATGGCGGTTGCCGGAGTAAACGTGGTAGCCTTGTGTGATGTAGATAAAAATGTGCTTGATAAGCGAATGTCGGAACTGGAAAAAACCGGCAAGGACATTTCAAAAATTAAGCTATATGGTGATTACAGAAAGATGTTGGAACAAAAAGATATCGATGTAGTTATTATTGGCACACCCGATCACTGGCACGCCTTACAAATGATTCATGCCGCTGAAGCAGGCAAGCACATTTATGTGGAAAAGCCGATCGGTAATTCGATCGTCGAATGTAGTGCCATGGTAGCAGCACAGCAAAAATATAACCGGGTAGTACAGGTGGGCCAGTGGCAGCGCAGCCAGCAGCATTTCAAGGATGCTGTAAATTTCGTTCGTTCAGGTAAACTTGGAAACATCCGGACAGTTAAAGTATGGTGCTACCAGGGATGGATGAAACCGGCGCCCGTTCAGCCTGATACAAATCCCCCGCAAGGCGTTGATTATGCAATGTGGCTCGGGCCCGCCGAAAAGAAACCCTTCAATCCCAGCCGGTTTCATTTTAATTTCAGATGGTTTTGGGACTATGCCGGTGGGCTGATGACCGACTGGGGTGTACATTTAATGGACTATGCTTTACATGGCATGGACGCAAGCGTTCCAAAAACAATATCAGCATTGGGAGGCAGATTCGCTTACCCGGAAATGGCAGAGGAAACTCCTGATACACTAACAGCTTTATACGAATTTGACAAGTTCAATATTGTCTGGGATCATGCGATGGGTATCGATAATGGGTCTTACAACAGAGATCACGGAATCGCTTACATTGGCAACAACGGTACATTAATTTTAAACAGGGGGGGCTGGGAGGTAATTTCTGAACGACAGTCGACGCAAAAGGCGGAGTTGCCCTTTCAAAAATCTTCTGATAACGGGCTGGCCAAACACATGCAGAACTTTATGGAAGTGGTTCGAAGTGGAAAAATGCAGGATTTGAATGCCCCTATACAGGTAGGCGCCCATGTTGCTAAAGTATCTCAAATGGGCAATATCGCGTTTCGCGCGCAGCAGAAACTGGAATGGGATCCGTTGAAGGAAAGATTCACAGACGAAAAGGTAAACAGTGAGTACCTCGCTAAAAGATACCATAACGGCTATAAGATCCCGAATGTTAAAGCATGATAACGCCTTAACATCCGGGTCCGAATGCTCCATAAAAGTAGCTTCGTTACAATTTCCTGATCATGATATTTCTGAAAAACACTGCATTCCCGTGATCCTGCAAGGCAATCCTGCCTTTCTTAAAAGTTGAAAAAGCAGGCATCGTTTTAAACTTACTCCCTGCTACCAGTTGTTTCCAGTTGTCATCCCATAATGTCGTTGATACAACTTTTGTTCCATTTAGGAACAGGTCTAATTTCCCATTCTTAGAAACAATTTCAGCCTGGTTCCATTCGTCGAGCGGCTTAACCGTTTCTTTAGATGAAGCGATAAGATCATACAGATCACCTGCCCTGTGTTTGTGAATTTTTGCATCGCGGTGCCCATTATTATCAAGCACCTGCATTTCAAGTCCGGTATTGTATGTAGCCTGGTACTGAGGGTCTTCCTTTACATAGAAAATAACACCACTATTGCCGTTCTTCGCAATTTTCCAATCAAGCTTCAGATGAAAATTGTCATATTCTTCATTCGTGACAAGGTCGCCGCTTCCCTGCCGCCCGCCTGCATTTGCAGTGTCAAGAAAGAGGACTCCGTCTTGAACTTTCCACCGGTCTGTAACATCAGTTTTCAGATAGCTATGCCAGCCCTGGGTGGTCTTGCCGTCAAATAGCGGCTGCCACCCGGCGGTGTTTTGTTTATTGTTCGAAGAATTATTTGTCGTGGAACCTTGTTGGCCGGAACACATCGTTGCAGTAAGGAAAAAACTTGTCACTAAAAGGATCGATTTCTTCATAGAGGGTTTATTTGTTTTTTAATAAGAGCACATATTTTACCATTTGCTTTGCGTCGTCAAGAGAAAGGTTTGGATGCGGGGTCATTGGAACTTCTCCCCAAACTCCTTTGCCGCCCTGAATAACTTTATTGGCAAGCAATGTTACTGTCTGATCATCATTAGCATATTTATTGGCAACTTCCCTGTACGCCGGTCCGATACCTTTTTCTTCCACTTTGTGGCAGGTAAGGCAGTCTGATTGAGCTATTAGCTCAATGCCTTTTTGATAATCGGGATTTTCTGTGATGTCTGCAGGCGCCTGCGGAGCAGCAGGTTCAGGAGTTGCACTTTGCGCTGGATTGGAATTTTCTGTGCCTTCTTTTGCACCGTCATCCTGGCCGCCACAGGCGTATCCGGTAACAGCAATAAGTAAAGCGATCATTACTTTTTTCATATGTTATATTTATTTTTTGAGTGAGCGTTCACCTAAATCTCCGAAACAATTTCTAATCTATCCCTAAAACTTTTCGATTAAATTTTTCATCGGAACCTGTTCCTGCAAAATCATCAAAAGCTTTTTCAGTCACCCTTATGATATGATCCCTGATAAACACCGCTCCTTCCTTAGCGCCATCCTCAGGATGTTTAATGGCGCATTCCCATTCCAATACAGCCCATCCCCTGAAATCGTATTGTGTTAATTTACTGAATATCGCTTTAAAGTTTACCTGTCCATCGCCCAAAGACCGAAAACGCCCGGCCCTGTCTATCCAGCTTTGATAGCCTCCATATACTCCCTGTTTTCCCGTTGAATTAAATTCGGCATCTTTTACATGGAACATTCTGATCCTCTCGTGGTAGTGGTCAATATAGCTAAGGTAATCAAGGCATTGCAAAACAAAGTGACTTGGATCGTAGAGCAGGCACGCCCGGGTGTGGTGATTAACCTTTTCAAGAAACATCTCATAGGTGATCCCATCATGAAGGTCTTCCCCTGGATGAATCTCATAGCATAGATCTACTCCGGATTCCTCAAAGGCATTCAAAATCGGGAGCCACCTTTTGGCAAGCTCATTAAAAGCGGTATCCACCAGGCCGGCAGGCCTTTGTGGCCACGGGTAAACGGTTGGCCATAACAGCGCTCCACTAAAAGTAGCATGGGCATTTAGTCCAAGGTTCTGTGATGCCTTTGCGGCGTATTGTAATTGTTTAACGGCCCATTCTCCCCTCGCTTTGCTGTTGCCGTGCACTTCCTTCGGCGCAAAGCCATCGAAGGACGCATCATAAGCGGGATGAACTGCAACGAGCTGGCCTTGAAGATGAGTGGACAACTCCGTAATTTCCAGGCCGCATTCATTAACCATACCTTTGAGTTCCTCAGCGTATGTCTTACTTTCTGCAGCTTTTTGAAGGTCTATACAGCGGCTGTCCCATGTGGGTATCTGCACGCCGGTAAACCCCAGGTTTTTTGCCCAATTGCAGATTGAACGTAAATCATTAAAGGGAGCCTGGTCGCCTAAAAATTGTGCTAAAAATATTGCCGGCCCTTTTATTGTTTGCATAGGTATATGTTTTCATTAATGGTGAAGATGCAATTTTTATGATGCCCGAATATCAGATGCTGAAATCAGTCCATTTCTCAGATGCCTTGCTGCTTCTCACTACATTCTCAATAAAAGCCATGCCACGGATGCCGTCGTCTACGCCCGGGAAGTCCAGCCATTCCGGTTGTGCTGTTTCGCCACTCAAGCCGGCTTTTACAGCCAGGGCGAAGTTGCGGTATAAATTTGCAAAAGCTTCAAGATAACCTTCGGGGTGGCCCGGTGGCGTACGCGAATTATGTTGAGCAAAACGGCCAAGATAGCCAGAGCCCGCCCGAAGTATCTCGGTTGGTTTATTCTGCCATTTTAATAAAAGCGTATTGGCATCCTCCTGCTTCCATTCCAATCCACCTTTCTCGCCATAAACCGAAATGTGAATATTATTTTCTTCTCCGGCGGCTATTTGCGACGCGTATAATAACCCGCTTGCGCCATTGTTAAACTTCAATAAAACTTCCCCGTCATCATCAAGTTGCCTTCCTTCAACTACAATATTCAGATCAGCGCAAATTTTGGTAACCTGCAGTCCGCTTACATATTCGGCCATATTAAAGGCATGGGTACCAATATCTCCCATGCAACCGGCTATCCCGCTTTTACCTGGGTCTGTACGCCAGGACGCCTGCTTATTATTACTGCCTTCAAGAAAATCACTCAGCCATCCCTGCGGGTAACCAACATATACCTTTCTGATGTTACCTAACCTTCCTTCAGATATGATCTGCCTTGCTTCTTTAATCATCGGGTATCCGGTGTAGGTATGTGTCAGGCAAAATAACTTTCCGCTGTTCTCCGCAACCGTTTTAAGTTCCAGGGCTTCCTTCAGGTTAAAAGTCATAGGTTTATCAAGAACTACGTGAAAGCCGTTTTCCAGCGCCATTTTCGCCGGCTTAAAGTGCAAATGATTTGGCGTGACAATACTCACGAAGTCCATCCGTTCTCCTTCAGGCAAAGACCTTTCCCGTTCTATCATTTCGGTATAAGAACCATATACTTTGTCTTCGGAAAGGTAAAGCGCTTCACCGCTTATTTTTGATTTTTGCGGATCACTGCTGAAAGCGCCGCATACGAGTTCAATCTGTCCATCCATAAGTGCAGCAATGCGGTGTACCGCACCGATAAATGCATCTTTACCGCCTCCAATCATGCCCATCCGCAATTTTCTTTTCATGTTTTTTTATTAGGTATATAAGTCAATAGTGTTTAAAAGTAAAAAGATTTACATTTATAACGTCTTTTTTATTGATAAATCCCAATGCATTTTGCGAGGTTTGTTTATCTTGTTGAAGCAAATCGAAACACGGCCCTTACTGTTACTCTTATACGAACAGCTAAATATGGGTTAGGGAACGGCGTATGTAAAACATTCGTAACTTTCGGTTATCAAGTCTGTACTATGGAAAGTGAACACAAGCCAGGGCCTGCCATTAACGGCAAGTTCCCTGCTACAACATCATCCGGATCAATTCTTCCGGCCCGTTTTCTGCGGGCCCGGCACTTACAAAATTTCGGTCATTGAAAGGCAATATCAACCATTCAGTATGTCGATGGTGTTATGACGATATTCCGCTGGACGATTTTTGCCAGTCGGTAAAGCGTCTGAATATTCATGCCATCGACCTGACAGGCCCTGCAGATTGGAATACGCTTAAAAAACATGGGATTATCTCCTCAATGTGCAATGGGGCAGAGATAAATTTAGTGGAAGGATGGAACAACAAAGCTCTTCATACTACCCTTATAAAAAATTACACCGACATAATCCCCCTTGTTGCAAAGGCGGGATACACGAATCTCATTTGTTTCAGTGGCAACAGGAACGGAATGGACGAACAAACAGGGTTGATCAATTGCGTTGAGGGGTTAAAACAGGTCATCGGCCTGGCCGAAAAATATGGTGTTGTTGTTCATATGGAATTATTAAACAGCAGGATAGACCATTTAGATTATATGTGCGACAGGAGCGCATGGGGAATAGAGCTGTGTAAACGGATGGGATCAGACAATTTTAAGTTGTTGTACGATATATATCACATGCAGATTGATGAAGGCGATGTTATACGCACGATCAAAAACAATTATCAGTATTTCGGCCACTACCATACCGGGGGAGTGCCCGGAAGAAACGAAATTGATGAAACACAGGAGTTGTATTATCCGGCAATTATGAAAGCAATTGTTGAGACGAGGTTTCAAGGCTATGTAGCACAGGAATTTTTACCTGCAGAGGCAGACAAAATTGCTTCCCTGAAACGGTGTATTGAAATTTGCGATGTTTAACAATTATCCACGCTATATTTAAACAGGACATATTAAATTACGTGATTATCCGGAGAAGTCTCCTCTTGGGGAAAGCTTTACGGAGGCTATCTGCGAATATGGTCTCCCGGGAGGGACTAAGAAGAAAAAACTTGTATTTTGGGAAATTGCAGTTTAGCCGGGTAATAGTTTTACATTACAATAATCTTCTACTATAAATAAACGATCATGCCTGAAAACACATATGATGCCATTGTTATCGGTTCCGGGATCAGCGGGGGCTGGGCGGCGAAAGAGCTGACTGAGAAAGGATTAAAAGTTCTGATGCTGGAGAGAGGCCGGAACATAGAACATATCAAAGGTTATGTAAACGCCACGAAAAAGCCTTGGGAGTTCCCGCACCGTGGTGGCGTTACGCAGGAAATGAAAGAACAATATCCTGTTCTAAAAAGGGATTATACGCTGAACGAAACCAACCTGGATTATTGGGTTAAAGAAAGCGAATCTCCATACGTGGAGGTGAAGCCATTCGACTGGTTCAGGGGTTACCATGTGGGTGGGCGCTCATTGATGTGGGGCCGGCAAAGCTATCGTTTCAGTGATCTTGATTTCGAAGCAAATGCAAAAGACGGGATAGCCGTAGACTGGCCTATCCGGTACAAAGAAATTGCCCCATGGTACAGCCATGCCGAAAAGTTTGCCGGCATCAGTGGGTCGAGAGATGGCCTGCCTCAATTGCCCGATGGCGACTATATGCCGCCAATGGAAATGAATTGTGTGGAAAAGGATGTTGCCGCCCGCATCAAAGACCATTATAAAAATGCAAGGGTGATGACTATCGGGCGTGTGGCTAATTTAACACAAGCGCATAATAATAGAACAAGTTGCCAGTACCGAAATAAATGCTGGCTCGGTTGCCCTTTCGGAGCCTACTTTAGTACCCAGTCTGCAACTTTGCCAGCGGCAGTTGCTACCGGCAACCTCACCCTGCGTCCCTTCTCCATTGTTACCCAGATTCTCTATGACAAGGATAAGAAGAAAGCTAAAGGTGTTCAGATCGTTGACGCCGAAACCAACAAAACATACGACTTCCTTTCGAAGATTGTTTTTGTTTGTGCATCAGCTTTGAATTCTTCATGGGTGTTAATGAATTCGGCAACAGACATCTGGCCTGATGGATTGGGCAGCAGTAGTGGTGAATTAGGACATAATTTAATTGATCACCATTTCCGCGCAGGCGCCTCAGGTATTGCGGAGGGTTATGAGGATAAATATTACTATGGCCGACGGGCAAATGGCATATACATACCCCGTTACAGAAACCTGAATGGGGGCGAAAAGCGCGACTATATTCGCGGTTTTGGATACCAGGGTTCAGCCAGCCGAACCGGCTGGGGACGCGATGTAGCAGAATTAGGTATAGGGGAAGAATTGAAGGACGCCTTATCAGAGCCGGGGCCCTGGAGAATGGGCTTAACCGGTTTTGGCGAAACTTTGCCCTACCATGAAAACAGGTCCTACCTGCATAAGGATAAAAAAGACAAGTGGGGATTGCCGGTTCTTGCTTTGGATGCTGAAATAAAGGACAATGAAAAGAAGATGAGAAAGGATATGATGGAAGATGCAAAGGAAATGCTCGAAATATCCGGCCTTACAAATGTGAAAACGAACGATCCCGGCTATACCCTGGGGGCAGGAATTCATGAGATGGGCACTGCACGGATGGGAAAAGATCCTAAGACTTCGGTGTTGAATAAGCATAACCAGGTGTGGGACGCATTAAATGTATTTGTAACCGACGGCGCGTGCATGACCTCTGCTGCCTGCGTAAATCCTTCGCTTACCTACATGGCGTTAACCGCCAGGGCGGCGGATTATGCCGTTAATGAACTGAAGAAGCAAAATTTATAACCACTGGTGGAGTGGCTTACCCACCTTGTAACAGACGTTAATCATCCTTAACATTCGTTTTATGAACAGAAGAGAGGCAATATCGGCAGTGGCTTACCTTTTAGGAGGAACAATTGTCGGATCTAATTTATTTATAACCGGTTGTAAGAACCGCGATAAAAAAGTAACCGGAGCAGATTTCGATGCTGTGCAGATAGCATTCCTTAATGAAGTAGCGGAAACGATCATTCCTGCAACTACTTCGCCGGGAGCCAAGGCCGCCCGGGTCGGCGAGTTTATGGCGGTAATGGTAAAAGACTGCTATGATAAAGACAGTCAAAAAACTTTCATGGAAGGAATCGATAAATTAGATGCAGCTTTCGATAAAAAGTACAACAAGTCTTTTATGGAAGCAGACGCCGCAGAACGTAAGGCTATGTTGACCGTACTGGATAAGGAACAGAAGGAATACATGAAAAATAAAAAGACGGGCGACCAGTCGCATTACTTTCGAATGATGAAAGAATTAACATTGCTCGGCTACTTTACTTCTGAGATAGGCGCAACTCAGGCGTTAAGATACGTGGATGTGCCAGGCAAGTATGAAGGATGTATTCCATATAAAAAAGGCGATAAAGCATTTGCATAAAAAAAGGCTATCCGATCCGGATAGCCTTTTTTGATTTATGTGGCAATTGATTACGACCCTGACTGCGGCTCACCTGACGTAGAAGCACTGCTGTCTCCTGAAGAATCAGCGGGCTCTTCCATAGGCATTGTCTCTTCTGAGGTTGTTGGCTCACTTACAGGTTCTGCATCCGATTTCTTCCTGGAAGATCTCCCTGCAGACTTAGTGCCTGATTTTTTTGGCGAAGCTCCCTTGCCGGAAGCTGCTTTTTTCGGTGCTGCCTTCTTAGCAGAAGTGGCTTTTTTTGGAGCGGCTTTCTTTACAGGAGCAGCTTTCTTAGCGGCTCCCTTTTTCGGAGAAACTGCCTTTTTTCCGGGAGCAGCTTTTTTAGCAGCTTTTTTGGGAGGAGCCGCTTTTTTCGGAGCAGCTTTTTTCGGAGCAGCTTTTTTGGCAGAAGCCGCTTTTTTTGGAGCGCCCTTTTTTGGAGCAGCTTTTTTTGGAGCCGCTTTTTTAGCATCCTTCTTTGCAGGAGGACCCTTTTTAGCGGGCTGTTTTTTAGTAGCCATGTTTAATTAGAATTTTATGGTTAGAAATGTTAATTAAATTTACGCCAGCAAACTTTAACTGCAAATATATTTTGCCGACAACGCGACCGTAGTATTTTACATCTGTACACCGTTATACGATTTTTCTTAATAAATCATATCAGGGAAAACAAGCCTTTTTTATTACGCTTTATTGTGTACCTTTGCGCACCATTTTACATTCTTTATACTCATCGTCAGGGAACAAAAACCGGGAAAACTCCAATGCAGTTTAGATATTAATTAAATTATCATTGCGCCTTCTTCCGCGAATCTGTTTGGCGGTTGAATTACGGCAGGTAACACATCATTAATTATAACAATAACAGTCATGGCAGACTTAAGATATCAACGGAATTTTGGAATAGCGGCTCACATTGATGCCGGTAAAACCACCACTACTGAACGCATCCTTTATTATACGGGTGTAAATCATAAGATAGGTGAAGTACATGATGGCGCTGCTACTATGGACTGGATGGCCCAGGAGCAGGAAAGAGGTATAACCATTACCTCTGCGGCAACTACATGTTTCTGGAATTTTCCGACAACCCAGGGGCAGAAGAATGCTGACAGCAAACTGTATAAATTTAATATTATCGACACCCCGGGTCACGTCGATTTTACTGTTGAGGTGGAAAGATCTTTACGGGTACTTGATGGACTGCTGGCATTGTTCGACGCGGTAAGTGGAGTAGAACCCCAGAGTGAAACCGTTTGGAGGCAGGCCAACCGGTATAAAGTACCCCGGATCGGTTTCGTGAATAAAATGGATCGTTCAGGAGCCGATTTCTTAAACGTTGTTAAACAGGTTAAAGAAATGCTCGGAGCAAAGGCAGTTCCGCTACAACTGCCCATTGGGGCTGAAGATCATTTCACAGGAGTGGTTGACCTGATCACTATGAAGGGAATTATCTGGGATGAAGAAACCCGTGGTATGACATTTAAAGAAGTGCCGATTCCTCAGGATATGGCAGCCGAAGTGACTGAATGGAGGCAATACCTTATTGAGGCTGTTGCTGATTACGATGAAAAGCTGCTTGAAAAGTTTTTTGATGACCCTGATACAATCACGGAAACAGAAATACACGAGGCTATTCGTAAGGCTACGATCGAGTTATCAATCGTACCGATGATTTGCGGTTCGTCCTTTAAAAATAAGGGGGTTCAGACCGCATTGGATGCGATCGTACGTTATCTGCCGGGGCCTCTGGATATCGAAGCGGTAAAAGGTACTGACCCAAACACTGGTGAAGAAATCAGCCGTAAACCTGATGCAAAGGAACCTTTTGCTGCACTGGCATTTAAAATCATGACCGATCCTTTCGTTGGCCGCCTCGCTTTTTTTCGTGCATACAGCGGTCACCTCGATTCAGGATCTTACGTTCTGAATACGCGTACGGGCAAGAATGAACGCATTTCCCGGATCATGCAGATGCATGCCAATAAACAAAACCCCGTAGATTTCATCGAGGCCGGAGATATCGGAGCCGCAGTAGGTTTTAAGGATATCAAAACGGGAGATACGCTATGTAACGAGCATCATCCTATTGTTCTTGAAATGATGACTTTTCCTGAGCCGGTAATTTCGATAGCAGTAGAGCCGAAAACGCAGGCAGATGTCGATAAAATGGGAATGGCCATTGCAAAGCTTGTTGAGGAAGATCCTACTTTAAAAGTAAAAACAGACGAAGAGACGGGGCAGACCATTCTCAGTGGAATGGGAGAGCTGCACCTGGAGATTATCGTTGACCGTATGAAGCGGGAATTTAAAGTTGAAATTAACCAGGGTGCCCCGATGGTAGCCTATAAAGAAGCCTTTCAGAATACCATTGAACATAGAGAGACGCTGAAAAAACAAACAGGCGGCCGGGGTAAATTTGCCGATATTGTATTTGAACTCGGACCTGCCGATCAAGAATTTCTTAAAGAAGGAAAGGGCTCGTACCAGTTTGTTAATGATCTGTTTGGGGGATCAATTCCCAGAGAATTCGTTCCTGCTATTCAAAAAGGCTTTGAACAATCGATGACTACCGGTGTGCTGGCGAGTTATCCCGTTGATAATCTGAAAGTGCGCGTATTTGATGGTGGCTTCCACGCTGTCGACTCCGACTCTATGTCTTTCGAACTTTGCGCAAAACAAGGTTTCCGGGAAGCAGCGCGAAAAGCGAAGCCTATATTACTGGAGCCTATTATGAAAATAGAAGTAATTACTCCTGATCAATATATGGGAGACGTTACAGGTGACCTTAACCGCCGCAGGGGCATGCTTGAAGGTATGGACAGCAAGGCCGGGGCTCAGGTGATCAAGGCAAAGGTGCCGCTTAGTGAAATGTTCGGCTATGTAACCCAGCTACGCTCCCTGTCTTCAGGTCGCGCTACATCAACCATGGAATTCAGCCATTACGCACCTGCACCCAATAACATCGCGGAAGAGGTGATCGCAAAAGTGAAAGGCAAAGTGAACGCATAATGAACGCATAGATGTTGACTTATTTGTAAAGACCCTGTCCCTAAAGTCAGGGTTTTTACGTTTAACAAACTACCGGCTCTGGGAAATATTACGATTGTGCCGGATGAATGACTATTTTGTGAACATTAACCCTGTTTTTCAGGAAATCATCTGTTATTACATCACTAAGTATTGACACACCTATATACAGAGGCAACCATTTCAGCGGTTTCTCCGATTTATGTACTGACACAAAGCCTCGCCTTTGCTTAACAGCCAGGAATTAGAAGATATTGTAAGCGGTTGTATAAAACTGCAAAGAGACAGCCAGAAGAAGTTCTACACTTACTTTTATAGCTATACTATGTCTATATGCCTGCGGTATGCACATACGGATGATGACGCTATGGAAATTGCCAACGACGGTTTTTTAAAGGTATTCAGGGAGTTGTCCTCATTCGTTGCCAGATACGAAGATGTGGAAGCATCTTTGAAGGGATGGATGAAAAGGATCATGATCAATACCGCAATTGATCATCATAGAAAGCATTTAAAACACCAGTCGAATGTTCCTGTGGATGATAATTTATTTCATGTAAGTGATAACGGGCAAACTTCGATAGACAAAATGTCTTACGACGAAATCTACAAGGTCGTCCAACAACTGTCTCCCGTTTACCGGGCTGTCTTTAACCTGTACGTCATTGACGGTTTCAAACATGAAGAGATAGCTAAAAAGCTGAAGATATCCGTTGGCACTTCCAAATCAAATCTTGCGAAAGCCAAAATAAATATTCAGAAGATGATTAAAGAAAGATATAAAAATCTATATGGAAAGACCGCCAATTGATCATATCGAAGATCGGATCAGGCAGGCCTCCGAAAATATATCTCCGCCTTTCAATGATAAGGCCTGGGAGAAAATGGAGGAATTGCTTGACCGGGAATTAGGTAAGAAACGCCGCCGGCGCTTCTTACTCTGGTGGCCCTTGCTAGTGCTGTTGCTTTCAGGAAGTGCAGGCTTGTTTTATTATGCCGGAAAGGATCCAGTTAAGAAAAACTTCAGATATAAGCCTGATCAACTTTCGGGCAGAACGAGTGAACATCCTTCAAAAGATATTGGCACTGATCTTAAAACATCATCATACGCAGGCAGCAAAAAAGCCGGAGGAGTTTCAGGGAAGGAAGGCGATGAAATCAATTCAATACAGACAAGGAAAGATGCCATATTCCTCAAGAAACAGCCTGCGGAGGCCGGGAACACGCAGGCCATTCACTCAACTGAAAAAAGGAAATCTGTACGAAGTGCAGTCAATAAAGAGTCATCTCTCAAAAGCGTGCCTGCTCACGTGAAATCAGGAAAGAGAAAGGGTAATAAAATACACGACGGGATAATTGAGGGCCGTAAATTATCCGATCAATATGTTGCGCAAAACCCTTTCGGCGATGAACCAGTAATACCGGAAATTACCATAATGCTGCCCGATTCACCGGCAACTTCGCTACAAAGTTTGAAGGCAGGTTCCACCCCGGATAGTATCAGTGCTCAAAGCCCGGAAAGCACAAAAAGAATAAGCCAAAAAAGCTATCTTTCAAAGCTTTACTTTTTAGTATCGGTGGCCCGCGACCAGAGCACGATTGAAAAATTAGCGGTTAATAAAAACTTGTCTACAGTGGTTGGCGTTGGTGCAGGGTACCGGATAAAAGACCGCTTAAGTGTTCAGACCGGTTTCTATAGCGGAAGAAAGATCTACCAGGCAGGTCCCGGAGATTATAAAGCCAGGCCCGGTTCCTACTGGGATACTGTAAATATGATCAGGATTAATGCCAATTGCCTCGTATTCGACATCCCCTTATCTGTAAGATATGAAATGCTTCAAAGCAAAAATTTGAATTTTTATACGGTAGCAGGGCTTTCATCTTTTCTTATGAAAAGTGAAACATATGATTACCATTACAGATACTATTATAACGGAGCTTACAGACGTGCGCAGCGGACGTATACCGGGAATAAACATTTTTTGTCTGTAGCCAATCTGTCAATAGGTATGGAACATAAACTACCGGGTGGTTTTTATCTCCAGGCAGAACCGTATGTAAAAATTCCTTTAACCGGGGTGGGTGAAGGGAAAGTCAATTTGTATTCGGCAGGTTTACAAATCGGTCTGAAGTACCAACCCCTGACAAAAAGCAGGAAACATTAAAAGAGTATATCGTGGTTTTGTGTGGGGCTGCTATATGGCGGCCCCTTTTGTATAAAAGTTTACCAACAGCAATAGTACCGTATCATGTAACCCGACCAACATACGAACATGCTAAAGCCCGGTTGCTTCCATCTGGTAAACGGGGTAGATCGATTCAATAATCTCTTCTATTCCGTAATTCATTTTTTCAGAGGCAACCAGGATTGATAATATCCCGATTAGATTAATAACTTCTATCCAAAAATAACTTTTTATGTTAAAAAAAATCGCTCCTGTCCCCTTCATGGTGACATGCGTCGCATTAATCAGTTTAGCTTCATGTATGAAGAATGACAGGTATAACGAGCCGGCGGCGGCTGTAGATCCCTGTGGTGGTCAACCAGGACCATTATTCCTTGCAATGAAAGGTGTCATATTAAAAAGTTGTATCAGCTGTCACAGCAATAACCGGGCTGATGGCGGGATGAACTGGGCAGTTGACTGCAATATCGTTACCCATAAATCCCGTATTAAGGCCAGGGCAGTAGACGAAAACACGATGCCGCCAATGGGTCCTTTAAGTGCAGAGGATAAAAATAAGATCACTGCATGGATTAATGCGGGGGGCACAATAGCAAAATAATTACTTTGCAGTTACGCTTGTACATCATGAAATTATCAGGAAGATATTTCTGGTTCGCCATAATTTTTGCCGGGTTGGTTTTGCTCGTTTATGCATTTTACGAATACAATCGTAAGCACTCCGACCTGTACTCTGTCGATACTGTTGCAAGCACTGGTGCGGTAGCGTTGGTAACGTTGTACGAAACTGATGAACAAACAGCGAATAAGTTATACCTGGGAAAACCTGTTGATGTTACAGGGGTGGTAGCCGAAATCAATACACAACAGGATACAATAGTAAATCTGTTGCTGGGAAATAGAAACAATGTGCATAACGTAAGCTGTTTGCTGGATGTTAAACATACAGGCAGGGTAAAGGAGGTAAAAATAGGCGACGAAGTAACGGTCAGGGGCATATGCACAGGCTATTTGATTGACGTTGAGTTAAACAGGTGTGTTATTATTCCGAAGAACAGATGATTAAATTTTTTTCATCAATAATGTGCGAATAAAATGAATAACTTGTTGATATCGATATTTTCCTTAAAGGTTACCACTGGTAATGCTTGTAGCGTGATTTGTTTACTTTCTCCGGACAACATTTTTTTATGCGTGTAAGAATGACCATACTTTTTTTGCTGACAATTGTTTGCCATGCAGTAATTGCCCAGACCCGTTTTTTTACAAAGTCGGCAAAGGTTTCCTTTTATTCCACAACACCGTTGGCTGCAATAGAAGCTCACAATGTAAAAGCGGTAAGCGTATTTGATCATACGTCGGGGCAGATAGAATTTTCGGTACTGATGAAAGGTTTTGAATTTGAAAAGGCAAGAATGCAGGCGGACTTTAATGAAAATTTTGTGGAAAGCGATAAGTATCCAAAAGCAATATTCAGGGGGAACATAAAAAATGTACATGATCTCGCCCTTAATAAAGATGGCGTATATCGCGCGCAGGTCACCGGTGTGTTAACGATACACGGCGTATCCAAAACGCAAAACGCCGAATCATTATTTACCATTAAAAGCGGAGTAATAAGCGCCGCATCAGAATTGATCATCACAGTGGCAGATTATAATATAAAGACTCCCGCTTTGGTAGCGGATAAGATAGGCAAAACGGTAAAGATCCTTGTAAATATTTCAGCATACCAGCCCCTTTCACAAAATAATTGAGAGGTGCACTTACGATCAAAACGCAACTGATATCTTATGTACAAATTTGTGTTAACCGGCTTGTTAGTCAATTTCCTTTTTACAGCTACAGCGCAGGAAAGTCTGCTGAAAGGCGTTGAAGATTCCTTACCGGTAAGAGAAAAGGTAAGCGCCGCATTTAAGTCAACACGCGTTATCAACGCTCATTCAACTGAAATGCTGGGCAGGCAAAATCTTGATTTCAGGATTCTTCACAGATTCGGGCCCTTAAATACCGGAGTAAAGGGATGGTTTGGATTGGACGGAGCTGCAATGCGTATGGCCTTCGACTACGGAATTACAAACAATTTGATGGTTGGCATCGGTCGAAGCACGTTGTACAAGGAAGTTGACGGGTTTGTAAAGACAAGAATATTTCAGCAGGCAACGGGCCCCCGGTCAATTCCATTTTCATTGCTGGTGGCGGGGGGAGCCTCCGTCTGGACAGCACCCTCTTCTTCTCTTCCACGTAATCCTGCAAAGCTCGACGCTTCCCAACGCACATCTTATTATATTCAATTGATTGCCGGTAGAAAGTTCAGCGATCGGATTTCGCTGCAGTTAAGCCCGATCGTATTACACCAGAACTGGGTAGCGTTCCCTGAAGAAAAGAATACGCTGTTTGCCATAGGAGGAGGAGCCAGGTATAAATTCAGCAAACGAATGGCCGTTACCATGGATTACCATCATGCCATAAAGGGAATTTCAAACGCAAATTATGATCCCTTGTCCATCGGCATCGACATTGAAACGGGAGGCCATGTTTTTCAGTTACATTTTTCAAATGCACAGGGGATGAACGAACGCGCTTATCTTACGCAGACAAACAGCAGGGATATGCGTTTTGGATTTAATTTATCAAGGGTTTTTAAATTAGGTAAGAAAAGATCATAGTCCGTTCTCTATTTTCGTAACCCTGCATCGAACCGGCAGGGTTATGAATTTTAGATGATAAATAAGGTGTTGGACAGCTTTAGTTTAGATCTTTCAGTTATAACAAGCGGTCTTTAAAGCCTTTGCAGCCGCCTCGCTCTTTGAGTGTACATGAAGCTTTTCATAAATTTTTTTGATGTGGGAACGGACACGGTCTATTGCTATAAACATTTCAGCAGCAATCATCTTGTAGCTATAACCGTTTACAAGCAGGTGTTCAGACTGGCAAATCTATCAGTTTTACCACGCCCGTCCAATCACATAAATAACCACATTTTATGTGTTCGTTCCTTGTGGCTATGCTTAAAAGAATCGCTGAAAGCGCACGAAACAATAACATACAGGAATTTTGTTCCTGTTACGTATATTTAATCTCGATGCCGTTTGATTATCCTGTATTATCGTCTATATGCCTTGGCATAGCCTTAAGCGCCTGCTGCGGATTCAGGATTTTTATTCCTTTGCTCGCGGCATCTGTCGCCGGGATAAACCAGTGGATACAATTGCCTGGAGATATGCTTTGGATGGCTACCTGGCCTGCGATAATCTGCTTCAGCGCCGCTTCAATAATAGAAATCGTCGCGTATTATGTTCCGTTTCTCGACAATATTCTCGATACAATAGCCATGCCTTTGGCGGTGATAGCCGGAACGCTGCTGGCATCTTCTGTTATACCCGTTGCAGATACACCTCTTTTGCGCTGGGGTTTAGGATTATTAGCCGGCGGAACGGCTGCAGGAACCATCCAGGCGGGAACAGGACTGCTCAGGTTATTTTCAACGAAGGCCACTGTGGGCTGGGGAAATTCATTTATAGCTTCCGGCGAAAATACCGCAGCGGTAACCGGAGTATTCTTAAGCTTCCTTTTCCCGGTAATCATTGCCTTTGTACTGCTAATCCTTATTTTATATATTTTGTACACTGGAGCAAGGCGGGTAAAAAGATCTTTTCGAAAACGATGAAAGATTGACGGTCAGCTTAGCCCTCAAAAATTTTTCAACGCTTAGCATTTCGGGCGGATGATTACGTCATTTTTTTTACGCACTTGATCAGATCGACGCCCTGTTTTAAAACTTCCGTAAACAAGTCGCCTTTTTGTTTTAATCTGTCAAATATATTGCGGATCGTAAACTGGGATGGATGTAAACCAGGTTTTACTTCGTTCCATTCAAGTGGCGCAGAAACAGGTGCTCCGGGTTTAGGCCTGACGCTGTAAGCCGAAGCAAGCGTTTGGCTTTTCCTGTTCTGGAGAAAGTCTATATAAATCTTATTACCCCTTTTCTTCAATGACCGTTCGATGCTGGTAATCTCCGGTAAAGTTTCCTGAACAGTTACTGCGATGATCTCACCAAAATCTTTCACCTGGTCGTAAGAATATTTGTTTCCCATAGGGATATAGATATGTAGACCACTTGCACCCGAAGTTTTGCAATAGCTTTTAGCCCCTGCTTTTTCAAGAACGGTTCTTACTGCCTGGGCGGTTTCGATAACCTGGTCAAACGTGTTTTTGTCTGAAGGATCGAGGTCGATTACAAGGTAACCTGGATGGTCAGGCTTTTTAACCGTAGAATTCCATGGATTTATCTCGATGCATCCGAGATTTGCAATGTAAATGAGTGAAGCCGCGTCATTGGCCATAACATAGTGAATGATCTTATCAGACGATTCAGCATATATTTCGGCTTTTTTTACCCACTCAGGCGCAGCTTCCCCTGCATCTTTATGGAAAAAGCCTTCATCGGTTATCCCATTCGGGTTTCGCTTTAATGAGAGAGGCCGATCTTTCAGGTACTGCAATATCACCGGAGAGATGTTTTGATAGTAATTGATCAGATCACCTTTTGTGTAGTTATCATGCGGCCAGTAAATTTTTTTGAGATTTGTCAATTGAACCTTTCGCCTTCCGATGGTTATCGTTTTATTATCTTCATCGTCCGCAGGTTCTGCGATTTTCGGCGGTTCCTTTTTTTGTGGCATTTCGTTCACTTTTTGTACTTCATGCACATTTTTGTCAAATCGTAATCCCTGATATACCGGGTGTCGCAGCAAACCGCCTTCCGTTTCCTCTGCATATTCAATCTGGCAAACTAACGTCGGTTTAACCCAGGTCACCGGCGAATTTACCTTTATCTTTTCGTGTAAAGGTGAGCTTTCAATAACCAGCGGCTGCATTTGCTGCCACAATGCCTTGAGTGATTTCTGATCAAAACCCGTTCCTGTATGGCCGATATACTTCAATTTCTTATTATCGTACTGTGCCAGTATAAGGGCGCCAAAGTGCTTGCGCCCTCCGCGCGGGTCTGTATAGCCAACAATTATTGCCTCACGACTTTGAAGGTGTTTTATCTTGAGCCATTCTTTGGTACGTATTCCACAGGTGTAAGCGCTGTCAGCTCTTTTGGCGATCATTCCTTCGAGATTTATGGCTGAGGCTTCTGCAAAGAAATTAATACCGTGTTCTTCCATATGGTCGCAATATTTTATCACCGGATTTTCCCTGATCAGGCCCTTTAAATGTTTTTTTCTTTCAACCAGCGGCAGCTGGCGCAGGTCGTTACCATCCATGAAAAGTAAATCGAATACATAATAGATCAGGGGGAGATGGCGATTATCTTCATATTGCTGCAGCTTTTGAAAATCGGGCTGGCCTTCTTCATTCATTAGTATAATTTCTCCGTCCAGAACAACATCGCGCTTTATTTTTCTTACAGCTTCAGAAACAAAAGGGAACTTATGTAAGAAGGAAAGGCCGTTCCGCGAATAAAACTTAAGATTTTTGTTTTGCCAGTCTGCAACTGCACGAAAGCCATCCCATTTTATTTCAAAGATCCAGTTAGCATCATCAAACGGACGATCCGAAAGCGTCGCGAGCATAGGCTTATAAAATTCGGAATATTTTTTTGCCGTTTCGGGATATCCTGGTGCAAAAACGGGTGGTTCATCTTTCGTCTTTACCGGCCTTTTGCTTATAGATGCGTTATTGTGATTTGGAAGTTCCTTTTTTGCATCCCTTTTTTTTCCGGTTGATTTTACCTGGGCATTGGGCTTGCCCTTCTTAGCCCGAAAGTCTTCACTGTTGTAACTCTCTGCCGCAAATTCATCCCGATGTTTGATCAGTAGCCAACTGTTGCTTTTTGCAGCCCGTTTCAACTGCACAAGCACAAACTCGCCGTTCAGCCTGCTGCCCTTTACGGAAAACTTTAATTCGCCGCTATTGAGCGCTTTCATAGCCAGCGCGGGAGAGATAATCTGATGATCTTCGTTAACGGGAGTAAAGGTTCCACTGTCCCATATCTGCACCGTGCCTGCTCCATAATTGCCTTCTGGTATCGTTCCTTCAAAGTCAATATAGTCTACCGGGTGATCCTCTACCATCATGGCCAGTCTTTTGTCGGCCGGATTCAACGATGGCCCCTTGGGAACAGCCCAGCTCTTCAACACCCCACCCAGTTCGAGTCTGAAATCATAATGTAAACGGGAAGCCTCATGACGCTGTACGACAAAGCGGAACTTGTTTTGATCCGACACTTTCCCCGCAGGTTCCGGCGTAGCACTAAAGTCCCGTTTTTCTTTGTATTTGGTCAATGCCATCAGGACGCTTTTCGTTTTTTGGTCTCAAGGCTGGCTTTTAACTGGGCCATAAGGTCTTTTGATTTCGAATGAACCACGCGCATGGCCGGGGTTTCTATCTTTTTACCCTTAGCCTTGGCATTGATTACTTTCATCAATTCTTCAGTATAGGTGTCTTTATACTTTGTGATATCGAAGGGCCCTGAAAGCTGGTCTATAAGAGCGATAGCCATTTTTAATTCAGGAGCTTTGCTTTCGGTATCGGGGATGTTCAGGTCTTCTGGTTTTCTTACTTCTTCGTCAAAACGGATTTTTTGCAGAACCAATGTATTGCTTATTGTCTTTATAAGGCCAAGGCTCTCCTTGCTGCGAAGGACGTAAGTTCCCAGGCCCGCTTTGCCTGTTTTCTTTAGTGCATCTCTCAGTAAGCCATACGCTTTTGTTCCGGATTTTTCAGGTTCAAGAAAGTATGGCGTTTCGTAGTACATACTGTCGATCTCTTTCTCCTGAACAAACTCGGCAATTTCTATCATTTTGGTTTTTTCAGGGCTTGCTTTTTTAAAATCCTCATCGGTTAATACAACATACTGTCCCTCAAGCTTGTATGCCCTTACGATGTTTTCATAAGGAACAACTTTACCCGTATTCGCATTTATACGCTGGAACTTTATATTAGACTGGTCCTTGCTATCCAGCATGTCCAGGTCGAGTTCACTTCCCTGGACGGCGCTGTACATCTTCACAGGGATATTAACGAGGCCAAATCCAATCGCTCCTGTCCATATTGCTCTCATAACTACTTGTTTAGGTAGATAGTAAAACTTTTATGCCAGAATTTATGCAGACGGGCGTTATTCATCCAATTTTCGTGGAAATAGTTCCGCATTCACATAAATTCTGAGCATGATTTTCATCCCTGCTGTGTGCAGGTATAGTAATTGCCTTACACAATTAAAATTAACCTTATTTATGACATTAAAAATCTCTGTTATGTACAAACTATTATTTACGTTAACACTAATGTTAGGAATTGCAGGAGCCGGGTTTTCTCAGGAGCAAAAGACGAGTTCAGAATCAGGAATTTCCCCCAAGTTCGGAGTAAAGGGAGGCGTAAACTTAAGTAATCTTTACGTCGAAAATGTAGACGATGAAAACATGAAACTCGGGATTAACCTCGGTTTATACGCAAAAATACCGTTGGTTCCCGGCGTTTCCATTCAGCCTGAGCTTATTTACAGCAGCAAAGGGGCCAAACTTACGTATAATAACGTATTGCTCGGAAAGGGCGAATACCGGTTCAATCTCAACTACGTTGAAGTGCCTGTTCTCGCAGTTATTAATATTGCCAAAAACATCAACATTCAGGGAGGTGGGTACGTGGCCTACCTGGCTTCTGCCAATCTCAAGGATATGGATGATAATGGAACCATTAACGGGGCGCGGGATCTCAACGCTGAGAACTTTAACCGTTTTGATTATGGCCTTGCTGGTGGCCTGGGAATAGACGTTAGCAATTTTACGATCGGCGCACGGTATAATTATGGGCTTAAAGAGGTCGGTGAATCCGGCAGCCTGTCGGGTAATCTCACACGCGATTCCAAAAACAGCGTTATATCGTTGTATATCGGGGTGGGCTTTTAGGTACCCCGGCAGGATGCTATTGATTGGCAATAATATTCAAAGATCATAGGGCGGCAATATTCAAAGATCATAGGGCTGCAAACGTAATCGTGAAAGAAGTTCCGACATCCACGGTGGAGCTTACATCAATATTCGCTTTATGAGACTGTAAAATATTAAGCGTAGCGGCAAGGCCAAGACCCATGCCGTTACGCTTGCTTGTAAAGTAAGGTTCAAAGAGCCGAGACAGGTTTTCTTCACTTACTCCGCAGCCCCTGTCGTTTATTTTCACAATGTGCTGTAACTGGTGGGTATCCAGGAATATATCAAGCTTTTCTTCTTTGCCCTGCATCGCTTCAACTGCATTGAGAATGATGTTAAGAAAAGCAATTTTCAGCTTTTCCTTGTCGGCCCAGATGTAGGCGGGATTGGGGCAAAACCGGACCTGTAGTTTCACTTTTTGCAGGATTATCCGGTCGAGCGCAGCAGCAATGCTTTCATCCAATATTTCCTGGAGCGTCCTTTTCTCCATAAACATCTCTGCAGGCCGTGAAGAATCAAGAAGTTCGGTGATAATGGCGCCTATTCTTTTGCTGTTTCGCTGAATAATTTCGAGGTATATTTTCCTTTGCTGTTCTTCATCTATTTCCTGTTCAAGCTGGTCTACCGACAGGTTTATATTGTTCAGCGGGTTCCTGACTTCATGAGCGAGTGTGCGAACCAGCCTGCCTGCAGCACCCAGTTTTTCAATTTGCAGCGTTACCTTTTCTGCTTTTTTGATGTGGGTGATATCATGAATAATGCCGTGAAGATAAGCGTGTCCGTTCTGATCAGCGTTTTCACGTGATATCGATAGAATGCAATACTTTTCTTCCTTGTTCTTAGTGAGCAGTTCAATTTCCATATCGTCAACTTCGCCGTTATCGGCAATTTGACGAAGTAGCAGCAACCGGTCTTCTTCATACTCCATGAGGTCGTATAAAGTCAGGTCAACCACTTCTTTAAGATCATAGCCCAGCAGTTCAAGCATGGCTGCATTTACATCAATAAATTTCAATCCGTCAGAAGCCAGGAACACAGCGTCTTTTGATCTTTCGAATATAGTTCTGTATTTTCTTTCATTGGCTTTAAGGGCTTTAAGCGACGCAGCCCTTTCCATAGCATAACGTATGCACCTTTCAAGCTTTTCCGTATTCAGGTCGGTTTTGATAAGATAGTCGGCAGCTCCGGCCTGCATAGCCTCACGGTCGACGGCCTGATTGCCTTTACCTGTTAAAAGCACAATGGGTTGCTCACAGTCTTCCAGTCTTGCACGTTTGATCAGGTCTAAGCCTGTTTTGGCGCCAAGCCGGTAATCAACGAAGTAGAGATCATATGCCTGTTTCTTCATGTGTATCAAAGCTTCCTGATACTGGTAACACCAGTCGATTTGAAAGTTTGCAGTATCGATTTCTTTGATATATTCACTTGTGATGATGAAATCGTCTTTGTCATCGTCGACAATCAATATGCGAATGGTTTTTAATGAGGAAGTCATTTTGTTAGGTTACGATTGCGTTTGGGTTTGAGGTAATACCACAGTAAAAACGGCTCCTTTTCCCAGATCACCAGTGGCCGAGATAATGCCATTATGATTTTCGACGATTTTTTTACATATGGCCAGTCCGATGCCTGAACCCGGATATTCAGCTTTACCATGCAGCCGCTGAAATATCTGGAATATTCTTTCGGAATATTCTTTCTCAAAACCTATCCCGTTATCCTCCACCAGTATCTTGTAATATGGTTTTTCCACTTTCAAATTATACGCTTTTGCTTCTGCAGTGCTGAGTGCTACGGCGGTAATATCGATAATGGAGTGCTCTCCCTTTTTCTTGAACTTTATCGAATTGCTTAAAAGGTTCGTAAACAATTGTTTTATCTGGGGAGGGATAATCTCGATAATGGGTAGTTGCGTACTACGGATCTCCGTTCCTGATTCTTCAATCTTTAGTTCCAGGTCTGCCTTAACTTCATCAATGATCTTTGTCATGTCCATACTGACAAAATGCCTGCCGGATCTTGCGGTTCTTGAAAATTCCAGCAGGTTTTCAATCAGGACGCGCATGTTTTCTGTTGCAGCAATGATGCGGTCCAGATATACGATGCCATCCTTTCCAAGCTTATCAGAAAACTTGGCCTGTAACCGCTCACTAAATGTAGAGAGCTTTCGCAAAGGTTCCTGCAGGTCATGAGACGCCACATAGGCAAATTCTTCAAGTTCAGTGTTTGAACGATGCAACTCTTTTATCTTTTCTTCAAGGCTTCTTTCATATTCGTGCAGCCGCGTAACATCGCGGGTTGTTCCTATTACTTTTTCAGCGTTTCCAAGGTTGTCTCTTAATACCTTTCCGTACGTTTCAAGTCGTTTTACTTTTCCGTCGGCACTGATTATCGTTGCCTCCCTGATATAATTGTCTTTATGTTCCAGGATATCTTTCCAGCTTTCCTTGCTCTTAATAACATTTTCTTCGCTCATGTGAGAAAAATGCAATTCGTTTGTAACTGCTATCCTTTCCCGCTGTTCAGGAGTGTAACCAAATAAGTTATACATCCCTTTCGACCATGTGGTCTCACCCGTTTTTACGTCAGTTTCCCATGTTCCCTGGTTCAGAAATTCCTCCTTTTCCATTATCATTTCCCGGTAATGAACAAGGTCCCTGTTAATTTTGGTTTGCCTGGTTATATCGCGTGTTATCCCAAGTAACTGGATCACATTCCCATTCGAATTAACGACGGGCCTGCCTTTGGTGGAAACTATCTTCTCTTTCCCGCTGTTTGTTTTAACCGTATATCTATATTCAAATTCAGTTTTGTTCGTGATAGCGTTGTCGATGAGACGCTTTAGCTCATGTGCATCGTTATCCGAGAGATGTTTCATGTAAAAATCCATCGAAATGTCTGACCCCACGTCAGCCTTTTTGTAATCCAGGAGGTTATACATTCCGTCTGTCCAGTAAAGTTTGTCAATACTGGTGTCAATGCTCCAGCTTCCAAAATCCAGAAGATCCTGTGTATCGTCGAAAAGCTTCTTTAAGGCAGCCACCTCTTCTTCGGCCTTTATTTTTTCGGTAACATCTTCAGCCATAAATATCAGGGATGAAGGCGCCCCTTCTTCGTTCCTCCGTGCAATTATCCCTCTTGTGCAGTAATACCGCCAGTCACCTTCTTTATGGTTAAGCCTGCTGTAATATGAATGATCTTCATCATCCTGCAACACGTTGAACTTTTCCATTTCCTTTTTTACCTGTTCCATGTCGTCCTTGAAAACCATTTTTGTAACATCATGCCCCAGCTCCCTAATTTCGTCGGTTGTGTAACCGAGGAACTCACTTATTTTATGCTCGTTTAAGAATTTTAATTTATTCTCGCCGGCGTCGTACAGGTAGATGATAGCCGGAAAAAATTGAGTAGTCGCCTGATGCAAAGTTTCGCCATCTTCTTTTGAGAACAGCATTCGCAGGTGCCTGAGTACGTCATTTACACCATTGGTGGTCATACTTAATGATTATTTAACTGCTGATACTGTTTCATCTTATTATAAAGCGTTTTCCTGTCGATGTTCAAAAATCTAGCAGCCTTGCTCTTATTATAATTCGAATGTTTCAGTGCTTCAATGATCATTTCATATTCTGCGTCAATACTAACTTCTTTAAGTGAGTTTTCATGTAAAATGTTTTTTATCCCTGCAGGGGCTATAACAGAAGTAACGACCTGTGAAACGACCCGCTCGACCGGTTTTTTTTCGAATAGGAGCTTATTGAAATTTGAGATTTCAAAAGGCAAGGTACGATCTTCTATGACATCGCCGTCAGTGAGCAGGGCCGACTTGGTTATCACCTTTTTTAACTCATGCAGGTTGCCATACCAGATGTAATTCATAAATACCTCTTCCACACCGGGCGAAAAGCCGCTGATGCTTTTCCCGGTTTCTTCGTTGGCAAGTGCTAAAAAATGACGGGCAAAGACCATCAGGTCTTCTCTTCTTTCCCGCAAAGGGAGAACGGTTAAACTGCATTCGTTTAAACGTTGATAAAGGTCTTCCCGGAGTTTTCCTTTTTTAGAAACCTCTCCGGTTTTTTCATCCGTCGTTATAATGATCCGGATATCCAGATCATTATTTTTAACCGTTGCCGCACGCATTTTATTCTCCTGAACAAACCGTAAAAGCAGCAGCTGTACTTCATGAGAGAGGGTTGTTACTTCTTTAAGAAAAAGCGTACCGCCATTAGCCAGTTCAAGGCTTCCCGGTTTATGCTGTGTTCCCGTACCGGTACTCTTTTCATAACCAAAAAATTCGCTTGCCGTCTGTGGAGACAAAGATCCGCAATGAATAGCCAGAAACGGTTTATTATGAAGATTGCTTCTCTTGTGTATTTCACGCGCAATCACTTCTTTGCCGCTTCCGCTTTCACCATATATAAAAACATTACATCGGGTAGTTGCTACCGTGGATATTTCCTCATTAAAGGGCTGAAAGGATATGCTTTGCGGGAAAACAGGAAGTGTATGATCACCCGGCTGATGTGAAACATTGCCGTGTATAGATTTCCTGGGAACCTGCGCCGGTTTGCCGATGGCATTGCTGATGGTAAGAAGGATTTCATCAGGTACAATTGGCTTCGTTATATAATCGGAGACACCCAGTTTCATCATTTCAATGGCAACCCTTATTTCACTGTATCCGCTGATGGTCACAACCGGTAAACCGGGGTACAGCTCTTTTATTTTTAGCAACGTTGCCTTGCCATCATTGTTGATAACGCCCAGGTCATAAAATACCATTTGGGGTTGAGACAGTTCAAGCAATTCCAGTCCCTGCAGGCTGTTATAAGCCAAAAGAACATTAAACCCCTGGGTTTGTAAATACCGTTTTAGCAAAACACATTTTTCCCTGTCGTTATCAATTACCAGTATTTTTTGCATGCCTCTTTTTTTGAATTAACCCCATCGGTAAAGGAGAAAGATCAGGCCCATAAGGTTCTCATCTGCGCGACCGGAATTTGCAGGATTTCGCGGTATTTAGCTACCGTTCTGCGGGCAATGGAGAATCCTTTGTCGGAGAGGATGGCCACTAACTGCTGATCCGTATATGGCCGCTGTTTATCTTCCAGTTGAATTACTTCTTCAATGGTAGTTTGAATAACCCTGTTACTGATCACCTGGCCTTCACTGTTGCTGATACCTTCCGTAAACAGGTCTTTCAGCAACAAGGTGCCAAAAGGCGTTGCCACGTATTTGTTACTGGTTATTCTCGAGACGGTAGATATATCAACACCTACGATATCAGCTACATTTTTCAGGATCATTGGCTTGATAAGTTTTATATCTCCCTCTAGAAAATATTCATATTGAAGCTTAACGATCGCTTTCATGACATTCAGCATTGTGGATTCACGCTGTTGGATTGCCGAGATAAACCATTGCGCTGAATTCATTTTGTTGCGTACATATTGGCGGGTAGCTTTGTCGGTGTTAACGTTAGACTCCGTGTTTTTTACCCGGTCCATCCACGATTTATTGATGTGAAGGTTATTAGAACGCTGGCGGTGCAAGCTAACTTCAAGGCAATCATCTTCATTGGTGATAAGAAAATCGGGGATGATATTCATATTGGCGGACGTACTCGTTAAACTGGTGATAGGCTTCATCTTCAGCGAAGCGATCAATTTGAGCACAATCTTTATTTCTTCCTCATCGATTTGTAAGAGGTGCATGATCTTATCCATATTCCGGCTGCTTAATTCTGAAAAATGAACATCAAGCAGGCAAATCGCCACTTTTACATCAGGGCGTTTACAATTCATCCGCTTCAGCTGCAACAGCAGGCACTCCCGTATGCTTCGGCCGCCAATACCGGCAGGCTCGAGGTCCTGGATCTTCAGCAATACTTTTTCAAGGTCATCAACTTCAACCCATTTTTTACACCTGAATGAAATGTCATTTGCAATATCCTCAAGATCCTGTTCCAGCAAACCATCTTCATTCATCGAATCGATCAGGTGATTGGCAAGCATCTTTTCGTGCTCGGTACAGTTCAGAAATTCAAACTGCTCTTTGATAAGCTGGCGAAAGTCAGTGGATTCCGGCAGCGCTTTTTCGGGAATTTTTTCACTATTGAAGTAATTTTCGTATTCAAGCTTATAGTCAGGAAAATCTTCATAAGCGTATTCTTCGTAATCTTTATAATCCTGTAAAGCTTCCCGGTTGAATTTTTCGAGAGACACATCATCTTCAGCCGGCACTTCTTCCAACACGGGATTTTCCTCTATCTCCTGCTGAATGCGCTGTTCTAATTCTAATGTATTAAGGTGAAAAAGGTTAAGTAGCTGTATCTGTTGAGGTAATATTTTTAAATGCTGTTTTTGAGTTAGATGTTGGTGAAGCATAAAAGCGTTTTGCTTGTTTATTGCAAGCAGGACACCAAAAATGAACTGTGCAGTAAAAAAATTGCACGATGCCCTTAAAATTTGACTATAACCAATAAAGTAAATACCTTACCTATTTTGCCACAGGATTTTATAAGTAAATACATTTATGTATTTGTAGATTAAATTCCCCAAAGCGAAGAATTGTTACCATGAAGCATCTGTTTTTGTACCTCTATCTGGCATTCGTGATCTCACTTTCTATTTTAGTGCTCCTGTCTTTCCTGTTTACACAACAATCGGGTTCAATGATGCAAAACACGCGTGCTGTTGAAGATGCTCATAGGAGTCTCTATAACATTCAGGTGCTTGACTCATACATAAAAGACATCGAACTGAATGCCCGGGGATACATTATCAGCCGCGATAGCCTGTATCTTCATGATTATCAAAGTCAGTGGAGCCGGATTCTGTCACATATCGATACAGTGGGATACCTGGTCAATGCAGAGGAAAAGCAACGCAACAAACTGGCTATGATCCATTCCAACTTAAAGCTGCGCGCGAATTTTGCCGACAGGATTCTGGAAAAAGCCGTAAAGGCAGACACAGCCGGCTTATCGTCGGATCTTGTTCACAACAACAGGCTTTTTGATCAGCTGAGGAAAGAAGTGAAAGAGTTGGAAAATGGAGAACGGGAACTCCTGAACGCTCATTTTAAAAGGCAGGAGTTTTACGAAAAGATAACACCGGAGTATGTAAAGGGAATTTTACTGTTCACGATTTTTATCGTTGTCCTTAGTTTCGTCTTTCTCAACCGGGAAATCCGCAGAAGGCTGAAATACCAGAAACAACTGGAAAACAAGATTCGTGAATTACACCGGTCGAATCATGAACTGGAACAAATTGCTCATGTTGCGTCGCACGATTTGCAGGAGCCATTGCGAAAAATCCGGACATTCAGCAACCGGCTGCTTACTAAGCAAAATGAAGTCATTACCGAAGAAGGTAAACTGATACTCTCCCGGATAGACGCATCTGCCATCCGCATGCATGAACTGATAAATGATGTTGTAAATTTCACTAACCTGATTCATTCAACCGAACAGGCATCGGGGGTTGAACTGGACAAAGTTGTGGAAAGCGCAATAGCCGCACTTAAGGAAGAGGTAAGCAGGAGTAACGCTGTTATACACTTGGACACCCTGCCTGTCATACAAGGTTATCCCAACCAGCTTTTTTTATTATTCAGGTCGTTGATTGAAAACTCGCTTAAATTTTCGAAGGAAGGTGTCAGACCGGAAATTTTTATCAGAAGCCATAAAAGTCATAAGGAGAAACAGATAACCTGTTCCATTAGCATTGAAGATAATGGGATTGGCTTTGATAATGCATTTGGAGAGAAGATATTTATTTTGTTTCAACGATTGCATGGTGAGCATTCGGGTTATAAAGGCAAGGGCATCGGGCTTTCAATCGTTCAACGCGTAATGGTTAATCATCAGGGAAATGTGGTAGCGAAGGGAACCCCGGGAAAAGGAGCGATATTTACCCTGTATTTCCCTAACCAACCCGCTTGATTAGCTGCTTCCAATCCGGTAAAAAGGGATAATTGGCGATTTTGAAAAGGATTTATTCATTCATTGAAATTTATGGCACAAATATTCCTTTATAACAATTATGTTTTCTTGCAATTATATTTCAAACCTTTAAACAATTAATTATGTTACGTTGGACAATTATCTTTTTAGTAGTAGCAGTTATTGCAGGTATTTTTGGGTTTGGCGGTATCGCTGCAGGAGCAGCAAGCATCGCTAAAATCCTGTTTTACATATTCATAGTATTATTTCTTATCTCTTTGATTGCCGGTGGATTTAAAAGGTCATAGATCCCGGCATAAACACAATGACAGCGTAGATATTCCGCGCTGTCATTGTAGTTTTTAGTCACACATCACCCGCAGAGCGGCTGCCAGAAGCGCTTCCCGCCTCGTCTTTATCCTCTTCTATAAATTCCTTGTCTTCATCTGCTGCATCCAGGTCTGCTCTTTTTGTAGCGCTTAAAGATGAGGGTGACTCCACTGGTTGCTGTAATGAGGTTTCATCTTCTTCATCAGCACCTGCATTTACAATCTCATGCTGATCCTGCTCATTAACAATTTGCTCTTTATCGACGGGTGTTGCCATGCCTGACGTGTCATTTTCAGTTGTAAAATCGCCATGGTGCAATCCTTCGATAATCGCATCTGAAGAAGTTCCTAAAATGGGGCTTGAATTATCCTGGGTATTTTCAACCGGCCCATTAAAAATATTAGTTTCCATTGTTTTGCTTTGTTGATGAACAATAGGTTTCCTGTTTTCAGCCATTTACAAGGTACTAATTAAATTGTATTCTTTACCCGGCCGAACACATAAGGCTTCTGTATATTTAAAAGTGCTTTCTTTTCCGTACATCGCTTATATTTGCAGACCCGGCAGGCCATTATACCTAAAAATATGCAGAAATTGTTTATCCTGGTTGCTGAAGACGATTCAGATGATAGGTTTTTACTACAAACGGCATTTAAAGAGAAGGGGTATGACGACAAAATTGAGTTTGTGGAAAACGGGGTTGAATTAATTAATTACCTGGATAACATTCACGAAAAAAAGCCTAACCACGAAACTTACCCTTACTTTATCCTTCTCGATTTGAACATGCCTAAAAAAGACGGCCGTGAAGTGCTGAAGGAGATCAAGCAGCATCCCGTATTTAAAAAAATTCCGATCGTTGTTTTTACCACTACAAAAAACGAAAATGAGATCCGGCGGTGCTATGAATTAGGCGCCAACACATATGTGGTAAAGCCCGTCAGCTTCGACGCTTTGTTAAAAGTTTTAGAAGACATCAGGACCTATTGGTACAATACAGCTGCCATCCCCTGGTAGTTGAAGAAGAAACCTCCCGCAGTTTTTCTTTATCAAAGGCATGTGAATTGATTATTAAACAATAAATCAATTTCATGGATGCTAATCATATTTCGAACACGGAAGGGCTTGTTACGTCAGGGCATAATATTTCGTACTGGACCAGTTCTGTGGAACCCCTGCATTATACGAGCGTGCAGCAAAGCCTCACAACAGATGTTCTTATCATAGGTGGAGGCATATCAGGGCTTACAACCGCATATTGCCTGACAAAGTCAGGAAGAAGGGTCATCCTGGTCGAAGATGGCTATATTGGAAGTGGTGAAACGGGGCGCACAACTGCCCATATCGCCAACGCTCTCGATGATCATTATGCTGAACTTGAATCTCTTCATGGAAAGGAAAATACCAGGCTTATGGCGGAGAGCCACACTGCTGCCATTGCACTGATTGAACGGATTACCAGTGAGGAAAATATCGATTGCGACTTCAAGCGGGTCGACGGCTATTTATTCCTGCATCCCAGTGATACCGTTAAAACGTTGGAGGATGAACTTGAAGCTTCCCGGCAGGCCGGTATCGATACCGTTTTATTGAAAGAGGTGCCAGGAATATCCTTTGAAAAGGGGCCTTCACTCCAGTTTCCCAACCAGGCACAGTTTCACCCGATGAAGTACCTGAAAGGGCTGGCCGCTGCTGTTGTCAAACTCGGCGGAACCATCTACACCGAAACCCGTGTTGAAGACATAAAGAAGAACGAAGTAAAAGCAAACGGCTGTCTGATCAAGGCGGATCACATCGTGGTAGCAACAAATACTCCTATCAATGATATTGTTACAATACATACGAAACAGCATCCCTATCGTACTTATGTGATTGCAGGGCTGATTCCAAAATATGTTTTGCCTGCTGCTTTGTGGTGGGATACCGGTGACCAGGATTCAAAATGGACTACCAAGCCTTATCATTATGTTCGTACGCAGGACTATAACGAGCAATACGACCTGCTTATCTGCGGAGGCCAGGATCATAAGACAGGTCAGATCGATGGGGAAGAAATCTCCCAGCAGGAACGATATACGGCATTGGAAGACTGGCTGATCGACCGTTTCCCTTTTGTTCAGGAAATCGCGTACAAGTGGTCGGGTCAGGTTATGGAACCGGTAGATTCAGTTGCGTTCATCGGGCGGAACCCTGGTGATCAGCATGTGTACATAGCCACAGGAGATTCGGGAAATGGCATGACTCATGGAACAATTGCAGGAATGCTAATCGCCGATCTAATCAATAATAAGCCAAATGCCTGGGAGAAAATCTACGATCCCTCCAGGGTAAGCCTGAAAGCAACCGGCGACTTTTTGAAAGAGGCCGGTAACATGGCCGCTCAGTATGCAGATTACCTTAAGCGCGGAGATGTTGAATCTGTTAAGGAAATCAGGTTGAATGACGGAGGAGTGGTTAATGCAGGGTTGAAGAAAGTTGCCGTTTACCGTAACAGTGAAGGCTTGCTAAAAGCGTATACTGCTGTTTGTCCGCATTTAGGGTGTGTTGTTCAGTGGAATGCTGATGAAAAATCATTTGATTGTCCGTGCCATGGTTCGCGGTTTACGCATGAAGGAAAAATTATAAATGGCCCTGCCATAAGCGATCTGAAGGAAATCCAGATTGATGACAAATAAACGGTGTTGATCACCTGCCCGCTTGTGCAGACTTATTCCATTTCGCGGTATGCCATATCCCCAGGCTTGGATTGGGGTGATCCCTTTTGTCTGAGGTAAACGGTTAAGAAAACAATAGCCGCTACAGACCGTAATTCACTTTGCCAGTTTTGAAATGATTCAAACCAGAATTTCGAATGGCTGATAAATGACGTTAATTGCACGGGGGGTTTGTTATTAAGTGTCTGCTCAAGATTAAAATCTTTCCAGCTTCCGTAATAATGAACCAAAAAGGAAGCGAGAAACAGGAGGATAAATGCGAGAGACAAGGATTGTTTATAGATGGCGAGGTATATTTCACCTTTTCTTACCGGCCAGGGAGCTTCCGGCGATGCTACCGGTTCGTTATCCACATCATCCTCTTCGTCTAAACTTTTTGACTCCGAGGGACCTTCCTGGCGCAGCCATATGCTGAAGATGATAAACATGGCCATCTGTAAGAATTCACTTTCGAGGTTTTCAAAAGTGGCTTGTAAGAAATGACCGGTCGTAAAATAGCTCAGCAGCGCAATGCCGGGCCTTTCATATTCTTCCCGGAAATTGTTGTCTTCTTCCAGGCGGTAAACGCCTGAGCCGTTAGAAGGAAATTCTTTTAAGAGTTTTGTTGACGTGGAATTCGTTTACACGACAGCTAACATTCTCCGGAAAAACATTATATTGGTCTTTTTTGTACCTTAAGTAAGGTGTGTTTTGATTTAAGCCTGAGCGTCAAATGTAATTCATGGTTCTTATCGTATTGTATGCCTGAAAGCCGACGTTTTTTATTTTTGATGGTGCTGTATGCTATCAGTTGTGGTAAGAACGCCGATAATACCGGCCCGGGAGTTTCCGGTCTTTCTGATACAAAAGAGACTACTTACAGCAATCCCTTACTGCCCAGCGGGCCAGATCCCTGGGTTGTTCAAAAAGATACAATCTATTATTATACCCATACGCTGGGCGACCGCATCGCGATCTACTCTACAAATAGAATGGCGGAATTGCATCGTGCGCCGGTCACGGCTATCTGGAACGCTCCTTCAACCGGGCCTTATTCCCGAAATATATGGGCTCCTGAGATTCACTTCCTGAGAGGGAAATGGTATGCCTATTTTGCTGCAGATGACGGCAACAACAGCAACCACCGGATGTATGTGCTGGAAAACTCGTCGTCAGACCCGCTTTCCGGTAAATGGAATTTTAAGGGAAAGATCTCCGACCCCTCCGACAAATGGGCAATTGACGGATCGGTGTTTGAATATCGCGATCGTTTATACTTTATCTGGTCGGGATGGGAAGCTGATGCAGACGGGCGGCAGGATATCTATATCGCTAAAATGTCTGACCCCTGGACTATTGAAGGAAACAGGGTGATGATTTCAAGTCCCTCATACAGCTGGGAAAGCATAGGTTCTCCGGATGTAAATGAAGGTCCACAAATAATTGAAAACAGCAGGGGAAAAATTTATCTCACCTACTCTGCGAGCGGGTGCTGGACAGATGACTATGCCCTGGGTTTGCTTTCCCTGAGGGAGAACGGTGATCCGCTGAATACAGCCGACTGGACGAAATTACCGGTTCCCGTATTTGTAAAAAGCCCGGATAACGGCGTCTACGCTCCAGGTCATAATTGCTTCTTTAAGTCACGTGATGGAAAAGAGGACTGGATACTTTACCATGCAAATTCGTCCGCCGGACAGGGTTGCAGCAATGCAAGAAGCCCCAGGATGCAAAAAATTACGTGGAATGCAGATGGATCACCGCACCTGGGGCAACCGGCACCTGTCAATGTAAAGTTAAAAAGACCGGGAGGTGAATAGCCCTGCCGGTAGCCGGTGGAATCAACATTCCATACGGCACCGAATGATTAGTTTATGAAAGCAATTTAATCCTGATCAAACGTTCAATTCCAAATTATGAAATTTGTTTCTACCATTTTAGCTGCATCGTTAACAGGTTTTGCCACATGCGCTCAAATGCTGGTACTTCCAGGCGACTATCCTGATCCTTCTGTCGTAAAAATAAATGGTACCTATTGGGTAAGCGCTACTACGTCTAACTGGTTCCCTGCCTTTCCGCTTATCAGGGGATTCTTCTCATTTTTTCCCATGGGCCAAGTAACGTTTTCAACGCCTTTTTACTAAGCCCATAAACGTAAAAAAACAGATCTATTTACAAATGTTGGTAAACAATGGCAAGGATATACAGTTTTTGTACAGCACCGATGGTAAAAAATTTACATCAATTCACGACAAAGCCATTGATTGATCTTTTCTGCCTACATGGGACAGGGCCTGTGCGGGCGGGTATTTTTTCACAAGGTCAGCCATCGCAGATAGCAGAGTTTAATAACTTTACACTTAACAATAACAAGGCCCCCTTTCGGATATGACAATTTCCCATCGCCTGAACAGCATTGCACCTAAGTAAACCTTTAGCGCCATCAGCCTTCATTCAAACAATAAAAAACTTTTCACTTCAAAGCTAAACGATGATCAGTTTACCTTTGCCTGCGCTAAAATTTCATCCATTCTGATGGCTGTGTGACTTTCATCATAGATGCATTTGCCGTCTTTAATCACTAACACCTGGGGCGACTCATGCCATACCTCAAATTCTTCAGAAAGCCGGTTTGAAAGTGACCGGTAATTGATCAGGTCGAGGTAATAAAAATCTATGTCCGCCGGTTGATCACTTCTTTCCAACCTGTTTTTGGCCATGCTGCTGATTGAACATCTGACAGAGTGCTTGAAGATAACCTGAGGTTTTAATCTCGACCTTTCTTTTATTTCATCCAGCTGGCCGGCAGAGGTGATATTAATCCAGTTCATTTATTTGGTTTTACGCTAAGTTCAGTACTGATAAAATAAGTCATCATTGTAACATCGAAAAATGAAAAAGGTTACCTTAAAGGCAACCTTTATGTTCAAAAGAACTGTGATGTGATTATCTGTGTCCGTATCCTACATATCCTTGTGAAGCTTTACATCCGCCCTTCGAAGACGCGCATGAAGTAAGCGCAAGACTACAGGAAACAAACAATATCAGTATCAAGAATTTAGCTTTCATTTTTGTAATTTAAATGGAACAATAAAGGGGAAACATTCAACGGTTCAGCAAAGCATCTCAGGATACAGGAATTCAAGCCTCAAAGAAACGAATTTTTTCCCATATGTGCAAGCAGCTGCATCCGCGATCAAATATATTTTGTATATCTGTTTGCCTAAAATACATTTATCGCTTATAAGGCAATGATTATGAATGTACATTTTATTGCAATTGGGGGTAGTGTCATGCATCAGCTTGCCATCTCCCTTAAGCGAAAGGGCTACCAGGTTACGGGCAGTGATGATGAAATTTTCGAGCCTGCTTCAGGTAATTTAAGAAAGGAAGGGATATTGCCTGAACAATCCGGGTGGTTCCCGGAGAAAATAATACCGGGTCTTGATGCTGTGATCCTGGGCATGCATGCGAAGGAAGATAATCCTGAGCTCACCAGGGCAAATGAAGCCGGTTTAAAGATTTATTCTTTTCCTGAATATATATACGAGGAAAGCAGGACCAAAAGGAGGGTTGTAATCGGGGGAAGTCATGGTAAAACAACGACTACTGCCATGATTATGCATGTTTTAAAAAAGACGGGTAAAGCGTTTGACTACCTGGTGGGCGCAGAACTGGAGGGCTTTGATCTGTCTGTGAACATTACGGATGCACCCGTTATTGTATGTGAAGGAGATGAGTACCCCGCCAGTGTTATCAGGAGGCAGCCGAAGTTCCATTTCCTTTTTCCTCATGTCGCTGTTATTACCGGGATCGCCTGGGATCATATAAATGTTTTTCCCACTTTTGAGATATACCTTGAGCAATTCCATGAATTTATCGATAAAATTGTTCCCGGGGGGGTGTTGATCTATAATCAGGATGATCCTGTACTTGCCGAAATTGTTCAGAAACATTCATCCCGCGTGACAAAAGTGGGCTACGGCGTACCGGAGCATACCATTGCCGAAGGGAGAACAAGTGTTGTGCTGGACGGACAGACCGGTGCGCTTAAAGTTTTTGGTGACCATAACCTGCTAAATTTACATGCAGCCTGGTTAGCGTGTAAGGAACTGGGTATCGGAGCTGAAGTTTTTTTAGCAGCCATAAGTAGTTTTACAGGAGCCTCCAAAAGGCTGGAATTACTTGCCTCAGACAAAACGCTAAACGTTTACCGTGATTTTGCACATGCTCCGTCTAAAGTGAAAGCAACCATCGCAGCTGTAAAACAACAATTCCCCGGACGAAAGCTGATCGCCGTGCTGGAATTGCACACTTACAGCAGCCTTAATGCAAATTTTATGGGTGAATACAAAGGTGCAATGAAAGACGCCGATATGCCGGTTGTTTTCTACTCAAAACACGCCCTTGAACTAAAAAGGCTGCCGGTATTGCCCGAAGAAGACGTGTACAGGGGATTTGACAAAGAAGGGCTGCAGGTTATCAACGACAGGGAAACACTCGAACGATGGCTGATGAGCCAGGATTACGACAGTGCTAACCTGTTATTGATGAGCAGCGGCAATTACGATGGGCTTGATATGACTATATTTGCCACTCGTCTTGTGCAAAAAAACAACTAAAGAAAGAGACAGACAATAACACCGTGCATGACCTGATCGACCAGGAACCCGGATGATATCTCAAAACAGAAGCGCTAAACCAAGAACTGACAAATTATGCTGGATTTAAAAAAGCCCCTCGCCTTTATTGACCTGGAAGCGACCGGCATAAACCTGGGCAGCGATCGTATCGTTGAGATCGCCATTTTACGGTTGTTGCCGGATAATACCAGGCAGATCAAGCGCAAGCTGATCAATCCGCAAATACCAATTCCTGCAAACATCACCGAAATTCATGGCATCACCGACGAGATGGTAAAGGATGCTCCGGTTTTCAAACAGGCTGCAAATGAGATCAGGCAATTTCTTGACAATTGTGACCTTGGTGGATATAACAGCAACAGGTTTGATATACCAATGCTGATGGAGGAGTTTTTAAGGGCAGGCATTGACTTTGACATGAAAGGAAGGCGTTTGCTCGACGTTCAGAAAATATACCATTTGATGGAGCAGCGGACGTTGAGTGCAGCATACCGGTTCTATTGTAATAAAATTCTTGAAGGTGCACATGGCGCTCAGGCCGATGCTCTGGCCACTTGCGAAGTTTTAGAGGCCCAGCTATCGAAGTATGAACAATTGGGAAACACGATCGATTCAATCCTTAAGATTACCGGTGATGATTGTATCGTTGATTTTTCAAGGCGGTTTACCATGGATAACGGGGTGGAGGTTTTCAATTTCGGAAAATATAAGGGACGGTCTGTGTCTGAGGTTTTAAAGGCAGAGCCACAGTATTATGACTGGATGATGAAAGGTGACTTTACGTTACATACCAAAAAGAAACTTACAGAAATATTCAATCGAACGATGTTAAAAAAGGGATAAAAACAAAACTGGCAGGAATTGAGTAAAATCCCACCAGCGAAAATCTGTATTTTCGTACGCTTAATACATTTATTGGAAAAGTTAGTCATCATACCTACATACAATGAAAAGGAGAATATCGCGGCTATTCTGGCTGCAATTTTCTCATTGAATTACGAGTATCATGTGCTGGTGATTGATGATGGTTCTCCTGATGGTACAGCGGCCATTGTTAAAAGTCTGCTAAGCAAATTCCCCGGCAGACTTTTTATCCAGGAAAGACACGGAAAACTGGGATTGGGCACTGCATATATCACCGGCTTCAATTGGGCTGTTAAAAGAGGGTATTCCTATATTTTTGAAATGGACGCTGATTTTTCGCATAACCCCGCAGACCTTCAACGCCTCTATGAGGCCTGCAAAACCGGGGGGGCTGATGTAGCGGTCGGTTCGAGGTATATAAAAGGAGGGGGAAAAGTACACTGGCCCTGGGATCGTGTGTTGTTATCTAAAGGGGCATCTCTTTATACACGGCTAATTACCTGGATGCCTGTTCAGGATCCTACGGCAGGTTTTGTTTGCTACAGGAAAAGTGTTTTGGAAGCCATCAACCTTGATGAAATAAGATTTACAGGGTATGCCTTCCAGATCGAGATGAAATTCGCTTCCTGGAAGTTAGGATTCAGGATTAAAGAAGTGCCGATCATCTTTGAAGACCGTCAGTTAGGGGTTTCTAAAATGAATAAGGGAATTATAAAAGAAGGAGTGCTTGGTGTGCTTAAGCTACGGTGGTATAGTTTGTTCAAAAACTACGGAAAGCGCGTGAAAAGGCCCGGCCTGGAAATGTTACCCGAAGTAGAAAAGGAAATTTTTGCTGCGAGCACTAACCCGGTAGACAGCAACTAACACTGATTTTACCGCATTTACAATCGATACATACGGTGAATGAGTCAATGTATGAAATACGGAAAACTTCCCATAGACAATACTCCGGTTCTCATTTTTTCATGAAGCGCCCATTTATCGATTTACATTTGGCTGTTTTTCTCGCCGGATTTACCGGTGTGCTGGGAAAACTAATCTCTTTGAATGAATCCCTGCTGGTGTGGTATCGTTTGCTCATTACAGCTGTTACGCTTTGTGGTATTTTCATATGGCGCCGCTCTTTTCCCAGGATGTCATTTAAAAGCCTGATCCGAATCTTTGGAGTAGGTACTATAGTAGCACTTCATTGGGTATCGTTTTACGGGAGCATAAAATATTCGAACGTATCCATCGCGCTGGTATGTTTTTCCACACTTGGTTTTTTTTCTGCTATGCTTGAGCCGCTGATGATGGCAAGAAAAATATCCGTTGCAGAAATGCTTCTTGGTATGTTTGCGATCGCAGGCGTGTACCTGATCTTCCATTTCGATACGGCATACGGCAAAGGAATTATATTCGGGATAATCTCCGCAATATTAGCAGCTCTATTCACCATTCTCAATAAAAAGTTGCTGCTAAAGCATGATGCCGTGGCAATTACCCTCTATGAGCTGATCGGTGGGTTCCTCGTATTAACTTTATTGTTGCCTGTGTATTTTTCCGTATTTAATCTTGAGTTTGCTCTTCCTCAAAAATGGGATTGGCTGTGGCTGCTTGTTTTAAGCTGGCTGTGTACGGTTCTCGCGTTCTTTCTTTCCCTTCGTGCATTGAAGGTTATTTCGCCGTTTACAGTAAATCTTACCTATAACCTCGAGCCGGTATATGGTATCGCGTTGGCATTTATGATCTATCATGAGAACGAATATCTTGGCAGTGGTTTTTACGCCGGACTATTGATCATCATCGTAGCAGTGGCGTTGCAAATGGTAAGAGTGTATACCGCCGGAAAGAAACTGCTGCCGGCTAAAGCGATCAATAATGATGATCGTTCTGCGTCTGATTTCTAACCCTACGCTTCTCCTGTGGAAATATATCTCACGAGGGTCCTTTTGGCAATAGGAAGCAAGGTTTCTTCAAGTGGATAATGAGAACTGGTTTCAATGCTATAAACTGCGGGATTTGGCAATTGTTTACGGTAACGGATTAATTCTGATTTTATATTCCCATAGGTATTGACGAAATTCTTTTGCCAGCTATCAATATAATCTGTTTTGATACCACGGTACTTTTCGTCATGCTTTTCAAAGATGGTGATGCGGTAATAGTATACGAAGGTTTGATGAATCGTTGCATTCTGAAGGAACATGTATCCTTCATTTGTTTCTAACGGGATTATTCCCACCGGTGCAATTTTAAGGCTTCCTTCAACTGATTCGTAAATTTCAGCGCCATTGCTGATGGTTGTCTTCATTTTCTTTGCCGAGTAATTAATGATGTTTTCCAGTTCATCCATTAATTCGTCGTCCGCAATCATCCGTTCATATAAAAGTTCCAGTTGCTCAAGGTTTATATCATTCAGTTGCTTTGGAAATTTTTCCTGGAGATATTTTTTATTCTCCCGGAAAGAAACAAGGTTATTGTAATGAAAGATAAGGTCAGCTAACTGTGGATACAATTTCTGCTGGTCAAAATATTTATTCACCTCCTGCAGGTATGCAAGCAGTGTGTATCGTTTTAGTTCAAAATCAATGTAGCCCTCTGCGAACCATGTTTCTGATAATGTTTTCATTTGCTCTTTTTTAAATGTTCAACCGGCGATAGATCACTGCATGGGTAAACGGATTCATGAATTTAAATAATTTTGATGAAGACTTAAAGTATGCACCAAATTTTAATTCGTTAAATTCTACACTGAAATGCGTCTTTTCATTGGCGGCATGCAGAAACCGAAGCTTTCTTTAGATGTATTGTTGACATGGGCGCAGGCCTCTTAAATGTTTAGTTAACGAAGAACTAAGCGTTCATAGTACATTCCTGATTATTGAGTCGTGCTACGTGCGGCTAACTGGCGAAAGCTTTAGGACTGTTATTGCCAACCAATTCGGGCAGGGAATGTGGCGGGACGGCTTTGATGTGAGTAACCGCTGATGATACAGTAGGTGTTGATGAAACTAACGCCAACCCCGGGACAACGTCATGTTTACGAACCTTAAGTTGATGCCCTTGCGCAGGGGCCCATCTTTGATCTGGTTGTAAAAGTCAGGAGAAGGAGGTTGAATGCCGTAACGCTTTAGGAGAGTTTATGTTTCCGAATTATATTTCCCTTTGCGGATCAAAATTTTCCAGTTCGTGGGCTACCGCAGTAAGAAACGTTGCGCCAAGGCTTCCGTCGATGATCCGGTGATCGTAAGACATAGACAGGTACATCATATGCCGGATGGCAATTGAATCACCCATAGGAGTCTCCACAACAACCGGGCGTTTTTTTATCACACCTACAGCAAGTATGGCTACCTGAGGCTGGTTGATAATGGGTGTACCCATCAGGCTTCCAAAGCTGCCGACATTGGTTAAGGTGAATGTTCCACCCTGGATCTCATCAGGCCTGAGTTTGTTATTGCGGGCGTTCTCAGCCAGGCTATTCACTTGTTTGGTGAGCCCCACAAGGTTCAACTGGTCGGCATTTCGTACCACAGGCACAATCAGGTTTCCATTGGGCAGGGCTGTAGCCATTCCGATATTGATATCCTTTTTGATAATGATCTTATCACCGTCTAAGGAACTATTGATTAACGGGTATTTTTTAATGCACCTGACCACCGCTTCAAGGAACAGGGGAGTGAAGGTGATTTTAGTGCCCTCCCTCTTCTCAAAATCCTTCCTTATTCTGTCGCGCCATAACACCATGTTTGTAACATCGGCTTCAGAAAAGCTGGTCACGTGCGCACTCGTTTGTTTACTGCGTACCATGTGGTCCGCGATCAACTTCCGCATGCGATCCATTTCAATAATCTCTACGTTTCCGCTATAAACAGCAGGCGAATCATTTGTATGAGACAAAGACGTTTCCTGAGGCAGAAGCTGGGGATTTACCGGCGATCCGGGGGATTGTTCTTTTGGTTTATTTTCCCGTTCAGATGAGACCATAGTGAACCCGGCTGCCTTGTTTTCTTTTTTGCCATCGACAAACTGAAGGATGTCTTTTTTTGTCACCCTTCCCTCGTTACCGGTGCCATGTATATTTTCCAATTCAGCCAGGCTGATCCCCTCACTTGCAGCAATATTTAAAACCAGGGGCGAATAAAATTTATTTGCAGGCGCAGGCGCCTGCTGCTGATCGGCAGAACGTTCTGCTGCTGAAATATTGTTGTTGCGGGCTTCCGTTGGTGCCCCGGTTTGAGCAGGCCTGGCATTTTCCGGAACAGGCCGGGCATCCTGTTCATGTTTATTATTCCCCCCGTTGGCTGTTCTGATCCTGGCAATTACGGTGCCGATAGGAACAACGTCATTAACTTCAAATAAAACATCTTCGATAACACCCTGAACGGTACTGGGTACTTCACTATCAACCTTATCAGTAGCAATTTCCAATACGGTCTCATCCTGCTCTACCATCTCGCCAGGTTTTTTCAGCCATTTCAAAACAGTGGCCTCTACGATACTTTCACCCATTCTCGGCATTACGAGGTCAACTATTGCCATGTATTGCTAATTAAAAAATTAAAGTTTGTAGTTGTGCGGGGCAAAACGATACATAAAAAAATCTTCCGACCCGGTCAGTAAGATCATCAATCGGTTCAGGATAGCCTCCATAAGTACACTACCACAAATTCAAAGGTAATTATTTCCTACTTATCGCTTCACATACCTTGTGATAGAACAAATCGCCTCAAAAAAGTCAGCGCATTGTTCGCGGTCAGTTCTATATTCCTTCTCCGGTCGAATCGAAAATTAAACTTCTGAGTAACGGTTTGCAAGTGATTTCCCACAGCTATCCAGACAAGCCCTACCGGTTTTTCTGCGCTCCCTCCATCGGGCCCCATAATTCCGCTTACCGCAACAGCATAATCAGTTTTCATTGCAGATAATGCACCCTTCACCATCTGGCTGACTGTCGCCTCACTCACAGCTCCGTCTGTTTGCAGGGTATTTTCTGATACATTCAGCAGATACTGTTTTGCCTCATTGGCGTAACTTACTATACTTCCTTTAAAGAAGAGCGAAGCTCCCGGTTCTGAAGTAAGCAGATGGGCAATATAGCCGCCCGTGCAGCTTTCAGCCGTTGAAAGTGTCATCCCCTCCTTCTTGAAAATTTTGGATATTACTACCTGAATAGGATCATCCTCGTCGGTAACAAGGTGTTCTTCCACCAATTGTTTCATCTTTTGGAATTGCGCATTTACTTCAGATGCAATGATTTCTTTAACCGCGCCTATGCCGGTTAACCTCAGGCGCACCATGCCATAATTTGGCAGGTAGGCCAGTTTAATGTGTGGCGGCAGGTTTGTTTCAAAATCCTTTACTTTTTCTGAAAGAAAGGATTCACCTATGCCCGCCGTCAGCAATGTGTTGGAGACGATTGCCGGCATGTTAAAAAACTGTGGAAGCCGGGGCAAAACATAATCGGTCATCATGCCTTTCATTTCGTGCGGAACCCCTGGCATGCTCACGTAAATCTTGTTTGTTTTCTCAAACCACATCCCCGGCGCTGTTCCCCTCTTATTTGGAATTACTGTGCATACGTCGGGAACTTCCGCCTGTTTGTAGTTTGATGCAATCATTGGCCGGTTTAACCTGGAGAAGATTTGTTTCACATTTTCGAGGGCGCCCTCATCCACTATTAGTCTGCCGCCAAAATATTCGCAAAGAACCGGTTTGGTAATATCATCGGAGGTGGGGCCTAAGCCTCCGGTGATAAGAATAATATCCGTATCCCTGCTTTCTTCGTCAAGAGCTTTGATAATATCGTTGCAATTATCTCCGACAGCCACCCTTCTTCTAAGCCATACACCTGCCTTGTTAAGCTCAGCCGCCATCCAGGTGCTGTTGGTATCTACCACCTGACCGATCAACAGCTCGTCGCCGACAGTAATGATGGAAGCATAGATTTGTTTTACATTCATACAAAAAAGTATTCTGAGTATTTGTTGGCTAAGGTATATTACAAAACAACCAAAACTTCAGCAAGTTTACGGGCGTTTTATCCGGAAAGAAGTTACTATGGTTGTCTTACGATCACAACAGCAGCAATGGTAATTAAAGATTTTATAGCCTTTGACGTAGAAAGGAGGCATCTTTTAATAACCGGAAGGGTTCTTCGTGAGTCGCAGCTGGATGAAATTATCCGTTACATTTGCGTCTCATATTTTTACATTGTCCGTTTGATGAAGAAACGACCCTTCCTGCGCGACATTTGTCTGAATAAATATCATCTCATGCAAAGACTGTTTACCTGTATTATAAGCGCGGCATTTGTTTACTCATCCTTTGGTCAGGATATCATTCCAAGGCTTAATGATGCAGTGAAAAAGTTGGAAGAAGATGCGATGATGAAGCACGGGATGATGAGTCTGCATGTAGCAGACAGCAAAACAGGCAACACGGTTTTCAGTAAAAATGCGCAGGTAGGGCTTGCTCCGGCAAGCTGTCAGAAAGTGATCACCAGCGTTGCCGCTTTTGAAATCCTGGGAGGTAATTACCGCTATAAAACGCAACTAAGCTATGACGGGAGAATCGAAGGAACCGTTTTAAAGGGGAGCCTTTACATCACAGGTAGCGGAGATCCTACACTTGGAAGCCCCAGGTTTATTGCAACAACAGAAACCGTAATCCTGCAGCAGTGGATTGCTACAATACGAAAGCTCGGGATATCAGGCATAGAAGGCTGGATTTTTTGCAAGAATGGAAAGTGGAGCAGTGCCACCATTCCTGACGGCTGGATATGGCAGGACATAGGCAACTATTACGGCGCAGGCGCACAGTTGCTAAACTGGAGAGAAAATCAGTATGACCTTACGTTAAAATCGGGCAATGTATTCGGCGACACCTGCGAAATAGTTTCTGCTACGCCGGAATTATACCGGGTAGATCTTACCTGTGAGGTAACTGCCGGTGAAAAGGGGAGTGGCGACAATGCTTATATTTATCTTGCGCCTTATACCAATACAGGCTTTGTACGCGGCACTATCCCTCCTGGTAAGGCTGCATTTAGTATATCCGGATCATTTCCAAACAGCGCTGTTCAACTACAGTTTTTATTCACGAAAGCACTTGGCAAAGGAGGGATCCGGATACCGGCGCCGGTAAGTCCGTATTTAAACCCGTCAACAGGTAAAGAAACAATCATTTCTACGGTCTTGTCTCCTCCGCTGGACAGCATCAATTACTGGTTCATGCGGAGAAGCATTAACCTGTACGGGGAAGCTTTGTTAAAAACAATTGCGTTTCAGCAGGAAGGGATCGGGTCCACTTCGGGGGGAGTAGAAAAGATAAGATCGTTCTGGAGCGAACGGGGAATAGAAAGGTCTGCACTGAATATTTTTGATGGCAGTGGATTGTCTCCGCAGAACCGTGTTACCGCGGATGCTTTGGTAAAAGTAATGCTGTATGCAAGAGGTAAAACGTGGTTTAAATCTTTTTATAACGCCCTGCCACTGATCAATGGCATACGAATGAAAAGCGGTTCTATTGGCGGGGCAAGAAGCTTTGCGGGGTACATTACGGGCAGGAACGGAAATGAGTATACCTTCGCGATTCTGGTAAATAATTACGATGGCAGCGCAACGGAGATGGTAAGCAAAATGTATAGATTGCTCGATATTTTAAAATAACTTCAGCAAATAATAATAATAAAAATTCGATGGAGCAAAATTATAAAAATTATACCCGGATCGTTCCTGTGTATCACTACGTTACTTTGCTGGCGATTTTAGCGGTAACTATCGGGTCTTTTGTGAATCTGTCTAATAGCTGGAGAAATCATAACAATCTATACTCTGCCTCTTTGATCTGTGTAATAACCCTGATCTTATCAAGCTTTTACTGGTTTATTCGCAGCTTCCCTTTGAGAGCGCAGGATCGCGCCATACGGGCAGAAGAAAACCTGCGTCATTTTGTTTTTGCAGGCAAGATGTTAGACCCCCGTTTGCGCATAGGCCAGATTATCGCACTGCGCTTTGCTTCTGATGAAGAATTTGTGGAGCTTGCGCGCAGGGCTGCCGAAGAGAATATTGGAGGCAGGGAGATAAAGAAGATAATTAAGAGCTGGAGGGCTGATCATTACCGGGTTTAGTTCCGTTCCCCCGGTTCAGGCATTTTGATTCAGGAAACGGCGTTGCAGTTTCTCAAGCTGCATAACCGGTCTGGCTTCCGCAAAGCGAACGCGTATGTTGGTTGCTGTTACATACATGACAAAGATAATTCATGCAGGATCATCAGCTACATGCTGATGATGGTTGAGTTACATATCCTGGTGAAAAAGATGTTAGCGCATCAGTCCGTCGACGCTTACTTTTCCCGGTCCGCATAGCAGAATGACCATAAAACACGCCAGGAACAACGCAGGCTTTTCTCCCTCGTCAAAAACATCTACATCATGCGCCTTGACCAATGCTACGGACATTACCACAATAAGCGGGAGCACCACTAACCGTGAAAATAAGCCTATGATCACAAACATCGAACAAAAGAACTCGGCGAATACTACAAGTGATAACGATACGGTGCTGCCCATTCCCATAAAATTCATGAATCTGCCCTTTACTTCGGCAAAATGAACAAGATTGCTATAGCCATGCGACATGATCAACGCACCCGCACTCACGCGAAGCAAAAGCATAGCAATGTTAAACGAAGCAGGGCTGTAATTAACCGAAAAAAATTTTTTCATAGCTTGATTTCTTTTCAAAAGTATAGATTCAAACTGAACTTAAATAAAATGTTAATCCTTGCACTTATCCACAGGTGTTTGGAATGATGTTTGGTCGTAGCTAAAATAAATTGAAACTTTACCGCGTTGTACAATCGGTGGTTCGGTCTTAAACAGATGCTGCGTGCCGTATTTGTGCAGGTTTGTTTAAGTAATCATTACATTTAACAGGTTTGTATGCCCGTCTCCTGTGCAGGGCCCTAAAGATATCAGCAATGAGAATATTTTTTGCAGTTTTCCTGGTTGCCTTTGCTGTGGTTGCTTCTGCCCAGCAGACCAGGCATATTTCGAATCCGCAGGCCACATTAAACCAGGCGATAGAATTATATCAGAAGGAGCATTACAGCCTTGCTTACCCCTTGTTTAAGGATTTGAATATGAATTTGCGTGAAGCAGATCGCAGCAACCAGTCGCTGAATTATCAGGAAATTAAATACTACCTGATCGTTTGCGCGTTAAAGCAAAATGAAGCATGGTCGGCGGGTGTTGCACGCGAGTTTGTTGACCTCGATGTTAATGCGGCCCGCGCCGCGATGATGAGTTATCATTTAGGGGAATACCATTTTCGTCAGAAAGATTATTTCCAGGCGATTTCTTATTTTGAAAAAAGTTCGGCCGAACACCTTAGTAACCGTGAGATCGCTGACATGAAATTTCACCAGGGTTATTCATATTTTAACCTGCAGAAGTTTGATATGGCGAAGCCTTTGTTTAACACGATACGCCAATTGCCTAAAGATCCCAATTATATCGATGCAAACTATTATTATGGATTTCTCACATTTAACGACAAAAACTATAAAGAAACACTTTCCGCTTTCAGGGTGGTAGAAAATGAAAAAGATTATGCCCCAATAGTGCCTTTCTACATAGCAAATATCTACTACCATACAAATGAAAAAGACAAAGCCTTAACCTACGCTGAAGAGAAATTAAAAAAAGGCGGTCAACTTTATGACCTTGACATGAGGCAGTTTGTGGGACACGGTTATTTTGAAAAACAGGATTATGGCAAGGCGCTTCCATACCTTCAGGAGTATGTAGACCGCTCGCAGAAGGTGAGAAGGGAAGATATATATGAGCTTTCTTATTCATTTTATCAAACAGGTAACTTTGCAAAAGCCATCGACGGATTTAAACAACTCAGCGGGAAAGAAGATTCCCTTGCTCAGAACTCTATGTACCTGCTTGGCGACGCTTACCTGAAAACCAACCAAAAGGCCAACGCCCGTAATGCCTTCCTGTTCAGTTCATCCAATAACAGCAACGATTATCAGCGCGAAATATCTTCGTTCAACTATGCAAAACTATCTTATGAATTAGGTTACCAGGATGTAGCCCTCACAGAGCTTCAGCGTTTTCTTTCCGGTTACCCCACTTCCACTTATGCTAATGAAGCTAAAGAGTTATTGGTCTCAGTGCTGACAAACACCAATAATTATAAAGATGCGCTTACCCTGCTGGAGAGTTTACAATCACAAACTGAAAATGCAAAAATGCTTTACCCGAAGATCCTTTATGGCCGGGCCACAGAACTGGTGAATGATGGAATGCTGTTAGCGGCCAATGATCTTCTTGATAAAGCACTGAAAGACCCTTACAATTCAACAATCCTGCCTTATGTCAATTTCTGGAAAGGAGAGATTTCGTTTCGCCTGAATCAGATCGATGATGCGATCCGTTACTATTTTGAATACCTCAAAACAGGCAACATAAACGGCGAGGTAAACCCGACAAACGCGCGGTACAATCTTGGATATTCTTTGCTGAAGAAAGAAAACTATAAACAGGCTCTTGGTTTTTTTGAACAGGTGGTTAAAACACCGCGAATGAGCGCAACCCCGCTTGAACAGGACGCATATATTCGCAGTGCAGACTGCTATTACATGAGCCGGGATTTTAAGACCGCCGCCGCCATGTACGACCAGGTGCTGAGCTTTTCATGGATTTCATCGGATTATGCAACTTTTCAGAAAGCAATGATTGCAGGTGTGAACAATGGAGCAGAAAAGATCAGGTTGCTTCAGACAATTCCGCGACTTTATCCTTCATCTGCACTTGTGCCTGATGCAAACTTCGAAATGGCAAACAGCTATCTTTCAGACGAGAAATACCGCGAAGCGCTTCCGTATTTGAAGAATGTAGTCAGTGCAACAAGCAGTGAAGCGCTTAAGCCCGGGGCACTTTTGAAAATGGGGATCGCGTATTACAATCTGGATAATAATAAAGAAGCATTGAACCAGTACAATGCGCTTCTGAAACAATATCCCAGTTCTGTAGAGGCAGAAGAAGGACTGGAGAATGCAAAAACAATTTATATCGAAGAAGGTCGTACAAGTGAATATGTGGCATTCGCGAAATCGATTGGCCGCGATATTTCCACGAGCCAGGAAGATTCCCTCGCATACGCTGAAGCCGAGGTGCAATTTGGTAATGGCAGTTTCGACGCAGCATTGACCCGTTTTGAAAGTTACCTGTCCAGGTTTCCTGAAGGCAAATATTCCCTTGAAGCGAATTATTACAAGAGTGAAATCTATTTTAATAAAAAGGACTGGGCCAAAGCTGCGACAGGGTATGAGGTGGTTGCCAACAGGGTGCCTAACAGATTTGGTGAAAAGTCGTTATTGCAAGCGGCAAGACTGAATTTCTTTGAACTTAAAAATTACAATAAAGCGGAGCAGTATTTTTCGAAGCTTAAGGAATTTGCCAGCAATCAGGAAAACAAGCTCGAGGCCATGCGCGGATTGTTAAGAAGCCAGTTTCAGTTGCAGAAATGGAGTGAAGGTGCTGAAAATGCAAAAGACCTCCTTGCGCAAAAGGGTAGCAGCACCGACGACAAAGTTCTCGCGAACTTTGCGTTGGCAAAGGCAGCCCAGGCGGGTCAGGAATGCGAGCCGGCACTCGGGTATTACAGATCGGTCGTGAGTATGAACAAGGCTTCGTACGGTGCAGAATCACGGTACGAGATAGCTCATTGCCTCTACCAGCAGGAAAAACTAAAAGAAGCCGAAAAAGCTGCATTCGAAGTAATCAACAAAGCTGGTTCATATGCTACATGGGTTACAAAAGCCTATATACTCCTTGGCGACATCTACTTCAAACAAAAAGATTTTTTTAATGCCAAGGCTACCTTCCAGAGTGTTGTTCAGAATGCGGCTAACCCTGAGTTGAAATCAGAAGCGCAGCAAAAACTTGACGCTGTGGTGGATGCTGAAGCCAAGGTAAGTAAAATTGAGGGGGAGTGAGGCACACGGCAAAGGATCCTGAAACTGAGCCGGGTTACTTCCCGGATAAAAATTTTCTCTGATGACGAAAGAACAAATGATCAAAAACTTTTTTTTACTTGGGTGTATCGGATTGATGTTTGGGAAGCTTTCGGTAGCGCAGGATTCTTCCAAAAGAAGAACAATTGAAATAACGTCAACGTTCAAGCCTGTTTTGCGGGAGGCGGCTAAGATCAATTTCAATGCAGCGCCCCCTTCAGTGGATTCTTCACGGTCAGCTTTGCAGTATAATATCCCCATACAAACTTTATTTCTTACATACCAGCCTCTTGCATTGAAGCCTTTGGCTTTGCAGATTGATTCCGGCGCTGCATGGAAATACAGTAACTATATCAAGGCCGGTGTGGGAAATGTGCACATCCCGTTTTTGCAGGCCGGATTTACTTTGGGAGATACCGGGAATGCAGTGCTAAATGTGTTTGCCAATCATTATTCGTCGAAGGGTGGCCTGCCGTTTCAGAAAAATAACCAAACGGGTGTAGCAGTGGCGGGAGCCCTGAAAACTGCAAATAGCCACGAATGGAACGGAAGAGTAGGCTTTATAAGTGATGATTATTTTTTTTATGGATTTCAGCCCGAGGCACTGAAATTTACGAAAGATGAGCTGCGGCAGCGGTTTCAGACTTTTGAAGGTAAAATAAGCCTGCGGAACACCGCGCCTACAAGGTTTGGTCTTTACTATAATCCAAGCTTCCGGACATCGGTATTCAGCGGCAAAAATGAGTTTCGCAGGGCTACGGAAACAAATACGATATTAAATCTTCCGGTTTCAAAAACATTTGGTAAAAGTTTTGGATTCAATGCCGGTTTCACCGCAGACCTCACGAGCTACCGTTTGGCAGGCAAGAGCAATGTACAGAATAATCTGTTTTATTTCAGCCCCGCGTTTTTACTGAAAACACCCAATTTATACCTGCATGCAGGATTAATACCTTCTTGGGATAATAAGATATTCGCGATGTTGCCAAATTTCCAGGCAGACGTAACTACCAACGACAAGCGCTTTACGCTTCAGTTGGGATGGCTGGGATATTATAACAAAGGTTCTTACCAGCGTTTTGCATCTATTAATCCATGGATAATCCAGCCTGATCTCCTGCTGAATACAAGGGTGCAGGAAAGGTTTGTGGGTTTTAAGGGTTCCGTGCTGAATCACTTTACGTACAATGCGAAACTTGCCTTCATTAAATACACCAATATGCCGTTGTTCGTAAACGATAGCATTGACGGCAAAACATTTCTCACCCTCTATTCCCCTGCCCTTGACGCCCTGCAGTTGCATGGCGAGATCGGGTATCTGCAGGGTGAAACTTTTAGCGCCATGGCAGCTTTAACAATCAACAAATTTTCAAGAATTAAAGGCCAGCAGCGTGCCTGGGGTTTGATTCCGATTGAATTAAAATCGTCTTTGCGCTGGCAGTTTTTGAAAGACCTGTGGCTGAAAGGAGATCTTTTTGCCTGGGACGGAGCGGCTTATCGTGCGCGGGATAAAGCTCCTCAAAAGGGAGAAGACGGTTTCGACGTTAGTGCAGGTGTTGAATTCAGGATCAACAGGCAATTTAACCTGTGGCTGCAAATGAATAACATTCTCAACAACAGGTATGAACGCTGGAACCAGTACGAAGTGTATGGCTTTAACCTGCTCGGGGGAGTTGTTTTCTCGTTTTAGAGAAAAGCTGCTTGTCGGCAATACGATAGCCGTTCAGATGATGCCTCCAATGAACGCTTCTGTTTGTCAGGCCAACGCGGCAACATAAGCCACAGTCACCTCAGTTTCCTTTCGAAACAAACTTTTTTTGATACTATTTTTTTCTTGCTTTGCCTCTCAATACAGCGTATGGTGGAAATTCTCAAAAAATACCTGGTTCTGCGCAACAGTATTAGCATCCCGGGAACGGGAACGATCTATATTGAAAGAATTCCCGCAAGTGCCGATATTGAAAATAAGCAGATCATTGCTCCGCAGTATAAGTATTGTTTTGATAAGTATTCTGATACCCCTGATAAAGACTTCTTTAATTACCTTTCTTCCCAAAAGAAAGTGGCCGAATATGAAGCCATCGAATTGTATAACCAGTTCGCACAGCATATTCGTGCCGGGCTTAAGTCTGACGAAGATGTTGAATTAGCGGAGATCGGCCGTTTGAAAAAGAATAATTCGGGAGAAACCATTTTTGAAGCATATGAAGAGCTCAGCCCCCGGCATATGCCCGTTTACGCAGAAAAGTTGGTGGCCGGCAACACGCCCGCCGGTACTTCCACCGGCCACATTCAGGCGGCAATGGCGCCGGAAACCTCCTATTATGCACCCCGGAGAAAATGGCTTTACAGGAAGACGTCGTGGAAAACATTTGCCCTCGTGCTGGGTGCGACAGGTATAATAATCCTTTTGATTCATTTTACCAGGAATGGCTTCACCCGGGAATCGATGACCAATCAACAGCGCATCGATTTACAAAAGGCTATACGTTAAAGGTGAGCCTGTGATGTCTTTTCTTTATAAAGGCTTAAGGAATGGTTTTGTTGAGGTCGGCTTTAAGCGCAGGTGCAGATCATACCGTCATCATAACGCATAACTTCTTCGATTACGGCACTGAACTTCCCGAAGCAAACTATTTACGCAACCGTTTTTTCATTTTTCATTTGATCTTTCTTAACGTTATTTGCACTCAACTTTACAGGCCGATGGAATCAATTTCGTATAGTAATTGCCCCTGCTGCGGCGCCACCTTCATCCACAAGGAACTATCAGCTAAAGACCACACGGTTTCAGGAGAAACATTTGCCATATGGCATTGTAACGAATGTACGGTGCGGTTTACCCAAGATCCGCCTTCGCTGAACGCCATCGGCAGGTATTATCAATCTGAAAATTATATTTCGCATACGGATACAAAGAAGGGCCTGATTAATTCGCTTTACCATTTCGTAAGGAAAAGAACATTAAACTCGAAGAAAGAACTGCTTGAAAAGCATACTGGTTTACATGCGGGAAATTTGTTGGATATCGGCGCTGGGACAGGTGCCTTTTGCAGGCACATGAAATCGGAAGGGTGGACGGTGTGGGGACTTGAACCGGATGAGGCCGCCCGGCAGCGGGCTTACGACCTTTACAGGCTTACGTTAAATGATGCAGGTGATTTGTTTACGCTGCAGCCGGGATTATTTGACGCTGTTACCATGTGGCATGTACTGGAACACGTGCATACGTTGCATGAATACATTGACCACGTGCACAAAGTCTTAAAACCGGGAGGTAAAGCATTTATAGCCGTACCAAATTACATTTCTTACGATGCTTCGGTATACAAAGAATACTGGGCAGCTTATGATGTGCCACGACATTTGTACCATTTTTCACCCCGTTCAATTAAGCTATTGTTTGAAAAACATTTGTTGGTGCTGCGCGGTATCAGGGCCATGTGGTATGACAGCTTTTATGTGTCTTTACTGAGCGAACAGTATAAGAGTGGCTCTCCTGGTTATATCAAAGCTGTGCGATCCGGCTTAACGTCCAACCTGAAAGCGTTTACAAATAAGGAAAAATGCAGCTCCCTGACATACATTTTCGAGAAGAGATGATCGAATGATCACCCATATTTGCCTGTGCTAATTCAATCTAATCTCATACAGGTTCGGCCAGTTCTTACCGGTTATAAAAACCTGTCCTGAAGCGGAATCAAAGGCTATACCATTCATTTCACCCGCGTTGGGGTATTTCGTTTTAATTTCATTCCCAAGTGATTCAAAGTCTGCCCTTCCAACCACTTTGCCGCTTGATGGGTCGATCTTTAAAATATAATTGGTCAGCCACTGGTTCGCATAGATATACCCGTTAATGTATTCAAGTTCATTGATATTAGGCACGGGGCCGTTATTATCCTGAACGCCTACTACCTTTAAAACTCTTAATGTCTCCGGATCAAGATACTGTAAATTACTGCTTCCATCGCTCATGATCAGGTGCTTTCCGTCGTTCGTAAGGGCCCAGCCGTCGCCTTTATAGGTAAACTCCCTTAGCTTTTTTAATGTTTTCGCGTCGTAAATAAATCCAATCTCATCTTTCCAGGTGAGCTGGTAGATATTATCGTTAAGAATAGTGATCCCTTCTCCAAAATATGCGGTATCAAGCATTACCTTTTTTATGGCCCTGCCGGTTTTTATATCAACAGGCGCAAGCCACGATTTAAAATCGTTTTCACGGGGCTGGCCACCGGTACTTTCATAAAGCTGGCCCTGGTGCACCAGAAGCCCTTCTGTAAAAGCACTCGTATCATGCGGGTAAACATTCAAGATATTGTAACTGATTAGTGGAGGTGCCGGGTTGACACTTGCAGCATCATTATCTGAAACATCTCCGGCGCTGTTGTTATTACAGGAAAGGAACACTATAGCCAAAGAAAAAATAAAAAAAAGTTGCTTCATTATTACGGTGATAATGAGGCAAATGTACTATTCAGTTCCCCATGTATCCTGAATGATTTCCTAAAATTTAATTTTGATTGCTTTGATTAATCAAAAATAAGTAGTTCTTTTACCCTGCTTATCGTCTGAATATCGCTTATCCAATTTCTCAAACATTTCTGCCTTCGGGCGTGTATCTCAACTCATAAGTAATCAATCCTCTTCCTTTATTCCTGTTATCGTCATGTCCAATGCCTCTCAATATTTTAGCTGAATATTGTTGTATATAAGCTATCCATGTCCTTGTTGTAACTCCAATATCTCCTGATGCCATTGCGCACCACCACAAAAAGATGTTACAATGAGACGAGTTCTACCGTTACTGCTTTGTATAGCAGTTTCTACCCGTATTTTTGCACAAAAAGAATGCGGGGATCAGGAGTATCAGTTAAGGTCGATTTCAGCTCCTGCTGATTTTATCTTACAGTCACGTAGGATGCAAAGTATTCCGGACGTATCGTCTAACGTTATCACTCAAACCATTTCAGGCCCTCAGACATCAGGCGCGCCAGTTCCTGAGGTGATCGTAATTCCGGTAGTTGTTCATGTATTATACAATAGCGCTCAGCAAAATATCAGTGACGCGCAGGTGAAATCTCAAATCGAGGCCCTTACTAAAGATTACAGGAAATTAAATGAAGACAGGTCAAAAGTGCCTGGATATTTTGCCCCGCTTGCAGCAGACTGCGGGTTTGAATTTAGCCTTGCCAATCGCGACCCTTCCGGGTTCGCCACTACCGGCATTATAAGAAAAAAGTCAAACATTCAGATGTTCGGTTTCGATGACCGTATAAAGTCATCGGCAAAAGGGGGTGACGACGCATGGGACAGGAACAAATATCTTAATATCTGGATCGGCAACCTCGCTGGTGGGATCCTCGGTTATTCAAGTGTTCCTGGTGGCCCTGCTGAGAAAGATGGTGTTGTATTACATTATAATGCAATTGGCACGACAGGTACGGTGTCTCAGCCTTTTCACCTTGGAAGAACGGCAACACATGAAGTGGGTCACTGGCTTAACCTGCGTCACATCTGGGGCGACAGCTATTGCGGAGATGACGAAGTTGACGACACGCCCAAACAGCGTTCTTCAAACAGGGGAAGCCCGGCAGGACAAAAATTTACCTGTGAAACAACTGGCCACGGTGATATGTATATGAATTTTATGGATCTGACGGACGACGCCTCCATGTTCATGTTTACGCCCGGCCAGCGGCAAAGAATGCGGGCGCTTTTTCAAAAGGGAGGTCATCGTTCTGCGATACTATCCTCCGATGCGTTATCCGGATCATCATTGGCAGAGCAGCATCAGCTCCCCCTCCAGATTTCCGGGGCGTCGCCAAAGGTCGCGGTTTTTCCCAATCCGGCTACTTCTGCAATCACTATAGAAGTAAGTGGTACGGAAGCGGTGAATTTCTTCGTGGTAATATATAATCATTCAGGACAGCCGGTAATCTCCCGTCTGGTGAACAGTAACAGCACAACAATAAATATATCGGCCCTTAAGGAAGGAGTCTACTATATTAAATCATCGAAAGGCGAGTTAAAGGTGGTGAAGTTTGTGAAAATTGGATGAGAATAATAATTTCAGGGTTGGAGATTGCAGACGTTAGATATGGCCAGGTCTTTCTGATAAATCCATTTCAACCGGATATAAAACAAACTGATCTAAAATCTCCGATGGTTAAAATTTTACTCCCACTGATGCACCAAACCTGAACCCGGGAGTAAAGCCGGAATATTTTGTGGATATGGTTTGGTTATTGGTGTCAACAGTTACAGCCACTTTGTTACCAACCACGGGAATATCGTTTAAAACATCCTTGATCATTTGTTCTGCTTCGTTTGCATCAGCATAATTCCAGCCGATGTGGTTGGTAATATCCGTAAACCTCGAAGTATGGTCGGCGGAATTGACTTCCGGCCCTACCAGGAACATGTCGAATATTACAGCTTTAGCTATTACGAACTGAACACCAAGCTGAGCGCCAATGCCAATACCCTTATAGTCTGAATGGCTGTCGAATATCACCTTGTCGCCGCCAAGTTCGCCATGCAACAACCCTTTTGCTTCATGAGTAAGATATTTGGCATACGGTTCAATATAAAAGCCACTCATTGATTTTTGTCCTAAGTAATGCCGGAATCCTGCCATAAGAGAGAATGCTTTCGACGTAACCTTATTCTTTTCCCCGTCAAATTCCAATGTTGAGTTCTGATCAAAGGGAATTCCGGCTAAAAAGGTTATCGAATTTCGGTGCTTAAAGTTATACTCGCCTCCAACGGTTACCTTTCCGATAAAAATTCCGGCAGGTGCAATTTTCAAAGCTGTATGAGGATGGTGACCGGAAATTCTCTGTGCGAAAACATCTGCTGTAAGAATGGTGAAAATAGTAAGAAGGGAAATGAGCTGCTTCATAGTTAAAGAGGATTTGCTTACAAACGCTTTCTTTTTAAATTTGTTTTCTTACAGCGAATTTCTGTTAAACTAAAAGCTTAATCAACCCGCAGTCGTATTAATTGGGACAAAGGGAGGATGAAGTTCCTGGTGAATGATTGGGGATTATGGTTCCTTCGGCTTCTAACCTTATAGGTTTTAGCGGTTCGCCGTTTGAGTCACTGGGGTTCTAACCTATAAGGTTCTGGTTTTTTTTGGCGTAACCCCGTTAATCCAAACCACCGGCGGATAAGTAGTAAAGCGATACGTTCTGCCTTTTCAGGTCCGGCTAATGCTGTAAATCGCGAAAGGGGGAACGTTAGGCCACAGCATGAGTTCCCGTTGATGCCCTTTTTTATAAGTGGATGGCCTCACCATAGGCCACTTCTATAGCGTCTTTAATTCCTTCGCTTATAGTAGGGTGGGGGTGAATGCTGTTCAGCACCTCATGGTAAGTAGTCTCTAATTTGCGGGCAGTAACTGTTTGGGCGATGATCTCGGTAACATTATGACCGATCATATGAGTACCCAGCCATTCACCATATTTAGCGTCGAATATTACTTTTACAAAACCTGCGGTGTCTCCTGCGGCGCTTGCCTTGCCGGACGCGCTTAATGGGAACTTGCCCACTTTTACCTCGTAACCTGCTTCTTTAGCAGAAGTTTCCGTGTAGCCTACTGAGGCAATCTCCGGTGTGCAATAAGTACAGCCGGGAACATTATTATAGTCCATCGGTTCCGGCTGGTGATTGTATTTCTTTTCAGTGAAGCCAATATTTTCAACGCATATGATCCCTTCTTTTGAAGCAACATGGGCAAGAGCCTGGCCCGGGGCACAATCGCCGATGGCGTAAACGCCCGGAACATTTGTCAGGTAGAATTTGTCAACGACTATTCTTCCCTTGTCCGTTTTAACACCTGTTTCTTCAAGTCCGATGCCTTCGAGATTTGCAGTATAACCGACCGCACTTAGCACTACTTCAGCTTCAAGTGTCACTTCGCCGTTTTGTGTTTTAACTTTTGCCTTCAGGAGTGTACCCGAAGTATCTACTGATTCCACCGATGCGCTGGTCATTACATCTATACCGGCTTTTTTATACAGTTTCTCCAGCTCTTTGGAAATTTCTTCATCTTCAACAGGAACGATTCTGGGTAAAAATTCAACAAGAGTCACCTTGGTTCCCATGATGTTATAGAAATAGGCAAACTCAACGCCGATGGCTCCGCTTCCAACAACGATCATGGATTTCGGCTGTGAGGGCAGCGACATCGCTTCCCGGTAACCGATCACCCTCTTGCCATCCTGCTTAAGATTGGGTAATTCCCTGCTCCTCCCTCCTGTTGCTATAATGATATGTTTCGCTTCTACGGTTTCTTTGCTTCCGTCTGTTTTGGTAACTTCTACCTGTCCTTTGGCTTTCAGCTTACCAAAGCCCATGATCACATCAATCTTATTTTTCTTCATCAAAAACTGAACACCCCTGCTCATCTTGTCCGCAACTCCGCGGCTTCTTTTAATCACTGCTTCAAAATTATGCTGACCTGTCGCCGATATCCCATACTCTTCGGCATGCTTGATGTATTCGTATACCTGTGCGCTTTTGAGTAACGCTTTGGTTGGGATACAACCCCAGTTCAGGCAAACTCCTCCAAGGCTTTCTTTTTCTATCACTGCGGTCTTAAAGCCTAGCTGAGCTGCACGTATCGCCGCAACATATCCCCCCGGGCCAGTGCCTATAACAATTACATCGTATGCCATAATGCTTACTTTTAATTGATTTCTAACGATTGCGAAACTACTTCACAAAGCCCAAACATCCAAAACCGTTACCTCATCGCAAAGGAAGTGTTTCTCAAAGGATAAACAATCGAAATAAGAAAACTTTAATCGTGTAAACACCATTGGAAAGAGATGTTCCCTGATACGTTTTATTATTTTCCCGGTTTGATCGGTTCACATTTATTTACATTTGAAAAATAATAACGTTGACATGAAATTGGACATATTAGCCATTGCGGTGCACCCGGATGATGTTGAGCTGGGGTGTGCCGGTACCCTTATGGTTGAGAAATCCAGGGGCAGAAAAGTAGGGGCGCTTGACCTTACCAGGGGAGAGCTGGGTACCAGGGGCACACCAGAGCTCCGCGATGCAGAGGCTGCAAGGGCGGCAACGATTATGGATCTGGATGTTCGGGAAAATGCAAAGATGGCTGATGGTTTTTTCAGGAACGATGAAGAACATCAGCGGATACTGATCTGTTTTCTGCGCAAATATAAACCTGAAATTGTAATAGCCAGCGCCCTTGATGACCGTCATCCCGACCACGGCAGGGCCGGGCATCTGATATCAGATGCATGTTTTTTGAGCGGATTAAGAAAGATAGAAACACGGGATGAGAACGGTGAGGAACAGCCGCACTGGAGGCCAAAATACATCTTTCATATGATCCAGGACAGGTATTATGCTCCCACTTTCGTTTACGATATCTCATCCGTATTTGACAGGAAGATCGATTCGGTCAGAGCCTATTCTTCCCAATTTTTTACCCCGGATTATGAAAGCGGGGAGCCTCAGACATACATATCGACCCCCGGATTTTTGAATTCGATCATAGGCAGGCATGCCATGTTCGGTAAAATGATAGGGGTAGCTTACGCTGAAGGGTTTATTTCGGAAAAAATGATAGGTGTCAGCGACTTCAACGCTTTCATCCAAAAAGACACATGACAGAAATAAATATTGTTTTTGCCACCCCGATTTGTGTCCATGCTAACAAAAAAAACAAATAAATTTTTTACCTTTGTCGCCGATTCATTTACCAATCTCACTTATATGGCAACTCCGAAGTTTTCCACTGTTCCACATTCATTTCACTCTGAATTAAAAAAAAGGATTAGCGATTACTTTGATGAGGTAGGTAAATCCACTTATGGAAATTATAAACTATTTATCAAGGCAGTCATACTAATGGCAGGTTTCGTGGTGGGCTACATTCACCTGGTATTTTTTACGCCAAACATTTTCTTTTCAATTATCGAAAGTGTTCTCCTCGGGGGAATCGTTGCTGCTATAGGCTTTAATGTTATGCACGATGGCGCCCATGGCAGTTTCAGCAGGTACAAATGGGTTAACCAGTTTGCTGCATTTTCTTTGAACATACTTGGAGGCAACAGCTTTATGTGGAATGTAAAGCATAACATCATTCATCATGCGTATACGAATGTTGATGGCATTGATGATGATATCGACATACAGCCATGGATGCGTATGAGTGAAACACAAAAGAAATACAGGCTTCATAAATATCAGCACATATATTTCTGGTTTCTTTATTCCCTGCTTTACATTTTCTGGATTTTCGTACTTGATTACCAGAAATATTTCAAAAGCCGCGTAGGCAGTATGGAACTGAAAAAGATGAATCTGTCGGATCACCTGGTTTTCTGGGGGTTTAAATTATTTCATGCCTTTTTATTTATCGGCTTACCCATCTATATGCTTGGCTTCACCTACTGGCTTGTAGGTTTCCTGATCTTTACTTGCGTGGCGGGGTTTGTTCTGAGCCTGGTATTTCAACTGGCACATACAGTTGAGCATACAGCATTTCCGGTACCGGATGTTGAAACAGGTAAATTCGATGAATGGGCTGTTCACCAGATAAAGACAACTGCGAATTTCGCCACCGGCAATAAGATTATCTCCTGGCTTGTCGGGGGATTGAATTTCCAGATCGAACACCATTTGTTCCCTAAGATTTCCCATGTACATTATCCTGAAATCAGCAAGATCATCAGGCAGGCCTGCAGGGAATATGGTATAGAATACATCGAGTACCCCAAGATGCGTTATGCAGTGGCTTCCCATGTTGCTTTTCTGAAAGAAATGGGAAGGAAGTAACATCCTTTAACGAACGCCATCTCCCTGATACATCGTTGAAGCGGGTAACGGGTTTACGGTTCATTCGTAAATTTCTTAACCTCATTGTGCCCGGAAGGTTTATAAATTGGCCAGGTTATTTACTCCGTGCTGATTCATTTCTGTTTACGCTTTTGGCATATAGATTCTTCCTTCCAACCATCATTAGTTTCCTGCCAGGTTTCTGTATTTTTACAAATGGATTTTAAATTAACCGAAGAGCAGTTGGTTGTTAAACAGGCTGCACATGATTTTGCCGTTCATGAGTGTTTGCCCGGAGTGATAGAACGAGACGAACAGCAAAAATTCCCAAAAGAGCAGGTCATGCAGCTTGCCAGTTTGGGTTTTATGGGCATGATGGTAAGTCCTGAATATGGAGGTGCAGGAATGGACACAATTAGTTATGTACTTGCCATTGAAGAGATCAGCAAAATAGATGCAAGCATAAGCGTTTGTATGAGTGTAAATAATAGCCTGGTATGCTGGGGTATCAATGAATATGGAACCGAAGAGCAAAAGCAGAAATATCTGATTCCGTTAGCCCAGGGGAAGAAGGACGAAGAACTGTATATCGGTGCGTTTCTGCTTAGTGAGCCTGAAGCAGGAAGTGATGCTACGTCGCAACGTACTACCGCTGAGTATAAGGGCGACCACTACCTGTTAAACGGGACAAAAAACTGGATTACGAACGGCAACTCCGCATCCGTATATCTCGTTATGGCCCAAACTGACCAGGCAAAGAAAAGCCGCGGCATTAATGTGTTTATTGTAGAGAAATCATGGCCCGGCGTTGCGGTAGGCGGCAAGGAAAACAAATTGGGCATCAGGGGAAGCGACACACATAGCATCAATTTTAATGATGTTGTTGTTCCGATAGAAAACATGATTGGCGATGATGGTTTTGGTTTTACGTTTGCGATGAAAACGCTGAATGGTGGAAGAATTGGAATTGCTTCGCAGGCCCTGGGCATTGCCAGTGGATCTTACGAACTTTCATTGAAATATTCGAAAGAGCGGAAAGCTTTCGGTAAAGAGATCATGCATCACCAGGCAATTCAATTCAAATTGGCTGACATGGCCACGAAGATCGAAGCGGCCAGGTTACTTTGTCTTAAAGCTGCATGGGAAAAAGACATTGGAAAAGACTACACGTTAAGCGCCGCTATGGCCAAAGTATTTGCAAGTGAAACGGCTATGTGGGCTGCTATCGAGGCGATACAGATCCATGGCGGATATGGATATGTAAAGGAATATCATGTTGAACGGTTTATGCGGGATGCAAAAATAACCCAGATTTACGAAGGCACGAGTGAAGTGCAGCGCATGGTGATCAGCCGTTCTATTTTAAAATGAAAAGTTTTTCAGGCTTCCCGACAATGGCTGCAATTGAGGGTTAAAGGCGGTCTGCAAAAGCCGGCCCATAGCGCTGAGGGGGAATTTTTGTCTAAGCAAATGCCCGATGTTATAATTTTGCAAAGCAGCAAAACAAATCACTATGCCGGTAAACATAGAAAATTATACGTTAATCAAAAAAGAACTGGGAGACAAGAGGAGGCTTGTTGCAGTGTCTAAAGTTCGTACGGTAGAGGAAATAAGATTATTGTATTCACTGGGCCAGCGGGATTTTGGCGAAAATTACGTACAGGAGATGGCGGCGAAACAACTAGAATTGCCAAATGATATCAGGTGGCATTTTATAGGCCACTTGCAAACAAACAAAGTAAAGTATATTGCTCCGTTTGTTTACATGATACATGGCGTTGACCGGTTTAAATTACTTGAAGAGATTGACCGTATGGCCGAAAAGAACCAAAGGGTAATCAGTTGCCTTCTGCAGGTCCATATTGCGCAGGAAGAGTCGAAATTCGGGTTCAACGAGAAAGAATTAAAGGAGCTTATAACAGCCATTCCAAAATATAAGCTTGAGAACAAGCTGTCACATATAAAATTATGCGGAATGATGGGAATGGCTTCTTTAACGGAAAACACCGAACTGGTCAGAAAGGAGTTTAAGTATTTGAAAGTGTTGTTTGACGATACAAAAGCTGAAATAAGCCAGCCAACGTTTCAAACGCTCAGCATGGGTATGAGCGACGATTACAAGATAGCTTTGGAAGAAGGCAGCAACATGGTCCGGATTGGCAGTTTGGTGTTTGGAAGAAGGGTTTATAATGAGTAACATAGGAAGCGGAAAAGTTTTCGTATCACTGCTAAAAATACCGCGGCCTCACTGGTCTTTGCTTTACAAAAAGTCAGGAGATTTTATTTCAGAAGTTGCTCTTTTGAGATTTTTACAGCCCTTGCCTTGTTGGCCAGGGCGTATTCAAGCAACCACAAGTTGCCTTCCGGATCAAAAACGCCTGCAGTTGGAGACCAGGGGGAAACCGAATAGTATACGTTTGAAACTTTTCCCCCGGATGTGATTTTTTTTACTGTCTGGCCGCTGAAATTTGCCAGGTAAACGTTTTCATGGCTATCCATCCATATGCCCATAACACTGTGACGGGGTGCATAAATGGAAAACGCAGGTGTACTGCTGCTCAGGTTGGCGGCAACCAGCTCCGGTTTGCCTTCCCCGGGGATTTTGTAGAGATCATGTAAGTCAACAAAATAAACGTCTTCTTTTTTTGAAACGTACATCCATCTGATGTCTTTGAATTTGCCTGCTGCAATTGTCCGGATATTTCCATCGGGCGTTTTCCGCTGGAAGCGGCTTATCGTGAACTTTTCGACCCAATACATATTTCCACTGACATCCCTTACAAAACTGTAGTCAGTCAGGAAGCCTGCAGTGCCTTTTTTCACGGTTATCACTGAACCGTTGTTTTTCAGACACCATACGTAATGGCCCCATGTCTTGAGTGCGTCCCCGTTATACCACACATGCTCGCCAAAAATATTGTCATTGCTGTCGATATACAGTTCATGCGTATGAACATACGGAACTGCGACGCTTTTATTTCCATTCAGGTCTATTTTCCAAACCTGTTCAAGGTCGGTATAGTAAACGTTTCCTTTTTTGTCTATTACGATCCCAATTCCAGGATGGGCGGCGGAAATATAAAAAGCGTGTAACATTAAGAGTAAGACAGGATACTTTTTCATGAAGAAAGTCTTATGATGATGTTAATTCAAGTTGTCTCAACAGCCGTTCAGCACCGCCAGCCTCCCAATTGATGTGCTTTTCAATCACAACCCTCTTTCTATAAATAAAAATAGTGCTGATAACTGAGGGGTTTATTTTATACAAACCTGCAGTCTCCGGATCATCGGGAGAAGGAATGTAAGTTATCGCGATTTTTTCCAGACGATTTTTTGCTATATAATCCATTAGTTCATCTTCTGTTTCCTTTGCAGGTTTTTTACCCGGATTCATATAGATAAGAAATACCCTCAGCCTGCTGTAACCGGATTTTTGAACGGCTTTTTCCATTTGAACCAGCAGCCCGGTAATCTCATGCAGATGCTCCTTGTTCCACCAGATCATGATACCCTGTGCATATCCGTATTTACACATAGGACAAACCCGTTTTCCTGAGTCAGGTCCCGATACGTGTTTTGGGTCGAAGGCCGGACAATTATCACCAACAGCTAATCCTGACTTCGGCAGAACAGATACCTCCCGGGGATAATTGGCAATATTCTTCCCAAGAATAATATCCCTTCTGCCAGTCAATTGGTTGCCGTTTTGCTGTAATGAAATAATTCCGTTTCCTCCGTGGTTTTTTTGCCTGCTTCTCATGGTGGTTGTCAGATATGGATCATCATTAAACTGAATATCATCGATATAATATTCATTAATATCCGGCTCTTTTACAATGATGTGAATATGCGCGGGAATATCTGCAGCGGGATAGGGTGCAGGCCTGAGTGTATATAATTTATATTCGCCTCTTTCATTTGTCCTGACCCAGCCCCTCAGGTATCCATGACGCTTACCCCATCCTTTCTCATTCCCCTTTTGTGGATAACGCCCTGTCTGATCAGTATGATACATATATAAGATGACGTTAGGTGCAGGAGTAAGCGCATCGGGTTTATAAACGACACCTGTGATAATCATTTTCGGACCGCCTTCCTGATAATCAGGAAGGGTGTCTGTGTGATCGATAGCGGCAAACGGAAAAACGCTTTCGTAAATCGCTTCACAGCCCTCACATTCACCTCCAACTTTTTCTTGCGGAACTGTGGGTAAAGGGTTGGCATTTCCGGGCTCCTGCGAACAACCTGCTATGGCTATAAGCAACAGCAGCAGCAGGAGAGATAGACCTGGTTTCATATATTGATTTATTATTGACAAAGGGCAATTTCTTTAACGCCGGTTCTGCAGGGGGCTATTTGTTTTTAAATACCGCTCTTCCACAAAACAAAGGGAATACATTTATTTGTTACGATGAGCCTCTTTACATGAGATGTCGTCAACCCTTGATGTAATTCGTAGTATTCTTCAAAGATGTGATCTTTGCATTTTGTCAGGTATTACAGGCATTACAGATAATAATCGTAACCTGCATGCATTTCTTTATTTATTTTACTTATGATACAATGGCCGCTGCTTAGGAAGTATAAGCTACACCATATACTGGCGTGGAGCATTTTCTTTAGCAGCTGGTATCTGCTGAGGGCAGGCGATTTCCCAACTACTCAAGTAGCTTTAAAGATCACTTTTGTCAAAGTAAGCGTGATGGCGGCATTGGTTTACCTGACCAACTACGTATTGATACCAAACCTCCTTTACAAAAAAAAATACGGGCAGTTTGGGGTGTTGTTTGTCATTAATGTCTTCCTTTTCGGCATTTTTAAGATATACCTGGTCATGCAGTTGTTACAGCCGTATTTCACGTTTCCGTTGGAAGTGTTTTCGGATTACAAAGAAAGATTTTATGACAATATCATTCCATTGTTCTTACTGGTGAGCTCCGCTGCTGCCGCGAAAGTAGCGATGGACTATAATGTTTCTCAAAAAAGAATCGCTGAAATATCAAAAGAAAAGGCGGAAGCCGAACTCCGGTTCCTTAAGTCGCAGGTTAACCCGCATTTTGTTTTTAACACGCTCAATGCGATATATTTCCAGATCGACAAATCGAATCAGGCAGCACGGGAAACACTATTGCAGTTTTCCGGCTTGCTCAGGTACCAGTTATACGAGTGTAACGCTGAAACAATCTCCATTGAAAAAGAAATGGCTTACCTGAAAGATTACATACACCTGCAGCAGAAAAGAAAGGATGAAAATTACCATGTTGAATTCCGGTGCACTCCAGCGGTGAAAAATTTTCAGATTGTTCCGCTTTTACTGGTACCTTTTGTTGAGAACGCTTTTAAACACATTTCGCATTTTTCCGACAGGCCCAATACGATCCTGATCAAAGCAGACAAACGGGGCAGTCATTTTACTTTCACCGTGGTTAATTCGAGTGAAAACGGCCATGCACCCACGGAGATCGTTACCGGGGGTATCGGTTTAAAAAATGTAAAGCGGAGACTCGACCTGTTATATGACGGTAAACATGCGCTGACCATAGAAGAACATCCGGAAGTTTTTAGTATCGATCTTTCTTTAACCGTATAAATAAGCTTCATGTAAGATGATCATTAACTGCATTATTATAGATGATGAGCCGCTGGCCCGGCAGGGATTGAAAGAGTACATTCGTGATACGGAGTTCCTTTACCTGGCGGGTGAATTTGAATACCCACTGAAAGCAATGAGCATTCTGGGTGGGCAGGGAACCGATCTTGTGTTCCTCGATATTGAGATGCCTAAGCTTAATGGCCTGGAATTTACGAGGTCTCTGCAACATCCACCACTGGTGATATTTACAACGGCCTATCCTCAGTACGCTGTTGACGGTTTTGATGTAAATGCGGTTGACTATCTTGTAAAGCCGTTTTCTTTTAACCGTTTTCTCAAAGCTGCGATGAAAGCGAAAACCTTACTTGAAGGTAAATTAAAAATACCCGGCGTTTCTTCTCCCCCCGTTCAGGATTATTTTTTTATAAAAGCCGATGGCAAGCTTCTTAAAATAACATTCAATGACATCATATTTGTGGAAGCACTTCAAAACTATGTTGCCATATATACGGCGGCAAAAAAAATAATTACCTACCTCACGCTAAAGAACGTAGAAGAGCAGTTGCCTGCCGGACAGTTTCTGAAAATCCATAAATCCTATATTGTCGCTGTTCAAAAAGTTGAGTGCATAGAAGGCAATGAAATTAAGATCGGCTCTCATACCCTTCCGGTGAGCCGTACACTCCGGGAAGAAGTGGTGCAAAAAATACTGCAAAACAAACTGCTGAAAAGGTAATGTTTTGAAGTTCCTGTTTTGAAATTCCTGATCGCCTGAAATCATCCCCGGAACGCAGGAAGAACCTGCGAAGAGAACCTTGCATATCGTTCAGGATACCTGCCACCCGCTTTGGCAACGTGCTTCACATGCTTTAATTTTGCGGTGCTGTGCATTGGGGCAGTCCCTTGCGCCCTGTAATAAACATTTATGAACGAGCTTAACAAAGTGGAAGAGAAAAGCCTCAATTTTATTGAAGAGATCATTGAAGCAGACATCAGTGCCGGTAAAAATGACGGGCGGGTTGTCACCCGCTTTCCTCCCGAGCCGAATGGATATCTTCATATCGGTCATGCGAAAAGCATTTGCCTGAATTTTGGGCTTACAAAAAAGTATGGTGGCAAAACTAATCTTCGTTTTGATGATACCAACCCGGTAACCGAAGAAACTGAGTATGTCGACAGCATTAAAGAAGACATCAGGTGGCTCGGTTTTGAATGGAGCAATGAATTTTATGCAAGCGATTACTTTGAGCAATTGTATAGGTTTGCATTGATCCTGATTAACAAAGGGCTGGCGTATGTGGATGACAGTTCCCCCGAAGAGATCGCAGCCATGAAGGGAACTCCTACCGGGCCAGGCAGCAATAGCCCCTACCGTGACCGCAGCCCTGAAGAGAACCTGCAGCTTTTTACAGGCATGCGGGCGGGAAAGTACCGGGATGGAGAGAAAGTGTTGAGGGCCAAAGTAGATATGAGTTCACCCAACATGCAAATGCGTGACCCGTTGATGTACCGCATCAAGCATGCACATCATCACCGCACCGGTGATGCATGGTGTATTTACCCCATGTATGATTTTGCCCATGGCCAGAGTGACAGCATCGAAAATGTCACGCATTCCATTTGTACACTGGAATTTGTTCCTCACCGGCCCTTATACGACTGGTTTATTGAAAAACTCGAAATATTTCCATCAAAGCAGTATGAGATGGCGCGGCTTAATCTCAGTTATACGATCGTGAGTAAGCGCAGGTTGCTGCAGCTGGTTAACGAAAAGTTTGTCATGGGATGGGATGACCCGCGAATGCCTACGATCAGCGGGTTCAGAAGAAGAGGGTACACTCCGGAAAGCATAAGGACTTTTGCGGAAAAGGTAGGCGTTGCCAAAAGGGATAATCTTATCGACGTAGCCTTGCTTGAATTTTGTATACGTGAACACCTCAACAGGATCGCATTGCGCAGGATGGTGGTATTTGATCCATTGAAGGTTGTGATTACCAATTATCCCGACCAGACTGAAATCCTGAAAGGCGAGGACAACCCTGAAGATGAACATACAACCTACAGGGATCTGCCATTCAGCCGTGAGTTATATATCGAACGGGAAGACTTTATGGAACATCCGCCTAAAAAGTTTTTC
>JBGSYC010000148.1:0-3645 GCA_041751095.1 Flavihumibacter sp.
CTTGTAATTGGGAGATGTATCCATTTACTACTATTCTATCTACGCAATCGTATTGATCTTCTATTATCTCCTGATAATGTAGTGAAAGCATATCCTTTTTCATAAGGCCCTTTTTACCCTTTAAAGATAAAGATGTATTAGTTAGCTTTTTCTTTTATTCCCACCTTGATTCGGATAGAATAATTACTCCAAATAGATCCCCCGAAGGGTTATTTTTGCAGCTTTGCTGGAAAAATCTTAGCATCTAAATTCATGGAATACTGGTCAAAACTATCGGTTATAGAAAAAGAATCATTGCTACATGTGGCAAAGAATTATGTAGAATTAAAAGCTTCTCATGACAATAGCGCAGATTTCAGAAGAAAGCTGATCTTACAGGAACGTGAAGATTACTTGCAGGGTAAAGGCAAATCCTATAGCTGGAATGAGGTAAAAGATTTGGCCATCAACCCCCAAAAAAGAAATGCATTATAAGATTAAGGTCAGACCACTAGCTACAATAGAAATTATACAATAGAAACTATTGAAGCTTACGACTCGCAAAGAGAAGGGTTAGTTTGGAGTTCTTGCATGAATTGGACGTTTTTTATGACAGCTTACTTAGAAATCCGGAATCGTATTCTTTTTATGGAGGTACAATGAGAGAAGGAAAGTTACATCGGTTTCCTTATGTGGTCGTATACGAAGTTTTTGATGAAGTGATCGCTGTTTTCAGCGTATTTATGACCAGTCAGGACCCATCAAGAAAAAGAAGAGGTTAATTTATGAAATAATTAAAGTTTCGCAGGAAGCTTTTAACAGACCTTATAAATTAAAAGTGTAATGGCTATTATTTGAATCAAGGCAACATAAATAGTTGATCTGTAGTTTAAAGTCCGGTATTTTCTTTGGGATATTTTTGGATTGATTTTTCGTGGAAAAGAATTTGAATCTCCATTTTATTTTAAACAAATCATCATGTTTAAAAACTATTTTAAGATCGCCTGGCGAAACATCATCAAGAACACCGCTTCTTCGTTTATCAATATCGGTGGATTGGCAGCAGGCATGGTGGTCGCCATGCTCATTGGCTTATGGATCTATGATGAGTTGTCGTACGATAAATACCACCGGCATTACGACCGTATTGCCAAAATCAGGGAACACGTCAACGTGAATGGCGACATACAAACAGGTAAAACTGTACCCTATGCACTGGCAGGTGAATTGAGAACGCATTATGGTAGTTACTTTAAACATATTGTTATGTCATCCCATAGGGGAGGACATATTCTTTCAAATGGTGAAAAGACATTGACCCGACACGGGGTTTACCTTGAGCACGCAGCGCCCGATATGCTTACCCTGCACATGTTGAAAGGCGGCCGAAATGGTTTGCATGACCCTTCTGCTATCCTCCTTTCCGAATCCACTGCCAAAGCCTTTTTTGGAGATGCCGACCCCATGGATAAGATCATGAAGATTGATAACAAACTGCACGTAAAAGTAACCGGTGTATATGAAGACCTTCCTGCCAACAGCACGTTTGCAAGTGTAACTTTTATCGCGCCGTTCCAACTATACGTGAGCAATTCCAAATGGATCAGCAATACACAGAATTCCTGGAGTCATAGTTACGTACAGGCTTATGTGCAAATACCCGATGATGCCGATATGGACCAGGTCTCCGCCCTGATCAAGAATATTAGACTGGGTAAGATTAAAAAAGAAGATGCCATGTACAAGCCAACGTTTTTCCTGGAGCCTATGAGCAAATGGCATTTGTATGCCACTTTTACCAATGGTGTACAGGTGGGTGGAAGGATACAGTATGTATGGATGTTCGGCATCATCGGTGTTTTTGTGTTGTTGCTGGCCTGCATCAATTTTATGAACCTCAGCACCGCCCGTTCGGAAAAGCGGGCAAAAGAGGTAGGTATCCGCAAGGCCATTGGTTCCCTCCGCGGGCAATTGGTCAGCCAGTTTTTTTGTGAATCCTTACTGGTAGTGTTCCTGGCATTTGTATTTTCCCTGTTATTGGTACAGTTGCTGCTACCGTTCTTTAATGAACTGGCCGATAAAAAGATGTCCGTATTATGGCGCAGTCCTTTGTTCTGGCTGATGAGTATTGGTTTCAGTCTTGTTACCGGTATTATTGCCGGTAGTTATCCTGCGTTTTACTTGTCTTCTTTTCAGCCTGTTAAAGTATTAAAAGGAACATTTAGGGTAGGCCGTTTTGCCGCGCTTCCCCGTAAATTACTTGTAGTAGTTCAATTCACCGTTTCCGTTACCCTGATTATTTGCACCGTCATTGTTTTTCGCCAGGTACAATTCGCTAAAGACCGTCCGCTCGGGTACAACTGCGATGGGCTCATCATTGTGCCACTGGTTACCAGGGACATCCCCGACCATTTTGAAACCGTGCGGGAGGAGTTAATAAAAAGCAGGGCTATTATCGCCATGGCCGGATCGGAGAGCACCACTACCGACATCTGGGGAACTGATGGCGGGTTTGAGTGGCCAGGGAAAGATCCCAATTTGACCGTTGATTTTCCAAACACCGGTATATCCTTCGATTATGGCAAAACTGTGGGATGGCAATTTGTAGCGGGACGGGATTTCTCCCGGCGGTATCCCACAGACTCGTCTGGCTTTATTTTGAATGAGGCCGCCGTACAGTTCATGAGCCTAAAAGAACCGGTAGGCGCCATTATTACCTTGAATGGCACACCTTTTACCGTCATTGGTGTAATCAAAGATGCGATCGTCGAATCGCCTTATGAGCGCGTGCGGCCCGCCGTGTTTTGCCTGGCGCGTGGGCACGACAATTTTGCCCTGCTGAAAATGAATCCCGCTATAAGCGCCAGTAAGGCAATAACCTCTGTTGAAGCCGTTTTTAAGAAGTATAATCCTGCTGCTCCCTTCGATTATAAATTTGTGGATGAGGAATACGCCAAAAAATTCGGCAATGAAGAACGCATCGGCAAACTGGCCGGTGTGTTTGCTGTGCTTGCAGTTCTTATCAGTTGCCTCGGTCTGTTTGGATTGGCTTCATTTGTCGCTGAACAACGCACCAGAGAGATAGGGGTCCGCAAAGTATTAGGTGCTTCTGTATTCGACCTCTGGCAGTTGTTATCCAAAGATTTTGTTGCCTTAGTCATCATCTCCTGTTTTATAGCTATTCCTATTGCCTGGTATTTTTTGTATCAATGGTTACAACAGTATTCCTATCGCACCAACATCTCGGGGTGGGTATTTGCAGCGGCTGGGGCAGGGGCTATGCTCATTTCGGTATTAACCGTCAGCTACCAGTCTATTAAAGCCGCGATGGTTAACCCAGTGAAGAGTTTGAAGTCGGAATAATCTTTGTCCTGATTTCAAAACTAAGTGCTTGCTATTTGCTGTTTGTCCTACTAAAGATGATTTTTCTTTTCAACAGCCCTCCTCCCAAAATCGTATATATGAACCCGTTAAACAAATTGCCTGCAGTCGCATTGAATGAACCTGCTAACATTTCAATCGAAGATTCAGAACTCCTTACTCCTCACAGTTTGAAAGTGCGGAGATTTTAAATTTAAGCATTAAATCGGTTCCGGGAAAAATCGTTTCTGTTTGATTGAGTAAGTTAGCAAGTTCTGCTGCTGCATGGTTAAATCTTGGAGCAGA
>JBGSYC010000149.1:0-2144 GCA_041751095.1 Flavihumibacter sp.
GGCAGTTGGCTGAATATGGCCGAGATAGAATTACATGTTTTGAACGGGCAATGCCTCAATAGACATATATCCTCGATGGAAAAGATTAAAGACGAAATTAAAGCATGGCAAAATAATAGAAATAATAAGAACAGCAAGATCAACCGGCAGTTTACAAACAAGGATGCAAGGGTAAAATTAAAAAAACTATACCCGTCAATTTATGATTAACTTAACACTAGTTTGCTGGCTTGGGCATTTTTGTAAATGAAAAAAGAGGTAACGCCAATAATGAGGATGATGCCCAGCAATCCATAAATGACAAGTTGCTGCCGGAAAACGGTTTGCTGTCCGATGGATACGTCTTTCGTATACGCTTCAATATCTTTTTGCTTTCGGATGATTTCCGATTTTTCGATTAACCGGCTTTCACTTTGTGCTTCTTTGCGAGTTATTGCATCACGGTATTTTTTATAAGCACTGAGTGCTTTGTTGATCTTACCATCCTTTTCATAAAGGCCGGCGAGGGAAAGAAAAGCGCTTGCTTCCGTTAATGGATTATCGATGGTTGTGACGATGCGCACCGCCTCTTCGGCTTCCTTGATAGCAGCAGACGTTTCTCCCTTCGCATCGAGATTTTTACTGATGGCCACCCGATCTTTGCTCACTTCTGCCAGGTTATTCAATTTGGTGTTAAATTCAATGGATTGCTTGCGCAAATGAATTTCTTGATCATACAATTTATTCTGTTGCAATACATATACGATCTCATCCTTGGTTTGCTGAACCGATTGTTGTTCCTGAGGACTTACCCTATTACCACTGCGAATGGTATTTAGCGAATTGCTGTAGAGCTCCTGGTTTTTGTCTACTCCATTAAGGTGAACATCTATTTTTCTGCACTGGTTTTCAAATTGAGGATTTTGAATGTTACGCGACTGAGGCGCATTATCCAACACACTTAACGCTTCTTCATAACTTTTCATCTGGTAATACACTTCCGAAATCGCGATCGTAAATTCCATTCGCTCCGCGCTGTTGAGCCGAAGGGTCAAAGCCTCTTGATAATATTGAAGTGCGGATGTGTAATCCTGTAGCTTCACGCACATATTGCCCAGACCTCTTAAGGCTGTAACATGCTCCGGAGAATTCGGGTGAGACCCTAGTGTGCTGATTATCTAGTTATGCAACGTAGTGCTTTGATAATTTTTTATCTGCATCTTGTCTGGTGAATTTCCACTCAATATCTTTCTTGTTTCTGTTTCTGTCCTTTGACCAAATGCGTAATTCTGATTTTAGTTTTTCCTGACTTGCAACTCTGCCGCCAGTACATTGTCTATCCATTATATTAATTTCTATCTCAGCCATATTTAACCAACTTCCATGTTTAGGCGTATAAATGAATTTGATCTTTTTCAGAAGCCTTGCCGCTTTTCTCTTACCGAACGTTTCAATTATAGACCCCTGGAAATGTGTATTTAAATTATCGAGCACTAACTGAATACATATAGCTTTTGGAAAATGCTTTTCTATCAACTCCTCGACAAAGTAGGCAAAATCCTCTTTTGTTCTTGTATCTGTCACTTTTACAATCCGCATACCCGCTTTTGGCGCAACTGCTACAAATATGTTACATGTTCCCTTACGCTTATATTCATAATCATACTTTTCAAGTTTTCCTGGCTTGGCTTTAATAGGATGACGGCTATCTTCAAGTAACTGCTTACTCTTTTCATCCATACATACCATTGGCTGACTCGAATCATACTCTTGTTGATACAATTCTAAAAGCCTATACATTCTTGTTCGATATTCTTCCGTTATTTCCTGTATGCACCACATGCGCTTTAACCAAGGCTTAAGTTCGTTTTTTTTAACATCTTTCGAACACTGCCGAAAGTTATTGTCTCAAATCCCTTCTGTTTATTCAATTCCTTTACTAACAACCTAATTGTCCATTTCCTTCTTCCCGCCGGAACAGGACCGCACGCAAGAGCAGTTAGCTCTGCCTCATGAACTACACCATACTTTGCAGGTTGACCGGACCTACTATTCTCTGTCAATGAAACTTCTAAACCATGGGTGAGATATCTTTTCTTGATCCTCCATATCGTTGTTCTGTCTACTTCTAATAAATGCCCTATTTGCAAAACTGATAACCCTTT
>JBGSYC010000150.1:0-19684 GCA_041751095.1 Flavihumibacter sp.
CACAACTTTTAATCGCAGCAGCTAAAGGTGGTTTGATAGCAACTCCTGCAAGCCGCTACCGATGGGCCTGCCATCATCATTTACACAGCATCAACTTTCAATAAATAAAGAACTGATTGTTGTTCGTGACACTCAATACCCCGGATTCTGAACGAGTTTGGGATTAGCCTTAATTTCATTTAAAGGAATAGGATATCGGGTCATGAAATCTTTTGCATTAGCCGCGCCGCCTCTTGCCCTGGCCTTCGAAATCAGTTTTCCCTGCCTGATCAAATCCATTCTTCGCATTCCTTCAGCTACAAATTCCCAGCCCCGTTCATCTAAAAGAGCATCGCGGAAAGCATCTTTAGCAGAGAAATCAGAAACACGATATTCAGGAATACCGGCTCTTTTTCTTATTAGGTTTAAGAGGTCTACAGATTCCTGGTTGGGGCCGCTAAGCTCATTCAACGCTTCAGAACGATTAAGCAAAATCTCGGCATAACGGATCATTGGCACATCGTTTCCATGATTGGCACCAACACCTGCCGGATCAGGAACATATTTAAAACAACGAACTGCTCTTCCTGCATCTGTAGGGTTCAGTAACTCGTGCAACCTTCCATTAGGTTCTCTATAATTGAAAAGGAACCAGCTTAATCGCTTGTCAACAGGGTGATAAGTTTTCACCCAATTATTGTATACACAAAATTGAGCTCCAAAATTTGTCCAGTTGCTTTGAATGGGGTAGTTGGGAGGAAATGCATGCGCCATATAAGTATTCGAATGAATGGTAGGCAACGCAGGACTGGTAAATACAACCTCATCGTTTACTTCGTTCTGCACTGCAAACATGTTTTTTATATCGCCGCTAAATAACTTATACTTATTGAGGTCCATTACCTGCTTGTTTACACCGGCCGCTTTTTGCCATTGACGCGTATTCAAATAGAACTTTCCCAGTAACCCAAGAGCAGCTCCTTTGGTTGCTTTTCCCCAAAGGCTTTGAGCTAACGGTAAATCGTTTGCGGCAGCTTCAAGCTCACTGGAAATAAAGGTGTTGATTTCTTCATCAGTAGCCCGCACGGGCTCGAAATTCAGTTCTGCCGCAGTGGTGAGCAAAGGTACAGGTCCGAAAAGCTCCCATAAATAGTAGTAATCTGCTGCACGGATGAACCTCGCTTCAGCTTTATACTGTTTTAATTTATCTGCAGATAAACCGGTCACTTTATCAATATTGTCCAGCAGGGAATTTGCATTCCTGATACTCTCATAATATTGCTGCCACGGACTAGAAAACATACTTGACTGAGGATCCCAGTTGAAAGAGGAGAATAAAATGGTTGTCGATTCTAAGCTTCCTCCCCACGCCCACATGATATCTCCTGCAAATTCATTTAGAATGTACATCCTGTCGCGCATGGCTGCGGTAACTACCATGTTGCTATAAGAAGCAACCAAAACACTATTTATTCCCTGTTCAGTTTGCAAAAAAGTTACCGGATCGTATTGTGTATATACCTCCTCTTTCAGAAAATCTTTCTTGCAGGCAGACAAGGAGAGAACAACTATCGCCATAAGTATTATTCTACTTTGTTTGAATTTTATTTTTTTCATGATCACTGTTGTTTTAATGAATGCTTAAAAATCAATACCGGCTCCAATTCTAAAAACCCTTGCTGTAGGGTAATTATTATAGCTGCTCTTTTCTACAGTGCTTCCATCACCAGTTTGATTAGCTTCGGGATCATAACCATCAAAATCAGTGAGCGTAAGCAAATTCTCGCCTGAGATCGTAAGCATCAAAGATTTGAACAATTTTAATTTACCCAAGGGAACATTGTAACTGAGCGTAACGTTTTTCAGGCGAACGAAAGATGCATCCTGAACAGTATAGGAGTTGATCATTTTTCCACCGCCAAAATAGATGGCGGAATTAACGCCGGATGGAAAGCCGGTATTTGGATTTTGAGGAGTCCAGCGGTTTACGTAATGCTCCGTCATAATATTGCGGTCAAAGTTTATCGGGAACATCGACTCTAATACATTCGCATTAAATGTTTGAATGCCCTTAACTCCAAGCAAGTAAATTTCGAGATTGAAATTTTTGTAGGAAAAAGAGTTGTTCATACTATACGAAATATCAGGAAAGGGCTTACCTAAGATCGTGCGATCGTTCGCATCAATCTTTCCGTTATTGTCATAATCCAAAAAGATTGGTTCCCCGGGTTTAGCGGTAGGCTGCGCTGATTGCGCTATATTATCTTTCGCCTGGAAAACTCCTCTAACCTGGTAACCGTAGAAAGCCCGCATTGGTAAACCTTGCCTTACAAGAGCAAAACCAGGAATATTGGCAACAATGCCGCCAGTAATAATATCACCAACGTATTGAGGCAATTCAACAACGTTATTTTTTAAGGTAGAAAATGTGATATTGGTTGTCCAGTTGAATTTACCGGTAAGGTTGCGGGAGGTAAGCGAAACGTCAATACCGGAATTTCGTACCGTGCCGAAATTTGTACGGATGTTAGAAAACCCTGTTGACATTGGAACCGGCTTGTTAAACAACTGGTCAATAGAATTCTTTATGTAATAATCTATGGTACCTGAAATCCTGTTCCTAAGAAGTCCGAAATCAATACCAAAATTATACTCTTCGGTCGTTTCCCAGGTTAATGCAGGATTTGGAATTCTTGCAGGTTGGGCACCACTCAGTTCTACTCCCCCTAAAACCGTATTTCCACCGGCAACAAACGTTGGAATGGTTTCAAAATTGTTAATTCCCTCATTCCCCATCTGTCCGTATCCAAACCTCAGTTTTAAATTATTAACGAAGTCTATCTTTTTCATAAATGGCTCTTCAGTTAACCTCCAGCCAACTGCTAAGGATGGGAAGGTGGCGTATTTATTTTCCGCAGAAAAGCGGGATGTTCCGTCACGACGCACTGTGGCAGTAAATAAGTATTTATCACGGAATGTGTAGTTCACCCTTCCCAAATACGATTGCAGTTTATACACGTTTTTTGAGGAGCTTACCTGGTTGGTAAGGGCATTTCCACTTTGCAACAAATTGGTATTTGTAACATCGGAGAGAAAACCCCTGGCAATGGATCTTTGGGAAAGCGTTCCGAATTTTTCCCGGGTTGAACCGGCCAAAAAGGTTACGTGGTGCTGACCAAAAATTTTGTCATAATTGAGCAGTCCTTCCATCAACCAGTAGTTAACATTGGTACTAACAACATTGGCAATACCGCCGTTTGCTACTCCTCTTTGAGTAGTACGGTCTGTATATTCATCGTTCCTAATGTTATTGATATTTCCACCAAGTCTAACAGTTGCCTTTAGCCCCGGAATAATCTGGTACTCCCCGAAGGTATTGCCATAAATACTGTTATTCTCTTCCCTGTAGTCATATCCGTAAGCCAAAGCAACCGGATTGTCTAAAGCTATACTAGCGTTTCTTTCATACTCGCCATTCTCTTTCTTATTAGGACTTAAACGCGGGTCGAACATAAGTGCAGCGTTTAGTGGGTCGGCATTTTCGCCCCCCATGTTGCTTTCATTTGCAATCTTGTCTTTTATATTCAGGCTTCCGCTCATGTTAATGCCGAACCTGAATTTAGTACTTGGATTCACCTCCAGGTTCACCAGCACGTTGTATTTTTTAAACCCGGAACTAACCATAATTCCATCCTGGTCAAGATATCCAAGCGATGCATAATACTTCGACTGTTTAGTGCCACCACTTATTGATAGCTGGTGATTTATCGCTACGGCATTTCTGAACAACTGATCCTGCCAGTTAGTACCTTCGCCCGCCGCAGCGATTTGATCTGCAGTGTACGGTATAGTTATACCCGCATCTTTACTGATATCATTGATCATCTGCATGTATGTTGTAGCGTTCAAAACGTCAAACTTATAGGAGGGCGTTTGATAAGCGACGAAAGTATTATAAGAAACCTTTGCCGTGCCTTCTTTGCCTTTTTTAGTTGTGATCAATAAAACACCATTGGCAGCCCTTGTTCCATAAATAGCTGCTGCAGAAGCATCTTTTAGGATTTCTATACTTTCAATATCAGCAGGATTAATATTGGCAGTATTGCCTCCGGGAAGCCCGTCGATAACTACCAAAACATTGTTACTGCTATTGATTGAACCGGCGCCGCGCACTGTTATGTTCAAATTACCTCCGGGTTCTGAATTTGCCTGGGTTACATTTACACCCGCAGCTTTTCCGGAAAGAAGCTGAAGAGCGTTGGTCGCTACTCCCTTCACAAAATCCTTTGCACCAACTGAAGCAACGGATCCCGTTAAATCATTTTTTCTTTGAGTACCATAACCTACTACCACTACATCTTGTAAAGCTTTGGTTTCGGCTACCATAATTACATCAATCGTTGCGCGATTGTTTACTTTAATACTTTGAGTAGTAAAACCAATGGAGGTGAAAGTAAGCGTACTATTTCCAAGGGCAGGAATATCATAATTACCTTCTGTATCTGTAGCAGTGATTACCTCTGTCCCTTCAACTTTGACAGTAACACCTTGCAACGGATTTTGACCATCCGTAACCCTGCCGGTTACAACGGTTGTTTGAGCATACGAATTTGTTGTAACAAGTTGAAATAAAAAAACGGCAAACCATATTAGCTTCAGAGGCAGGCAAGGCAAAAGAAATGCGAAAGAGTGAGTAGGTTTTTTTTTCATATTTGACAAGCATTAGTTCTTGATTAAATTCTCAGGACGAGTATGGCTCTCAAAATGAGGGACTAAAGTAGCTTTGAAAGTAAATAAAATTATTAAAACAACAACCAGCTGGCGGAATCATTTTTTAGGCTGAGGAATCAAAAACTGCCGTGCAGTTGTCTAAATGAGTGACTAAACTTACTTTGTTTTAATTCCATCTCACTAGCGTTGCGTTGTTGAAAATTTTGAAAAAATAGCAATTGATTATCAGCCCTTTAAATTATTGAAATAGGTGAAAAAATTTTCAAATCGTTTCAGTGTAAAAATCTGACGAAATCCAATACTGATAAAGCTTTTAAAAGATTTCATGTTCAAACAACGCAACGCTAATGATTCCATCTAACAAATAATTATCCGTAGCTGATACATATTGGGCTCAAAACCTTTTACAAATGTGCGGTGATCTTTACCAGTTAAACCAATCTCATACCCTAAATCTGCCAAATAATGCTCTACGCTTTTTATATCGATTATTGTGTTTGTTAAAATCTTTTGCAATATAGTACCATTTTTCTCCTGGCGTAATATACTGGTCCATTAATGCAAGCCCCCGAGATTCCTTTTTCGCAACCTCCTCCAATCATTATCGAGTATAAAGCTCCACTATCATGTTCTCTTATACTGGCGTATGTGCAGGTATTTATGTTGCGGGAAAAGGTTTAAGATGTATTTAACCTGTCGGTACGAACACCTCTCCTTGGCGTCATATTCATTAGTCTACCCTGCTAATGTGTGAGAAAGATTTGTTTTTGATGCTGCTTCTTGTTTAGTTAATACATTAAGATGCTTTTGCCATCAATCCCATTTGGATTTTGTGAACCTGTTACCCAGGCATGTATTAAATCGGAACCCGAACACCATTATCATACCAATTGCATTTTGCAAACGGAGACTGTGCTCCCTGGTCTGAAGTAAATGGTGTTTTCATCCGATCTGTTTCTCTTAATGCTGTTCAATACTATTCCCAACTTCCTGTCCTTTTAGTAAAGTCTTGTGAGGTTTGAATCCATTCCTAAACCTCTTCTTACCTTAAAACAGATGGAATAACGTGCACCGCACCATTATTAGGCTCAACGTTTGATAAAAAAACTCTATTACCATTTACTGTAATAACAAATTCAACATTTCTACTAAGGTTTAAGTTTTTGCCAGGGAATTGTGACGCATAAGGTACAATATCCAAAGTAAGGTCAGAAGAAAGAATTTTTCTATTTATAAGGTGTAACAAAATTATATTTTTTATTTCTGTATTAGACAAATCTGAAATTCGCCTGGTTCCCAGGAACGCTTTGAAGGCTATATCGTCAGGTGCAAACAATGTATAAGTATCGCTATTTAATGTTCCGCTCATACCTGCTTTTTCCACTCCCTGAACCAATAAACTAAAAACATCAGGGCGACTTTTTAGATAGTCAAGTATACTTCCGTTGAATTTTCCCTGGGGCCTGGGGGAGGCTTCATATTCAAACTTTTTTTCGCAACTTGTTTGCACAAGCAGGGTTAATAGCAACAAAAGAAGGAATGATATTTTAAAACTTTTCATCGTTTGCGAAAATTATTGATAAAATGTATTTTGCACCAATTTTGGATTAGCATTTAATAAATTAAGACTGATTGGCCATAAAAAATTAGCCGGGTTCGTAATAAAAGGCAACTCTCTTGTTACCGCTCCATTCCGAATTAAGTCAAACCACCTCTTTCCTTCGGCACATAGTTCTACATACCGCTCTTTAAGTATCGCGTCTTTCACCTCATTTTTTGCTACCGCAATAGTAGTAGGTAAAGCAGCACGTGTTCGAATCTTATTTAGTTCCGTAATTGCTTCCGAAGTGCGGTTTATTTCATTTAAAGCTTCTGCTTTAAGCAGAATGATATCAGCTAACCTAAAAATAATTATGTTCGCATCATAGTAGGTTCTTTGTTGAACGCCTGTGGGAGCACCTCTATATTTAATGTACTTGGGAAAAGAAGAGTTTTATATCTAAAGTCACCGCATTTACCCGGGCATCACCAGGTTCAAAAGTGGAAATCAGCTTTTCATGAATCAATAAACGATTAAAGGATCCAAAAGGGTCATATGAAGTTAAAGCAGCGGGAGAAAATGATGATCCTGTTCCATTATCCTGCACTTCATTAATCGAATTATTAAATTGAATTTCATATATACTTTCTGTTGTGTTTTTAGATGAAAAAATAGTGGCGTAATTAGCTGTAGAAACCAGGCTTAGCCCGCTTTTTGACAGAAGTTCATTTGCGGCTTCCAAAGATTTTTGGGCATAACCGGCCCTGCCTTCTACTTTGGCCATCCACAAACTATAATCTGTTTTTAAAGCAAGCGCCGCCCATTTGGTTGGCCGCCCTTTTGTATTGGATATACTGCCAAATGAAACAGGTAGTTTTAGTATAGCTTCTTCAATATCTTTTTCTATTTGAGCATATACTTCCGCTTTACTGTTTCGGGGCTGAAAAAAATCATCTGTTGCAGAAGTATAAGGTTCTGTTATTAGTGGCACATCGCCCCAGATACGAACAGCATAATAATAGCAGAAAGATCTGGCAAATAAAGCTTCACCCATGTATTGATTTCGCGTAACGTCTGTAAGTCCCTGCACTTTAGACAGATTTTTCAATATCCAATTGGCAGTACCAATGGCAGTATAAAGTCTGGTCCAATTGCCAAATGGTGATTCGGAAGTTAAATTGTTTTTCATTACATCGGTTAGTGTCTGAACCAGATTTCCCCTTGTAGAACTATAAATATCAGCTCTGAGATCTCCCCATACACCAGACCATAAGGCAACTGTCTGAAGGTTATCATTAAGGCCAACTACCGCAGCAGCAGCTTCATCAGGAGTATTCCAGTACTTATCCTGAGTAATGCTATCTACCGGAGTCAGATCCAGTTTAGCACAACTGGTCAGGAAGGGTACTATAAGAATAGCTTCTAATAATATGCTTATAAACTTTTTCATTTTTACTAAAGATGTTTTAAAAAGAGTATTTGTATCAGAACCCCAGGTTTACCCCGAATACAATAGATTTTGCAATTGGATAGTAACCTAAGTCAACACCATATGATAATGGGCTTGCATTAGCATTAGATGAATTATTAACTGTTTCAGGATCAAAACCTTTGTATTTAGTTAAGGTTAAAAGGTTCTGTCCTGTAACGTAAATTCGGGCAGACTTTATTTTTGCTTTTTGCGCTATTTGACTGGGGATGTTGTATCCTAAATTCACCGTTTTTAAACGTATAAATGACCCATCTTCCAGCCAGAAACTTGAATTACTGCGGCCATTCTGCCTGCTATCGCCAACATATACTTTAGGAAAATCAGTAATGTCACCTGGTTTTCTCCATCTTTTTAATATATCAGTACTGCCTCCCGCCCCCGTACCCAGGCGATGGCTATCCCTGTCTCGCCGTAGCTCGTTGAAGATATCATTGCCTTTAGAAAAATTAATGAACACAACCAAATCAAATCCTTCGTAAGAAAAATTATTCGATAATCCACCTACAAAATCGGGATTAGGGTTTCCCAAAATTACCCGGTCGTCATTGTTAATAATATTATCTCCATTAGCATCCAGAAAACGTACATCTCCACCCTGATAAATAAATCCTGTTGGAGTATTAAAACGCATTTGTTTGGAATTTTCAGCATCAGTTGCAAATACACCAAGCTGTTTAAAACCAAAAAAGCTACCAAGGGGCTCGCCAACACGAAGCACGGACCGGCCAGCAATAATATCTGCATTTCCTGGCAGACTTAAAACTTTGTTTCGATTAACTCCAATATTAAAGGAAGAGTTCCACTTAAACTTTCCGGTTAAATTACGAGTGGAAACATCAAATTCAACTCCTTTATTTTCTATTGATCCTAAGTTGACCGCAATGCTTCCATAACCAGACTGTGTTGGAATAATACTGTTAAAAAGTAAATCATTTGTTTTCTTATAATATACATCTGCAGTAATGGTAACTCTGTTTTTTAATACAGAAAAGTCCAGGCCAATGTCAGATTGTGTAGTACTTTCCCAAGTTAAATCCGGATTGGCTAAGCCATTGGTAGCAGGAACTACTCCGCCGGCACCATTATAATCAGCTCCTATGGCTAACGATCCCCTGGAAACAAAATTTCCAATGGTCTGATTACCAGTCTTTCCAATACTGGCACGTAGTTTAAGGTCGCTTATAAGCTCTTGATTTTGCATGAATGGTTCTTCGGAAACACGCCAGCCTATGGATACCGAGGGAAAGAAACCAAACCTGTTGTTGGCACCAAAACGGGAAGATCCATCATATCTGCCGGTTATTCCTAAAATATACTTTCCATCGTAGTCATAATTAATACGTGCATAATAAGAAAGAATACTATACGCGGTTTTGTTAGTATATAGCTCATCTCTTTGCGCTGCTGCATTTAAAGTAGGAATTAAATCAGTGGAATATCTTGAACCCTGGCCACCGATAAGTTCTGTATTGTTTTTTTGTTGGCTAAACCCTGCTAAACCAGTAAAATTATGACTGGTTGCAATTTGGCGCGTGTAGGAAGCCGTATTCTCATTGATCCAATTAAATACCTGTGATAGTTGTGAAGCCCCTGTTCTCTGCGCTCCCCCAAAAGAAAAAATAATGGATGGAAAAAATCTGTCCTCCCTGAATGATAAATAATCTAAAGCAATGGACGACCGTAAAACAAAATTCTTTACCGGTTCTAACTCGCCATAAACATTGCCTATTAAACGGTTGGAACCTGTTCTTTGATAAGATGCTAATAAAGTTGTAATTGGGTTATTTGGTTTTAGGTTTCCGGCATCATCATAAGGAGCATCTGTAGGCATCCGGGATAGGGTTCTAAATAATACACCCCGCGAATCAGTATTGGACTCACTTACCCTATTGCTGGTACTATGGCTGAACGTAAATGTGTTTCCTAATTTGAATTTATCAGATGCTTTATATTCAACATTAGCCCGGGTTGTGATACGATCAAACATGGAGTTACGCATTATACCATCCTGATTAAAGTAAGCGCCACTTAAATAATAACTGATCTTTTCCTGACCCCCGCTAACTGAAAGGTCATAATTGCTCATAGGAGCGCTTTGAAACAAAGCATCCTGCCAGTAATAATCATTATTGAAATTGAATGAGTCAAGGGCCTGGATTGGATCCCCGGTTCTAATGTCTCTGCCAGAATTAGCCCATGATTCCTTAACATATTCTCTATATTGCCGGGCATTGATTTGCGAAAGTTTTTTTATAATTTCCTGAGTTCCGTAATAAGCATTGAACTTTATCGAGGGTGCACCAGACTTTCCTTTTTTCGTAGTGATTAGTACGACCCCATTGGCAGCTCGTGCCCCATATATAGAGGTTGCTGCCGCATCCTTCAAAATTTCAATTGACTCGATATCAGAAGGATTGATATCAGCTAAAGGATTACTACCTGCACCACCATCCGCAAGACGATCTACACTATTTGACTGAATCGGAACCCCGTCCACGACAAATAAAGGATCATTACCACCCTGAACTGAAGTATTACCTCGTATCCGAACAGTTAAGGCACCACCAGGTTGCCCACTGCTTTGGCTTACTTGTACCCCGGCTGCCCTGCCTTGCAAAAGATTATCCACACTGGCTATAGGAATATTTTCCAAATCTTTCCCTCTTACCGAAGAAATAGCACTTGTGATTTTGCCCCTTCGCTGGGTACCATATCCAACTACTACTACATCATCTAAAACACTAATGGAAGATTGCAAAACAATTTGCAAATCTTTTTTTGAGCCAACAGGGGTTTCATAAGTATCGTAGCCAACATAAGAAAATAGCAATATATCTTTCTCACTATTTACATTAATTGTAAACCTTCCATTGTTATCGGTTGTTGTCCCGGTGTTACTACCTCTAACTATAACATTTGCACCAACAACAGGTTGTCCTGCCTGGTTCACAACCCGCCCTGTTATTGGTATTTCCGGAACGGCATGATAAACTGCATTTGATACATTCTTTTCCGTTTCAAATTTATAGGTATTACTTTTGAAACCTGAAACATCTCCGGTAACAGAAGAGAAATTTGCTTCAGTTGCGGCGGCGTTTTTAGTAGAATCGTTCACAGAAATGATAATAAAAGAATCATTCTTTAGTCTTCTAAAGGATAATTTCTTTCCATTTAAAATCTTTTTTAAAGCTTCATCTACTGAAGAAAATTTGTTGTTGGTAAGCTCACTGCTTATATAAATTCCTGTCACTGTTTCGGCATCGAAAAGTATATCAACCTTATAAATTTGCCTGATTCTTATTAGCGCTTCTTTAAGTGAGAAATGTGTAATTTCTTTTGATTTGATTGACTTATCAGTTCGTTTTGTTGTAGAGGAATTTGCTACTCTGCCATCTTGCGACATAGTCATTATCGGTAGTATACAACCAATCAATACTGATGATTTAAGCAGTAGTTTGACTTTCATATGTGCAATCTTTAGTTATGTTATGTGTAGAAGTGGAAAAATTATAGAATCGTAAGGTTCTTATAACTTAATCGACTAAAACCAATTTAATCTGCCCTCCTGTCTTTTCTATCTTCATACTATAAATCTGGGAAAAAGCATTTAAGATATCGTCTGCATTTTCAGCTTTGAAAGAACCTTCAATAATTTTATTGCGCAAAGACGGATCTTCAATAATGATATGAATGCCAAAGGTTTCCTCCAGGGTAAGAATTGCTTCAGATAAAGGTGTATTATCAAATACAAAGCGATGTTCTTTCCAGGCAAAAAAATCCTTTGCAAATTCGGAATGCCTTACTGCTAACTTCTTTTCTTTAATGCTTACTATATCGCCCGGATTTATAACAACTGATTCTGTTACTTTATCCTTATAAAGATTTACTTTAACCAATCCTCTTTCTAATTTGACTATGCTTCTGCTACTCCGGCTTAAAACCGAGAATTGTGTCCCTATTACTTCTACATCCATATGGTCGGCAGTACTAACAATAAATTTTTTAGCGTCATTGAAATGCCTTACCTCAAATACTGCCTCACCTTTTAAAAATACTTTCCTACTGTTTTTACCAAAACCAAAACGGGGGACAACTAGCAGAGAATTGGAATTAAGCGTAACACTTGAGCCATCTTCCAAATGAAAGGATTTTACTTCACCATAATCAGTTTTATAAGACTTTTTAAAAAATATATTTTCGAAACAAATAAATAAAGCAATCAATAATATTACAGAGGCTGCGGTGCCTGATAAAAGCTTACGGTAAGTTTGGTAAAAATTTTTTTTTTCACTTTTATTTTCATCCTGGTAAGGTTGATCAGAAGCTTTTAATAAAAACCGTTCAACTGCCTTTTTTGTATCGGGAATAAATTGAGGATGTTCGATTTCCCATTCCATTAGCCACGCATAATACTGATGTAAATTTTTCTCTTCCTTAATCCATTCTTCTATTTGCTTCTTTTGCATAGAAGTTGCATTACCGACCAGGTACATGTATATTGTATTCTTGGAAATTTCATTTTTCATTTAATACATTTCTATTCCTAAATAAGTAGAGATGATATGAGACTCTGACCCTTATTGATATTAGTATATTTTATTCATTTTAAATATATTACGCAAGCCACTCACCATTTAGTGACTCCCTAAGTATTTTTAATGCTTTTGAGATGTGTGCCTCAACTGTTTTTTGGGATAGATTAAGTTCAGATGCGATTTCATGATATTTTTTGCTTTCATATCTGCTCATCATAAACACCTTTCTGCATTGCGAGGGCAAGAGCTTTATGATAGCGTCAATTTTAAAATACAATTCATCATATTGCATAATTTGCTGGGGTGTTGGTAATTGCGAATCTATTTCCAAACCCTGTATATCATCTTTTTTGAATTTTCCGAATTCCCGCCTTATATAGTTGAATGAATTACGCCGGACAGCAGAAAATAAGTAAGATTGGTAACTATAATAAATATCTTTATACAAGCCTTTGTTATAAAAAACAAAAAAAATATCTCCCACTATATCTTCAGCAACTTCTTTAGAATATAAAAAGCGGGAAGCATGACTACACAAAGGGAGATAGTAGGTCCTATACAATAACTCCATGCCTTTTTTTGGGTCTATGTCGAAAGCTTTTCGTATAAAAACTTCTTTGTCTATTAGTTTAGAATCCATTCCACTTCCAATAGGTAATTCATCACCATCATAAAAGGCCCCTATATTCTTAGAATTTTGAGTCAAGCAACCAATTTTCAATTTAAAGCAGGTTAGATGGATGTACCGTATCTTATGATACGAATTCTTCAATTTACCCTTAGTTGAAATAATCTATTTTTTAAAAATAAATATCCATAGGGTAAACCACCATTATTGACTCTTTAAAAGGTACTTCTATAAAGTTCAAAAAAAAATGTTGATATTTATGCAAAAACGTGATTTCATAAAATATACACTCGCCGGCACGGGGAGTTTATATTTAACCGGATGGGGAAGTTTTGCCGCCTCGCTTCAAAATAGTCAAACCGTAATAAAAATAACGGACGAAGGCTACGTTCAGGACCTGAAAAAAGATATTATTTCCTGGCTGGAAACCGTCAGATATAAGAACGAAGGTTGGGGGCGTTGGAAATATAATCTGAACATGGCCCGGAACTACGGCCTGGAATCCTCTTCGCACGGCATTGAACTCTTGAAAACCTATGATGAGCTGGATAAAATTCCGGCTGCGAAAAAAAAAGAAGCACTTGCTTTTTTCTTAGGTTGCCGCGACCCTAAAGACGGTTTTATAAAAGACCCGTTAGTAAAAGTGAAAGATAAAGTTAGTGCACATCATACCTGGGAACACATCTGGGCACACATGTCTGGTGCGGGGTGGAGTGCTGTTAGAAATCTGGGCGGAACGGTTCCTCCCAAAGAAAAAGAAGCGGCTCCTTTTGTTAACTTATTTAAAACAGACCCCAAAGAATGGATACTAAGCTTGAACTGGACTAATCCGTGGTTGGTAGGAGAGCACATGTCAAAAGCGATTGACTGGTATTGGAACCAACTGCCACCCGAACAAAAAAACCTGGATAACCCGGTTGTAAAAACCTTTTTTGATACCTATGAGCACTATGTAGTCGAGCCCGCAACCGGAATGCCCACTAAACGAGGCTGCACTAATAAAGCAGTGGCTATGGCCGGTTTATTCAAAACGTCATCGGCTTATCTGAAAGTTGGACGTAAAATTCCATACCCCGAAAAAGCAATGGACTCTGTTCTGGCGCTGCAATTTCCGGATGGCTCATTTGGCTACGAAAAAACAAGGGGCATAATGACAATAAACTGGGATTCATTATGGGTGATCCGCACATTAGATGAACAAATGGCGGCAAGCTACCGCCGGCAGGATATTAAAGATTCCGGAAATCGCCTGGCCGCATTCCTTCTCAAAGAACACCGAAAACCAGATGGCGGCTTTTCTTTTAACACTACACATTGTGTTACCGAACACAATTCCATTCGCATTTCCGATAAATATGCGGAAAGCGATACGCACGGTACCGTTATGTGTTTAAAATGCCTGGCTTATGCCGACGAGTGGAATGCCCGGGGCTAATAGCTAGGTAATCAGCCTAAGTTTCACGATCCTATTCAGACACTGCTTTCTTACTTAAATTATAAATCAGGATAAGTATTGTTGTGCTTGAAATAACAATAAATATTTTATGAAAATAAGGTTTATCACAGCCGTAATGTGTGTACTTCTCTTGATCGGCGACTTCAATTTGTTTGCCCAATCAAGCCCAAATATCATTCTTATTTTGGTGGATGATGCCGGTTATGCTGACTTTAGTTGTTACGGAAGCAACGAAATTAAAACGCCAAATATTGATCACATTGCCCGCAAAGGTGTAAAATTTACTCAGGCATACGTATCTTCTCCAGTTTGCAGCCCCTCCAGTGCAGGGCTTATAACGGGCCGGTATCAGCAAAGGTTTGGCCACGAATTTAATATTCCTCGTAAACCTGCTCCCGGTGAAGATTTGGAAAACCTGGGTTTACCATTAACAGAAATAACTTTGGCAAAAGCTTTACAAGAACAGGGTTACTATACCGGATTAATAGGAAAATGGCATTTAGGCGATGTTCGAAAACTTCACCCGTTGAACCATGGTTTCAATGACTTTTTTGGCTTCCTGCACGGTTCCCGTTCATATTTTCCTAAGCAGAATTCAGAAAAGCAAGATCCGATTCTTCGAAATTTTGATAAAGCAGGACCACAATCTTATTTAACCGAAGCATTCGGCAATGAAGCATTGGCATTTATTGAACGAAACAAGAAACATCCCTTCTTTCTTTATCTTTCTTTCTCGGCCGTACATTCGCCAATGGAAGTCAATCCTGAACATGAACAAATGTTTAGCCACATAGCTGATATAAAACGGCGCAAGTTAGCGGCTATGACTTACATTTTAGACCTGGAAATCGGTAAACTGCTGAAAAAATTAGATGACCAGGAACTAACCGAAAATACAGCGGTGTTTTTTATCAATGACAATGGAGGTGAAAGCATTGTAAACGCTGCCAGCAATGGTATTCTTAACGGAATTAAAGGGACTTTGCTGGGAGGTGGTATCCGCGTTCCTTTCATAATACAGTGGCCAGGCAAGCTGCCTGCGGGAAAGACCTTTGATAAGCCGGTAAGTTCACTTGACATATTCGTTACTGCCCTGGCCATAGCTAATGCTAAGCCCGTCACCGACCGGGTATAGGACGGTGTAAATCTCCTGCCTTATATGCAGGGAAAGAATCAGGAAAGGCCCCATAAAAATTTATATTGGCGGTACAACAATTGTGCAGCTATCCGTTCCGGCGACTGGAAGCTGATTCGCTTCCCTGATCGTCTGACCCGTTTATATAATTTAAAAACCGATGTAGGTGAGAAGTCAGATGTTGTCATGATAAACCGGGATATAGTCAATGAATTGTTGGGAGACTATTTGAGTGGGAATGCGGTCTGGCTTATCCCCGCTGGCATTCGGAAATGGAATGGTTTAAAGAAGATGTTCTTCGGTACGATATGAATCATGTATTGCAGGAGATGAGAAAAACAAATTAAGCACCAACGCTATCAAAAATGATATTAGAGCCTTTTAAAAATTTGTTTTGAGGGAGAAAATGATTAGGGTGGGGTTCTAAGGCATATAGTTGGAAGGAATAGCAGTGCGCTGTTCCAAAAAATAGGCGAAGGTATCGGCAATATTTTTAGCTACGATGTAGGAGTGTTATTTTTCACCTGTTTAAATTTTATTTAATGAAAGCGAGGAAATTAATCTTCTTTTACTGTACAGCTTTTTTTTTATTTGTGGTTAACCAGTTATTTGCGCAGGTACGACAGGTTATCTCAATCAATGATAACTGGGAATTTAAGTTCGCCTATAACGTTTTAAAAGATGCAATAGCTACCAGAGTAACCTTGCCGCATACATGGAATGCCAACGAGGTTATGCCCGGCAGAATGAATTACCTGCGCACGATGGGAACCTATACCCGGCAATTAAACATTCCGGCGGATTACAAAGGTAAGCGCCTGTTTTTACGCTTTGAAGGGGCAAACTCGGTAGCAACGGTATTACTTAACCAAAAATATGTGAGTGAGCACCGCGGCGGCTATACGGCGTTCTGTGTCGAAATTACAAACCACGTTACTTACGGCCAGGATAACTTACTAACGGTACAGGTAAATAACAGCATTGATAACACGGTTTTGCCCCTCAGCGGCGATTTTAACATATATGGGGGCCTTCATCGGGCGGTGTCTTTACTTGTAACAAATCCCAATTGTATAACACCGCTTGATTATGCTTCGCCGGGCGTTTACCTATTGCAAAAAAATGTGTCTGCTACCTCTGCCGATTTAGAAGTAACTACCAAATTAGCACTGCAAGAAATTTCTAATCATGCTATTGTAACCACTATATTGGATAAAACCGGCCAGGTTGTTAGCAGACAAACAACAGAAATAACTGGCCAGCCGGATAAAGTAACTCAAAATTTTAAAATTCAAAAACCGCATCTCTGGAACGGGAAAAAAGACCCCTACCTTTACCGGGTAACGGTTGCTCTAACGGAAAGCGGAAAAGCTATTGATGAGGTGAGTCAGCCTTTAGGTTTGCGTTATTTTAAAGTAGACCCTGATAAGGGTTTCTTCCTTAATGGCCAATACCTGGATTTACGTGGTGTTTGCCGGCATCAGGACGTAATGGGCAAAGGTTCTGCCTTAACCACGGAAGACCATGACCGGGACCTGGCCGATCTGGAAGAATTAGGTGCCACCAGCCTGCGCTTAACCCATTATCCGCACTCGGAGTATTTTTACGAGGGTTGCAACAAACAAGGTCTGGTACTATGGACAGAAATTCCCCTGGTAGGGCCCGGTGGGTATACCGGGGCCGGTTACATCAAACACCCCCGATTAGAGGCGCATGCCAGACAATTAGTCGTTGAAATGATTCGGCAACATTTTAATAATCCTTCAATTTGTTTTTGGGGTTTGTTTAACGAGCTTAAACTGGATTACGACGATCCGGCCCCTTTTATTAAAGAATTGCATGCACTGGTTAAACAAGAAGACCCCAGCCGCCTTACAACCTGCGCCAGCCAACTTGATACCGACCATTTTAACCAGGTAACAGATGTAATTGCCTGGAATAAATACTTTGGCTGGTACGGCGGCAAAGCCGAAGGCATGAGCAAATGGGCTGATGACATGCACCGGCATTTTCCTAAAATAGCAATAGGTATAAGCGAATACGGTGCCGGCGGCAGTGCCCGGCAACATCAATCAGGCTCTTTAGTAGCCCCTAACCCAAGTGGCCGGTTTCATCCGGAAGAATGGCAGGCATATTACCATGAGAAAAACTGGGAGATACTGCAGCAACGGCCTTTTATCTGGGGGAAATATATTTGGGTACTGAAAGATTTTGGCTCCTCTATCCGGTCAGAAGGCGACACCACCGGCATCAACGATAAGGGGTTAATTACCTATAATGGCAAAATTAAAAAAGATGCATTTTACTTCTACAAAGCTAATTGGAATCCAACCCCTATGGTGTATATAACCGAACGCCGGGATTATCAACGGAAAGAAGCTATAACCCAGGTAAAAATATACTGTAACTTACCACAGGCCGAACTTTATATAAACGGAAAATCAATGGGAAAACGTGCACCTGATACTTATAAAATTGCCGTCTGGGAAAACCTAAGTTTAAAACCAGGCGAAAATGACATTGAGGTACAAGCGCAAAATGATCGCCATAAGGTAAAAGATTCGTGTAAATGGAAATTAGTGAATAGTAATGAAAACACTTTAGAATAACCTCATCAATAAGAGATTAGGGCTGACAAATAGCCGCTACTGTTTTTGCCTATTATAATTGAAATTGAACCTAAAAGAATTTAATAAATGAATCGTCGCCATTTTCTTAAAAACACTGCCTGGAGCGGCCTGGCATTAACAGCCTTCCCAGGTTTTTACTCCTTCAAAAAAAACCAATTTCCGGTACATGCTATTACACAAGGGCTTCATCCACATTGGTTTGGTTATTACGATAAATGGCAAATAGATATAAGCGGGCGCTATGCCTTAGGCTGCCAGTTGCCATTTGAAGGCCGGTCCCCTACCGAAAAAGATTTACTTCGCATTGGAATAATTGACTTGCAGGCTAACAACAAGTGGACGGAAATTGGCACGAGCTATGCCTGGAGCTGGCAGCAAGGCTGCATGTTGCAATGGGTGCCCGGTAAGTCTGGCGATATTATCTGGAACGACAGGGAAGGGGGTAAATTTATTTGCCGGGTTTATAATTATAAAACAAAAAAAAGCCGGAAGCTCCCCAAAGCCATTTATACCCTAAGTCAGGATGGTACTTTTGCGCTTGGTACTGAATTTAACCGCGTTCAAAATCTCCGGCCAGGCTATGGTTATGCAGGTATTGCCGACCCTTATGAAAACGAAAAAGCTCCGGGCGAGATAGGTATTTACCGGTTGAACCTGAAAACCGGCGAACATACACTGCTTATTTCCTTAGCCGAAATTGCGGCTATTCCGCATCAGGGCAAATCGGTAGCTGATAACTGGCATTGGTTTAATCATTTGTTGGTGAGCCCTGATAGTAACCGCTTTTTATTTTTACACCGCTGGCGCGAAAGAATTACTGACCGCCAGGTTATGGCATCACGGGAATTTATAACGCGGATGATTACTGCAGACGCAGATGCGAAAAACAAGTATGTCCTCGACCCGTCCGGCAATAGTTCCCACTTTGTCTGGAAAGACCCTAAGCACGTATTCGTATGGACTAAGCCAATAGGTAAAACGTGGGGGTTTTACCTGCTGGAGGATAAAACTCCAAATCAGGAAATAATCGGAGCGGAAGTAATGGTTCAAAACGGGCATAATACCTATGTTCCGAATACTAATAATGAGTGGGTGCTGAATGATACGTATCCTGATAAAGACCGGCTACAGACGCTTTATTTATATCATGTACCCACCAACCGGCAGGTTATTTTAGGAAAGTTTTATTCTCCGCCTGTATACGTAGGTGAGTGGCGCTGCGACCTGCATCCGCGTTGTAACCAGCAAGGCACCCAGGTGTTCTTCGATTCTACTCATGAGGGTAAAGGGCGGCAAATGTATATGATTGATATCGCTAAGGTTATTAGATCATAAGGGCTGTTCCTTGTTTTATATAGAGTCCGGATTTTATAGCAATTATCAAGCTATTAACGTCAGTTCGGAGGTTAAGTAATTGAACGAACAAGGAGAATTAATGAGTGTATGTTTTAGTTCAGGCAATGTGAGTGACAATAATGCTGCCGTCGTGCAGACGCTTTGTAACCTTATACAACCAGGAGGTAAAATATTTGGAGATGCGGGCTATGTATCCAAAAAG
>JBGSYC010000151.1:0-8576 GCA_041751095.1 Flavihumibacter sp.
AATCAGGACAAAGGTGGAGTAATAAAGGAGCACAGAATATGCTAAACCTAAGGGTGCTTACAATGAATGAGCAATGGTATAAAGTCGTGCAGTTAATTAAAATGGCCGCTTAAATGGTATGCGACAATTTTAAATGCACCCGAGAATCTTGATTTCATTATTTTTTTTTGTAGTTTTGTTCCTCACCAAAGAAAAGGAGGTATTCATGCTATCTACAGATCAATCATGGACACCTTCGGTTAATATCTGTTAACCGATTGTTCATTTAAATATCTGAGACGCCCGCAAGCGTCGGAGCCACTTGAGAGTGGCTTTTTTTATGTCTGAACAAAAGGCAGCATGGGTTACCCGGTATGAAAGCTGAAACGGCCCCGGTAATGCTACCTCTTTTTTGTATTTGGATGGATGCAATGCCTCCAGTATTCGGTAATATGCCTGAGAATTTCTTTAAATTCAGAAAAGTTATCGGGTTTCTTAAAGAATCCCTGCACCGTTTGCATATATGCCTGGTTTACCGCATACATGTCATCAGAAGTGGTGAAGAATATAAAAGGAACGCTTTTTTTGCGTAACACTTCATTTTCCTGCACTCTTTTTTGAAATTCCAACCCACTCATCTCCGGCATGTTCACGTCACTGATTATCAGGAAGGGCTGTTCGGTAGTGTCGAGTAAATACTGGAGCAATGCTTCGCCACGGGAAAAAAACAGAAGAGGGTGCTCTGTCTGCAATTCTTTAAATGCCTCGGTAAAAAGCTCCTGGTCTTCAAGGTCATCTTCTAAGATGATAATTGGTTTTCTCACTGACATAAGCATTGGTATCTGAATCCTGAAAATAACGAAAATAATTGCAGATCACTGATAATCGTTAAAGTAGTTTGGAGAATGCTAAATACCGCTACCGGCATTCAAAGGAAGCCAGGAAAGGACGTCGGCGGGGATGGCTGAAGGGAACCTTGCCTCCATCACTCCCTATATGATCCATAAGAACATCCTATGAGTAGGACAGGTAAAAAATGATCAATCTGCAGGTCTGAACCCGGCGATTTACATATCTTACAACAAACATCATTATTATGAACATGCATAAGGTGTTATTTTCCGGGATTGATATTGAAAGTCACCAGTGGAGAATCATTTTTCTCGCCCTGTTACTCACCTTTCTTGTCGTTAATAAGGTAACGGGCCAATCTGAAAACAGCAAGATCAGGATTATTTGTATCGGAGCCCACCCCGATGATTGCGACCAGGACGCGGGTGGTACGGCAATAATCCTGGCGTCTATGGGACATGAAGTAAAATTTCTTTCTGTAACGAATGGTGACGCTGGCCACCAGGAAATGGGCGGAACTGCGTTGGCCAGGAGAAGATTCCTTGAAGCACAGGAAGCCGGAAAGCGGTTTGGCGTTATCTACGACGTGCTCGATAACCACGACGGGCAACTGTTGCCTTCGTTGGAGGTAAGGCTGCAGGTTATCAGGAAGATCCGTGAGTGGGACGCAGATGTTGTAATTGCTCCCCGTCCGAATGATTACCATCCCGATCACCGGTACACAGGTGTTCTTGTGCAGGATGCTGCTTATATGGTTGCCGTGCCCAATGTCGCCAAAGGCACTCCTCCGTCAAAAAAGAACCCGGTGTTTTTATATTTTCAGGATAACTTTCAACGGCCCAATCCATTCAGGCCGGATATAGCCATTGACATTACTATGGTGTACCCCAAAAAGGTATTTGCCCTCGATGCACATGAATCCCAGATGTATGAATGGCTGCCCTGGATAGGCGGGTATTACGAACAGGTGCCCAAAAACAAAAGTGAACGCCTGCAATGGCTCATGGCCAGAAGAAAGGTAAAGATCACTCCTGACGTAAGGCAGTCGCTTCAAAAATGGTATGGTGATAAAGGCGCCAACATAGAACACGCCGAGGCCTTCGAAATCTGTGAGTACGGTACCCAGCCCACTGAAAACGATCTCCGCGGTCTTTTTCCCATGTTGAAGGGAAAATGACAATGAGTATCTTCACCCGTCAGGAATGAAACCTCTTTAGTAACATGCCGGGATATATCAGTACAGTGTTTCTACATATTTTACCACTTGTCCGAGTAAAATGAATAAGATATTGATCCGGAATTCTACCCCTTCTTGCAACCTGTAAAAGGGGATATTCCAAAGTTGGGCGCCGGTTAAAACTTTCAGCGCGATTGGTTTACTTTCTCCGGACAGCAATGATATTCTCTTACAACATCAGCAACGGCCTGTCTTAATTCTTTCCAATTTCTCTTTAATTGAAGTGCCGGTTCAACCTTAACAATAGAGTAATGCGCCCTTTACATTTTATTAACGTCGCGTAGGCAGTTTTGTCGCCGGATGTATTGACGTCTACTTCCCGGGGCAGAGCAAAATCATTGCAACGCCCTTGGGAGAGATGCTTTAAAAACTAATAAAGTTCCTTTCAAAATTGGAAAGCGCCTTTCTGAAACGGGAGTAGAATTTTTTCCATGATTGCTGCGCTGCATATTAATCCTTCTGAACCTCCGGGTCCTTAGATAACAATGTAATGCACTTAACGGTAATGAAGTTATTTATTGTAACAATGGTTAGCCTGCTGATCCTTCCCTCGGATAAGCGGGAGATCGACATGGAAATTGATCATTCTTTCTCTGTGGATTCGCTGGGCGCCTGCCAGGGAATCTTTTATCGGCAGGACACGATCTTTTTATATGGCGACAGGGAAGTAGGCGTCATCAGGGAATTTCATCTGAACAACGATTCATTAACAGATCTGCATAAAGAGGTTAAGCTTACGGTAGATAAGAAGGATGTTATCAATCACCCTACCGGTATTGCTTATCATGCCGGCGATCCGGCGTTTATTGGTAACAGTATACGCCTGAACCCTGAAGGCACTTTATGGAAAGCGGTAATATATTGTATAAACTGGGATGGCTTGTTAAAAACCGGAACGCTTGACGGTAATATTATCAATGCTATTGAAGATGATGCCTGCATACAGGGCACCAGGCCCGAATATGTAAGCTTTAATAATAAATGGTATGTAGCTACAGCTGACTATGGCGGAAAAGACAATGAAGTAAGATTGTATGATCCGCAACTGCTAAGGAAGGCAAAGAAAACATCCGAGAAGGGAGTGCTGGTAAAAAAATTCAGCTGTTCTCCGTGGATACAAAACCTTCACTGGATAGCAGATAAGGGAATACTGGTGCTTATTCAAAACCAGGTAGAAGGAAGAAAGTGGAGATTCACTTTTGTCGATTTAAAAACTTCAATAGAGTCGGGGCATCAAAAGGTGATAAAGGTGGTAGATATCGATCGTAGCGATGAACTGGAAGGATTCTCGTTTCTAACAGGATCTGTTAAGGGTGTAGCTGTCACTTCTTCCCGGAGCCACAATGTAAATGTGATGAAAATTAGCTGGTAGCGGCTGGTGAATACTTCTTAAACTCTTTCATCAAATAATAAATTATGCACAGGCAAATTTTACACAAATGTCTTTTCCCCCGCCATTTCAACGTTTGCATGTGGCTGTTATACCTGATGGTACTCTCAGGTCTGCCGGTCATTGTGCATGCCCAGACGGCGTCTGTTTCTGGTGTTGTGACCAATGAAACCGGCCAGCCGCTGGAAGGCGTTACTGTTGAAGAAAAAGATTCACGCAGAGCGGTTGCTACCGATGCAAATGGCAAATACACTATTGCGGCAACTGCGAGTGGTACGCTGATCTTTACGCACGCCGGCTTTAAGGCTCAGCAGGTAAGCATTTCAAACCAGGCAACGATCAATGTACAGATGAAAGCAGATGCTACCATACTTGAGGAAGTCGTGGCGATCGGCTATCAAAGCCTTAGAAAAAGTGATCTAACCGGCGCTGTGTCGAGTGTCAAAGCCAGGGAACTGAATCTCAGTGCTCCAACCCTAAGCCAGGCGCTGGTAGGCAAGGTTGCAGGAGTGCAGGTTTCGCAGGTAAGTGGTGCACCTTACTCCGGAACCAAGATCAGGGTTCGAGGCATTGGCTCGATAAACGCAAGTTCAGAGCCCCTGTATGTTATTGACGGATACCCGGTAAGCGGTAACGTAAGTTCCGGTCCAGGTAATTCCACTAACAGCACTTCCGGTTATAATCCCGCAACATCCGGTAACGACATTTTTATCAATCCTGATGACATAGAATCGATTGAAATACTAAAAGACGCAGCTTCTGCGGCAATTTATGGTTCAAGAGCATCCGCCGGTGTAGTGCTCATAACAACCAAACGCGGGAAACAGGGAAAGGGAAGATTTGAGTATGATTACCAGGCAGGAATAAACCAGCTGGCCAAAAAAGTGAAAATGCTGGATGCCTACCAGTTTGCGGAATTGTTCGTGGATGGGAGAAATGGCTCTTACCGCGACATCTTAGTGGCAAGAGGTATTCCCTGGAAAGATGAGTATTACTCTGATGACAACGCAACCCGCGTTGCCAAAGCGGGTAGTTCAAATACCGGTTCGGTTTCTATCTTAAAGTCACTATATGATTTCCCTACACAAAAGGTGCTGCAACCGCAACACAATACTGACTGGCAGGATGCGCTATACAGGAACGCATTCACGCAAAGGCATAATCTGTCATTCTCCGGCGGCAACAATGGTACACGATACCTGATCAGCACCGGTTACCTGGATCAAAACGGGATCATTGTAAGCACTTTTCAAAAAAGGGCAAACCTGAGAGCAAATATAGATGCGGATATCAGCAAAAAACTGAAAGTAAGCACGAGCATGTTTGTAACGTATACGAACAACCGCGAAGTTCAGGAAGGGCGGTTTAACCAGGGACCAATATTAGGAGCGCTGGTTTATATGCCGATCTTTCCTTTATACAATCCCGACGGAAGTCTGGCCTTAGGTCAGGCGGCGCAACAAACGGATGGGTTTTCCTATGCCTTCCAGGGTATTGAAAACCCTGTTGCCCTGGCAGAACGCGTGAACATCACCAGGAAAGCAACCAGGGGCACCTATAATGCTAATGCTACCTACCAGTTCCTGCCTGAACTGTCAGCCAAAATAAACCTGGGGGCACAAACTTACGGTGAAAAATATGAATACTATTACCCGACAAGCCTGAGCAGCGGCGTTAACCCGCCGGGTTCGCCCCAGGCTGTCGCAGCGGCTAACGCCGCCGCGCAAACGATATCCATGTTAGACCAGCTTGCTGAGTTTACGGTAAACTATAGAAAAGATTTCTCTTTTGGCAATATCGATGCGTTAGCAGGTTATACCGCCCAGCAAACAACAAGTGATATCATCAGCGTAGGAGCCAATGGTTTCACGAACGACCTTGTGCCCGAAATAACCGGCCGCGGCGCCAATGCATCAAATTTTTATCTCCATTCGAACACCGGGAAATCAACCACTACGCTGTTGTCGTATCTGGGCCGGCTGTTATACAACTATAACAATACCTATTACCTCTCGGCATCCTTTAGGGTGGACGGTTCGTCGCGCTTCGGGCCGCAGAATCGCTGGGCGAAATTTCCATCGGTATCGGCGGGATGGAACATTTCCAATGAATCGTTTTATAATGACTGGCTCGGTCAAAGATCGACGCTTAAGCTGCGGGCAAGCTGGGGTTTAACGGGCAACAATAATATCGGCAATTACCGGTATGAGCAATCAATGTCCAATCCCGGTGGAGTTGTGTTTGGAAGTCCCGGCACGGTGCATACTGCAAACTGGGCTGGCAATATCACCGATCAGAAATTAGGATGGGAATCCACTTCCCAGTATAATTTCGGCATTGATGCAGGCTTGCTTGGGAATCGTATTTCCGTTATTGTAAACTATTACATCAGCAAATCCTTCAACCTGTTATTTAATCAAAACATTACTGCCGCATCGGGTTCAACCTCAATATTAACCAATCTCGCCAACTCGAACATCCAGAATAAAGGCTTCGACGCCCAGGTAGACGCAAGGATCATTTCAACCAAACAATTTAGTCTTAACCTGAGCGGAAACATGACGGCCAACAAAAACAAAGTCGTCAGTCTCGGAGGAGCAAGTGCGATATTTGTTGCTGGCGCGGAAAGGTCATACACCACCCATGTAACCATGGAAGGGCAACCCGTGGGGATGTTTTATGGACTAAAGGTTGCGGGCATGGTGAGGCAATCTGATATGGCAAATATCGCAATTGACAATGCTAACCTTTTACCCAACAATACATTTCCAAAAGGGTACGTTCTGAAAGGCCCTCCAAGATCGGTCTACTCAAGCACCCCGCTCAGCCCGGGCGAAATTTATTTTTCGGATAACAATGGCGATGGCATCGTAAACGAGGCTGACAAACAGGTGATTGGCACTCCTTACCCAAAATTTACTTTTGGCTTTGGGTTGAATATGACCTACAGGCAGTTGGATTTCAGTGCCTCCTTTAACGGATCATACGGAAACCAGGTGATCGACGGGCAGGATTATTATATAAAAAACATGGAAGGCTCGGGAAATAACTACGCAGTTGTCGCCAACAGGTATCGGTCCGAATCACAACCCGGCGATGGCAAAATCTATCGTGCATCCAGGGGCGGTACGCAAAGCAACAGCACCAGGCTTTCTGATTTCTACCTGCAGGATGGATCATTTTTGCGTTGCACGAATATTACCGCCGGTTACAATCTTTCTTCAATCGCTTTGATAAAAAGATCCGGAATCGCAGGGCTTCGGTTATACGGCAGTGTTGACAATGCCTTTACCATCGCCCGGTATTTAGGGTACAACCCCGAAGTAGACTACAACAATGGCGTTAACCTTGCCCCTGGCGTCGATTATGGCAAATACCCGCTGGTACGGGCACTCAACGTTGGAGTGAAAATGCAGTTTTAATTATTCAAACAAAGAATTAAAAGAGTTAGACATGCGGAAAATATCAATCTTTACAATAATTTTTCTCTGGGCAGCCTTGCATAGCTCCTGCAAAAAAAGCTTTTTAGAGCAGACAAATCCAAATTCAGTTTCAGTTGATGCGAATTTCCAGACGGAAAATGATATCACCTTAGCCGTTAACGGCGTTTACCAGGCACTGAGAAGCCCAAACTGTATTGGTGAAGGGGCGCAAACGTGGACGGATGATCGTTCTGATGACGTAAACTCCACAGACAACCAGTCAAATAACGGCGAGCCTTTTCAATTTACCGGTTTCTCGCTGGTGTCGAGCAACACGTACCTGCATAATCACTGGGCCGCATTATACGTACCCATATCAAGAGCTAACCTTGTTCTATCGCAGATTGAAAACATCAAATTTCGCAACGATTCAACAAAAACGGCGTACGTGGCCGAATTAAAGTATATCAGAGCCCTGATGTATTATCATCTTGTGCGCGAATTCGGGGGAGTGCCTTTGGTAACTGAGCGTTTAAGTACTATGGAAGAGGTTAAGGCGGTTACCGCAAGGGCCAGCCGCGAAGACGTATACGCCCGGATCGTAAAAGATCTTACAGACGTCGTCAGCAGCAGCCTGCCGGTAAGACAACCGGCGGCAAATAAGGGCAGGGTGTCTTTGCAGGCCGCTAATGGTTTGTTGGGACAGGTATTTCTCACCATGGCAACTACGCTCGAAGGAACCGGAAAAGCGGAAAACCTAAACAACGCACGGAAGTATTTACTTGCCTGCTACAACATGAGAACTTTCGGCAAATTATCCGATATTTCTTTCCCCGATGTATTTGATGTAAATAAAAAATTGACCAATCCGGAGATAATCATGCAGATTGTATACAGGCAGGGAGATCAGACATATAGCTCTTCCCTTGCCAGAAGCAACCAGGCGAGGGGGGAAACGATTAATTCGCAGTTCCTTTCACAGGGTGCGGGTGGCACGCTTACGCCGGATCTCGTTAAAGAGTTTGAACCCGGAGATATCAGAACAAATTTTTCTATTAAGTATTCATCCACTCCTTCCGTACAATCTTATTTTATCACGAAATTCAGGGACAACAGTGCGGCCGCCGGTACTTTGGGGTATGGGGGTAATGACTGGATTCTGATGCGTTATGCAGACATTATCCTTAACCTGGCCGAAGTTTACCTGTACCTCAACGATAATGCAGGCTCGGTTCAGTACCTTGATATGGTGAGGGCAAGGGCTGCGAGGCCGTCTTATGCCGAGATGCTGAATAACCCGGCCTATAGGTCGCGTTATCCCACCCTTAAACTGGCCATACTCCACGAAAGAAGAGTAGAGCTTGCTTTTGAACATCACCGCTGGCATGACCTGCTCAGGTTTTTTAAGCCTGATGAATTAGTGGCCTACTTCAAAGCAAAGAACCAGGGCGATTATAATAATTCACCGCTCAATAACATCAGTTCAAAAGATTATTATTTCCCCATTCCACTGAATGAAGTCAAATTGGATCCGGAAAAAATGTTTCAGAATCCTGGGTATTGAGTGTCACGAACAACAATCAGTTCTTTATTTATTGAAAGTTGATGCTGTGTAAATGATGATGGCAGGCCCATCGGTAGCGGCTTGCAGGAGTTGCTATCAAACCACCTTTAGCTGCTGCGATTAAAAGTTGTG
>JBGSYC010000152.1:0-2231 GCA_041751095.1 Flavihumibacter sp.
TCGGATTCCGGCCTTATTTCAGACTGCCGATAAAACTGATCAGGTTATTCTCCTGCCTTCACCCGAAAGGAATTAGGCGTTTGTGCCTGCAGATGCTTTCCGGAAAGTAACACACAGAGAATTAAAGCAAGGGATTTCATAGACGTTAATTTACAAACACGATCTGGATATCATTTGGAAATCTTCAAACTTTACCATCGAATTAGCCTGAAGTATCAGTCCAGAATGACAATAGTTTTCTTAATTTACGATTAATTATTTGCCATGCAAAATCAACAGAAGAATATTTCGCGGAAATCCTTCATAAAGGACGCATCTCTTGCCGCAACCGGGTTTTTTATAGTGCCCCGTCACGTGTTGGGGCGAGGGTTTACAGCTCCCAGCGATAAACTTAATATAGCGGGTATCGGCGTTGGAGGCAAAGCTGAGGTTAATCTTCCCTACGCATTTAACGGAGGATCGGACAATATCGTAGCATTATGCGATGTGGATGACCGGATGGCCGTTAATGCCAGAAAAAAATGGCCAAATGCTCCTTATTACAAGGATTACAGGGTTTTGCTTGATAAAGAGGCGAAAAACATTGACGCGGTAATTATAACCACACCGGACCATATGCACGCGCCGGTTGCGCTGGCTGCTATGCAAATGGGCAAACACGTTTATTGCGAAAAGCCACTGACGCATGATATCTTTGAAGCAAGAACATTAACCCACGCAGCTAAAAGGTACAAAGTGGTAACCCAGATGGGGAACCAGGGAAGCAGCGGCAACGATACACGACTGGTGGAAACCTGGATACAGGATGGCGTGATAGGAGACGTGAGTAGCGTACATGTATGGACAAACCGCCCGGTGTGGCCCCAGGGCATTCCTACACCTGACGGCAAATATGATATTCCCAAAGAGGTTGACTGGCCTCTTTGGCTTGGCACTGCTCCCTTCCGGGAGTTTAATCCTATATACATTCCGGCTAACTGGAGAGGCTGGGTTGATTTCGGAACGGGTTCGCTCGGGGACATGGGCTGCCATTTTATTGATGTGCCCTACCGTGCACTGAAACTCGGGTATCCCATTTCCGTTGAGTGCAGTGTTGGCTCTGTTTATACCGGATTTTTTAAAGAAGCTGTTTATACGGATAGTTACCCTCCATCCTCGAAAACACATATCCGCTTTCCGGCAAGAAGCAGTATGCCACCGGTGGAAATGATCTGGTATGACGGCGGCATTAAACCCTCCAGGCCAGAAGAACTGCTGCCAGACGAACCAATGGCAGAGGTAGACGGAGGGATCATTTTCGAAGGAATCAAAGGCAAATTAATGGCTGGTTTGTTTGGCCGTAATCCCACGTTGCTGCCAACACGAAAAATGAAGGAAACAAACCTGCCGAAATCAAAGTTTCCGTTTGTCGATGGTGGTTCAGAAGGTCATCAGCAGCAATGGGTTAAAGCCTGCAAAAAAGGATATGGAACGAATACAAGTTCACCTTTTGAAATTGCCGGTCCTCTTACTGAAACCGTACTCATGGGTAACCTGGCTGTACGGAGCTATAATCACCAGGAAAAGACTGCTGCGGGGAAAATTATTTACCCCGGCCGAAAGAAGCTGCTATGGGACGGCGAAAATATGAAGGTTACCAATTTCGATTCGGCTAACCAGTTTGTCCAAAGACAATACAGGGGAAATTACAAGTTGGTAATTTAGGACGCATGCCGATTATTATATCATTAAGATTATAGCTTGCCGGAGGCAATCTTTGCGCATCATGCTCCAAAAATTTAATTTACATTCCGTAATGCCGGTCAATAGCTTCTCCTATCGCCTGCGCAAATTCCGGGTCATGGTTTGTTTCGGGCTTCTTCTTCACTTCCCAGCAATGCACCTCATCTTCATTCCTGCAATGATTGATGGTATATTGATGCCTACCCCTGATATAAATATCGTAATCTGAACCAAATGGTTCCGGCCCTATGGGCAAATCAGCCTTTACCGTTACTTTGTATTCTTTATCCTTATAGTTAAACAGAACATTAAACACTTCATCTCGCATATAAAAATTATTTTAGGCGGGCCACACCATAAAAATAGAGAAATGTATATTGAATCGAGGAGTATTTTTATCAGAAATCAGCCTTCTTTTTGCCCGGTGGTCGACTTTGACCCCAGTAAAGACCGGTTGACAGCAATGGATTTTACAGCGGAGAATAAAGAGCTTACGAACGACGTCATTG
>JBGSYC010000153.1:0-57562 GCA_041751095.1 Flavihumibacter sp.
TGCCACTGTTTGTCTGTCCATAGAGGAGTTGCGTTTTTCAATTTGACTCAATGTATTAATGGCGATAGAGATATTTGCAGGCGTTAAAACTGCAATTACTTTTTGTTCGATGACAGGATCTACAGTGTCAGCTCTAAAGGAAAAACAGGTGCAGCCAGTTAATCCCTGTCTTTTTTGCCAATTGCATTGATAGGTAGGGATAATTTTATTGTTCATCGTATATCTTATGGTCATACGCCTGCCGCAAACTCCACATACCAGAAGTCCTTGTAATAAAGTCAGACCTTCTCTGGCAGGGCCTGCAAGGGGCACTTCAGCATTGATTACTTTATTGAGTTGAAGTTGCTGATTGTTTTTTTCGTATTCTTGGTAGGTGATGTATTGGCAGTGGTGATCTTTGATCATCACATGCCACTGATCCATAGGCTGGCGTTTTGTGATAGTGTAAATCTCGCCTTCCGGATTTATTTTCTTTGAACTTTTATAACGTCCAAAGGTGTATACGCCTGCATAAAAAGGGTGTCTTAGGATGTTTAAGACGCGTTCATGAGTGAGTCTGCCCCATAACAGCTTGCCTTTCCATTTGCCACCGTAGGATCTTTTTGGGAATTGGATATTATGATGACCAAAATACTGCACTACTCCGTACGCTGATTGTTTTTCCCTGAACAGATCAAAGACAATCTTGATGATATGACATACCTGCGCATCAGGGTCAAAAGTAATGTTGCCTTCATCATCATAGATGTATCCCACAGGGATAGGAAACCGTAACTCACCTTTTTTGGCTTTATTGAGTTTAGCTCCATGCAGGCGGCCCCTTATTAGATGCAATTCTGCTTGCGACATGGTACCTTTTAAACCCAAAAGAAGTTGATCGTTGAACTGGCTGGGATCGTAACAGCCATCCTGATCGATGATGAGTGTTTGGGTGAGGGAGCAAAGTTCGAGTAACCGGTTCCAGTCCGCAGAGCTCCTGGAAAGCCGGGAGGCTTCCAGCACAAAGATGGCACCCACATTGCCCATGGAGACTTCTGCGACCAGCAATTTGAAGTCTTCCCTGTGTGTAGTGTTTGTGCCAGACTGGCCAAGATCGCCATCCATTATTCGGATGAGCGTTGAATCCCATCCATATTGCAGGGCTTTCTGGTGCAGAGCATATTGTCTTTCTGTGCTCTCCTGATTGTGCATCACCTGGAACATCGTGGACTGCCTCAGATAAATACACGCTGTTTTCTGTTGATGAAAAGATTGGATCTTGCTGTTCATATGTTATGTAGTTTAAATCGGATTGTAGTAGTTCGAAGGGAAAGTCTTCTATGAGGTTGGCGAATAATATTCCCAACTCTTCAATTTTGTCCGAAATATCAATAACCAGCTGATCCATCTATAAAGCGTGGGTTATAACTCTTCGTGACGTTTTAGGATCACCCGGTTGATGGCACAGATCTGTTCTACAATGTCCTTAAACTGGTGATAGTTGGAAACATATTGCTTAACCTGAGTGACATATTCCAATGCGATGTAATCGTGTTCGGGCTTTCTTTTAGGAAAGTTGATGGTCATGATATGTTTAGGGCCATGACCAATACCTTTTTCACATTTACACCCCGGCTTGCCGCATTTTTTATAGACCTCAATAAGAGAGCCACGGAGGATTTTTCCATCGAAAGCATTCAATTCGTCGATTAGCTTCTGCCTTTTCTTCCTGAGCGCATAGGTTGCTACATTCTCCATAAATCGGAATACTTATTTAAGTATACCGAAATTAATAATTATTTTTTTATTTTATGCATTATTTACTGATTTTTTTTACGAGTTCGCACAGCGAAAGAAGTGATTCTACAGAGATGAATATATTGGCGGTGGTTATTGCATCCTGAGTAGAGTGGTAATAATCCGTCCACTCAATGGGTACAGCAAAGCTTTCGCGTTCGTTTTCCTTTAGGAGTAGCGTAAGTCTACCACTGACTTTTCTGGTTTTGAGCACCTGAAACCTTTGATTATACTTGGGATGGAAAGGATGGGTTATATTTACAGATCCCAAATCCTGTTTGAGACGAAGTGCAGTTAGAAAGGGGCTTGCCGAAGTTGCTGATCGCATTGCTCAAACGGTAGTAGCTGGTTTATTAGAAAAGGATGTAGATCCAATGTTTCATGAAGACTCGTATGGGTATCGCCCCGGAAAGTCAGCCCATCAGGCACTGGCGAAAGCAAGAACAAGGTGCTGGAAATATGCATGGGTGATCGACCTCGATATCCGCGCGTTCTTTGACAACTTACCGCATGATCTGCTGATGAAAGCAGTGAAGAGACACACAGATTGCAAATGGATGCTGCTGTACATCGAGAGATGGCTAGTGGCACCCTTGCAAAAGTCAGATGGTACGATTCATCCAAGAACCAAGGGAGTTCCTCAAGGTTCAGCACTCGGCCCTGTACTTGCAAATCTGTATCTGCATTATGCAATGGACGAATGGCTGCGCAGGAATTATCCTGAATGTCCGTTCGAACGCTACGCAGATGATAGTGTGATACACTGCCGCACAGAAGCAGAAGCGACGAAGGTGAAGGAAGCATTGGCAGCAAGGCTTAAAGAATGTGGGTTGGAAATGAATGCAACGAAGACAAAGATTGTGTATTGCAAAGACAGTAACCGAGGTGGCACCTTCCCAAATGTTGAGTTCGACTTCCTGGGTTACACGTTTAAACCAAGAATGGCAAAGAACAGCATACGGGGAGTATGGTTCACCAACTGGTTACCGGCAGCAAGCAGCAAATCATTGACATCAATGCGAAGAAAGATGAAAGAGTGGACAATGCTTAAAACAGCAGGATGCCAAATCGGGGAAATAGCAAAGGAGATTAATCCTGTTGTGAGAGCATGGATCGGCTACTACGGTAAGTTTTACAAGGCGAAGTTGATAAACTTTATGCGTGAAATCAATTTAAGAATCGTCAAATGGGCAAGAACGAAATATCTGAAAGTCCGATCAAGCATTATAAAGGGCCTACTCTGGCTGAAATTAATCTACCAGAAGAAACCCGGTCTATTTGCTCACTGGGCACTTGGCGCAGTGCCGACGGTTGAATAATAGGAGCGGAATGATGCGAGAGTATCACGTTCCGTTCTATGAGAACTTCGGGTTGAAATACCCGGATTTACTCGTTGAGTGTCACTTATGCGCTTACGATTGAATGTATCGCATGATCATAAAACAACCAACAGCTGCAGGTATCGATCAACGTTATACCTGCGGCTTTTTTCTGGTCTTGCCCATAGAAGCGATCAATGCACACTCTTTCTTCAATAACATTACATCTGTTAACCAAACCTGACGCAGGATGAACTGTTCATTATTCTTTATCAAAATAAAATACCTGTAATGATGTTACCTTTTGGAGGATTGAATAAGAAAGCTGTTTTTTTCATCGCGGGATTGTTATGTAACGTTATCGCCTATGGTGATGATCTAAGGATAGGCGCGTCATCAGTTAAGATAACACCGCCCGCCGGGACGCCCATGGCCGGGTATTACTATGACCGCGGCGTGGATAAGGTTCATGATGATCTCTATGCAAAAGCCATGGTGATTGAAAGCAATGGTGTTAAGGTTGCCTTGGTTACCTGCGATTTAATAAGCATCAGCGCTGATGTTGTCGGTGCAACAAGGGATATGATCAGGCAGCAGGCAGGTATCGAGGGCGAACATGTAATGATCAGCGCCACCCATTCTCATACCGGCCCGGTAATCCCTACGGCCGGAATGCGGTATAATCCCACCGGCAACAGTGCGGCGATCCTCAAAAACTATATTGCGGGCCTTCCTGGTCTTATCGCTAAAAGTGTGCAGGAGGCAAATGCCGCCCTAAAACCCGCGAAGCTTTTATTTGGAACAGGGCACGAGGAATCGATCAGCTTTAACAGGCGTTTCTTTATGACGGATGGTACGGTGGGATGGAACCCGGGTAAACTAAATCCGAAGATAATCAGGCCCGCGGGGCCTATCGATCCTCAGGTTGCCGTCTTGTATGCGGAAACTGTAGCAGGTAAACCGATTGCCACTTATGTAAATTTTGCGCTTCACCTGGATAACGTGGGTGGGATGGACGTTTCGGCGGATCTGCCTTTTACGTTGTCCGGCATTCTTGCAAAAGTTAAGGATAAGGATATGGTTACGTTGTTTGCACAGGGCTGCTCCGGAAATATTAACCATCTTAATGTGAAAAGCCCCGCTCCTCAGAAAGGCCATGGCGAAGCGGAAAGACTTGGTACCGTATTAGCCGGAGAAGTGATCAAATCGTACACAAGGATGTCGCCGGTGAACGTCAACGTCATCCAGGTAAAGCAACAGTTTGTCTCCCTGCCTCTTCCCGAAGTATCACCTGCGGATGTACCTGCGGCACGGCAGGTCGTTTCCCGTTTTGGCAAACAGGATGCAGCGCCTTTCTTTGACTTTGTAAAAGCTTTTAAAACGATCGAAGTGTATGAGAGAAAGGGTAAACCCCTTGACGCCGAAATACAGGTTTTTGCACTGGGTGATTCAACGGCTGTAGTAAGCCTGCCTGCAGAGGTGTTTACTGAATTGGGCATGTACATCAAAAGCCGCTCACCTTTCCGCAATACTATTATCGTTGAGCTGGCAAACGGGTCTCTTGGTTATATTGCTGACCGAAAGGCGTATATTGAAGGAAGTTACGAACCATGGAGCTCAAGAGTGGCGCCAGGTTCAGGTGAGATTTTGGTTGAGAAAGCGCTGGAAATGCTTAACGCGATGAAAATAAAAGAGACTACAAAAAAATAAGCATGAAACAATTGGCACACGGTTATCCGGTTATTGCCCGCGTTCAATGTGAACGCGCAGGAACATAACCTGCTGCTGCCCGTCGCCAGAAGATTACTTACGGTCACGGCCGCGGGAAAGTAAAAGGCTTAAAGCATCGGGTTTGCTTCGGGGCCAGGTGCTTAAGACAGGTTTGCAGCACAGAACTTGCGGGTATATCGACAGGAGGTTAATCTCCGGGAAATAATCTTTTTTTGTAAATCATTTTGTAATCTGATAACATGCAGGAGAGAACGTATATAAAGATCGGCATAGCCGGGCCGGTCGGCTCCGGTAAAACTGCGTTAATTGAACGGCTTACAAGGAGGATGTGCGACCAATATTCTATCGGAGTGATTACCAACGACATTTACACCCGTGAAGACGCGGAATTTTTAACCACCAATAGTCTTTTACCCTCCAACCGGATCATTGGAGTGGAGACCGGCGGATGCCCCCACACAGCCATACGCGAAGACGCCAGTATGAATTTTGAAGCAGTAGAAGAACTAGTCTCCCGGATACCTGGCGTAAACATTATTTTTATTGAAAGTGGCGGAGATAACTTATCGGCAACGTTTAGTCCCGACCTTGCTGACATTACCATCTTTGTAATCGACGTTGCCGGAGGTGACAAGATCCCAAGAAAAGGCGGGCCTGGCATTACCCGCTCCGACCTTCTCGTCATAAACAAGATCGATCTTGCTCCCCACGTGGGCGCCAGTCTTGAAGTAATGGACAGGGATGCTGTTAAAATGAGAAATGGAAGGCCTTTTGTTTTCACAAATCTGGTTACTATGGAAGGGGTGGATACCATTATAAAGTGGATATGTAATTACGGGCTCACAGCGGAAACAGAATACCTTCAGCATAGTTAAATGAACGCTGCCGTACATATACGCACAACATGGAAAAACGACAGCACCAGTCTTGCAAATGCATATTGCACGCCGCCTTATAAAGTAGCGGATATTACGGAAAACCGCAGCGAACCTGTGCTGAGATTGATGCTCATGAGTTCTTCCCCGGGAATTCTGGATGGCGATAACCACACCATTAAAGTTGAAGTAGGCGAAAAGTGCCGGCTCAGTTTACAAACGCAATCTTACCAGAGATTGTTTGCGATGAAAAAAAGTGCCCGCCAGCAGATGGAAGTGTATGTTGCGGCAGGTGCTTCCTTTGGATTTATTCCGCAGCCGGTTGTACCACACGCGGCGTCTCATTTTCTTGGCAGGAATAAAATTTTTCTTTTTGAAAATTCCGTTTTGATGTGGGGGGAGGTGCTTACTTGCGGGAGAAAGTTATGTGGTGAAATCTTTCAGTATTTCAGGTACCACGTAATAACGGAAATTTTTATAAACGAACGGCTGGTAGTTAAGGAGAACCTTTTTCTGGAGCCGGGCATGAAGGGCTTCCATGGCATTGGCCAGAGGGAAGGTTTCTCACACCAGGCAAGTTTTATTTTTATCAATGCCAATGCAAATGTTGTTCCGGTAATGGAAGACATTTCGGAATGGCTGGCGTCTCAACCGGAGATAACCTTCGGGATAAGTGCTGCTCCGCATTGCGGATTTGTCGTCAGGTTATTAGGCCGGCACGCCGAAAAACTCTATGAATGTTTAAAGGTTTGCCAGGCGTATGCAGAATGAAATGCAAATTCTGGTGGCGGCTGCAATAACCATAGCTTGCCTGCATACGCTCTCCGGACCCGATCATTACCTCCCTTTTATCGCGTTATCACGGGCCCGCGGCTGGTCTTTCCGGCGTACGATTTCCTGGACTATCATTTGTGGATGCGGGCATGTGTGGAGTTCCGTGTTGTTAGGATTAGCGGGTGCGTCTGTGGGCTGGTCTTTGTCAAGACTGAAATGGCTTGAGTCTGTCAGGGGGGGCCTTGCCGGCTGGGCGTTGCTTGTTTTTGGGTTGCTTTATATGCTATGGGGAATAGTAACGGCCACCCGCAACCGCCGGCACAAACACTTTGATATTTACGACGAAGGAGCAATATATGTTTACGAACATAAGAACGGCGAGGTTGTTAACCCGCGCGACCGTCACGTCGTAACTCCATGGGTCATGTTTGTGATTTTTGTGTTAGGCCCATGTGAGCCGATGATCCCACTATTATATTACCCGGCGGCAAAAAATTCCTGGCTGGGGATGCTTACACTGATCGCTGTATATACCATTTTCACGCTGCTGATCATGGTGCTTATGGTGATTGCAGGTTTTTATGGCAACGGCCTGCTTAAATCAGAAAAGTTGGAACGGTATAATCATGCACTGGGCGGAGCAACTATTTTTCTTTGTGGTGCGGGTATGGTGTTTATGGGATGGTAGGAAGGAGTTATGAAGGTTAGATACCTGTTTGGATCACTATCTTTCCCTTACCGGTTCTTTCGAAAATCCCTCATGTCCAATACAGAATGCCCGCCTGCGGGAACCGGGTTCTGATCTCCGTTTCCAGAAATTCCTTTAGCGATTTCATCACTTCGCGTGGATAAACATACTTTAATCCGCCAAATTTTGTCCGTTTTACCGACCGGTTATGCTCATCCATTTCCAGGCTCGAATTTGGATACCATTTCAACAAAACGTCTTTAGACCCGGGAGTGAAACGGTGGGTTATCAATTCGAATGTAAGATCACATGGAAAGTCAAGGCTTTGTTGCAATTGTTCCAGTAACATGCCGTATTCTTCTTTCCATTTCGGGATGGGCATAATAGGGGCAAGTATTACGCCAACGGGATAGTTGCCTCCGCCTTTATCCGCAGGAAGCGCCAGTTTCCTGAGTGCTTTGATCCGGACTGCTATCTGTGGAGTGCCTCCCTCGAGCCGGCGGGCTACAGATTCGGCGTTTAGACTTACCCTGCACCGGGTACGACCGTTATGCGTGATGTTCATTAACGGGCCTACAGCATCAAATTTGGTGACAAATCTTAAGTGGCTGTATTGCTGGTCACTAAAAAAGTTCAGTGTCTTTTCAAGCCCACCCGTTAAATGCTCTATGCTTAGCGGATCTGTGTAGCAGCTTGCTTCAAATGACGTCATCTTACCAGGTTGTTCATAATTTTTAAGGTTTTCGAGTATGCCCGGCAAGTTGGCAAAAACCCTGATTGCCGGCGGGCCGGATAAGCTGCCGGCAAGGTAACAGTACTGACAATGTGCAGGGCATCCTTCGGCAAGGTGAAATTGCCAGTCCGCTGATGGTGGTATAGGCCTGAGCCTGAAAGCCCCGGGAGGCGCCTTTAAAATCGCGAGTGTTGTCTTCGCGATTTTATAAGTCTCCCTGTCTGTTGCACCTCTTAAACCGGTTAAACGATTGTTTTTTAAAATTTCAACCGGCAGGTGGTAACTGCTCACCCGGTCATATATCTCTTTTCCGTAGGGTTCTTCGAATGCTTCCGCGGTAAAAACAACCCTGCGGGGCATCCAAAGACGGGGCGCGTTATCCTGCTTTGTCGGGTATTGTGAAATAATTTCATCTTCGTATAGAATTCCGGGCACCGGAGGTAAATCCATCTGTAGAAACTAAGGTGAATAAAACCCTGATAACACCAAAGAAGAATTTTAGTTTGCCACCGGCATACCAATACTGTCCGAAAGGTAATTGTAAGTTGAAATTCCTTTTACGAATATGGTGGAAGTATCTTAAAGAAATGATGAATGATGAATGATGAATGATGGATGTATGTAACTATACAGATGATTCCTGATATATGTACGACCGTTTCCCGGGCAGGTGGAAGCTCGATGTATCGCCTGTAAATCTGAGACCATTCAGGCTACCATTCTTTTGCCTCCAGCAGCCTGCGGACAGAATGTTTTAAATTGTCTGAAGCACTGGCCATGCGCATCTCCCAGGTATCGCCACCATAAACAAGAATTAGTTTTGCGTCTTCCTTTTTGATTTGCTTTTCAAGGGGCGTAAGCACCATTTTGACAATCTTGGCTGTATTCTGCGCGGAGAAAGCGGTATCGGCATTTTTTTCGGTTTCGTACCTGATCTCTATGTCAAGCTTTTTTCGGGGTTTACTCCGGCGCCCGAACCGGAATCCGGATGTTTTATACAGAAGAAAAAAAAATCCTGATAAAGCGATAAGAGCAATGAGGCCCGTAGTTACTCCTGCTGAGGTATCATTTTCTTCGGTGAACGTTTCCTGGCGCATAAAATGTGGAATTGATTTCAAGTGTTGCGGGTATATTACCTTTAATAAATCAGATGCAAGCAATTCTTGTTCCATTGAACATCGCATGCATTTTCAACCTTAATATCATATGATCAAAATCCATTCCTTAAAATGGTTTCACGCGTTTGTTCTTCAATGTTTATATTGCTGATTTAAACTATTAAACAATCATTCATGAAGTGCAGGCTATCTCCCGTCCACTGCGCACTATGTTTCGGGTTACTGCTGTGCCAAAGCCTTAATGCACAGCAGGCCCAACCTCAAAACGGCCCTGGAAAGTTCACCAGGCTTGTATGGTCTGATGAGTTCAATGGTGCAGGATTACCCGATTCATTACGTTGGACATTCGAGAAGGGCTATTTGCGCAACAAAGAGTTGCAGTATTACACGGGCAGGAGGCACGAAAACGCTTTTCAGAAGAACGGCGTTTTGCATATATCTGCACGGAACGATTCATTAAAAGCCGGAGATAAAATATATCCTGTCACGTCAGCCAGCCTCACCTCGAAGGCCGACTGGACTTACGGCCGCATAGAGGTACGCGCTAAAATACCCTCAGCTTTGGGTACATGGCCTGCTATCTGGACGCTTGGAAAAAACAGAAGCCAGGCCGGCTGGCCCTTATGCGGTGAAATTGATATTCTTGAACACGTGGGATATATGCCCGACACTCTGCATTTTAACGTTCATACCAAAAAGTATAATCATGTGAAAGGTACCCATAAGGGTATTAAAATCCACCTGAAATCGCCGGAAAAAGATTTTCATATATATGCCGTTGAATGGTATAAAGACCGCATCGAATGGTACCTGGATCACCGCAAAGTATTTTCCTTTGCTAATGAAGGTACGGGTGTTGAGGCATGGCCCTTTGATCAGCCACAATATGTAATACTAAACCTCGCTTTTGGAGGAGCCTGGGGCGGGCAGAAAGGTGTAGACTTCCGGTCACTTCCTCAAACCCTGTTGATCGATTATGTAAGGGTGTACCAGTAACATAGTTTTCAGGTTCTCTTTCTAGCGTCCCTCGTCACCGGATTCTGCAAACATGAATGCAGGCCCTCTGCCAGGTGGCACTTGTCAAGTGAAGTAAATCTTGCAAATAAAAAAGGCTGTCTCGATGGGAGACAGCCTTTTTGGCGAAACTCAGACCTGGAACCCAGTAAAACGATAATGAAAATCATGTTTATATTCTCACCTCTTTGTTCCGGCTTACCCGAATATAATATGGTTGGATACTGGTATTTCCGGTTTCAATCACCCAACGACGTATAGGTGATTGGTTCCGGGATATAATCAGGAACCCGTTGTCATTTTTTTCTTATCCATTTTATGGTGCATCTTTCCCATTTTCCCATCCATGTAAATGCATTCATTCTCCTTCATCATTTTAGTGGTGCCGTCTTTCATTTTTATAGTTCCGTCTGTCATCACCATAGTCCCGTTTGTCATAGTCATTTCTTTTTCCATCATCATATGATCGCTGCCTTTCATAACCATCATTTTACCATCTTTCATCATAACGCAATCTTTCATTTCATTTTCCATTTTTTGCGTTTTGTCCATCTTATCCATTTTCTTTTCCTGGGAGAAGCCTGCAAGGCATAATGTAGAAGCTACAAGTAAACTAAAAATCTTTTTCATAATAAATATAATTTTAAACGTTAATGAAACTCTTGTATATGATTTTAGTAAGCTATTTTTTTGCCGTATCCCGGGTGTTTGTAATCTTTCTCGCCGTAAAGATTTTTCCTGTTTCCGTGTCCTGCACAAACACGATTATTTCCCGGTTATTGTCAACAAGATCGTTTGGGATTTCTATCGAAAGTAAACCGCTCTTTTCGTGAGCCGGCCTTGAGGTAAGGCTGCGCACAATATTAACATGCTCCAGCGTTTCTCCTTTGTTTTCACCTGATCTGATATGCGTTGTTCCTGACTTTTGTATCAATGCAACATATATTCTACCCGATCTTACCCGATTTCGGATGTTATAACTCAATTGAATATTTTTGCCGGTAGCCGCAACCCCTTCCACCTGTATTTCCAAAGATTTTTCTAAAAAACGTTCCTGTTTAATGGCTGCACGCAAAGCAGATTCATTTGAACCAACGAATCCGCTTTGGCCGTTTACTACGATTTGAGGCGTATAGACAGTCTTGTCATTAAGCAATTGCGCATATTGTCTTTGCCGGAGGGAATAATCATGGTTGCTATAAATATCTTTCCATCCCAGGTAATCCCAATAATCTACGTGGTAACATAAAACATATACTTGCCGGCCGTTTGTTTCTTTTAAGATTTTAGATACAAGCAGGTCTGCCGGGGGACAGCTGGAGCAACCTTCTGACGTAAAAAGCTCGATAAATGCAAATCCCGTTTCGCCGGGGCTTTCCTTTTCTGGTTTATAAGTGAACGTTGAAGATGTTAGCACGATCATAAGAAGAGAAAGGTGGAGAATATATTTTTGACCTGACATAATATGTATTTTGATCTTCTTCAGCAAAAGAGGCTTCGTACCTTGCAACAATAACGTGACAATATTTGCTTTGGCGCTTCTTCGCATCTCAGAACCTGAAATCTGTATAACATTAACTGCTTCAGAAAGCTGCATCCCTACAGAAGGTATTCGTTATGCAAATAACAACGAATCTTTCAACATTGATATCACGAAAAGGTAACGTTTCTGTTCTGAAGTGATGATAATCATGATCCATACGAAAGCATTTTTCTTTTGCAGGCGTGAACGCTTTTATCTAAATGGCAGACAATAAAGAACCATAACTTATCTAATTCATAGATTAAATAGATACATTCATTAAATAAATTGATAAGGCTATGGAGCAAAGGACTAAAAAAGTGCACGTAAGTGAAGACTGGACGGTGGTGCTTATGGGCTTTTTCATCATCGTGCTTTCAATAACCGGCTTAAGGATCAGTTCCCCTACTTTAGGATGGAGTGATGTGTCAGACCTGTCAGAGAGGATATTTGTCGGCGGAAATGTGTTCCTGATTGTTCTCCAGTTCCTGTTCCTTCTATTCATCACCCTTGTTGCTGCGTGGCTTACCGGAAGGCCGCTAAAGCCTTACCTGTATGCCTTTCCTTTTATCTATTTTATTACCGTTACCGCCCTCGTTATTGCAGGGAACAGCGGGGTGAAGTCGTTAAATTTAGAAGCAGTAATGTTCAGCCTTATTATAGGATTGCTGATTGGAAATTTGCTGAAGCTGCCAGGGTGGTTCAAAGACGCTTTATCCACCGAATTATTTGTAAAGATCGGGCTCGTATTACTTGGAACCGGGATCATCTTTAATGACATATTAAAGGCAGGGGTTCTTGGGTTACTACAGGCGTTGATAGTAGTGATATCGGTGTGGTACTTCGCATACTGGATCTGCAAAAGGTTAAAAGTAGACGAGGAACTAACCATGATGATATCAAGTGCGGTTTCCATATGCGGGGTTTCCGCAGCGATTGCGACAGCCGGCGCCATAAAGGGCGACACGAAAAAACTCTCATATGTCATATCCATGGTGTTGATCACTGCAATCCCTATGATGATAGCAATGCCGTACATCGCACGGTATTACGGCTTTTCACAGGAGGTAACAGGTGCCTGGCTGGGTGGCAGCATTGATACTACGGGTGCAGTTGTAGCGTCAGGCTCGCTTGTCGGAGAAACCGCCTTAAAAGTAAGTACTATTGTAAAATTCTCACAGAACGTTCTGTTAGGCCTTGCGGCTTTTGTGATATCGGTATACTGGACTTACGCCGGCAATAAGTCTGCAGACGTGCAAACCGCCAAACCTACACTCGGGGTGATATGGGAAAGGTTCCCGAAATTCGTTGTCGGGTTCATTGCTGCTTCCCTGTTGTTTTCGTTTATGCTAAACCCTGCAACCGTAAACACCGTTAAGGAACCCTTGAAAAATCTTCAGTCATTGTGGTTTGCCCTGGCGTTCACCAGTATCGGACTCGAAACAAATTTTGCTGAGCTGTTGCAATCTAATAACCGAAATCCGCTATATGCTTTTTTAATTGCCCAGGTCTTTAATATTTTAGTGACCCTTGTAATCGCATATTTTCTATTTGGGTAAGATATTAAATTCCGCTGGTTAGTAGCGGCGCTATGAAAGGAACGGTTCGTGCTTTTGAATCCTTATCTTCCGGCGATTCAAGGCCACAGCACGAAGCGTTCCTATGATGACTACTCCTGGTTAAGTAGTCAGACGGTTGGTACGGTAACTTTCATTATCGGTGATAGCCGCGTCAAGGCTCCATTTGCCGCCTCCCGTAACCATCAGAACAATACAAAGACCTAAAACCAGCAGATGAAATTCATACCCTTCAGGTTGATCCGGCATCATGCTCCAGTTCATAAAAAAGCCGTTTCGCATATTGGTAGTGGCAATAATTCCAACAAAGTTGCAAAATATCGCAAATGCAAAAAAGCGCGTGGCGAAACCAGCGAGTACGGCCATAGATCCAATTGATTCAATTATGATAACCAGGAAGCCAAGAATCCATGGAATATTCAGTTGCATCGTAAACCAACCCATGGTATTTTCAAATCCATGCCCTCCGAACCACCCGAATAGTTTCTGAGCACCGTGAGGGAATACGACAACGCCGAGTGTGAGGCGCGCAACGAATGCCGCCCAGTTGTTCCTGTCTGTTAAAAATAGCTTTTTCATGATGATTACTTTTACAACGTTGATTATAAAAAATTTACGCAGTAATCATAAAGCAGGATCAATATAAATTTACATGATAAAATTGCAAAATCGGGTAGTTAAATGAGTAAATATCAGAAAATAAATAGATACCAGGCTGGAGGGAACAGCTTCGTTGAAGGTAAATGAATTCCATACGCCGGATCCCTATGTAATAGCATATCCCGTATGTAATTACAATCGAATGGCTGCTATTCAGCCCCGGGGAAACGCCTGCCCTTGAATACGTGCCATTTTAAATGAAGAACGATCATACCCCTCCGGGAGGGATCAATTCTTCTTCATCTTATCTTTAAACACCTTTTCAAATTTCTCAAGCTTTGGACGGATAACAAAATAACAGTATGGTTGCGAACCATTGTTGGCGTAATAATTCTGGTGATAATTTTCTGCCACATAAAAATTCTTATACGGCTCGATCGTGGTAACGATCTTATTGTCCCACGAGCCGCTTTTATCCAATTTATCTTTGTAATGCTCTGCCTTTGCTTTCTGTTGTTCATTGTGGAAAAACACAACGCTCCTGTATTGCGGGCCTACATCATTTCCCTGCCGGTTCAACGTTGTAGGATCATGAGTCTGCCAGAAAACTTCCAGCAATTCATCATAAGTCAGGATCGTTGGGTCAAACACAACCTGCACTACCTCGGCATGACCTGTCTTCTTTTCACAGACTTCCTCGTAAGTCGGATTCGCCACGTGGCCGCCACTATAACCCGACGTTACCTTCAGAACGCCATTCAACTGCTCAAAAATTGCCTCTGTACACCAAAAACATCCCGTTCCGAATGTGGCGGTATCTGTTTTCATTTCTTCTGAAAAGCTTGCATCATTCATCATTCTTGTATTTTCCTTTTGTACGCAGGAACTGTTTACAACAGCTGACGTTAAAAAAATGGTTAGTAAATTTATAGCATTCATCCGTTCGTTACATTTATGCAAAGTTAAGCTCACCACCTCCCAAAAGCATCAAACGCAACTACCTTGGTGATCTTTGTGACATTGTTAACGTTGCCATCACGCGGTTTCATCGGAGTTAATACCATGAACTAAATCTGTACCGGGTAACATATAATTACGAAATTCGCATGCAAATATAAATACGTGAAGGTATTCCCGGAATCGGCTGTTTTTCAATTGGAATTTGATAAGATTAAAGCCCTGCTCGCCGGGCATTGCAGGAGTGAGTATGCCAGGACAAAGGCAGACCAGCTACGTATTCACACACTTAAAGACTTCATCCTCGTAGAATTACAGCAGTCTCACGAGTTTAGGCAGCTTCTTACAAACGCGATATACTTTCCTAACGATCACATCTTCAACCTTTCAAAAGACTTAAAGCTGCTCGCTATACCAGGCGCTGTGCTTAGCGGAGACCAGTTTATACAAATAGGCAAACTTGCGCAAAACATCCAGAACATATTCCGCTGGTTTGATAGTGAAAGAAGATCGGCTTACGCTGCCTTAGCTAAGCTAATTGAAGGTACTCATTACGAAAAAGCGATCAACGCGTTAATCAATGACGTGCTGGATGAAAATGGCCAGGTACTGGACAATGCCTCCGGGGAATTGCAAAATATCCGGATGAGCCTGTACAGAAAGCGGAACGAGCTCCGCCGGATTTTCGACCGCATCATCCAAAAGTTAAACAGGCAGGGCTATCTCGCCGACATTGAAGAGTCATTCATCAATGGCAGAAGGGTGGTAGCCATATTTGCGGAACAGAAACGGATGGTGAAAGGCATTTTACACGGGGAAAGCGACACGCGCAAAACCTCTTTTATAGAACCGGAAGAAACCACAGAGCTGAATAACCAGGTGTTTGGCCTGGAGAATGAGGAAAGCAGGGAGGTTTACCGTATACTCAGGGAACTAACCGCTAAACTTTCCGCTTATGCTCCCTTGCTTGGCACTTACCACAGCATCGCAGGTGAATATGATTTTATTTCGGCCAAGGCAAAGCTTGCCGTGGACATGAATGCGGAGTATCCGGTGGTTATAGACAGGGCACATGTTCACCTCGTCAACGCATTCCATCCCCTTCTTTATCTCTATCATAAAAAATCACAGAAGCCTACTGTCCCGGTTTCTCTTACCCTTGATGAAAAAAGCAGGATACTAGTGATCAGTGGCCCGAATGCGGGCGGAAAAACAGTTACGCTGAAAACAGCAGGACTTCTTCAGATGATGGTTCAAAGCGGCCTGCTGATCCCCGTGCATCCGTCGTCACAGATGGGCATTTTCAAACAGCTTATGATCCATATCGGAGATACCCAAAGCCTTGAGTTTGAATTAAGCACGTACAGCTCCCATTTGAAGAATATGAAATACTTCATTGAAAATGCAAGCGGGAAAACCCTGTTTTTTATCGATGAACTTGGAAGTGGAAGCGATCCCAACCTTGGAGGCGCTTTTGCAGAAGTGATCATGGAAGAATTGGCAAGAAAGCATGCCTTTGGTATCGTAACCACGCATTACCTAAACCTGAAAGTAATGGCAAACAAAGTGCCCGGGATCATTAATGGTGCTATGGCCTTTGATGAAAAAAACCTGCTGCCGTTATACAAGCTCATCGTTGGCAAGCCGGGAAGCTCTTATACCTTTTCGATCGCCGGGCGGATAGGACTCCAACCGGAACTGATCGCAAAAGCAAGGCAGCTCGTTGATGAAGATCATTTCCGGCTTGATAAGTTATTGAACCGAACCGAGCAGGACCTTCAGTCCATCGAAAAAGAAAGAAAGGATCTCAACAAGCTGATGAAGGAAAACGACCGGCTTAAAAAAGAGATGGAAGAACTGATAGATAAAGAACGTCACCTCCAACAGGTGGAATTGCTGGAACAGCAAAATAAAATAACAGAAGACCGGATAGCTTACCTGAAAGACATGGAACGGAAATTAAAACAGATTGTAATTGAATGGAAAAAAACGGAAGACAAAGACAAGGTAGTTAAAGAGATTCAGAACCTGTTGTTCAAAAAAGATGACCGTAAGGTAGTGAACAAGCTTCAAAAAAAAGTGGACCTCAGGTATAACGAGGTAGGAGGGGACGTGAATGTTGGAGACAAGGTGAAGATGAAGAGAAATCACCAGGTTGGAGAAGTGCTGGAAATACGGGGAAAAAGAGCCGTTGTCAAAATAGGCCTGCTGCCCATGCAGGTAGAACTGCAGGATCTGGTAGTAGTTAAAGATAAAGTTGGTGATGAGTAGGTTGGCCGGAGTAGTAGTGCAAGCAGAAAGTTTTTGCTGATAATGGTTTGATGGCTTCAGAAGATTCTGACCGAAAGCGGCAGGATCAGGCACCCGTCACTGAACTTTCTGCTGTGCCCATCGCTGCACGTCATGCCAGATGGGTCCTAAGAGCTTACAGGATCAGGAAATGACAGCATTCAACAATAACACGCCCGCCAATCCAACAACAGCGACAATAGATTCCATTACTGACCATGACCTGATGGTGTCTTTTATCGAAAGATTGAAATATTCTTTGAACAGCCAGAAACCGGCATCATTAACATGTGAAAACATAAGACTTCCCGCACCGATCGACAGTACCATCAGGTTAGGGTCCACATTCGACTGGGCCAGGGTAGGGGCGATAATCCCTGCTGTTGTAAGTCCTGCAACCGTAGCAGACCCCAGGCAAACACGGATTATAGCAGCAATAAGCCAGCCAAGCACCAGCGGGTTCATGTCGAGCCCCCGGAGAACCTCGCCTATTTCCTTACTTACTCCGCTATCTACGAACACCTGCTTTAATACGCCCGCACCGCCTACAATGAGCAGGATTAGGGCGACGTCTTTTACAGCATCTGAATAAATATTCATCACAGCGGTCATGCTTTTCCCCATCTTAAGGCCGAGTGTGTAAGTGGCAACAATAACGGCTATCAACATGACCACAGCGGGTTCGCCAAGGAAAACCAGCAAATTCTGAAGATGCCCGCCGGTTGAATCTGAAAAAAAGGTTTTAACGGATGGGGTATCCATCGAATATAAGGCCAGGGTTGTTACGATCAGCATGATTACCGGCAGCAATGAAGTAAGAAAGCTGTTTCTTACCCCAGGTAAACTTTCATCAGGTAACGTTTTCGCGTAAAAAGCCTGCAGGGGAGTTGAAACAATGTTTTTCAGAAAACGGGAGAAAACCGGCCCTGCTATAATGATGGCGGGAATTGCCAGCACGATACCATACACTAACGTTAAGCCCATGTTTGCATGAAACTGGGCTACCAGGGCAGCAGGAGAAGGATGAGGTGGAAGAAATCCATGCGTTACTGAAAGCGAGGCCAGCATGGGAAGGCCGATATAAACAGCAGGTAACTTATATTTATACACCACTGAAAAAATCAGCGGTATCATTAGCACAAAACCGACATTGTAAAAAAGTGGTATCCCGATCACAAAACCTGTTACCATCAACGCCCACTGTATATACTTCACACCGAAAGTATTCATCATTACTGTTGCAATTCTCTGCGCGGCGCCACTTTCCGCCACCAGCTTGCCAAGCATGGCGCCTAAAACGATAATGATCACTAACGACCCTAAGGTATCGCCGATACCCTTGTTAACGGACTGGGCGATGTTCCTCAGCGGAATTCCAAGCAAGAGCCCGGTAAGGATTGACACAATCAGAAAGGCGAGGAAGGCATTAACCTTAGCCCATGATATTAATAATACAAGCAGGATGATGCATAGTAAAACGATGATTAATGTCATGGCAGGAGTTGAGTTAGTTCAGTAAGGGAGGATAGTTGGTAGTTGGTAGTTGGTAGTGGGTAGTGGGTAGTTGGTAGTGGGTAGCTGGTAGCGGGTGGTGGTAGTATAACTGAGCCGCCAAACGTCAATACCAGATCAGGACTGCTGCACATCTGACAGGATTGATATCTCATCACACAATCAGGCCTCTAAATTTTACCATATAACGCCTGTTTTATAGGTCTGTATCCAGTAGCTCCTAACCGGCACGTGCACCACCTACTACCTACTAACCGGTACGCGCACCACCTACTACCTACTACCCAGCCTGCTTCTTACATGCTGGCATGCAGGTAATCCTTTAACTGGGTAATGGTTTCTTCCTGGCCCTGAATGGTGGCTTTTACCACATCGCTCATCGAGATGATATTGCTGAGGCTGCCTTTTTCAAACACAGGCACATACCGGATATTATTGGTGGTCATGAGCGCCATGCAATGCTCAATAGTATCGGAGGGAGATACAGGAGGCGAATCGATGGTCATGATCTCTGATACTCTTGTATCCGTAGAAGATTTTCCTTTCAGGATAACTTTGCGGGAGTAGTCACGCTCGGTCATTATTCCAAGGAACTGCCCGTCCTGTATGACCATCACGGAGCCAATGTTTTTTTCTGCCATTAATTTAAGAGCTTCCAGAACTGAAGTTTCAGGGCTGATTGAAACAACATTTCCTTTGCGGGCGAGTATGTCCGATACGAATTTCATATGCGCAAATTTGTTAAGGGTGAAAGGCAGGAAAGTTAAATAATTAAGCTGATAATTAAAAACAAGAATCATGGATCAGGAGTGAGCGATCAGTTGACAGCTCATAGCCGGTAATCAGATCAGCAATGTTCCAAAGCCCGCATGATATCCCGGAGTACGTCATCGGCGTACTCAAGCCCAACCGAAATACGGATCAGCCCCGGGGTTATATTCACCGCAAGTCTTTCTTCCTCCGATAGCTTTGCATGGGTTGTGCTTGCCGGGTGAGAAGCGATGGTTCTGCTGTCGCCAAGGTTAGCTGTAAGCGTGATCATCTCCAGGCTGTTCAAAAAATTACGTCCGCTTTGCAGGCCGCCCCTCAATTCAAAACACAAAATGCCTCCTCCATTGGCCATTTGTTTTATGGCAATCTCATGTTGCGGATGTGTCGGCAGGAATGGATAGGTAAGCCAGGCAATCTTCGGGTGGTTTTCAAGTGCCCTGGCAATATGCAGCGCATTGGCGGCATGGCGCTCCATACGAACGTCGAGCGTTTCCAGGCTCTTGCTCAATACCCATGCATTAAAGGGAGCCATCGAAGGACCGGTGCTGCGGCAAAACAAATATATTTCATGGATCAATTCTTTTTTTCCAGCAATCACCCCGCCGAGTACACGCCCCTGCCCGTCTATCCATTTGGTAGCTGAATGAACAACGAGATGAGCACCGTATTCGATTGGGCGCTGGCTTACCGGTGTGGCGAAGCAATTGTCTACATTCAAAATAAGCTGGTGCCTTTGAGCCAATTGGCCGACAAACTCCAGGTCAATGATATCGAGCCCGGGATTCGTGGGTGTTTCCAGGTAGATCATTTTAGTGTTCGGCCGGATGGCGGCCTCCCATTTTTCCGGGCGGCTGGCACTTACATAGGAATATTCTATTCCGTAACGGTGAAGATATTTTGTGATAATGGTATGCGTGCTGCCAAAGATGGCATTACACGATAAAAGGTGATCGCCTTTTTTCAACAGGGCCATAAAGGAAGCAAAAACGGCGCTCATTCCCGATGCGGTGGCGCAAGCGGCTTCTGCGCCTTCGAGGGCACATATTTTATCGGTAAATTCCCTGACATTGGGATTACTGAAGCGGCTGTAAATGTTATCGTCGCTTTCATCCGCGAAGGCGGCCCGCATCGTTTCAGCATTGTCGAAACAAAAGCTGCTGGTGAGGAACAAGGGGGTGGAATGCTCCATTTCGCCAGTAGTTTCGGTCTGGATACGGATCGCTTTTGTTATTCTGTTCTGTTCCATTTAAAAAAAGTTAAGTGAGATATTAAACCGGTGAATATGATGCTCAACAAAAAGCAATAATAATGCGGTGTAGCGGTCTGTCCACATGAACTTAGTAGAATCCGGTTCATCATTCATCCGGCCTTATTTTATTTTATGAATGCTACTATTGGTTGAAAAGCGTGATTAAACGGTTTGATGCCTACCGGCTTTCTACTTCAGCCTTCTCGTTGACCTTCACGTCCCATTGTAAGTGGCAGCCCGCTCTGCGTAGTGTTTCTGCAACGGAACAATATTTTTCCATCGACAGGTCGCAGGCCCTCCGGGCTTTAGCGGGTTCTATGTTGCCTTTCAACTCAAAAACAACATTGATACGCGTCCACAAAGAGGGCTCTTTGCCCTGCTCTCTTTCCCCTTCGATTACCGTATGAAAGGTCTCAATTTCCTGTCGTTGTTTTTTTAATATCGAAACGATGTCAATTCCGCTGCATGCGCCTAATCCCATCAGCAGCATCTGCATCGGCCTCACACCGTAATTATTTCCACCTGCTTCGGGGCTGCTGTCAAGCCTTACCGTATGCCCATTTGCATCGCTCGCTTCGAAACCAAAATCACCCTCAACCCGATCTACAACTACTTTAATCATTGTGAATAATTTTTGCAAATGTAATTAACATAGGCCTTTACTTTGCTGCGAAATACAGATTGTTTACATGAATGAATACAATTCGCCAGAGATATTTGAGCTGGAGGCGGGGGGAGAACTTCCCGGGATCACAATAGCATATCACACCTATGGCAAATTGAATGAGAAAAAAAATAACGTCGTATGGATATGCCATGCGCTCACTGCCAGTTCGGATGCTATGGACTGGTGGCCGGGAGTAGTAGGTAAAGATCATGTTATTACCCCGGAGAAATACTTTATTGTATGCGCTAACACACTTGGATCATGTTATGGCACCAGCGGACCTTTGAGCACGAATCCGCAGACGGGGAAACAGTGGTATAATACCTTTCCTTTAATCACTATACGGGATATGGTAAGAGCGCATATCCTTTTGCGTAAGCACCTGGGTATAGATAAAATCCACCTGCTGATGGGTGGCAGCATGGGAGGATACCAGGCGCTTGAATGGGCAATCATGGAAAAAGAAGTTATCGGCAACCTTTTTTTGCTGGCTACGTCTGCCGCAGAAAGTGCCTGGGGCATCGCCACTCATACTGCACAACGCTTAGCTATCGAAGCTGACGTTACCTGGCTTGATCACGCACCTGGTGCAGGGGCAAAAGGATTAAGAGCTGCACGGGCCATGGGCATGCTTACTTACCGCAATTATGGGGTTATCGTTGAAAAGCAAACCGATCCAGACACCGGCAAGCTCGATAACTTCAAAGCTTCATCGTATATTGTTCACCAGGGCGATAAGCTGGTGAAGCGGTTTAATGCCGTTAGTTACTGGCTTCTTACAAAGTCTATGGACACCCATCACATTGCGAGGGGAAGGGGTGGCCAATCAGACCTCGTTCTGAAAGGCGTCAGACAGCGGACGCTGATCATCGGGATAACAAGCGATATCCTATGCCCGCTTCAGGAGCAGGAACTTATTGCCGGTAACATCACTGGCTCCACATTAATTGAAATTGATTCGGCATACGGCCATGACGGATTTATGGTTGAATCGGAAAAGATTTCGCACTACCTTTTCAAATGGCTTTCGGAGCCGGGATTTTCAGGGGTAAGGGTATCAGACGCATTCAGGCAGTCAGACACCTGAATGTATATTCATGAATCTTGGATCGCTTAATTCACTCAAAGGTGCATGCTGAAAACGTGAGGTTTGTTATCCATTTCTATCTGTGCACCGGAGGCCAATATTCGTTTAATCATTCTTACGGTCAAATGGCTTTTATAATTATTCTAACGCTCCAGAATATAACGAGCACCCCAAGTAATATGAATGAAGTTTTACGGGGCAGCTTCCCGGTAAGCCTGGCCGCTATGGGGGCCGCGATCAATCCTCCAATGATCAGCGCCAGGATAACCTGCCAGTGAGTAACTCCTAAAAAGGTAAAAAAAGTAAATGCGCTGGCCAGGGTCACAAAAAATTCCGTAACACTTACTGTCCCAATTACAAAACGGGGGCTGCGCCCTTTTATGATCAGCGTAGTGGTAACGATCGGTCCCCAGCCGCCGCCCCCGAACGAATCGAGGAAACCACCCACTCCGGCAAGCCAGCCGTAACGTTTAAATTTTTTCAGAATCTTCTGAGACCTGAAAGCATTGATCAGAATTCTTACGCCAAGAAAAAAGGTATAAAATGCCATAACGGGCCTGAGATATTGGGCGTGTGAATCTCCGAATTTGCTTAACAGAACTGCGCCGAGAATGGCCCCGATAATTCCGGGGATCAGCAGTGCCTTGAACATTTTTTTGTTTACGTTGCCAAATTTGTAATGGCTGTATCCAGAGGCGCCGCTGGCAAATATTTCAGCAGTATGGATGCTGCCGCTGATGGCTGCAAGGTTAACACCGGCGGAAAGTAGAATAGTGGCGCTGGTTACCCCGTACCCCATCCCTAAGGCGCCGTCAACCAATTGTGCAAGGAAACCGGCCAGTATCATCCAGTGAAAATTTTTGTCCAGGGTTTGGTACCAGTCAATTGTGCCATCGGCCAAATCTCTGACGGGCAGGTAAGAAAACACAAAGTGACCGATGAGCATCAATGCAAAAACAGTAAGTGAATACGTCGCAATTTTTTTCCACTTACTGCTCTTTTGAGCAGGATCTTCTTCAATGAGAACTTTTGTGATCGCATTGAGCTGTTTTACCTTGTCCTCGAAATTACCATTAAGCTGTTTTCGTATCGTATGAAGATTATTGATCACTTCATTCAGCTCATCCGGCAGGGAATGCTGCAACATTTCTTTGATGCGTTTTGCTGCAGTTGGCGACTGGCCATTAGTGGAAATGGCAATTTTCAACTGGCCTTTCTGTACCACGGAGCTTAGATAAAAATCGCATTGATCCGGCGTATCGGCAACATTAACGAGGATTTTCTTTTCCTTGGCTATGCCCCGGATATAACTGCTTACCTCCTTATCATTTACCGCAACGATTACGAGGTCTTTATCTTCCAGGTCGTCTGAGGTAAAGCTCCTTTCCTCCATTGTTACTGCGGGGTGCGATGCTGCAAGGTCTCTCACTGAGCCGGAAATTGTTGTGGCAACAATCAACACCCGGGTATTGGGTGCATTGTTCAGAATAGACTCCAGCTTTTCAAGCCCCACATTTCCCGCTCCAACGAGGAGAACCTTCAGTTGTTCAAGCTTTAAAAAAATGGGATATAAGCGGTTTCTATCCGTTAGCGGCGGCTCAATAGCAGCACTTATTTTGTCCGCGACCTTTTCGTTCATCAAATTGTTATTATTGTACTAACCGTTGAAATGCTTTCCTTTTCTAATGCCAATGATTTACATGCTTTGACCCGCGTAATGTTCCGGATAAACTCAAGCGGACAGCCACCTAACGGGATGATGCCTTTATCAATGGTTACTGTCATCTGCATCAGGCTATCCCCGGAAGAGGAAACCGGCTGGTGCCGAAACCCAGCTCTTGCGTAAAGCAAAATCGCCGAACTTCTCCCCATGATCCCTTTCATTTTTATACACTTCAAAAAGCATATCCAGCTCCGACAGGATTGCTGCTTCGTCCAGGTTCTCTTTATATATTTTATTCAGTCTTGTACCTTCATTATCGCCACCGAGGTGCAGGTTGTATCGTCCCAGAACTGTTCCCACAAAGCCAATTTCAGCAGCGTATGGCCGCGCGCATCCGTTAGGACAGCCCGTCATTCTCAGGATGATATCCTCATCGCTCAACCCGTGCCTGGCAAGCAACGGTTCTATCAGGGTGAGGAGAGAAGGCAAATAGCGTTGCGCTTCAGCTAAAGCGAGCGGGCATGTATTAAGTGCCGTGCAGGCCATAGCATTTCTCCGGATAACAGAAGCTGTTTCTGTATGCCCGATGATGTTAAAGCGGTGAAGGATCACCTCAATGGTATTTTTATCTTCCTGTTTGATATCGGTGAGAATCAGGTTCTGGTTGCAGGTGAATCTGAAATGAGCTTTTCCGGTTCTGGCCACTTCGAGCAAAGCGGTTTTCATTGCCAGCTTTTCATCATCCATCACCCTTCCGTTTTCTATGAACATGGTGTAATGCCACAGGCCATCATGACTTTGAACCCATCCGTAAAAATCTTTACGGGAGGTAAACGTATAAGGCCGCGGTTCTTCCAGCTTAAAGCCGGTCCTGTTTTCCAGTTCGGTCCTGAACCAGTCTTCCCCGTATTTATCAAGGGTGTATTTCAACCTTGCCAGCTTGCGGTCGCTGCGGTTTCCATAATCCCGCTGGATGGTCACGATTTCATAGACAGCCTTCAATATTTTTTCTTCGGTGTCAGTAAACCCAATTACCGTAGCCAGTCTTGCATATGTCTCCTCATTGCCATGGGTCGTTGATAAACCCCCACCAATGGCGATATTAAAGCCCTTCAATTCATTGTTTTCGATAATGGCAATGAGACCGATATCATTTGCCAGAACGTCGATGTCGTTGTTGGGTGGAATAACAACTCCTATCTTAAATTTCCGTGGCAGGTAGTTGTCATTATACAGCGGATCTGCCTCTTCTTTTCTGTCCGCTATTTTCTCTTCACCAAGCCAGATTTCGTAATAGGCTCTTGTTTTAGGCATAAGCAATTTGCTTATCCTGTCGGCAAAATGAAATATTTGCGCATGTATGGGAGATTGTATCGGGTTAGATGTGCACAATACATTGCGATTGATGTCGCCGCAGGTAGCAATGGAATGCAGCTTTGCTTCGTTGAATGCCTGTATGGTAGGCTTTATCTTCGATTTTATAATTCCATGTAACTGTACTGTTTGCCGGGTAGTGATTTTGATAATTCCGGTGGAATTTTCCCCAGCGATCTCATGGGTAGCGATCCATTGTTCCGGCGTGAGAAATCCACCCGCTAACCGTAAGCGGATCATAAACGAAAACAGGCGTTCCAGCTTTTTTTCAGACCTTTCTTCCCGGCGGTCACGATCGTCCTGCTGGTACATCCCATGAAATTTTATCAATGCCTGGTCTTCTTCACTTATCGCGCCTGTGATCTCGTTTTCGAGACTTTCAACGATCGTTCCTCTCAGGCCGTTGCTTTCCTGCTTTATTTTCTCTACTGCTGATAGGCTATTTTTGTCTGACATGTGGTTTTTGGTGATTGTTAAATAATAAAGGAGGTATGGGGTATGAGGTTTGAGGTAGTAGGTAGTAGGTGGTAGGTAGTAGGTAGTAGGTAGTAGGTAGTAGGTAGTTTAATTTGTTGAGTTTAAAAAATGCTTTTAAAGTTTACTTTTTCCAAACCCATAGCTGACGGCTGATAGCTGATAGCCGATAGCTGATAGCTGATAGCTGATAGCCGATAGCCGATAGCCGATAGCCGATAGCTGATAGCCGATAGCCGATAGCCGATAGCTGATAGCTGATAGCTGATAGCCGATAGCTGATAGCTCATACCCCATACCTAATAAACATCCTTCATATACTTTCCATCTTCCTTCATCTGGTCCAGGTATTGAAGGGCTTCTTCTGCTGACCGGTTACCATGTTCTCCGATGATCTGCAAAAGGGTATTTTCAACGTCGATACTCATCGGGTCTTTGGTGCCGCATACGTAAACGCATGCACCTGATTCAATCCATTCATATAATATCCGGCCTTCTCTCAGCATCTTATGTTGAACATATACCTTTTGAGGCTGATCTCTCGAAAATGCGACATTTACTTTGGTAAGCACACCCGTTTCAAGCCAGTTTTGGATTTCGGTCTGGTATAAAAAGTCGGTTGTAAAGTGCTGCTCTCCAAAAAACAGCCAGTTTTTTCCTGAAGCGCCGGTAGCGTCTCTATGAGCAATAAAGGAACGAAAAGGCGCGATGCCGGTTCCGGGGCCGATCATAATGATGTCAGTGTCTTCTTCAGGCAACCTGAACTGTGAATTGGGGTGAACATAAAAATTAAGTGGTGCTTCTTCCTTCAGCTTTACCAGGAAATCAGAAGTCAGGCCATACTTTAGTTCATCATGTACCCTGAAATTGTTTTTTGCTACCGTGATATGCAGCTCATCGCTATGCGCTTCCGGTGATGATGCAATGGAATACAGCCGGGGAGCGATGGGCTCCAGAGCCGTTACCACATCTACAAAATGATGTGCGTCTTTTACCGGGTAAATTTTGAGTAGGTCAACCAGGTCTATTCTCGTAGCCGGAATATCCTGCTGAACAATTTCCGCATATTTTTTAACTACCCGTTCCGGAAGGTAGATAATGTTTAGTTTCTGCAAAAGGAGGTCATATATGCTTTGCGGTTCGTTTTTATAGATTACCGTTTGCTCTTTAGTTATTTCTGCAAGGCTTATGATTGCTTCCACCGCCGCCCCGGGGTTTTCCGGAATCACACCAATAGAATCACCGGGCAGATAGTCAACATCTTCCACCGCTATTTCAATATGACGCGTTTCTTTTCCAGAGCCAAAGTCGTTAAGGTTGATGTTTGAAAGGATCTTACCGGAAAACGTTTTTCTGCCGGTAGCTTTTTTTGCCACAACAGGAGGTGCGGTAACCACAGTGCCGTTGTTTTGGAGAATATGTAAGGCGTTATTTATCCAGGCATTTGCGTCATCCTCGAAATCCACGTCACATTTCTGTAAGGGAACGATCCTGCTGCCCCCTAATTTTTTTAATTGCTCATCAACGTCTTCGCCTATTTTACAAAACAGCGGATAAGAGGTGTCGCCCAGTGCCAGAACACCATATTTCAGCTTTCCCAACTGGAAACCATTCTGGTGAATATGATCGTAAAATTTTTTAGCTGAAGCGGGAGGGTCACCTTCTCCGTGAGTGCTGACAATTGAAAAGAAATATTCTTCTTTTGACAGGTCGGTCACCCGGTATTGATCCATGCTGACGACTTTTGCATTAATGCCAACTTTTTTGGCGGTAGCAGCGAAGCTGGTCGCGAGTCTTTTTGAATTGCCGGTCTCCGTTCCGTAAACGATGGTGATCTTGTTTATCCCGTTCTTTACCTGTGCCGGCGCCTGAGATTCCTTACCCTGAGAAAGAACCCCGGATAAATAACCGTTCATCCAGATCAGTTCCTGTGAAGTTGAATTTTTTATCAGCTCCAGGAATGTTTTTAATTTTTGCTCCGGTACCATGATGTTTGTTTAATACCTATTCTGTTTGGAGGGTTAACAGCTGTAATTTCTTTAGCGTAATGAATATGCAGCTTCAACATTCGTGTTCAGAAACGCGTCAGGCGATAAGTTTTTTTGCCTGAGCAGTTTCCGCTTTTTCTACCGTTTTAAAGTAAACGTCGCCATTACCTCCATTATTTCTCCATTTGAACTGCTCATGCAAGGCCACCACTTTGCCTATGATCACAATCGTTGGAGAGATAAACGGCCGCTGTTTCATCTCCGCATAGGCATAAGGGTTAATTATGGTTACCTGCTGTAACGGGGTTGTCGCCTGCTCAATTACGGCCAGCAGCTTATCACCTGAAATATTATTTTCTACAAGCAGGTTTACGGCGTCGCCAATGGTTTCTGCCGACATGTAAAACACCAGTGTGTCATCTGTTTCTGCCAGATCTTTCCAGTATGTACCTGTTATGATATCAGACCTGTAAAAGGTTAAAAAGCGCACAGCCGTGGAGTGATCCCTTGCAGTCAGCGGGATGCCGGCATAAGCTGCTGCTCCGGAAGCCGCGGTTATGCCTGGGATGATTTCATAGGGAATCTGGTGTTCGGTAAGTGTTTGCAATTCATCAAGGATGTTTGAGTAAATGGACACGTCGCCTCCCTTCAGCCGCACCACTAACTTACCTTCCCCGGCAAAATGAATGAGCAATTCATTGATGGTCGCCTGGGTGGTAGAAGGGCCACGCCTGCATTGTTTCCCTACATGGATCACCTCTGCCTTTTCATTGACATACTGTTTGAGGATGTCTTCACTGGCCAGGCGGTCGGTTAATACTACGTCCGCAACCTGAAGATACCGCGCTGTCTTTATGGTTAGCAGGTCAGGATCACCGGGCCCGGCACCGGCCAGGATAACTTTACCCATTTTTTTTTGTGTCACCATCATCTTGTTCAGCTTTTGTAATCTTTCTTTTTCACCCCTTTTTGCAAAAAAATAAAACGCGTTAATACTTCTTCCGTGGTACTCATATTCAGCACACCGGAATACTTCATTGCAGCATACAGGCTCCGACGGTCACATTGCTTGTTTCATCGATAAGGATCGCTCCTCCGTTCACCCGCAGTTTGCTGTAAGCGTCATAAGGAACAGGGGATGCGGTTTTAAGATGAACTTTAACGATATCATTAAGCATCGCACTTGCGGGCGCATTTTCTTTCTGGAGGCTGTTTACATCAAGCTTGTAGTCAATGTCTTTAATAACAGCTCTGACTGTTCTGCTGTTAAGTTGTAATAGATACCTGTTGCCGGGCTTTAAAGGCTTGCTATCCATCCAGCATACCAGCACATCAAGATCCTGCGAAATTTCCGGCATCCTGCCGGATTGCACGATCAGGTCGCCCCGGCCGATGTCTATATCGTCTTCGAGGTGAAGAACAACACTTTGCGGCGCGTAAGCTTCGTCAATTTCCTCTCCCCCGATCTCGATGGCCCTGATAGAACTTTGCATCCCCGAGGGAAGGATAGTCACCTTATCGCCTTTATGATATACTCCACTGATTACCTTGCCCGCATATCCCCGGTAATCGTGGTATTCGGCAGCCTGGGGCCGGATGACATATTGCACAGAAAATCTGGGATCAGTGTAATTGGTATCGTTTTCCAGTTGCACGTTTTCAAGAAAATGAAGCAGGGATTCCCCTTCATACCAATCCATGAAAGCGGACCTTTCAACAATATTATCGCCGTTGAGCGCGCTGATCGGGATGTATGCAACATCTTTTAAGCCGAGGGAGTTCGCTACTGCAGAATAGTCGATAACAATGTTATTGAACACATCTTCCGAGTATTCAACAAGATCCATTTTGTTTATGGCGATAACAATGTGAGGGATGTTCAGTAGAGAAGCGATAATTGAATGGCGTCTCGTTTGCTCCATAACGCCATTTCTTGCATCCACCAGGATGATCGCAAGCTCTGAATTAGAAGCTCCTGTGACCATGTTCCTCGTGTATTGAATATGCCCCGGGGCATCAGCAATAATAAATTTGCGCTTTGGCGTAGAGAAGTACTTGTATGCTACGTCGATGGTAATACCCTGCTCTCTTTCGGCCCTTAATCCATCCGTCAGCAACGCAAGATCTATTTCACCCTCTTTCCTGTTTTTTGTCTGCCTTTCAATGGCTTCAAGGTGGTCGATAAGAATTGATTTACTGTCGTATAGCAACCGTCCTATCAGCGTACTTTTTCCATCGTCTACGCTGCCTGCTGTAATAAACCGGAGTATGTCCATGAATTCTTTTGTCGTTAGTTGTAAATGCGGAGGTCTTGTATGTTGGCAGAATATCTCCGCATCTTCATAATTATAAAACACAAACGGCTGTTGACCATTTGCTTAAAAATACCCACTCTTCTTCCTGTCTTCCATAGCAGCTTCGGAAACCTGATCGTCAATCCTGGTCTCACCCCTTTCGCTGGTTTTGGTGGCAATAATTTCTGTTATGATATCGTCAAGAGTTCCGGCGCTTGATTCAACCGCTGCCGTACAGGTCATATCCCCAACGGTTCTGTACCGGACTTTTTTCCTGATCACAAGGTCGTCTGCATCCAGCCGGATGAAGTCAGAAACGGCAACCAGTTGCCCCTGGTGTTCTATAACATCCCTTTCATGGGCAAAATAAATAGAAGGGAGGTCGATATTCTCCCGGCGGATATAATTCCATACATCTAATTCAGTCCAGTTGCTGATGGGGAAAGCCCTTACGTTTTCCCCTTTATTGATTCTTCCATTATAGGTGTTCCATAATTCGGGACGCTGCAGTTTGGGATTCCACTGGCCGAATTCATCCCTCACCGAGAATATCCTTTCCTTTGCTCTCGCCTTTTCTTCGTCTCTCCTTGCACCGCCAATACACGCGTCGAACTGGAACTCTTCTATCGTATCCAGAAGGGTGTACGTCTGCAATGCATTACGGCTGGCGAACTTACCTTTTGGCTCGGTTAGATTTTTCGCTTTTATGGTGTCGTCAACGTGGCGAACGATCAAATTCTCTCCTATTTTTTCTACAAGGTCGTCTCTGTATTTCAGTGCTTCGGGAAAATTATGACCCGTATCAATATGTAAAAGGGGAAAAGGAAACTTTCCCGGTCTGAAAGCTTTCAACGCGAGGTGCACGAGAGTAATGGAATCCTTGCCTCCGGAAAACAATAGTGCCGGCCGTTCAAACTGGCCTGCCACTTCTCTGAAGATATAAATGGCTTCCGATTCCAATTGATCAAGATAATCGAAATGATACTTACTCATGCTAAATGATGTTCTTAAAAAATTAACCGGTTTTTCCCCTGTCTTACCTTTTATACAGCAATTCCGAACTGCCATCTTCAGGTACTAAAGGAACCACTTCCTGTTCAGACCTTGCATGAAGCCCGCACTCCTTTTTGTTCTCATCTTCCCACCACCATCTTCCTGCCCTGAAGTCTTCACCGGGCTTTATCGCCCGGGTACAGGGGGCACAGCCAATGCTGACAAATCCCCTGTCATGCAAGGGATTGTAAGGAATATTGTTTTGTCTGATGTAGTGACTCACTTCTTCGGTTTGCCAATGTAAAAGGGGGTGATATTTAATAATCTTGTTGGTTTCATCCCATTCCATCATTGACAGGTCTTTGCGGTCAGGTGAATGTTCAGCCCGTAAGCCGGTTACCCAAACGGCATTTCCGCGTAAGGCACGCGTTAATGGTTCTACTTTTCGGATATGGCAGCAGCCCTTTCGGTTGGCAACCGATTCATAGAACGAGTTAGGCCCCTTTTCATTCACGAAATCCTCAATAAGCTGGTGGTTGGGATAATAAGCTTTTACCTGTGTTTGGTATCTCTCATTCGTGCTGTTCCACACGGAGTAGGTCTCCGCGAATAAACGCCCCGTATCGAGTGTAAAAATACTGATGTCAATATTGTTGCTGAGGATGTCATGAGTTATCACCTGGTCTTCAAAACTAAAGCTTGAAGAAAACGTAACCTGCCGGGGATATTTTTCTGAGAGAACCTGCAGAGAGCGGGCAATACTTAACCCGCCTGTTAAAAAAAGGAGCTCCTCGATGTCATTCTGTAAAGCGGCCATTAAAAATTATTTGATCATAAGAAAAGGCATTCATCGGGGGCGTATAAACAATATGAAAGTAATCGCCAATAAACCGATGAATACAGGCTTTATGCCGTACGAATTCAGCAGATGCACATTAGTCTACTAAATTGATATACAAAACTACAGCAGCAAACCAGAAGAGAAAAATTTATTTTGTGTAAAACGTGTTGCCATTTTGTTATAAAGCGAAAGGCCCCGCATCGCGGAGCCTTTTAATGATAAAGGGAAGGGATAATCAATGTCTTCTTACTTTCTTATAGACCGACCACATATTGCGATTACCTTTCAAAGTTGTTGTATGGTGTGCAGTTTCTATTGTCGCAAAATATGCTGTTTCCTCAGGCGTAGCGAATTCGATCATCTCAGAGATACCTCCATTTTTGTATTTCTTCAATTCTGTCTGAAGAATAATCGGAAGCTGGTTGCCGACAATCTTTCGGCTAACGCCAACCATTTCACCGTTTCGGTTAAAGAATGCGAACATTTGTTGTTCGTTCAGCATAAAGCTTGCCTGGATATAGTTATCGGTAGTTACCCAATTAACATCCCGGGCTTCTGCAAATTTTTGATGGAATGTTGAGAATGCCTGTGGATCAACTTTATCCTTACCGGGAAAGGCAAAAGCGGAAAAGGCGGTGATTACGGAGAAAAGGACAAGGGTTGTGATTTTATTTTTCATTTTATTTTTTTTTATTTTTTCTTGTTTGCCAAACAAAGATGGTAAGATGCCGGCCTAAAAGAAAGGCAATCGTGTATGAGTTGAGGAAAGGAGCGTCAGAACGTGATAATACAGGTGCAGAGCAGGAGGACGATCATCCAGAATCCGCAAAAACCCGCAGTCCGTAAAGAGGCTTTAGCGAGAAAGGGGCGTGCAAATGCCTGATTAAAAAAGCCTCCTTGGCGGGGAGGCTTTTTTAATCATCGGGGGAAGGGTTTAGTCTTTTTTCATTCTTTTATTGACTGACCATGAATTGACAAAACTTTTTAAGACTGTTGTTTCGTCTGCGTTTTCTATTGTTGCGTAATAAGTAGTTTGTTCAGCCGTTGAAAATTCTATCAGGTCAGTGATCCATCCGTCTTTGTATTTCTTCAATTGTGTCTGAAGAATAATCGGAAGCTGGTTGCTGGCAATATTCCGGCTAATGCCAACCATTTCGCCGTTTCGTGAAAAGAACGCGAACATTTGTTGTTCGTTCAGCACAAAGCTTGCTTTGATATAGTTGTCGGTAGTTACCCAATTAACATCCCGGGCTTCTGCAAATTTTTGACGGAATGTTGAGTACGCCTTCGGATCAACTTTATCTTTACCGGGAAGGGCAAAGGCTGAAAAGGTGGTGATTGCTGAAAAAAGGACGAAGGTTGTGATTTTGTATTTCATTTTCTTTATTTTCTTTTGTTTGCCACACAAAGATGGTAAGATGCCGGCCCAAAAGAAAGGCAATGGTGTATGAGTTGAGGAAAGAGGGGTTTAGGAAAGTACTTCCTTGCAGTAAGCTGCAAAGTAAGATGGGTTAATTCCGCAAAAACCTGCACTAAAACTATTTGCGGCGGTAAAGTAATGAAACGTTGCTTACATGTGTCATTGCAACCAGTGTAGAGGAAGAGAGCGGGAACTAAGGTGCAGAGAGGGGAACCACGAGGGGCACAAAGAAGGGAACCACGGAGAAGCACAAAGAAGGGAACCGGGGGACGCGGAGAGGGGAACCACGAAGTGTGCACTAAGATGTTTACCTGAGTTTACGTTTGTCTTTATGGTTGCTTTTGTGTTGCTACGCTGTAGTTCCCTGCTCCAGACGTAAACCATCATTTGGTTTATTCTCCATATATTTAAACCGAACGACAACCCGATTTCACACATGACACAACCCATCAACAAAAAAAAAGCAGCAGCGGATAAAGCTGTGGAATACGTTAAAGACGGCATGTATGTCGGATTAGGCACAGGTTCAACCGCTTACTGGGCTATTCATGCCATTAGCAGGCTGGTAAGGGAGGGCATGAAAATAAAGGCTATCGCCACTTCGATGGAGTCTGACCTCCTGGCGCGTGAATTGGGTATCGAAATGGTTACGTTTGCCGATGCAGATCACCTGGATATCACGATCGACGGAGCCGATGAAGCAAATGAAAACCTCGATCTCATTAAGGGTGGTGGTGGCGCCCTGGTCAGGGAAAAAATTGTGGCTGATGCATCGGAATTTTATATCATTATTGCAGATGATCGTAAACTCGTCTCAACGCTTGGCTCCTTTCCATTACCCGTGGAGGTGGTTCCTTTTGGATGGGAAATGACCAGGATGAGGCTGAAAAATCTTGGATGTTCAACGGTTTTACGAAGCGCCGGCAGCGAACCTTTTATCTCAGACAACGCAAATTATATTATTGATTGTTCTTTCGGCGCAATTGAACAGCCTGCTATGCTGCATCAGCAGCTTAATCTTATGCCCGGTGTGGTTGATAACGGCTTATTTGTTAATATGGCTGACGTGGTGATATTCGGCAGGGAAGATGGAAGCACGCAGATCCTCGAAAGAGCAGGGATGATGTGAAAGGCTTAAGGAATGCTGTTACACCCCGCATTCAGCATCATTAAATATTATTCTTATTTACCTGTTGTCCTGATAAAGGATTCATCTGATACGTAAGGATACTTCCGTTTTTCAGCACCTCTACTATTCTGTAGCCCCTGTATGCTGTTCCCCAGTTGCCTGCAATATGAGCATCAAAGAAATAGTGCTTACCGTTGTTTTCCTTTACGTCATCCTGGTCGTGATCATGCCCATGGAAAACGGCTTTAAGATTTGTCTGCCGGTTGAACAAATCAACGATTTCAGGGCAATCGATCCCGTTCTTTGTCCATTTGAATGGGGTAATATGCATAAAAACAAACAACTGCTCTTTTGAAGCGTAACGGTTAAGGTGCTCCTTTGTCCATTCTATATCAGGGCAGATATATTTTCCGGAATCATCAGCCGTATTGAGGATCAAAAATCCTGTCTCTTTATTTTCGAAGGCGTGGTGCAGGGGTATCTTCCATAATTTTTCCCACGATACCGCATCCGTTTTATCATGGTTGCCATGAGATACATAATAGGGCATTTTCAGGCTATCGTATTTCTTTTTTGCTTCCGGCAGGAAAGCAGGATCATCATGAATGATATCACCGTTTATGACTGTAAAGTCGACGCCGCGTTTAGATTTCTCATCATTCAGCCATCCTACCATTTCATCATGATGATCTGTATAAGAAGTATCCGGCTGCCCGTAATGCCCGTCTGAAGCAACGGCAAAGCGCAAACGAAGCTGTTCCTGAGGCGGTAGTTCAAAATGATCTGCCGAAAACGATTGCAGTGCATTGCCTGCGCCGATAAGAATCACCGTTTTATATGTCAGCCTGAGAAAGCCGCGTCGGGTAGTCATTGTTATTCAGTTATGGGAGATAAATGTAAAACTAAAAATCCTGTTCGGGTATTAACTAATGATGAATTTCGCCTGCTTTTGTAGGTAAAACGTAATCTCATCCGACGTTTGAATCCCTGATCCATAAAAAACTTTCCTTTAAAATAACCCACGAAACTATTAAGAAAAGAAAACCCGCTTAATTCAGTTGCAGGTTATTCAGATTTCTGTATAACCCGTTTTCTATGGAAAGCAACTGAAGGTGCGTCCCGGTTTCTTTTACGAGGCCTTTTTCCAGCACGATAATTTTGTCGGCGTTACGAATGGTGGAAAGCCGGTGGGCAATGATAACGGAAGTCCGGTTTTGCATCAGGTTGTCTAATGCTTCCTGTACCTGGAACTCTGAAGCGGAATCCAGCGAGCTGGTAGCCTCGTCTAATATCAGGATGACGGGGTCTTTAAGGATCGCCCTTGCAATGGCTACTCTCTGTCTTTGTCCACCCGAGAGTTTGATACCTCTTTCTCCAACCAGGGTATCATATCCGTCCGGGAAACCTGAAATGAAATCATGCGCGTAAGCTTTCACGGCTGCTGTTTCAATTTCTTCGTTTGTGGCATCAGGCTTACCGTAGGCAATATTTTCGCGGATTGTGCCCCCGAACAAAAGTATATCCTGGGGAACCAGGGCCATTTGTTTCCGCAACTGCGACAACGGAAAGAATTCCGCAGGCTTTCCATCAAAGGTGATCTGGCCTTCATCAGGCTCATAAAATCGCAAGAGGAGAGAGGCCATGGTTGTTTTGCCGGCCCCGCTCGAACCCACAAGCGCAATGCGCTGCCCGGGTTGAACCTCAAAGCTGATGTCTTTTAACACCGGAATTTCTGTTCGGGAAGGATAGCTGAATGCAATGTTCTGGATACTCATTTGTCCGTTCAGCTTGTATTTCGGATCCAGGGGCCGGTCATCCACATCAATCTCCTCAGGTGTGGCCCTCAGCAATTCACGAACCCTTTGTGTTGCCCCCAGCGTTTTTTGCAGTTGGCCATACAGGTCTGCAAAGCCCGCCATGCTGCCTCCTACAAATGCGGTGTATACAACAAAAGCGGTGAGGTCGCCGAAAGACAACTGGCCTGCCTGCATCAGGCCCGCTCCATACCATACCACTAGAACAATGGCGCCAAATACGCTGAATAACAGGAATGAAACAAAAAGCCCCCGGAACTGGCCGTTCCTGATGGCTGTTTTAACCACCTGTTGAAGGCTGCGGCTGTACCGCGCAATTTCATACCATTCGTTGGAAAATGCCTTAACGTTGTGTATGCCCTGGAGGGTTTCCTGAACGATGGTGTTTGATTCGGCAAGCTGGTCCTGTGTTTCACGGGATTTGGCACGGATGCGCTTCCCAAAAATAACTGCAATGATCACGATCACCGGAACCACAGCTAACATCACGCCGGTAAGCTTAGGGGATATGAACAAGATAAGGCCGATCCCGATGATAAGGGTAAGAATTCCCCGAAGCACCTCAGCAAGCACCGAAGTTACAGCCTCCTGTATCTGTGAAAGGTCTGCACTTATGCGGCTCGAGAGTTCTCCTACCCGGCGTTGTGCAAAGAAATCCATAGACATGGTAATCATCCTTTGGTAAACGTCCCGGCGCATATCAGCCAAAGCATGTTCGCCGACAGAGGTAAACAGAAATATCCTCATAAACGAAAAGATCATCTGTAACCCAAGCAGCGCTATCATCAGCCATGCTATAGAACCTGCAGATAATTTGGCAAATCCTGCACCTGCTCCATTAGCGCTATCGATCAGTTGCTTTAAGAGATATGGGAAAGACATGGTGGAAACCGACGAAAGCCCTATGAACAAAAGCGCAGCAGCAAACCTCCAGCGGTAAGGTTTTACGTAAGTAAAGATGAGCAAACCCTCCTTAAAACTTTCTTTATTGAGTTTTACTTTTGGAAGTTCCTCTTTAATATCCCCGTTGCTGTTAGAATTTGGTTTTGCCATTATGGTACTGTTGAATCCATTACAATCCTGTCGGCTATAGGCTATCAGCTATCAGCTGTCGGCTGTTAGGTGAACGCCATGAGCTATCGGCAGTTTTTTTCCCGGGGTCATCTGTTGATAATGACAGCGGGCAAATAGATAACCTGCCAAAGGGTAAATTTGTTGGATAGCACCTTACAAAATCACAAAGATACCCATCGCCATCACTGATAGCTGATAGCCGACAGCTGATAGCCGATAGCTGATAGCTGATACCTCACACCTCCGCTTCCCGCGTTTGTTCAACAAGCATCTCCCAGTTGAAATACTTCTTTGCATTATTAAAGCAGATATCCTGAACAACCTTGCCGATCCAGTTGATATCGTCCGGAAGCTCACCGTTCTCAATTTCCTGTCCGAACAGATCGCATAATATCCTGCGGAAATATTCATGGCGGGGAAAAGACAAAAAGCTTCGTGAATCCGTAAGCATTCCGACAAAGCGGCTCAGCAGTCCCATATTCGATATTGCATTGATTTGCTTTACCATGCCATCTTTCTGATCGAGGAACCACCACGCGGAACCAAATTGAATTTTTGCAGGTTTGGACCCATCGTTGAAATTGCCGGCCATTGTAGCCATTAGCTCGTTATCAGCAGGATTAAGATTGTATAAGATGGTACTCGCAAGCTTATCCTGGCTGTCGAGCCGGTCTAAAAATTTTGACAGCGCCCGCGCCTGCGAAAAGTCTCCGATTGAATCCCATCCGGTATCGGCGCCAAGCGTCCGGAGTTTCCGGGAATTGTTGTTCCGCAGGGCCCCAAGGTGGAATTGCTGAACCCAGCCTTTTTCCCAGTCCCACTCACCAAGCTGCACAAGCATAGCTGATTTAAATTTCACCACCTCCGCATGTGTAAGATCATTTCCTGATCTGACCTTTGAAAAGATGGCTGATATTTCCGGAAGCGTATAATCTTCGGCGTATAATTGTTCAAGCCCGTGGTCTGATACGGTGCATCCCATTGAAGCAAAGAAGTCGTGCCGTTGATGTAAAGCTTCAAGAAATTCATCAAAATTTGAAACCGATATATCGGATGCCTCTTCAAGCCTTTTTACATAGGCATTAAAATTTGACGTATGATCAACGTTTAAAGCCTGGTCGGCACGGAAAGCCGGAAGCACCGGAATTTCAAAACCATCTTCTTTCAGGCGGCGGTGATTTTCCAGCGTATCTACAGGATCATCGGTAGTGCAAACCATTCTGACATTCATTTTTCTGAGCAGGCTGCGAACGGAAAATTCCGGGGTTTGTAACATCGAGGAAGCTTCATCATAAACGCTTCTGCACGTGCCGGGATTGAGGATCGAATGGATATCAAAATAGCGTTGCAGCTCAAGATGGGTCCAGTGATATAACGGGTTCCGTAACGTATACGGCACGCACGCTGCCCATTGTTCAAATTTTTCATAGTCGCTTTTGCTTCCCGTGCAGAAACTTTCGTCAATCCCGTTGGTGCGCATGGCTCTCCATTTGTAATGATCGCCGTATAGCCAGGCTTCTGTAAGGTTTTGAAATACATGATCATCTGCTATCATCGCCGGCGACAGGTGGCAGTGATAATCGATAACCGGCATTGATTTGGCGTAATCATGGTAAAGCCGTTGGGACGTTGCTGTGGACAGCAGGAAATTATCGTCTAAAAATGCTTTCATATATATCCAGGATTTGCCTGGTTGTATGGTGTTACTGGTTATTGAGTCTCTGGTAAGCCATCTGTCGGTTTTGAACCGTTTGAGGACCGATGAACGGTTAGAACCGCTGACAGCAGCGATACCTTACAAAGAAACGCCTCTCTTCCAGGGTATGAAATCGTCCTGGCCGTTGCGTACGGCAGCCACCTGTATATCCCCGCTGGCTACCTGTACGATATAATCCAGAATTCTTTCCCCGGCCTGTTCAATTGTTTCTTCTCCTTCAATAATGGTTCCGGTATTAATGTCAATGATATCACTCATTCTCCTGAATAAAACAGTATTGCTCGACAATTTTATCACTGGGGTTACCGGGTTTCCCGTGGGTGTTCCCAAACCGGTAGTAAATAAAACTATTGTTGCGCCCGAGGCTACTTCCGCGGTAGTAGACTCAACATCATTACCCGGGGTACACAACAGGGTAAGGCCCGGTTTGCTAACTTTTTCCGGATAATCCAGCACGTCAACTACCGGCGAGGTACCCCCCTTCTTCGCCGCCCCTGCAGATTTGATCGCATCGGTGATGAGGCCATCCCTGATGTTTCCTGGCGAAGGGTTCATGTCAAAACCTGAACCAACGGCCTGTGCCCTTGCGTTATATGTTTTCATGAGCTCGCTGAACCTGAGGGCAGTCTCTTCGTCTATGCAGCGGTCACTTAATTCCTGTTCAACGCCACACAACTCGGGAAACTCCGAAAGGATGACGGATCCATTTAACGCTACCAGCAGGTCTGAGGTGTAACCTATGGCCGGATTGGCCGAAATACCCGAAAACCCATCGGAACCTCCACATTCAAGCCCTATACATAATTTGTTTAAAGGAGCCGGTTGCCGTTGCAATTCGTTGGCTTTTATCAGCCCGGCGAATGTCTGACGGATGGCTTCAGACAGCAGGGTCGTTTCTTTACCCAGCTTTTGCTGGTCGAGGATAAAAAGAGGCTTGTCGAAATTAGGACTCCGGAGATTGATCTCTTCCTCCAGTATAGCGGCTTGTGCATTCTGGCAGCCGAGACTTAAAACGGTTGCACCGGCAACATTGGGGTGAGTGATATATCCAGCCAACAGCCCGCATAAGGCCTGCGAATCCTGCCTTGTTCCACCGCACCCGCCATTGTGCGTGAGAAATTTGATGCCGTCCACATTGGCGAATAAACGTTCGGTATGCTCGAGGGAAATAACATCACCAAGGTCCGCAGTCAGAATTTCTTCTGCCGTTTTACCCGTTTTATACAAGTTGATCAACTGCTTTGCCTGTGACTGGTAAGACCTGTTGCGACCATACCCGAGGTCTTTCACCAAAGCTTCCTGCAAAACTTCAAGGTTCCTGTTTTCGCAAAATACCAGGGGAATGACCAACCAGTAATTGGCCGTGCCCACGCTGCCATCGCTGCGATGATAACCCTTAAATGTTTTCGATTTCCATTTTGAAACATCGGGAGGATGCCAGTTGGTTTTCCGCTCGCCGACCGTAAAATCATTTGCCGCATGCTTAACATTTGCTGTGGAAATTAGTCCGCCTCTTAATATTTCAACCTGAGCTTTTCCAACCAAAACGCCATACATCAAAACCGGGTCGCCAGGCTGCAAATCTTTCGTGACAAATTTATGTTTAGCCGTAATATTATCCTGGAGAACAAATTCTTCCCCATCAAAAATGACCTTATCCCCTTTTGCGAGGTTGCTCAGCGCAACAAGCACATTATCATGCGGGTGAACTTTTAATACATTTCTATTCATGAGCAGCTGCAGATTTAACCGAAAGCATATTCCTGATGGTTTGTTTTGGGCCCTGCTCTATTAAAGAAGTAAGGTTTGCTGTTACCGCTTGTGAGAATCCCTGTATCTCCGTCAGGTCGGTTCCCCATAAAGATTCTTCCTGCAATACCCCGATCACCAATTCTTCTACCGTCAGGCTTCCCCAGGCCTGGCTGAAAAACGGAGCCTTATCATCCTGAATGGTGTAAGTGAGGCCATCTGCCCTGCTTTCAAACCCTGAATCTTCCCCGCCTCCCTTCATAAACAGGATGTACCCGGCAAAACCAAGAGATAAATATTCCGGAACGCTTCTAAATTCGCTATAAAAACCCAATAGCACCGGCAAGTTACGCATTTTCATTTTTGAAGAGTATTGCATAGTTATGCTTATCCATTTATGTTCGATAAACGGGTTGCTGAAACGGTCGAGAACGTTCCTGGCAAAATCATTGGCTTCCTCCCGCGGGATGCCGGATAAGAGCAGCACCGGAATAATATCGTTGGTCATCACTTTCAACATATACTCTTTAAACTCTCCATCCTGCATGGCTTCTTTTACGGTATTGAAGCCGGCAAGCACTGCAAGACCGCAGGAAAGGGTATGCGTTCCGTTAAGCAGCCGCAGCTTCAGCTCGCGGAATTTAGAAATATCAGGCGCAACAACAACTCCGGGATCAGCATCACTGAAAGACAGGATTTCTTTTACTTTCGGCGAAGGGGTTTCTATAGCCCAGAGGCGGTAAGGCTCGGCTAATATCAACAGTTCATCGGTATAACCGAGATGTTCTTCAATAGATGATTTCATGGAGGGAGAAGGAGCTCCCGGCACGATGCGGTCTACCAGGGAGTTGCAGAAATAATTAGCATTCTCCAGCCAGTCCATAAACGATGCTTCGAGGCCGTTTACGTGAGCCTGTTCAAGTACGATCGCCTCCAGCTTATTTCCGTTATCCGGTATCAGTTCCGTAGGTACGATCACCATGCCGCTCTCATCACTGCCACAAAATGCCTTATATCTTTCGTATAAAAACGCCAGCAGCTTACCCGGGAAAGAAACAGGCGGCGACAGGTGAATATCATCCTTCACGAAACTGATCCCTACTTCTGTAGTATTGGAGATGATCACCCGCATGCCGGCATTATGCGCGCACTGCAATATTTTGCCCCACTCGCCCTTAGCCGATAAAACCCTGCTGATACTGGCATTGATCAGATCTTCTTCAACTTTTTTTCCTCCCTCGATCCCCCTCACACATATCGTATACAGGTTATCCTGTTTGTCAAAGGACGAAGCGTCTCCGCTATCGGTAGATTTTACCACCACCACACTTCCGTTAAACAATCCCTGCCGGTTTGCTTTGTCAATAAAGTAATCAGGAAGTCCGCGTAACAATACACCGGTACCAAACTGCAATACTTTTTCCGGCAGGGTTGACAACATATCTGAAGAAAGAGATTGATCAACGTTGTGTTTGATATTTTTGTAATTGTATCTTGTCAGCAACATGATAAAGCTATTTGATTGTCACACAATATACGTGTGTAATGTAATTATCTGATGTGATAAATGAGGTCTCATCAATTTTGCAGGCTTAGCATTTCAGCATTACCGCTACCCATTGAACATAATGTTAAGTCTACAAAAGAGCAGCCACTATGGGTAACTGTATAACTTCTGCAACACACCCTGGTGAGGGAATTTCAACATTATCATAATCTTTTCAAAGGCACCCGGCCAACTAACCATTCTGCCAGCTCCATAGCCGCCTTGTAATTCTCAAATTCAGCGGGCAGTTTTCTGCCGTCGGTGTATTCATTGTATAACCAGGGGTCGCCTACTGCGAATACATATCCTTTGCCGACACGCGACACGGCCATGATGTTATCGCCGTTGTGTTTTACAATCGCTGTTGCAGGATCTTTTACCGAAAGCGTACTTAACTCTTTGATGTATATCTGCCTGGCGGTTTTAAAAACAGGATCATCTCCTTTCAGCATGATCTTGCCCATTTGAAAGTCTGAACCCGGTACCCGGTTTCTCACGTTCTCATTAAAGCGGATACCGAAAGCGGCTGCCAGCCTGTTGAAATGTTCAAATTCGGCATTGCCACTGTCATTACCCATCAGAACAAGCACTCCGCCGCCGTTGACCCATGCCGTGATCGCACTGATATGGTCCGCTTCAAGATAGTTAGGCTCAGGTGTTTCTTTTTTGGGATCCGGGTCTACGATGATATAAATACCTGTTTGCTTCAGATTTGATGCTCCAGGCGGTACGGTCAGATTTTCGAGCGTTGCTCCGAGGCGTTTAAACGCCTGTCCAAAAAAGAAGAAACCATTATTTCCCTTTTCATCCCATTTATAGTGGAATGGCTCGGTGAAGCCCGTTGCTGCCTTTATGGTTTCATTGTTAAAGTAACAGTCAAGCGCAACCGATATTCCTTTGGCTGTTTTCGGGACAGATGCCAGTTCAATTTCATTGCCGGCGAGAAGAAAAGCACCAACGCCTTTCGGGTCGTTGGAGATAACCTTTTCACCAATATAGTAAGCGTAACTTCCATCCCGGTAAGGGTTGCCTCCAAGGCCAGCTACACTAACGGTGCCTTTGAGGTTGGTCTGCCCTTTAGCATCAGTCTCTAAAAATTCTTTTATCATGCCATTGTACCCTTTTTGCGCAACCGCAAGGAACGACTCCGGCAGGACACCTGTCCGGGCACCTTTCGCTAACGCATAAACGAACATTGCCGAGGCAGAAGACTCGGGGTAATTGCCTTTTCCCGTGGTTTATCAAGTATCTGGTACCATACCCCGGAACGCGCGTCCTGAACATTTTGAATGGCTATGGCAAATCTGTGTAAGATGGCGATAAGAGAATCCCTTTTGGGGTGTTGCTTTGGAAAATAATCCAGCACATCCACCAGGGCCATTCCATACCAACCCATTGCCCTGCCCCAGAAATGTGGTGACCTCCCGGTGGATTTTTCAGACCAGCGTTGTTGCCGTGACTCGTCATAGCCATGATATAACAGACCTGTTTTGTCGTCCCTTGAATGTCGCTCCATCAATATAAACTGCCGGGCAATATCATTGAATGCCGTGTCATCATGAAATAAAGCCCCGGAGGTTGTGAATATAGCGGGAACGAGAGAATGACCAACCCGGCAATCTCAACAAAACACAGGCATCGTTTGAAAAAAATCATGTAGTATATTTTAGTAACCACTGTCAACGCGTTTCACGGAACGTATCAATAGTATTGCAGCCTGTCCAAATCCTGCACATCAAAAGGGCACAGCGAATGAACGGACGCAGAAAACCAAAGTGCCTGAAAGAAGCTTCGGCTGAACAATTGTTAAGCATCTTACAAGTTAACAACGTTATTGATGCTGAACATACGAAAAAGACAGTTTATTTATGCAATCGTTCCCGATGTTATAATGCCCGCTAAAAATATTATATTTAATAATGGCAGTTGAAACGAATAGTATCAGGTATGATGAAATTTGAAGCTATCACTATTAAAGACATTGCGAAAGCGCTTGCACTCTCCACATCTACGGTTTCAAGGGCATTACGGGGAAGCTATGAGATTAGTGATGAAACCCGGAAGCTTATCCTGGCGTATGCCGAAAGTGTCAACTACCGGCCTAACCCCATCGCTTTAAGCCTGAAAGAAAGAAGAAGCCGTTCGATAGGCATAGTTGTAAGCGAGATCGCGAATACTTTTTTTTCCCAGGCCATTAATGGCATTGAGTCGATAGCTTATAACAGGGGTTATCATGTCATTATCACACAAAGCCATGGATCTTACGAAAGGGAAGTTGTGGATATTCAATACCTTGCCTCAAGGTCGGTGGATGGTTTGCTGGTTTCTGTTTCCTCAGAAACTACTGATGAAGCGCATTTTAATGCTTTGCAGGATAAAGGACTACCGATCGTTTTTTTCGACACGCGCGCCCAGTTCACTGAAATGCGTATCATCTTTTTTTCCGGCCGGGTAGTTCGGATGTTCCCCCTCCTGCAGGTAGTTAAATAAAAGCTTTGATGTTTCGGGCCCGAGCTCCTGCAACAATTGCCGGCTTTTTTTGTCGAGGTCTATCAGCGGAACATCAGCCTGCAAAGCTCCCTCCCGCACAGCATCAGCATATACCGGGTGTGTTTCTTTAATTTTTCCCTGCGTATCAAAACTTCTCCTGGCAACAGGCGTGATCAGCACAGGGAAAGCTTTTTTCCGCCTGGTATCCGCGATGTATCTCCTGAGATTTGTTTTAAATTCTTCAGGTGTAGTATATCCGGCTTTTTCTTTTCCTTCATCATTATGCCCGAACTGTATCAGCACGTAGTTGCCTTCCTCTAATTTATCCGCAACGGGTTGCCAGAGATTCTCCGCAATAAATGATTTCGTACTGCGTCCGTTCCTTGCACGATTGTCGATCACCACAGATGAATCAAAAAAGAAAACAAAGGGCATTCCCCACCCGGTTTCCGGGAAAGCTTTCACTTCTTTATTCGACTATTCCTGTTAAAGGAGATATTGAAGTTAGAAGACCAGCTAAAATTCTTTTGCTGGACACATTTGCGTTCAGTTGAAATTCGATCCCCTTGTTGGAAGTTGACCCTACATTTTGAAGTTGGGAAGAATACCCGGTGATAGGAGGTATGGCTACTGCAAGCAGAAGATCTTTGCCTTTGTTATAATATACGTCGGTAGTAGGCTGTATCCTGTTGTTAAAAAAGGAAAGATCAAGCCCGATATTCTGAGATACGGTTCTTTCCCACCTCAGCTTTTCGTTTGCCAGCGATGAAGGAATGAAGCCGGGCAGCAGCGAATGATTTAAAGCGTACTCGCCGGTAACACCATGCAACTGAAGGTAAAGAAGATCACCTATCCGGTTATTCCCTGCTGTACCAAATCCCGCCCTGATTTTACTTATCCGAGAGCCATGACAGCTTCCCCATAAAATTCTCCTGCGTAAACCTCCACGCCACAGAACCGGAGGGAAATACCAGCAACCCGTTTTCATACCTGAACTTCGTTGACCTGTCTGCACGCATCGAGAAACTGGCAAATATCTTTTTCTCATAGTCATAATTTACCCGGTCAAAAAGGAAAATATCCGGCTGGGAGGCGATTGGCTGCTCGTCGGTCTTGCCTGGGTTGATCCCGCCGGCGGAGAGCCCAATCCCATATTCGCCAATGCTTTGTCTACGGTGATGCAGCAGGAAAATACCGGGTTTCGAGATTGGCAGTCCTGGAGCGCGTCTCGAAAATTTCCTGTCCGGCCAAAACATCGAAATTATGCTGTTGGTTTATATTACCGCTATACTGAAGGATGTTGGAATTATTGATTGTTATATTTAGCTGTTGTATGTCACCCTATTGGGACACACCGTTCCTGTTTGACAAGACCTAAGATTTTGCAATGCTGCCCCACGCTATTTTTAGCACATTGCAAGGCACACAAAACCCCCACACAAAGCCAACCTTGCAAAGAGCTAAAAAACCCAAAAACACAGCCGACCCCCTTCCGGCTGACGTAATTCTTATCAACTGTACCAAAAACATCAGCTTACTATCCTTGCTTAACTTCTACAGTTGATGTCTCCTATGGGTTTGACAATTTTTGATCAATACGTTCCAATAAAAGTTCGCAATACTTGCCGATTACTAACTGTTTCACTCTCAGCTTTATATTTTCATGACAATGGGAGAAAAATTGGGAAAGAAGGAATATTATTTATATTCTATAAATATTTACTGTATGTCAATAAATATTTATTATTTTTACGACACAATTTAAACTTTTAGAATTATGTCAAAAAGAAACAACTTCGTATTTAAGGGCTTACATATTATAGCATGGGTCATTTTTGTTGGCTTGTGCATAGAAGCCGGTGGCTTGATAGTCAATTTTGTTTTTAGTATTTACAAACCTGAATTTGTCCAAAACCTGTATCAAAAGCTGGATTTGAGTGATATGTATAATCGTAGCAAATGGGCCTTCTTTGGTATGTATAGCTTTATATTGGTCGTCTCACTTTTGAAAGCATACTTATTTTATATAGTTGTAATACTTATGCACAAAATAGATTTATCAAACCCTTTCAGCAGCTTCGTTTCAGAACAGATAACAAAAATATCTTACTGCACTTTTTCCATAGGTATATTAAGTTATATAGCCCGACAAACAGCCAAAAACATACAACACCATGGTTATGCCATTGACAACCTAAACCAGTTTTGGGCAGACAGTCACGCATTTATCTTGATGGCAGCTGTAATCTATGTTATTGCGACTATTTTCAAAAAGGGAGTTGAAATCCAAAACGAAAACGATTTAACTGTTTAACTATGCCAATCATTGTAAACTTAGATGTAATGATGGCAAAGCGAAAAATGTCGCTTAACGAGCTATCAGAAAAAGTAGAACTAACACTTTCTAACCTTTCCATCTTAAAGACGGGAAAAGCGAAAGCTATACGTTTTAGCACTTTAGAAGCTATTTGTAAGGCACTAAACTGTCAGCCTGCTGATATTCTTGAATACGTAGAAGAAACCCAAAACTAATTCATTTATGAAAACAATATTTATATCGTCAGTTATATTACTGCTCTCTTTTTGTGTAAATGCTTAAAATAACGAAAGCATTACCATAGGTAAAAAAGAAATCATTTATTCTAAGGCATTAAATGAAAATAGAAAAATTTGGATTTACACACCAAACATTACTTCTCAAAGTGTAAGTCGTGATAAGCGATACCCTGTATTGTATTTATTAGATGGTGATGCGCATTTCTTTTCGACTGTCGGCATCATTCAAAAACTTAGTCAAGCCAACGGAAATGGTGTATTACCTGAAATGATTGTGGTTGCCATTGAAAACACAAACAGATTAAGGGACATTGTGGCTTCTGATGATTTAAACAAAACAAACCCTTTTATAGACTTCCTATCATCCGAACTAATACCATACATAGACAAGAATTACAATACTGCCCCTTACAAATTGTTAGTTGGTCATTCCTTGGGTGGACTCACTGCAATAGATATTCCCACTAAATTTCCCCAATTATTTAATGCCTACATTGCTATTGACCCAAGTATGTGGTACAATAACGAAAAGTTTTTGAAAAATACTATTGCTCAATTGCCCAAACAAAATATGAATGGCAAAAGACTATTTGTTGGAACAGCTAATACAATACCCAAAGGGATGACATTACCTAAACTCAGGAACGATATATCAACTGAAACACAGCATATCCGTTCGATATTTAAGCTGGATAATTTTTTCAAACAAAGCCTGTTCCCAGATTAATGTATGCTTACAAATTTTATGAGCATGAAACTCATGTTTCGGTGCCATTAATCAGCGAATATGATGGTTTGCGGTTTGTTTTCAATTATTATCTGATGGATGTTTCTGAAAAAGATTTTAAAGACCCTACTACCCTGATTGTAAATAAGTATAAGACACACTACGAGAAAGTGTCAAAAGAAATGGGGTACAAGGTGGTTCCACCAGAAGTATTTATTAATTATTTAGGGGCAGATGCTTTGCAAAATGGTCAATACGAAAAAGCGGACGCCCTGTTAAATATGAATTTTGAAAACTTTCCGAATAGTGACAAGGCGTATGATGCTTATGGCGACTTTTTGGTAATACAAAAAGACACAGGCAATGCCATCACTTATTATAAAAAAGCAATGTCAATAAAAAGCAATGCTGCAACAGAGCAAAAATTAAATTCAATTTTGCCCCAGGCAACTTCATCCCAATTGTTTTCATCATATAAGTTGCCAGCACCTCAATTTTACACCTTATTTCCACATAAAAAGTTCGCTGGCAAGTGTTTATTTACGCAATCGATACCGGGAACGATATCAGACGCTGGAGCTTAGCGAAAACATTCACATGAAGAGAATTCAATAGCTGGAGATGCTCTCTTCCCGGCCGGGGTAAATTGAAGACGGACTGAAAAAAGTAGAAGGATTATGTTACCCCGATAGCCCGGTCGAGGTGTACATACCCGCCATCAACGTGTATAAGCTGGCCTGTGGTATGACTTGATCGCGGTGAAAGCAGGAAAGCCACCATGGCCGCTATTTCTTCTGCGGTTGTCATCCTGTTTTCAAGCGGTATCTTTTCAACGATTGCCCTGATTTTTTCCTCCGGGTCTGGTTGCTGGCTGATCCACCACTCATATAAAGGCGTCCAGCATTCAGCAACAATTACCGCGTTTACCCGGATACCGGATTTAATTAATTCAACCGCCCACTCCCTGGTGAGTGCATTACGGCCACCGTTGGCGGCAGCATAGGCTGAGGTACCGCCTTGGCCCGTTTCTGCTGTCTTTGAGCCTATATTTACGATTGCCCCTTTGCTCCTGAGCAGTTCCGGTAGCGCATATTGAGCCATCAGATAATAATGCACGAGGTTTTTATGCAGGCTCTCCATAAAGCGCTCATAATTGCCTTCCCGCAGGCTTACTCCGTCATTTACGCCGGCATTGTTCACTAACCCGTCAATACGCCCGAATTGCCGGATCGTTGCACCGACGGCCTTTTCGCACGCTTCGGGCTTTGATAATTCGGCAACAACCTGAAAAGCTTTCCCGCCAACCGCTTCAATACCGGCCACCACTTTAAGGTTGTCCTGTTCATTCCTGCCGATAATTACCGGCAATGCCCCTTCTGCAGCAAGAACGGTAGAAATTCCTTCGCCAATACCCTTGGCGCCGCCCGTAACTATGATTACTTTGTCGTGAAGCTGTAAATCCATCCTTTGCTATGTAAGTGAGTAAAATGTTGTTGCATTGCCCCCCAGAAAGGCCGCCTGGTCATCAAGTGAACAGCTGCATATATGATCTTTTACGATCTCTACTACCTGACCGTAGTACGCAGCTACAAGGCAAACCGGCCAGTCTGACCCAAACATCAGCCTCTTCATTCCAAAAGCTTCGCAAACAACGTCGAGGTAAGGAACAAGATCATCTCTTTTCCACAACTTCCAGTCAGCTTCAGTAACCATACCGGAAACTTTACACCATACGTTGGGATACCGGGCAATTTCTTGGATGTCCTGCTTCCATTCTTCGATCTTTTGTTTCCTGATGGGAGGCTTTGCCATATGATCAATTACAAATCGCTGGCCGGGGTATGCAGCTACCAGTTTTATTGCACTTTTAAGGTGATGGGGAAAGATGAGTATGTCGTAAGTAAAACCGAAGTGATGCAGGGCCGCTATACCCCTGCGGAAATCGGGCCTTAGCATAAATGCATCGTCTTTCTCTGCCTGCAGAATATGCCTGAACCCTTTGAGTTTTTCAAATTGCCTAAGATGCGCCAGCTTATCCATTATGTTATCGGATTCGAGGTCTACCCAGCCCACCACCCCTTTTATAATGTCGAACTTTTCGGCTAATTCAAGAAGGAAAATATTTTCCGCTTCCGACTGATCAGCCTGCACGGCAACGCATCCGGCAATATCATTCTGTTGTAACAACGGGTACAGATCATCGGGCAAAAAATCCCGCTGGATCATTTTCATGTCATCGTTGATCCAAGTATCCCTGGCCGGATCAAACTTCCAGAAATGCTGGTGGGCGTCAATTCGAAGCATAAGCAATTACGAGTTGTGAAGAAGTCCCAAGGTTATCAATACCCAGTTCCACCCTGTCGCCTTCCTTTAAAAATAAGGGAGGCTTCATTCCCAACCCTACTCCGTTTGGAGTGCCTGTGGAAATAATATCGCCAGGCAGTAACGTCATGAACTGGCTGATGTAAGAAACAAGAAAGGGGATTTCAAAAATCAGGTTGCTTGTATTGCCATCCTGCATCTTCTTTCCATTCACGGTCAACCACAAGCTGAGGTTGCTGATATCACCGGTTTCTTCCGGCGTTACGAGCCAGGGCCCGATCGGTGCAAAGGTGTCGCAGCCTTTCCCCTTATCCCAGGTTCCCCCGCGCTCCAGTTGAAATTCGCGTTCAGATACATCATTGTGAAGGCAATAGCCTGCGATATGACCGGCGGCATCTTCGGCAGACACATAGCTGGCTTTTTTACTGATCACGACCGCGAGCTCAACCTCCCAGTCGGTTTTCAGGGAATTTTTTGGGATAAGTATATTATCGTTTGGACCGCATATGGCGGTGGTAGACTTCAAAAACAGGATGGGTTCCTTTGGGATAGGCGCGTTGGTTTCACGGGCGTGGTCAGCATAGTTCAATCCCACACATACTATTTTAGAGGGCCTGACTACCGGGCAACCAAGCCGGGTTCCTTTATTTACCACCGGAAGGGCGCCGGTGTTACCTGAAACAAATGTTTGTAATCGCCGGATTCCATCTGATCCAAAAAATTTTTCATCATAATCTTCACCGAAACCGGAGGTATCGTACATAACATCGTCAACAACGATTCCCGGCTTTTCAGCATTAAGCTCCCCAAACCTGATTAGTTTCATAGTATGGTTAATTATTAAGTTTAACAAACCCCCCGTCGATAGGATAATCACATCCGGTAATGAACGAAGCCTGGTCGGAACACAGGTACAATGCCAGGGCGGCTACTTCTTCGGGTTTTGCCATCCGGCCTACGGGCTGTGTTTTTGATAATTTTTCAAATATCTCTTCTTCCCTGCCGGCATAATTCTTCGAGATAAAGCCATCTACGAAAGGAGTATGCACGCGGGCCGGCGAAATGCTGTTGCACCTGATATTATCATGAATGTAATCTTTAGCAACGGATAGTGTCATGGCATATATTGCGCCCTTGCTCATAGAATAGGCGAACCTGTCGGGGATACCCACCAGGGCCGCAACTGATGCCATATTGATGATCACCCCGCCCCCTTTTGCTTTCATTAAAGGCAGGCAGGCAAACAGGCAATTGTAGGCGCCTTTTACGTTTACAAGGAATATCCGGTCAAAATCTTCTTCACTGGTTGTGTCCGCTCTACCGATATGAGCAATGCCCGCATTGTTGATGAGAATGTCCACATCCTTAATTCCCCGGAATACAGCCAGCACCTGCTCCTGGCTGCTTACGTCACAGGTATGCGCAAATGCTTTTCCGCCATCGCCTGTAATTTCTTCAACTACCTGCCGGGCACTCTCCTCTCCCAATTCAACAATATGAAGGTTGGCGCCTGAACGGGCGAGTAAAACAGCAATCGCTTTTCCGATCCCGCTTCCACCCCCGGTTACCACCGCGTTTTTCCCTTTGACATCAAACATTGATCGAATCGTTTACATTATAACTGAAAAATTTTTTCCATTACCACCCATTTTTCACCAGGTTTTGTGTGTGGCAATGGCTGCTGGAAAGTCCACATCAATTCTTCCCATTCCTGTACCCGCGGATTGTCAGCATCCATTTTATTTTTTTGTTCAAAGGTGAATCCTTCATCTGTTTCCATGATCATGAAGAGCCGGTTCGACGTCCGGTAAATTTCCATGTTAAGGATACCGGAATTCAGGATGCTTTCTCTTATCTCTCTGTTAAATTCCCGGTGCCGCCGCTCATATTCAGCAATCAGTGCAGCATCGTCTCTGAGGTCAAGGGCTAAACAGTATCGCTTCATGTATTACCATTTGTTTAGAAGTGCCCAACTCCACGGCTATACGGATATAAACACTGACTCCTCCCATCCACTCCCCACTACCCACTCCTTACTACCAAATGTTGTGATCATGAGCTGTCAGCTATCAGCAATAAGGTGTAACGAAAAAAGCCAGATTATTTGCGGGAGCCTGTCCCCTCACATCATCTACTACCTACTACCCACTACCGACTACCTACTCCAATTCTTCTCACCCTATACCCGCTCCACCCATACCACGCAACAACAAGAAAGCAAACAAGAGGCACGATAAACGCAAAAGCAGTCGACTGCTGATCCGCAAGCATACCCATTACATAAGGTACGATTGCGCCACCTGCGATGGACATGATAATAAAAGAAGACGCCTTTTTGGTATGATGGCCGAGGCCTTTTACCCCGAGTGCGAAAATCGTGGGAAACATTATAGATTCAAAAAAGAAAATGCCCATCAGCGAATACACGGACAGCCAGTCTTTTCCCAGCACGACAACCAGGCATAAGGCAATATTTATTAACGCATAGATCGTCAGCAATTTATTCGGGGCAAACTTTCGCATCAATGCGGTTCCGGCAAAACGACCGATCGTAAATAACAGTAAACTGATTGAAAGCAGGTAAGATGCGTTACTGTTATCGATGTCCAGACCGCTCTCCGTGCAATAATTTATAAATAATGCAGCTACGCCAACCTGTGCCGCTACATAAAAAAACTGCGCTACAATCGAATATGAGAAATTGCTGTAACTGAACAGGGCATCGTCATTCACTACGGCAGCATCAGCCACTGCCCGGCTTTCCTGAATTTCCGGCAGATGCGTGCGTAGAAACAGGCCCGCAATCAACAGTACAACAATGCCGATGATGATGTATACCAGCTTCACTGAGTCGAGATTGCTGCCGGCATCAGTGTTGTCATTAAAAAACATGTTTGCCGCTATAATAGGCCCTATAAAAGAACCTGCTCCGTTAAAACATTGTGACAAATTCAGCCTGAACTCCGATGTTTCCGGTTTTCCCAATACGGTAACATACGGATTGGCCGCTGTTTCCAGGCAGGTTAACCCCGATGCAAGTATAAATAACGCCAGGAGGAAGTAATTAAAGCTTGCCTGCTGCGCAGCCGGATAAAACAGGAACGCCCCGAACGCATATAATAACAACCCTGCAATAATGCCTTTTTTGTATCCATACTTACCCATAAACAGTCCTGCGGGCAAGGCAATTAAAAAATAAGCGCCGAAATATGACGCCTGTAAGAGAGTTGATCTTGTTTTGGTGATATTCAGCGTTTCCTGAAAGTGTTTGTTTAAAACGTCCAGCAAACCATAAGCCGTTCCCCAAAGAAAAAACAAGGTAGTAACCAGTATAAGTGGTATGGTGAAATTAGTTGAACGGCCGTCTGTAGTTGTTAATAATGTAGATGCCTGATTGGATAATGCCATTTGCGATCGTTTAGACTGCATTTAATTTAAATCCACTCAACAGAGATGATCAGCGGGTTTATTTACCACTATTCAGCGTTGTTCTGAGATGGTAGTAACCGGCAGAAATTGTGCGTGTGTCATTACACGTTAAATGTATTGTATTTATTAATAACTCAAGTCTTGCAGATAATAAATACCGATAATAGGGATCAATTTAGATAAAAAAAGCAGCATAGAATGTCTATAATCGCTGAAATACATTACCTTATGGTTTCAAAACAAAAACCTCCGTGCTGCAGGCTAAAGATATAAAATCCGTAGAAGAATAAAAAAGTATTTTGGGTGTATATCAAAGTGTCGTTCAAGCTGTTTTTTATCTGATTACAGATCGGGTTTATTACTTTATTCCAATTTTCACTCATCCTGACGCATCGAAGTGTTAACATATTTGCGCTCGTTTCTTTGTCCATTGTTGTCCAGATAGTTTTATTCTTTTTTGTATCACTGTTCTGTGTGCTAATTTTATCGCACCAGAACCAATCAATCCTGCACCCATACTCTATATTTTTTTTAGTCCATCCGGTCTTTATTACTCTGATAATATTGTAGCAATTTTTTTTTCGCGTTTTTTATGTCTGGTTTCTTTGCAGGTAATGCAATAATGTTATTGATTACTTCTTCTGTATTACTTTGGTACAGCAATTCTTTGCCTTTCGTGGCCTACAATATGACACATAAACTCTTAGCTTCAAAAAACTTGAGTTAGCCAGTTGAATTACTTAACTTTAATCTTAGCTAAACTGCTATGTTCAATGGATGGAAAAATTTCGCCGCTGCGTAAGCATCCAAAAGCTTTACTATCTCACGAAGGAAAAAGTTTAATTAATGATAACGGATGGAATAGTAAGCTGAATTGGCTTACCGTACTCCTTGCTGCGTTACCATTATTGTTTTCCAGAGTCACTGAAGACCCCGTCCTTCCCATTCGTTATATTTTTCTCGGAGCCTTTATCTTTTTGTATATATTTTATTTTTACATTCTAAGAAAACCGAATGAAAAATTTTATTTTTCTTATCCGTTAAAAGCTGTTTTTGCGCTTGCGGCCGGCTATACTGCCTGGAGTATATTATGTGTGTTTTACGCCATAAATATACCAACCGCTATATACGAAGTTGCAAGACAAATACAAAACTTCACGATACTATTCTTAATTATGGCTGCCGTTAAAAAGGAACTAACAGGAGTGTTTAAGTTGTTCAAGGTTCTAACAATAGCAGCCATTTTTCACGGCCTTATTGGAATTATCCAATACTATAAAAATGATCTTTTGAACCTTCCCGGGACTGATGCACCTTATGGACTTATGGTGCACCGAAATCTTTTTGGATCAGCGCAGGCGCTACTTTTGCCATTTGTCTTATATGTAATGTACAAAGCACAGGGGAAATGGCTTTATATTAGTTATAGTGCTCTTATTGCCGTGATTCTTTCAGGAGTGATTTCCAATACTCGATCTGCGTGGTTAGCCATTATTTGTATTCTATTTTTCACATTAACCTTAATGATTATTTTTTTCCCAGCAAACAGAAAGAAATGGATTTTTAGTACATGTATCGGTATTGTAGTTATATTCGGGCTTCTTCTCGTTTTGAACAGGCAAACTTCTTCGTTCCAAGCCATCAAAGAAAAAGCACTTACTCTCATTTTCCCCTCCATCAATAACGCTTCCAGTACAGGTAGGTTATTACTATGGAGTAAATCTGCAAACTTAATCAAAGACCATCCTGCATTTGGCACAGGTCCTGGAAATTGGAACCTTGCCATTTGGGATTATGGAAGTATTGGTACAAACTGGGATTATGGAGAAAAAGTGCCAAGTCGACCACACAACGTGTATTTGCAGGTCGCCTCTGAGACAGGTATCCCTGGCGCGATCTTGTTTTTTGGTATTTGGGTATTGTTATGGTTTATCGGCTTTTCAGCTATTCTTAAATCATCCACAGAAGACAATAGAGCCATTTTTATCACTATGCTTGCTGGCCTATTAGGTTTTGCAATTGACGGCATGTTTAGCTTTCCCTTAGAACGAATTGAACATTCTCTATATTTTATGACAATGGCAGGTATTATTCTTGGCACATATGCAAACCTACCCATAAAAGAAAGAGAAGGCCAACACCTACACGGTAGGAGAATCTTCACTTTTATAGTTATTATCATTGGGTTTAATGTTTTTTTAGGCTATCATAAGTACAACTTTGAGAAGCACATGAACTTGGCTAAAATGTATAGGAAAGAACATGAATTAGACCAAGTAATAAGCGAAGTTGAAGAGGGGAAGAGTAGGTTTGTTACTATTGATTTAAATGGTGATCCGTTAGAACTTCATTCCAGTATCGCCTATGTCGGATTGACCAATTATAACAAGGCCCTAGAGGAAATTTTGATAGGTAAAAGTTATAATCCTAACAGCGCAAGAATTTGGACAACCATGGGTGCGGTTTACGCCAATTTGGAACAATATGACAACGCCATTGAATGTTATAACCGAGCTCTTCAACTAACTCCTTACTACGACGTTGCTCTAAAAAATCTGGCTCGTATTTATTTTATTTTGGGTAATTATGACCTGTGTATAAAAATGATTGCCCGGGTAAGCATTAACAATAAATTTTCGTTAAAAGAACTGTTGGATGAAGCTAAACGAAGATTGAATCAGAAGCGATAGACGATAGCAGATTGTTGAATACCCCAATTTAAGTGATTGTGCATTTCAATCGTTTTATCATTGCCTTTTTTTGCTGAAGCCTTAAAGCCTTCCTAATGCTGAAAATAAGATCGATGAAATTAAGGAAGCTTGCAATAGGCAAATCAAACTGCTAAAAAAACATAAGTTAATAAGCCGCTTTAGTAAGGAACAATGTAAGGCACCGGGCAATAACCCCTCTCCAATCTTGACATCTAAAAAAACGTCGATTCAAGTGTGACATAAGACTTGTATTGAACAGAATGTTACTATTTATACTTAATAAGTGTTAAAAACTACCGTCCTTTGATATTATTCTTTGAATTATTTATTGATCGAAAAAAACGTCCTAAAAGACCCCCAGCAAGTCCCAAAGTTCCTGGGGGCGAAACGGTTACGCTTCCTTGAGGTGATGCGCTAAGATTTACGCCGTTCTCGGTTCCCCAATATGGACTTGCAGTTCCACTTGATGCTGTCACTGTAACCCCTACTCTCGAAGCAATCTCACGAATTAGTTCCGCTCTATCCGCAGCCGATTGAAGATCAGAATCACCGCATTGATTAAAATGAATGGAGGCGTCTTCAGAAAGATACGGCCTCAGCGCGTTTAGAGCCTCAATTTGGTCGGCAGACAGATTCGCATTGGGCCGGATATTGTAAATATAATCGTCCCCTCCAAAATTAAGACCACTTCCATTTGAATGTGCTCTAAAGGTGAGGCTTTTAAATTTCTTACCTGTACTTTTATGCCTTTCGATCAGCTTATTTACTATAGATGTCAGTAACGTATTTTCCTCAACTAAAACATCACCGCCTGTATTTCCAAAGCCTATGACTATGTCCTCCGTATCACTTAACCCATATGCATCCCTCCCATTAATGGCATTGTTTCCAACATATCTATACAGATTAACATCGCCTGCAGCGAATCTTATTGGATCTGTTTGCAAGAATCTCCCAAGGACTGATGAGTATATTCTGTTTCTATAATCATA
>JBGSYC010000154.1:0-48091 GCA_041751095.1 Flavihumibacter sp.
GTAGAAAGCAGAATCGTAAATGCTGATGCAAAGGTGCAAATTGGCGTTTCTTACCCCAATGGTGTTTACCTTGCTGAAGCGGTACAGGGAACAAAGAAAGCAACTCTTATCTTGGCAAAAATATAAGTAGATATTAATAAATATATCAAGCCAGAGAAATTTCCGTCTCTGGCTTTATTGTTTACCTTTCCACCGGGCCCGGGTACATAAAACAATTTGCAGTAGCTTCCTGGTTGTTGCATCTTCTTGAGGTGAAACACAACTCATTTTAGATCAGGTATTAAATACAGGAACCTGGTCGTTAGATTGTTTTTGTTCTTAAATCAAGGTTAACGAAAAGAGTTAACGATCATAGTCCTGGTGCTACGGAAATAGAAGTTACACCATGACAGATCGTTTACCCAGGCGAATTAAAACAGATAGTGAAAAAATACTAATAAAAGCGTGCGTATGAAAAGAATTATTATGGCAATCGTCTACTTAAGCTTCCTGTTAAACATGCAGGCACAGAACTATGACGAATCAAAAGTCCCGTCATACACTTTGCCCAACGTTCTGAAAACCTCTTCAAATACCATAGTCAGTAACAAAAATACCTGGGACAACGTAAGAAGGCCGGAGGTTCTCAGGCTTTTTGAAAATAATATTTACGGGCAGATGCCTAAAGCATTTACCAGCATAAAATACGCCGTAATAAATGAAGATGCTGCTGCCATGAATGGCAAGGCAAAATTAAAGCAGGTACTCATTGAGGTGTTCAATAATAACAAGTCGGTTAAAATAAACCTGGTTCTTTTTGTGCCCAATAAAGCCGCCAGGCCGGTACCAGCGTTTTTACTGATCCACAACAGAAGCAAGGACATGATGGACCCCACGAGAGTTAAAAAAAGTGAGTTCTGGCCGGCCGAAATGTTGATTGACAGCGGGTATGCTATTGCTGCCTTTCATTACAACGACCTGGCTCCGGATCACAAGGATTCATTTGTTCATGGTGTATTACAATTATATCCTGAGCAGCTTACTGCTGAAAACGGCATGCGGGCAGTTGGCGCATGGGCATGGGGTGCGAGCAGGGTGATGGATTATTTTGAAAAAGATCCGGATATAGATGCAAAGCGGGTAGGCGTTGTGGGGCATTCACGAGGCGGAAAAGCTTCCTTGTGGGCGGCTGCCCAGGATCAAAGGTTTGCGATCTGTGTGTCCAACTGCTCAGGAAATACGGGTGCCGCTCTGGCACGCAGGCAGTACGGTGAAAGGATTGCGCGGATAAATACCTCTTTTCCTCATTGGTTTACCACAAACTATAAAAAGTTCAATGATAAAGAAGATCAACTGCCGGTTGACCAGCACATGCTGATCGCCCTGGTGGCGCCCAGGCCTGTGTATGTAACCAACGCCTCCCAGGATCTTTGGGCCGATCCCACGGGAACATTTCTGGCTTTGAAGAATGCGGAAAAGGTCTATGCACTATATGGCGTAAAATCAAATCTCCCGGCAAATCCTCCCGGAATAAATCAACCGGTTATACAATCACCTATTGCATATCATAACCGCGAAGGGGATCATAATATGATGGCATACGACTGGAGCAACTTCATAAAGTTTGCGAATTACCACTATAAACTGAAGAAGTAATACCGGTATGGCTTTAATGGAAAGGAGAATGATAATGAGGTGAAGGGAGAGGGTAACCAGCAGGATTATGGCATGAGGATTTATGATTAATCAAATAGACAATTACTACCAATGGCTGATGGTGAGTTGCAAAGGAATAAGATCAATATTAGATGGTTTGAAGCTGCAGAAGAGGTTACTGCTCCATTATGTGGTATAGGAGCTTCTCAATATGGAGCAGGTAGATTAGGGGGGAATTTTTCGAATGATGCGTCCGTGTTTTTGGCTGTTGGTAATAAAGTTCTATTTGAAAAAAACATAGGAATGATGAAGGCGGTTTTTAATAACAAAGGTTTTGCAGGAAATAGTAGTCAGAATGCTGATATGCAATGGTTGAAGCAGAACAATCTGCATTAACTGGTTTCATTAAGACTTATGAAAGAAAAATAGGTAGTAAGAAATTCAGTGCCATTATTGATAACATTAATAAAGCTCTTAACGAGCCCGATATAGAATTAGATTACATTAAAAGTGCGAAAAAATCAATAAGCGGAGATATTTATTTTAGGAATCAGGAACATCGGGAGGCATTAGGTAAGGCTTTAGCAGACCAAATTCGGGGAAAGGAGGAGAAGCCATGAAATGGTTTAAGCAAATAATTGTCTTCTCACTAATTTTGATTATCCAATCTTTTACGGAAGCTACTATTTATCAGCTATACAGATATGCTTACTTGCAAATGAAAGCGGCTGATTTAATTTCAAGCTTTTTTCGGTACTCAATTTATAGACTTACATTAGCCTTTATACCTTACATAATACTTACAAGCATTGCTTTTAATTCGATAAACATAAATAAGAATAAGAGTTTTTTGATTTTAAAATTAGGTGTTATTAATTTGATAGTGAATTTACTTATTGTAGGATTTATAGGATTTTATCTTGAGCCTATTTTGTTTGACGAAAAAATATTTTACTGTACTGTTATTTCTGGACTGTTGTTACTAATAATAGCCTATAAAATAAAAGCTAAACGCTTTACAATAAATTAAACTGAACTGCTGCTTTCACTTTGTTATACACTGTTGATTTTGTCTCTTGGCCGATGTAGTATTATCTTTATTTACAGGGCATGAGGGTTAATAACAGTAAGGCCGTTGATGTTTTTAAAGTCAGCGGTATTGCGGGTGATGAGGGTAAGGTTATGGATGAGGGCGGTGGCTGCTATGATAGCATCGCCGAGCTTTAGTTTTTTGGTTCTTCTCAGGTCAATGGTTTTTTGGGTAACGCTGTCATCCAAAGGCAAGAGGGTTGCGGTGGCCAGGAACGCTTCGAGCAACTGCATTTTATCCGGGGCGTTACCATAGCCCAGCACTTCAATTTTTACGATCACAGAAATATTGAATCCGGTATTGAAAACCTTTTCTACAAAGGCGCTTCCTTCATCCTCAAGGGTGCCGGAGGTATAGTCAATGATAACATTGGCATCGATTAAGAAACGCTGTCCCATTCGCTTCGGGCCTGTTTTAGGTACTCATTAAACTGTTCACCTTCTTCTTTGGAAAGGATACCTTTGAATTTGGCGGCATTATTAGGTGCAGTGGTTTTTTGTTCCTCCACCAGTTCATCCACTGCATAAAGCAACACTTCTATTTGTTTGCCAATATAATTTTCGGGCACCTGTATGGAGATGCTTTGCTGCTGTGGCGTTATTACGGTTCGTATCATGGGGTAATATTATTTAAGAGCCTTTAATAAAGGCTGATTATTTTATTGAGCGGTCGGCAATTTTAGCGGCAATATCAAGAGACGGCGTTGCTTCCTCTCTTTCATACCTGCCCAGCACCTTGATATTTATGCCTCCTTTCAGCCTAGTTCGCTTTGCGAGATATTGTGTTCCTTACGGATAATGCTTTAACGGCTTCCCAAACTCATATCTGTTGTATTTATTCCTGTTTATGAATAATACTGCAAATATAGCAACCTGTTTAAAACATCTATCGTGTTATTTTCGCACCCGATTAGTTGTTTTAAATTTCTTTCAACATGGAGGTACAGGAACTAAATTACATCTCGTTTTAGCAACAGTCTTACAGCATTACGGATGAAAACGAGACAAACATTGGCGGCTGCACTGCCCCTTCCATGAAGACAAACGCCTTCCCTGCAGGTGTGTTACAAAACGCATGCGGCGTATTGCTTCAAGCTCTAATTGCAAAACATGTGGCAGAGTTTGGATGTTATTGACTTTGTAATGCACATGGATAGCACCACCAGGCACGAAGCATTGGAGAAGTGCAAAGAACTGGTAGCAGGCACAGCCATCAACCAGCTTCTTTTTCCATTTCTGCAATAAAACATTCCAGCGGCATTACGCTTGCGGGGTCTTGCTGGATAAGCATCACACGGTGATCAAGAATATCTTTTTGCCATTGGGGTAGTTCACTATTGGTCGGCAGGTTTTTTAACTGGTTCCAGTCTTCAATAAGCAAAAATACTCCTACAGGGTTTCCTTTATTATCGTAAGTGAATTGCGGCGTCATTTAGGCAAAAATACACACAATAAATGAGCTGCTAAACCATAAATATTTTGTTGTTGGTATAAATTTTCTACTATTGTGATGGTAGCAGCGTAGTTGCCGTTATGGCTTTAGTGTAATGGATGATATGAATGATTAAATTATTTGGTTTATATTTTGTTACTTATCGCAAGCGCCTTATCAATTATTCCTCTGCTTTTTTCATGATATGATAAGGTCATTGCAGCATCCCTGCCCTGTTGATCCATTTTATGCCACGATTTTTGTAAAACCCGAATCACTTTTCCTTCTTCATGTTTTTCAACAAAGTCATCAAACTGAAACTGAAGGAACACAAGGCAAAGGGCATCTTCCATGATCTGCATATCATTGTCGGTTTTAATGTTCTCTTTCCTGTTGATGCGTTGCACTGCAAGAATAGCCTGATCATCATAGCCTGCCTTTTTTAAAATGTCGCCGGCAATACTGGCATGGAATCTCGAAAGTTCTGTTCGCCATCTCAGGTATCCTGCCTTCCCTTCCGGGTATTGGGTTCTTGGTATTTGCCACCTTCCGATATGCTGGCACCTGGAGGCAAGCAGTAAGGCTTCACCTGCGCCTGGAGATAATTTTTTTACCCATTGGTATAATTGCAGGGCATAGAAATAATTTTCCGGATAATCTTTTCCCTCCCAGACAATGGTAACGGGGTCCTCCTGATTATAGGAATCAAACAATTGAAAAGCCCGTTCCAGCTTATTCATTACTTAAATCTTTAAAATTAATACTTGCGGGGCAGCTCAAATATATGACAGAGATGTAAAAGCTTCAAAGAGCTTCACGAAAGATAACGAAAAAAGTATCGAAAGTAACCGGGGAAATGCACACCGGGGCACTGTCCTGACCTTACAGGCTTTTGTTTGCGTAGAGCGGAAAAGTGGAGGATAAGAGATGATAAGATAAACCTCATTAAATGTTCCAATGTCATCCGGAACGATAAAAGAAAAGGCTTAATACACTATAATGTTACGCCCTCCGTTTAAGAGCAAAGAAGATTATGTTACCAAAGGCTGCCCGGAAGAATACAAATCGGCAATTGCTGATGTTTCAGGTAGCGTACCTGTTGTGCATGCTGCTGGGCGGTTTACCCGCATTTACCCAGAATAAAATATCAAAACATTCACCCGGCAGAATCACCAGTGTAAACGACACCCTTCTTCCTACTCTTATCAATAAAATTGCTGACTATTCATTTACTATAGACCGCAATGACTTTCTTCTGCGGCGAAAATACAACCTGGCTCCTATTGAAGTTGATTTGCCAGGTATCGAGAAGAGGATAAAGGGATTTAAAACCAGGTTGGAAACGAAGGGCGGGCAGATGAATTTACTTAGTTTAAACAGCAGTATTATATTACTTGCAGAAGCGGCTGAACAATTAAGTGGTTTTCAAAAGAGTCTTTCCGCTTATCACAGCCAGATCAAGAAGAGTAATGAGGCGGTAACAAAAATTGTAAACGATCCGGATCTACATGCAAAGGTGCCCGACTCTATCCTTCTCGAGCAATTGCATGATATTCGATCGACAGGGCAAAGCCTTGATTCCTTACAGCATGTTACGATTGCCAGGTTAAACCTGATGCGTAACCGCGTATCTTTAAACCTGCTGCAGGCCAGGGATATCATTTCGGATATGCGATATCTCGTTATGTCCATTAAAATGACCATACTCGTTCCTGAAGACGTGCCACTGCATAAGGCACGGACAGAAGATTACAATTCGACTTACTATGAGATAACCTCGAAGGCGTTGCAATTATCCGGAAAGATCATTTTGATTTATATAAACAGGAAGCGGGACGTAATTGCCATAAGCCTCCTTTTATTTCTCATTACCACCGTCTGGTGTATGTCAAACAACAGGCAGATTAAATTACATCAGCAGGCATCTGTAATATTCAATGAAGTCCACTTTCTGAGACGTCGGGTGTTTGTAGCATCTTTAATGGCTCTTTTTACGTATTCGCCCTTATTCTTTGCTGATCCCACTATTTCATACCTGCATGCTAACGGGCTGTTGCTCCTTTTAACCCTTAGCATACTGATTATGCCATTTTTAACCGGCCCCTCAAAGATGATATGGTTAATGGTTTGCATTTTATGGGTATATTATGCACTTGACGACCTGCTGCTGGAAACCTCGTTCGCAGAACGTTGGGGATTATTCATTTCCGGATTATTTATGATTGGAATATGCATATTCCTGGTCAGGATGAAAACAAGAATTTTTAAAACGATCAGCCACTCGCCGGCAACCTCTTTTATCCTGTTTTTCACGCTGGCGCTTTCAGCAATGTCGGTATTGTTTAATATCACCGGCAATGTTACATTGGCGAAAATGGCGGGAAAAACAGCCATAGAAGGCCTCATCCTTGCACTTTCCCTCAAAGTATTCTGTACAATGGTGCTTGAAGCAATCTACCTGCAGTCGGAGGCATATTATGAAAGTCGCTTTTCTGAATTTATCAATTATAAGGAACTGGAGCAGCGGTATTTAAGAATATTATGGACCCTTGCTTTAATGGTATGGTTAGCAGCTTTATTACGGCATATAACATTGTATGATGCTGTATTGGCCTGGTTCCTGGCGTTTTTGACAAAGCAAAGGGCCATCGGAAACATGACGTTCACATTTGGAAGCGCGGTAGTGTTTTTCGGCATCATCTGGATATCATCTGTTGTTTCAAGGTTCATAAATTTTTTCTTTAATTATGCGAAAGCCGGTGTAATCGGTAAGCGCAGTACCATGGGGTCTATGAGATTATTGATGAGATTGGCCATTTGGGCTATTGGATTTTTAATCGCCGTAGCCGCAACGGGCATCCCACTTGATAAACTTTCACTGCTGATCGGGGCACTGGGCGTTGGAATAGGGTTTGGCTTGCAGAATATCGTCAATAACCTCGTGTCTGGCGTCATCTTAGCCTTCGAAAGGCCTGTGCAGATTGGTGATCTCATTGAAATCGGTAATAAAAAAGGTATCGTAGAAGAGATCGGTGTCAGAGCAAGCAAAATAAAAAGCAGTGATGGTGCAGACATCATTATTCCCAATGGCGACCTTCTTGGTCAGCATCTGATCAAATGGACTATGAAGGATCGCCACAAACGTGTTGAATTTATCATTGGCATCCGGTACCAATCAGATATACATCGCGCGAGAGAATTAATCCTTGAAACGCTGAAGGAAAATGAAAACATCCTCATCCCCCCCGAACCAGTAGTCATTGTACAGGAATTTACCGACAATGCGATCAATATCCGAATCTTGTTCTGGTCCTCCGAAGTGTCTCAGGCAGGCACATTAAGAAGCAACGCGATGATTGCGATTTTTGAGGCTTTTACTGTCTCCGGAATACAGTTGCCATACTCCAGGCAGGAAATAGTGATGAATTAATACATCAATTCCAAGGTAGGTGCGGAACCCTGGGTTGCGTACCTACGGCACGCTGAATACGGCTTGTACATTTTTCTACCGATATTTCATCCCTACTATGATGTAAAAACACGCTCGTGGTAATTAAGGCGTCATAGTCCCGTTAGGGACGGCATATCGGTAGCAGGGGCCCCGGATCCGGTATAGAATACAAAATTTACGACCGCGTGCGCAATGTTAGGAACGACATATCGGTAGCAGGGGCTTAATAATGAGGCATAAGTTTTACCGGTTCATCTTTAATGTCTGATGTCTTCTTCTTTTCCAGGGCCGTAACCAATTCATACCGGTCATTACTTTTCTTTTCCAGGGTAATAACCTGGCAATTTTCAGGGTTATCCAGAACATTAAAATCCTCCACTGTCCAGTGAAACCAGCGCATAAGGAAGAGCCTTACCGTCATTCCATGCGCAACGATAACAGCATTTTCAGGATAGTCGGCTTTGCTAAAATCACGGTGGAGCGTTCCAAAGAAATCGCTTACCCTGTCATATACATCTGCTGCAGACTCGCCGTCAGGAATCCGATAATAAAATGGACCATATTCATCGCGCTCACTATTTATCCTAACGCTATCTTCTGCTGATCTCAGGTGGCCCCATTCCTGTTCGCGTATTCGTGGTTCTTCCCTGTATATAATATGCCGGGAAGAAAGAACACCGGAAATCTCTTTGAAAGTAGCGCGTGTCCGCTCAAGCGGTGACACATAAAAAATATGGTTTGCTCTTTAAGTAATTCCTTTAATGCGATACCTGCACCCCGGGGCTTGTTCCTGCCCTTTTTTTGTTAGTGTTAGCCGGTAATCGGATTTTTGCGCAAAAATGCCCTTATCCACATTTCCTTCCGATTCTCCATGCCTGATAAGTATAATCCGGGTTGGTTTCATGATTAAGCAGGGTTTGGCTAATTTATAAAATATCGCATCAGTATCAATATAATCAATCGCGGCGGTATTCCAAAGATTAAAGATATTCGACCGAAATTGTAAACTTTACCCGGCTTTAGAGCTGGAAGCAAATGGTTGAAGTTATGTGCTGGCAGATAAAAAAGGCCAGCCTTCGGGCTCGCCTTTATAATGATCATCATAATTTATTGATCCCACCACAACCGCTCGGTAAGGGGTTTAACCACCGGAACATTTGTGGCATTTTTGCTGCGCTCGCCAACAGGGTACTCGAGGCGGCGTATAAACGAGGTTAATATCGCATTTACGGGCAACGTAAAATTTTTATATTGGTAATCATGTCTCCGCGCATCATTCCATGCTTCGGGATTCAGGTAAGTGGCAATATACTTTTCCTTAAATATCAGCGCGGTTGTTAGGTTAGCAGCGCCAACCGCTACCACGGGGCTGGTTAAATATGCTGTTCTTTCAGGGCCGGCAGGCACCTGGAACTTATCCATATTTGCATTAATGCCTGCCATATAAGCTGCGTATGCTCTTGCACGGTCGTTTGCACGTAGGGCCGCTTCTGCTTCGATGAATTTAAGCTCTGCATAAGTTACAATGAGGATTGGTGCAGTGTTGCTCGTCCAGGGCGAACTGATTGAAATATAATTTTCATCTTTTACAGTATTGTTGCCTGGCGGCCTGTTGCCGGCCCCATTTGTTGTGCCGATAAAAGCGCCATGGACCGTAGTGTCCGTGATATTACGGATACGCGGATCAAAAATCCCATAAGTGGTTCCGTTGAGGTGTTCGATAAGCTGCTCCGACAACCATCCACCTAAAGTGAGGCTGGCGTTGTTAACCGCTACGGTGGCCCAGTTGTTTCTGAGTGCGAACGACGCCATGCCCGCATCATCTGCGTTAGAAGCATAGGAACCTGCTACTGCCTGAAGAACCTGTGCAGGATTATAAGCAGAAGTTTTACTCACTTTATTCAATAGCCTGGCTTTAAGTGCATAAGCTGTCTTAAGCCATTTGGCCCGGTCACCGCCGTGGATAAGATCATTGGCAGCAACCAGTTTAATGGTTGCTGTAGTTTTCGCCAGCTCAGTTATCGCTTCGTCTATTAACGACATGCTGGTCTTATATAAATCCTGCTGTGAATCATATTTCGGGGTCAGCGTTTCAGCGTTGAAGGCATCACTAAATGGAGCATCTCCCCAAAGATCTGTTACCAGGCTAACATGATACGATAACAATACATCGGCCACACCAAGGTATTCACTTGATCCGGGCGTAGTGGCAAGCCTTTTCATGTCACTGATATCGGCCATAGCAAAATACAACGCATCCCAGGTGCTGGTAAGATCAAGAACCTGGTAAGTATCACTCGCCGCACTTGCGGAAGGATTTGCGAGATATTGAACATAAGTGGAAGTAGTACTGCCCACAGTAAAATTGTTGATGCCGGCTTTGTGGGTAGCGGTACTTAACAATGAGGGAAGCGAAGGAGTGATTACCTGATTTGGGTTTTGACTCAGATCGAAATAACTCTTTTTGCAACTGCTTATCCCGGCAACAAGGGGGAGAAAAATGATGAAGAAATATCGATAGATTTTGTGCATGATGTCTTCTTTAGAATCCAACATTTAAGGTAAATAAAATGGTACGGGCAGATGGATAGGTAAAGCCGGAAAAGCCGTCGACATTGCTACCGCTGTCTGCAGAAACAGATTCAGGATCGAGTCCGTAATATTTGGTATATAGCCACAAATTGTTTCCTGTGGCCGCTAAAGAAGCAGACCTGATCACATTTTTTGGCAGCCATTTTTCCGGCAGGGAATAGGAGAGGCTAAGCGAACGTAGCCGCAGCCATGAAGCGTCCTGGACAAATGGCTCGGAGATTGCCCGGTAATAATTCCTGTAATACCCTTCACCATAATTCGTTCCATCAGGGCCGATACCCTGTCCCAGCCATACAGATTTGGTGTTTGGCTTGCCGTCTGCAAGCACTCCTGGAAATACCCGGAATTCCCGTCTGTCTGCCGTGTAATCAGCTATCCCAAAAGCAGCAAAGAAGTTCTCCAGGCGATTGAATTTTTCATGGCCCCACCTGGCGTCTACCAGCATGGTAAGGCTGAGGTTTTTATAGTTTAACGTGTTCGTGATGCCGCCGATCCAGTCCGGTTGTGAATTTCCCAAAAGTTTTTGGCTTGACGCAGGGGAAAGAACAGGGAACCCGTTCGCACCGATCAGCATGGGTTTTGATTTATCGGTTCTTACCGGATCTTCTTTAGAGCCATCGTAATAACGCCTCCAGTAGGTTCCGTATATGTTTCCATATGCTTTACCCGGGATCAGTTTCATGGTGGCAGGAGAGTTCAGGTAGCCGCCACTTGTTCCATACGGTATTTCCGTAAGCCCTTCTTTGATCGTCAGCACCTTGTTCTTGTTGGCGGAAAAATTGAGGCTTACATCCCAGTTAAAGTCTTTCAGCTTAACAGGATTTCCCTTAACAATAAGTTCAATGCCCTTGTTACGCATACTGCCTGAGTTGATCGCTGCTCTTACATAACCTGTAGCGGAAGAAACGTTTACATTGATGATCTGATCCTTGCTCAATGAGTAGTAGTAAGTGGCATCAAGGGACAACCGGTTATTAAAAAGCCCTATTTCAAGTCCGCCTTCGTAGGTGTCAGTGAATTCGGGCCTTAACTCAGGGTCGCCAAGGTTAGGAGCCCTGGTAAAGCCGGTGATGCCGGAGGGAAGAGCACCGTATGAAGAATAGCCCGTTGAAGTACTGTAAGGGGCAGCGTCTTTCCCGATCTTCGCATATGATAGCCGTAGCTTGGTATACGTTATCACATCAGGCAATTTTATATGCTCTGAAGCAACATAGGATAAGCTGGCTGATGGGTAAAAAAATGAATTGTTTGGACTGTTCAGGGAAGATGTTATGTCATTCCTACCGGTCAACACAAGATAGGCAAAGCCTTTATAATCAAGGGTAGCTTCGCCAAAAACGCCCATCAGGCGGTATTTGGTGAGGTTATCGTCGGTGGCCGTCAGGATGGCCGCATTCCGGAGGTTAAACCAATTGTAGACATTCAACTTTGTGCCCAAAACTCCTTTGGTAGAAACATTTCTGTCAAATACTTCCTGGCCTGCGCGGAGGGTAGCCGTAAAATCGCTGCCGATCTTCGTATGAGCCGTTGCAACGAGGGTAGAATTCAGGGCCCTGTAACTGATATTGTATTCGCCTACGAATCCTTCGAAATTATCGTAAGTTCTTTCACCGGCAATCCCTCTTGCGCCCGGAGCAGTACGAACGCGGTTATCAACATAATTATCGAGTCCTACCCGGTAATTGACGTCAAGCCAGGTGAAAGGAGAATAATTAAAAGAGATACCGCCAATTATCCGGTTTACGTCATCTTTAAACCTGTTGGTAGCTGCACCGTAGATCGGGTTATTGGTGCCTCTCCACAACTGCGTACCATCAGGGTTTTGATAATCTTTCACATTCCATCTTCCTGAGAAATAAGCAAGGCTTTCACCATACCGGTCTGCATCATATTTATACCCTCCTGAGTTTGTATAACTCATATTAAGGCTTGCATTAATTTTTGCACCGATCTTTACATCAGTATTAAACCGGGCGGATAGATTTTTGTAGTCGGTAAATGGAAGCATCCCTTCCTGTGTGAAGTATGAAACGGAAGAATATATTTTTGCTACTTCAGTTCCACCGGATAGAGAGATTGTATTTCTTAACTGGTTACCTGTACGGTATGCCTGTTCGTAGTTGTTATACAATTTGTCGGGGTGCGTGGGGTCAAGCGCCCTGGCTTCAGCAATCGTTGGTCCCCAGGCGGGGCCCAAACCGATAGGCGTATACACTCCAAGGATACCGGCAGTATAGATTTGCTGAATTTCGGGCTTTTTATTAATCTGTTCAAAACCATAGGTACTGCTTACATTCACGCGAATGCCTCCACCCCTGCCTTTTTTGGTTGTGATCAGTACAACGCCATTTGCTCCCCGCAATCCATACAGAGCTGTTGCTGCGCCACCTTTCAGTATGTTTATGCTTTCAATATCCTGGGGATTGATATCTGAAGCCCGGTTGCCTACAGACCGTACATTATACGAAGATCCGGCGCCCACAGTTGAAGTACTGTTGTCGATCAACACACCATCAATAACAAACAAAGGTTCGTTTGACTGATTAACGTCGATGGAATTAATGCCTCTGATCCTGATGGTTGCTCCCTGCCCAGGGCCTCCGCCAACACTGGAAATGGTAGCGCCGGCCACTTTTCCCTGTAAGGCATTTACAACATTGGTCTGTAAATTTTCATTGATCTCTTTCCCGCCTACACTTTGCGCCGCATAAGGAAGAGATTTCTTATTCCGGTTGATGCCTAAAGCGGTTACCACCACTTCATTTAAGTCTTTTCCTTCGTAGGGTAAGGCGACATTGATATTAGAAAGATTACCCACCTTTACTTCACGGTTTTCATATCCGATGAAACTAAAAACAAGTGTAGCATTATTGTCTGGTACCCGGATGCGGTAGCTGCCGTTTTCATTAGTGGTTGAGCCCGTGTTAGTGCCTTTAATTATTACACTTACCCCGGGCAATGCTGTTGAAAATTCGGCAGAAGTGACGGTGCCCGTAACTTCCTTTGACTGGGTAACCCCTTGAACACATCCCAACAATACCAATATCAAAAAAGGTAAAGATTTTAATCTCATAAGCTGAAGAGTTAAAAATATTGCAATATATAGGATAAAGTCTATCAATCGACTGAAAAAACTACATATTAAAATTTTATACATCTAAAAAAGATTGCAGTGAGGCTGAGGGGCAGGATCTGGAATGGGACCGTGTTTATAGATTAGAATTGCGGGCCTTTCGGCTCCATAGGAGCCGCGTGAAAATTTCAGGGCTCGACCCGACTGAACTTCGACGCCGGCATTGCTTTTAAATTATAGATGACTGCAACCGGAGCAAACCCATCTTTTTCCTGACAGCATTTCACCTAAAATGCCAATTGCCATGTTGAATTACATTTCGGGTTCACCTATAAGTATAAGCAGGAATTTCACTGCTCCTGTCAGATAAGATTTCAGAATGAATATAAACATTCTCAGGCCGTTTTCAAAATTTCTCTGTTTAATCTGTTTAACCGCCTTCAGCCGTTTCCCAGAAATGACGGGGAGAAAATTGATATAATACTACTATGTTCAAGGCCGCGACCAAACCTGTTTAACATTGTTAAGAAAAAAATAGTTTCTATAGGTCTGTCCGGTATTGAAACAGATTTTCCATTAACAGGATAAATACAGGGCCTTTCATCAGCTTTTATGTATAAATCTGTTTGGCATGCCATTAGTACATATGAATGCAGGTTTTTCATAGGATATTGGATTTAAAACGGAGCTGGATTTCTATCCTGGCTCTTTTTTTTTGACCGGTTCTCAAACCATTGTTATGGATTAAGTTTTGATCCATATGGCTGTTTTACATTCGTACAACCTCCCTGTTTTGAAATGTTATCTCTCCGTGATACTTCCGTAACAATTACGTAATGTTAAAAAAATAGGTTTGCTTATCAAATCACTTCTAAATTTCATACAATGAAAAGATCCCAAGTCGTTCTGTCAATCTTTTTCCTGGCAATGGTAACATTAGCCGGATGCAAAAAAGAACCGGGTGATAAACCTGGCTCTACAGGTGCTGTTTATATCATGGACAATTCACCTGCAGGTAATCATGTTATTGCCTTTATACGTGATGCCGATGGTTCGTTATCTTCAGGAGGCACTTATCCCACAGCAGGAAAGGGTTCCGGGGAAGGGCTGGGATCGCAGGGTGCAATCATAATTTACAACAGCTATCTCTATGCCTGCAATGCGGGGAGCAATGAAATAACGGTATTTAAGATTACGCCGGAAGGGTTGAAATGGGTGGATAAAGTTGCATCTCACGGTATTATGCCGGTGAGTCTGACTGTTCATAAAGACCTGCTTTATGTGCTTAATGCAGGGAAAGATGGAAAGATAAGCGGATTTCGTATTCATAACAATGGTCACCTGGCCTATATGCCAGGCTCTGAACGTGCCGTTGGCAGTGGTGGTGCGCAGGTTGAGTTCAGTCCTTCCGGTACTCAGCTCGTCGTAACCCAGAAGCCTGACAATCTTATTTATACTTTTCAGGTGAACTCGTACGGGTTGCCGGGTAACGGTACTGCACATCCTTCTGCAGGTGAAACACCTTTTGGTTTCGGGTTCACCAAAGAGGGTATTCTCATCGTGACGGAGGCCTTTGGTGGTGCAGTTAACAAAAGTGCCGTTAGTTCTTATCAGTTAAAGACCGGCGGAAATTTAAATGTGGTAACGGCCGCGGCGCCTACACATCAAACTGCGGCATGCTGGTTGGCAATTACCAGAGATGGGCGTTTTTGCTATGCAACCAACACGGGAAGTGCTTCAGTGTCGGGGTATAAGATCAGTAATTCCGGAGCGTTAACATTAATTGATGCCAATGGGGTAACCGGCGTTACTGGTGCACGCCCCCTTGACTTGTATATGGACAAGGAATCAAAATATGTGTATACGCTAAATTCCGGTGCTCACACCATTAGTATATTCAGGATTGCAAACAATGGGGGTCTCACTTCTTTAGGTGATGTAAGCGGTATACCCGCCACGGCTGCAGGTCTGACTGCGTGGTAAAAATGGGTGAGTAACGGGCAGGTATTGCCGATGGTGGGGAATTTTATATTCGTCAGCCCCCCGAACCGCAGTACAACAAATTGCTGCTGATTGCTACAATTTCAAGCCGCACTATTGGCAATACCAATGTTGAACAGCGTATAGCCAAAAGCCCCGAAGTCTAATCTTCAGGGCTTTTGTTTTTTATTTTAAACAGCTTTATTTTCCTCGGTGCTTATCGGCTATACTGCTAAATGTTAGCTGCTCGGCATATTCCGTGAACGAGTTTGCAATTTAAGTCAAGCCTAATTCTGGTTGATTTACTTTGTCCTTTTTGTCTTTCGTTTTGCCTTTGTTGCTTTAGTAGTTTCGATTTTTATTTCTGGTTCAGCAACAATTGAAGGGATTTCATTTACAGAATTTCCGTTTAAATAAGCGTTGCCATTTTGAGGAATGTCTTTGTCAAGTTTAATTGATGACAGATTTGTGGGAGTAATTCTCCAGTGTTTATAGAGCTTGTCAATAAACGATTGCCTTTCGTCAACTACTTGAATTTGTTCATCGAAGATTAAAAAATTTGAAAGGCTAAGTGGCTCAACAAATAATAAACGAAATCTGTTAGCGGAATTATATTCTTGTCTTAGTTTCATTAATAGCCTGCCTAATGCGTTAACTCCCTTTAATTCGCTTGCATTTTTTTTGTCTTGAACTGCTCCCCAAAATGCATCTTTGCTACTATCTTCCACAATGGGTTTATCAAATGTAGTTTCAAGTAGCTGTCCAAATGTTATGAAGTTTTGTGCAAGTTTTACTTTTAAACACCAATACATAATATCGGTACGAACATTATCCCAGTCAGGTCTTGAATTACTTCTAAATGGTTTGCTTACCATTTTTGCTGTCATAGGACTTTTTTCGCCAATTATCTTTTGTTGAACATCTGGCAAGTGAGGAAAACGGCAAGCCTGGTATAATGCTTCTGATGTTAAGATATGTTTTCCGTTAATTTTAACAGGAAAGCCCGAAGCCATGTTTGAAAGTCCGCCAAATAATTCTTTGGTCTTACGAAAAACGCAGACTTCTGAATAATTGTATATTCTCACTTGAGATTTTGTTTGAACTTCCACTACTAACAAATTTACAAAACATTCGTTTGATTTTTTACGAAAAGTGGGTAAAATCCTCCTCCTGCATACCAAAAGACTAATGGTGTATTGTTAGCAATATTTCGCCACGTAAAGCACAAAGTACCAAAGCCAAAGCTCTTTTGGGAAGGAAGAGAAAAGCCCAAAGCTCTCATATTCTCTATCCTTGTGTTTGAATGATTTAAAATGCAAACACCTTTTTTTAACATTATCGTCTCAAACCTATTTCTGTTTTCAGGGGAGGTAAATAACTTTTCCTCTTGAGGTCTACCTGCAATCCTGAAAAATTCCTCGGGACTGGTCGAACTGTAACGTTGGGTATGTTCATCTACTTGTGCAATAATTTTTTCTTTGTACTCAATAATTTCCTGTTCTTCTGATTCTAAGGGAAATATGAAATCAAGGGAAGCTGAAATACTTCCTTCATTATTCTCAATTTCCATACGTCTATACATTTTATGGTTATTGGAAATCGCTTCATCTATTTTGTGACGCATTTCAGCTTTTTTCTTTTGATAGTTTTTTGCATGAATAAAAATGTATGTGCAAATTAATTCCGCTGACTTGTCCTTAATGGCTTGTAAGTTTGTTTTATCAGGACTATAAGCACCTCCGCTCCATTCTTTAATATCTTGAATAAGTGTATTGCCCGTGCAGAGGACATCGTCTATGTAAACAAAGTGCTTTTTTTGAACCGTTCCACAGTCTTGGATATTGTATTGGTAATCTTCAAGTAATAGTTCCGAAAGTAATTTCAACATTACTTTTTGACTTTTCCCGTTTGGTTGTAAGTCCAAAAAAACTGTCATATGTAAAAAATCAGCAACTGATGTATAGCCTAAATCTTTAGTTACCTTATCAACAACTGCTTTGAGAAATGCTCTAACGCCTTTCTTAGAACAATAACGGGTACTGAATATGTGTTTTAATTCTGTCAGTATAAACAAACGGTCTCCTTCATCGAATTGCTCGACCCACAGTCTAATCCTATTCTTTGTCATTTTTACATTCGGCAATAGTTCGTCCGCTCTGTAATCTTTTAACTGGTCAAAAACTTCGTCAATAAGTTGCTCCATAATTTATAGGGTTGTGTCCACAGATGCTGGCAGCTAACAGGTAAGTTATAAAAGCCATCTGATGGTTATGCCGTCGGATGACTTTGCCATAACGGAGCCTGCATTTTAAAGCACCTTTGCAAGTTCCTTCCAAACATTGTCAGCCACCTTTTTATGCCCCTCCGCCGTTGGGTGGATGCCATCTTCCTGGTTTAAATTTTCTTCGCCACCTACGCCTTCTAAAAGGAAAGGGATCAATGTTCCGCCGTTTTGTTCCGCCAGGGCTGGAAAAATATCACGAAATTCCGTTGTATATTTTTTCCCCATGTTCGGTGGAATCTGCATTCCTGCTATAAGCATACGGGCATCAGGATATTTCGCTTTGACTTTGCCGATGATGGACTGAAGATTCTTCCTGGTTTCTGACAGCGGAATGCCACGTAAACCATCATTGGCTCCAAGCTCCAGAACAAATACATCTATCGGTTGACGCAGGATCCAGTCGATGCGGCTGTTGCCTCCGGCGCTGGTTTCTCCACTTACCCCGGCATTAATAACTTTATAAGGTAAGTTTAATGAGTCAATCCTGTGTTGGATCAGGTTGGGGAAAGCTTCGGAAGGAGTCAGACCGTAACCTGCTGTAAGGCTGTTGCCGAAGAACAGGATCGTTTTTGCATTATCGCCTGTAGCTGCGGAATCCTTTGACGCACGTGGTGTTGGATCAGCTGGTGCTTTTTCGTTATTGCCGCAGGAAGCTATTGAAATCATTGCAGCAACGATTGATAAAAAAACTATGTCTTTCATATAATCTTTTAGGTTACAAATGCCTTTTAAACGTAGGCCTAACAATTTACATCAAACTATTCGGGTTTATCGTTGTTGATGAAACCTGTACTGTGGTTCATAAGTTTTTTCACTATTGCCTGGTTGATATGAATAACCTGCTGATTTCCAAAAGTTGTACCCACCCTTAATGGCCTCCGGTAAAGCTTTCAGCATGATTTGTTTACTTCCGGACAACAAGGAAAATTTTTGATAAACGGTTTTAGCTTCGGGCGGAACATTTTTGGTAAAAAAAAAGAACAGTTAACGCGTTCAGGCGGAACCAATCATGCTACAGGCAATCAGCATATAAAAATAGTCACTAGCGTTGTTGAAAATTTTTAAAAAATCATCAATTGGTTATCAGCCCTTTAAGTTATTGAAATAGGTGAAAAAATTTTCAAATCGTTTCAGTGTAAAAATCTTCCAAAATCCAATACTGATGAAGCTTTTAAACGATTTCATGTTCAAACAACGCAACGCTAGTGAAAAATAGTATGTTTGAATACTCACGCTGAAGACCGGGGCTGATGATTATAACAAATAAAAGGCAATGGAGATCGTACTTAATATCCAAAACGTAAGCAAAACCTATAAAAGCGCAGGCCACACCCTGACTGTTCTGGATTCGATAAATTTTTTTGTAGAAGCTGGCGCAACGATGGCGATCGTAGGGCCCTCCGGTAGCGGCAAGACTACCCTGCTGGGCCTGGCGGCAGGTCTTGACCGGTCAAGTTCTGGCTCTGTTGAATTACATAAGGTCAGGCTTGATCAGTTAAATGAAGATCAAAGGGCGGGCGTCCGCAACCAGTATGTAGGATTTATCTTTCAAAATTTTCAGTTGCTGCCCACGTTGACGGCCTTGGAAAACGTTATGGTACCTTTAGAGTTGCGGGGTGAAAAAAACATACGTCCGAGAGCCCGGGATCTTTTGAACAAGGTTGGTCTTGCAGACAGGGGCCATCACTATCCCGCCCAGCTAAGTGGCGGTGAACAGCAGAGAGTATCACTGGCAAGGGCTTTTTCAAATACACCGCGGATATTATTCGCTGACGAGCCAACGGGTAACCTTGATGCTGAAACCAGTGAAAAAATTATCGATCTTATTTTTGATTTAAACCGGGAAGCCGGCACTACGCTGGTATTGGTAACACATGATCTTGACCTCGCAGCAAGGACGGGCCGTATCATACGGCTGAAAGGAGGGAAAGTGGTTTCAGATGAGTTGACGGGAGGCAGGATGATTGTTGTATAAGAACGTCAGGGTATGCTGTTTTATTCATACCTGCCGTTTGGAAAGCGGGTCAATAACCCTTTAAAAAGCATACCAGCAAAGCAATGAACGATCAAAGTGGATTGAATTTCCCCTGGCTGCTTCAAATGGCGTGGCGTGACAGCCGCCGCAACCGTTCCCGGCTGTTCCTATTTGTTTCTTCAATCATTTTGGGAATCGCAGCGCTCGTTGCTATTTACTCATTAGGAGATAACATGCGAAGGGAAATTGACAACCAGGCTGCTTCATTATTGGGGGCAGACCTTGAAATTTCCAGCAATAAACAGGTTTCGCCTGAGATCAAACGGTTTATAGATTCGCTCGGCGACCGTATATCGGAGGAACGCCGGTTTACCTCCATGATATATTTTCCAAAAAATGAAGGTACGCGGCTGGTGCAGGTGCGGGCGCTGTCGGGGGCATTTCCTTATTACGGTGCGCTGGAGACTAAGCCTGCGGGAGCCGGGAAGAATTTCAGGAACGGGCAGGAAGCGCTTGTAGATCAGACATTAATGATGCAGTTTAATGTGCAGGCAGGCGATTCCATAAGAGTTGGTAATGCCGCGTTTGCCATCGCAGGCACCCTACTGGGAGCACCCGGGCAAACCGGTTTATCTGCTTCGGTAGCCCCGGTTGTTTATATCCCTTTGCAATACCTTGAACAGACGGGGCTTTCGCAAAAGGGGAGCCGTATAAACTACAATTATTATTTCAAGTACGACCGGCCGGTGGATATGCAGGCGCTTGTTAAGAAAATAGAGCCACGCCTTGAAGCAGCCGGACTTAATTATGATACCGTTGAAAGTCAGAAAGAAGATACCGGCCGGTCGTTTCGCGACCTCTCCCGCTTTCTTTCCCTCGTAGGGTTCATTGCCCTGCTATTAGGATGCATCGGAGTTGCCAGCGCTATTCATATCTATGTTCGTGAAAAAATAAACACCATCGCAGTCTTACGATGCCTGGGCGCCAGAGGGTCCCAGGCATTTCTAATCTATCTCATACAAATCGTAGGGATAGGTTTTATTGGTTCTGTGCTTGGGGCAGCCCTGGGCACTGTGATCCAGCAGTTTTTGCCTGTGATTTTAAAAGAAATGCTTCCGGTAAACATTGCCGTTCAGATTTCATGGGGCGCTGTTTTACAGGGTATTATCTTAGGGGTAATTATATCGCTGCTGTTTGCTTTATTACCATTGGTATCTATCAGGAACGTTTCACCGTTGAATACGCTCCGGTTATCGTTTGAACCAATGACCTTGTTTAAGGATCCGGTAAAGTGGCTCGTATACCTGATGATATTGCTTTTTGTTTTTGCGTTTACCTACCTGCAATTAGATAAGTGGCGCGAGGCGATATTTTTTACCGCAGGCGTCATTATAGCATTCCTGTTTCTTGTTGGAATGGCTGAATTGCTGATCTGGCTGGTGCGGCGGTTCTTCCCGGACACATGGAGTTATTTGTGGCGCCAGGGACTGGCTAACTTATTCCGGCCAAATAATCAAACCACTACCCTTATTGTTGCTATAGGATTGGGTACGGCATTTATATGTACCCTGTTTTTCATACAGGCCATTTTGCTCAACCGTGTTAATCTATCCGCGAGCGGCAACCAGCCAAATACTGTACTGTTCGATATTCAAACGCCACAAAAGGAAAAAGTGCTGGCAATGGCGAAACAATATGGATTGCCGGTTACCGGAACCGTTCCTATCGTGAATATGAGACTGGAATCCGTGAATGATGTTACAAGTGAAACAATACTCAAAGACAGCACCACAGGCATGCAGCGCTGGATTTTTGACCGCGAATACCGTGTTACCTTCCGCGACACTTTAACTGCCTCTGAAAAAATAACCGATGGTAAATGGACTGGCGATGCCGGCGGCTCGGGAAGGGCGGTATATATCTCCCTTGAAGAACGTTTTGCAAAACGCAATAAGATTAAGCCTGGAGATACAATGGTCTTCAACGTACAGGGGTCGATTATTTCAACGATCGTGGGGAGCCTCCGCGTTGTAGACTGGAACCGGATACAAACAAATTTTCTTGTTGTTTTTCCAAAAGGTGTACTGGAAGAAGCGCCGCAATTTCATGTGCTGCTAACCCGTGTGGCAGATAAGGAAAGCTCTGCGCGTTTTCAACAGGCTGTGGTGAGGCAATTTCCCAATGTATCTATTATTGACCTGGGTTTAGTCCTTAGTGTGTTAGAGGAAATAATGGATAAGATTGGATTTGTTATCCGTTTTATGGCTGGTTTCAGTATGATCACAGGGCTCATTGTGTTGATAGCATCTGTAATCATCAGTAAATATCAACGAATACAGGAGAGCGTTTTACTCCGTACGCTTGGTGCCAGTCGTAAACAAATATTTGTTATCATAGCGCTGGAGTATTTCTTTCTCGGAGCTCTTGCTGCAGGAACAGGTATTTTGTTGGCAATGGCGGGTAGCCTGGCTTTAGCTAAGTATACTTTTGAAACTACGTTCACGCCTCAGCTCATTCCGGTGTTGATTGTATTCTTCTGCATTTGCTTTCTTACAGTACTTATTGGAATAGCCAACAGCCGTTCGGTTGTTAACAGGCCGCCACTTGAGATTCTAAGAGAAGAAGCCTGACGCACTTGAGCTGAATTGTCCTGACTACTGCTTAGGAGAATTCCGCGTCAGGGCGATGTCCAGGATTGTATGCCAACAGGTCTCACTTATCAAGGTTCGGAATAAGGTTGTGGTAGTGACCACAAGCCGGGCGGGCGATACAGGTAATCACATTAACACCGGAGCCGGAGTATTATGATTCACAAGGTTATAATACACCTCCATTTGTTTCTTAAGCCCGCCTTCGACCCGCGTCAACTTTGGCATTTTGCGTAATTCAAAAATGCTCTGCCTTTCTGACGGAAGCGCGAGGGGCAAATTCTTAACGTCTTTGATGATAATGCTTGTTGCAATCAAATCAAGTTTCGGGTAAATGAAGCTGCCTTCGTTGCCAATTGATTTTTCAATTTCAAAGCCTTTGTCCACACTGATCTTTAAAGTATGGGGGGCGCATAGGGCAAAGATTGTTGACAGGTTATATGACGGGGCAATGCTAAGGCCGGCCCGCATTAATATGTAACTTCCGATTCCCATGCCGGCAGTTGATTTTGAATTCCAGAGCCCACATAGTTCGGCGGTTCCTTCTGGCTGGTACTTACTAACGAGGTCATAAATTTTTGAATCAACAATCGCAACGGCGTCTTCCATGGGAAGGTGGGTTTTTCCATCCGCTATGTGTATCCGGATTCCTCCCACAGGTTCGTTTGTATCCATTAATTCAGCGATCACCACATAAACTGCAGGGTTAAAGAACCAGGCTGTACTTGATGAGGTTACCTTCGTAACGCCGTAATCCAGGAGTACTTTGGCATGCCCCTCAGCAAATATCTTACAGGAATCAAGGTCATCGATTGCCCGGAAAGTTCTTAGTGTAAGCATTTTGTTTATTGTCTACTTTTATCTGTTTAGAAAGTTCTACCCTGCAAACAGGGCCTTTTCAATCGGCCTTCGTAAAGACCTTACCTGCGGCGTATCAGCATAACAAAGCCTGAATACAAACAAGGGAATACGGCCGCCTTCCAGCTTGCATAACTTCAAAAATCTTTCTTTTATCCTTCCCAAATCTGCCTGCTCAGACTGATTAAAAATTTTGGATCCATAAGCTGTCAATTGCTCCATCATGAAAATGATCTGTGTAACCGGCTGCATGGCGATCTTCCGGTAATTTGCTTCCAGCCATATCCGTTCAACTGCACGGCCGGCCTGTAAGAAGCTAACCGGATCATGTTCTTCCATACTGATGACCCCGATAGAGGAGGCGTTCAGGACATTTTTAGCGGAGATTTTTTTAAACCCCGACCCTTTGTTCATGTTATGAAGAAAGGCGACAGCGTCCGGGTCTTTCGCTATTCTAAGTGCGGCAACATCACTTTCGCTCATATTTAAGGTGGCGATATCCATCCCGTCCGCGGATTCTACCACTTCCTGCTTTGTAAATCTGAGTTCTCTGACAAATGTATCATAGTGTCCCTGCGGATGCATAAATCTTAATCTTTCCGCATCGGTGAGTGTTTCGGCAAAACCCGCTATGCATTCTTCCGAATCAAAAAGGTTTAATTTTACACCCGGGATGGTGGGTGCAATATTTATGAGCGCAAGGCCATCTTCATTATTCAATAATATTCGTTTGGTAACATTGCGGTTTGTCATTCTGGTGCTGATCACTGAAGCAAGATGGATGAAAGGGTGTTGTACAGCAGCATCGCTTGTAAAAGCCAATACGGCGATCAATCGGTGATCATCCTCCAACGGAAAAATATCCGCGTCTGTTCTTAGTGACAAAGTAGCGGCTTTAAGTTCAATATTTTCAAGCATTGCTCCAAAAGCGATGTATGAACCGGTATGGTTATAATCAAGCAGGGAAAAAGAGTAGTTCGCTTCGTGGAGAATATACAACAGGCCATTTTTATACAGGAACTTCCAGGGTTGGGAATTGCCGCCTGAAGGAGCCAGGCACGCGGCATGTATAATCTCCTTCAACATATCTTCCGTAATCCCGTCACCGGTTTTTTGTTTTTTGTACCGGCAGCAAATATTCCCGATATCCGATCGTGTCAATTCATCAGGATGAGCATACGGATGTTTAAGTACATGGGGTTGCGGTTGTTCTTTGTCCTTTATGAGTTCATCGACATCTATATAATATCTTCCGGAATCATGAAACCTGCCGAGAAAAATATTTCTGCAGACATCGGTCGTTATGGCGCCCCCAAGGGCTACCGAAGATGCAAGCTGCGGCCAGGTATTGATCGATTGTTCCACTTCAAGCATAGAAGCTTTCAACCGGGTTGAAATCGTTTCTGCGCCTATCATTTTCAGGATGTAAGGGATCTTTTCTTCGTTTGTCAGGCCCCTGATTTTATCCGGATCAAGGTCTCCGGCCAGGCCATGCAGGATAGGCCTTCCCGGTTCAAGATCAAAACGCTCAACATCCAACATTCCCCGGTCGTTGGTATCCATCACTACAGGAATATTCAGCTCACGTGCTTTAAAGCGGCTGATGATCTTAACGTCGAGACCATCACAAACTTCTACCAACAGGTCAATCTGTCCTCCGGAACAAAAGAATTCGTCGATGTTGTGGTCGTTGATCCCTTCGCTGAAAATTTTTATATCGATGAATGGATCGATCTCACTGATTTCCCGGGCAGCAATAACGGTTTTTTTCAAACCGAGGTTATGCAGCCCGGTTCTGATGCGGTTTAAATTGCTTAACTCAACATCATCGAAATCGGCAAGCCGCAGTTCTCCGCAGGTTCTCTCCATTGCTATGGTCAGGGCAATAGACTGACCCACGGACAGGCCGATGATACCTATTTTTTTCCTGCTCAGCAGCTCCTGCTCTTCCCTGGTGATCTTATATCTGTTTCTGTTCGTTCTTACTTCGATGTATTCATCTCTGTCGAGGAGATGAACGAATCTTTTCGACCATGGGTAATACACCCATACACCATAATGATTGATCAACTGGCCATTTAAATGAGCCCCGATCAATGCGGGATATTCTGCAGCAGGAATTTTTCTGGAAGGATTATTCGACTTGATCAATTCCCTCAGCTGCCCGTTTATCTCATTATGAATGATAATGGCCGGGTCTGATTTTATCATTTCATCAAAGGCTTCTTTCTCCTGCTTCACATTCAGACGAAAAAATGAAGGCGCATAAATATCGCTTATACAAATTGCCGGTATACTGCATGGGCTCATTCTGTACAGGTTTTGTCTCACCACCAAACGCGTGTTCGGAAAAAAAAGTATTTTAAATAATCTTACGATCAAAGTAATTTATTGCGAGGGAAACCGTTTTCAAAAGGAATTAATCCCAAAAGAAAGATATGCAGGAGAAAAAAATAGACATACTCTATGTAGATGACGAAGAAAACAACCTTATGTCATTCAAGGCTTGCTTCCGGATAAAGTACAATATATCTATTGCTTTGAGTGGCGAAGAAGCCATACGGATCCTGCAAACAAAGCCGTTTGAAATTATCATTACCGATCAGCGCATGCCTAACATGACAGGCATTCAGCTGCTCGAAAAAATTATCGATATCTATCCTGATCCGATGCGGATACTCCTCACCGGCTATTCTGACCTGAATGCGGTGATTGAAGCGGTTAACAAAGGCAAAATTTATCATTACCTCGCCAAACCCTGGATTGAGGACGAAATTAACCTTACGATAAAAAGAGCTTACGACGCGTATCTGGATAAAAGGAAGATCAAAGACCTTAATGGACAGCTTGCACTCGCAAATGACCAGCTTGAATTCCTGTTAAGGCAAAACCTCATTTCCTGAAGCCACCCCGAAAGGCAGCGTAGGTTAAATCAATAGTTAATCTCACGGGATTAACACGGCAAAATACTATTTGCACAAGTGTTTTTAAGCACAACCCCCGGACGGCAAGAATGACACATTTACCGGATGAAAAAATGAGAGCCGCTTTTTTTCATGAAAGTTGATCCAGCATCTGGGTTAGTGTCTTAATGGTGAGCGGTTTGTTCAGGAGCTGTTTTACCGTGGTATAATTAGAAACGCGGTTTAAATCGGACTGGTTTATGGTAGAAGAAAGAATAAAAATCTTATAATTTCCTGTTACTTCCTCCTTTAGCGTCTCAAATGCCTCAACAAATTCAAACCCGTTCATAAAGGGCATTTGAATATCAACAATTATTACCGTTTTCTTTGGAGCGGGCTGATACGATCCGCTCATGATAAAGTTTAATGCTTCCCGGGCATCACCAAAAGTTGTTACCTGGTCAGATTTACCGGTGGTATTGATCATTTTTTCAACAATGAAACGATCCAGTTTACTATCGTCAATTACGATAAAATTTAGTTTTTGACCCGACATGTTAGTGATTATCTGTTAGGGATAACTACCGTAAACAGCGCTCCTTTACCCACAGAGCTATCTACAGTTATTTCACCATTAATTCTCAATAAAGCATCTTTTACGTTATATAACCCCAATCCTGAACCCGTTTGTTTAGACGAGGCCCTGAAAAACATTTTAAAAATCTGAACAAAGTACTTTTCTTCAATGCCTATTCCATTGTCCCGGACACAAATCGTAACCGATCCCCTGGATACGCATACATCCCATTCTACAAACTTATTACTATTCTCATTATTTTGGTACTTAAATGCATTTGCCAGAAGATTGTTGAGGATGATGTTGAGGGTCACCTTGTCACATCTGAACGCTTCCTTTTGTAGAATGCTTATGGTAAACCGTACATTGTTTAACCGCGAGGTTAGCTTAAAGAAGTCTTCCTGTTCTTTTGCGAGTTCGTTAAAGTTGATCTCTTCAATTTTAAGCTCTCCTCTTCTGATATTGTAATGATCATGGATATTTTGAACATAAGTATCCAGGTTTCTGGCAGAGTCTTCCATCATTTTAAGCATCCCCTTAATTTCATGGATGTCGTCAATGTAACCGGATATTTCAATTGCTCCCAGTATACTTGCCAAGGGAGCTCTTATGTCATGTGTAACACTGTACGAAAACTTATCGAGCTCAATGTAAGCCTTTTCAAGTTCCTGGTTTTTTATTAAGATTATTGAATTGTTTACATAAAATTTATTTGCCTCGTCAATTGCAGAGATGATATCTGCCTCAATCCAGGGCTTTTTTACATACCGGAAGATGTGGCTCCGGTTGATCGCGTCAATAACTGCTTCAATGTCTGCGTAACCGGTCATTAATATCCTCATGGGATGCGGAAACCGGGTTCTGATATCTTCAAAGAACTGCACACCGGTTTTCTCGGGCATCTGCTGGTCGCAGAATATCACCCGGATATCAGGATTATTTTCGAGAATCGCTGAGGCTTCATCGGTTTTGCTTGCAGTAAATACGGTATAATTAATCCTGAATGAAGCCTTAAAGCCAATCAGGTTATTGATCTCATCATCAACATACAGCACCTTTATTTTTTTAGTTTCAGGCATAAATATCAATTTGACGTTTCTTCATGCATTACCGGCAGATCAATGATGAATTCGGTGCCCTCGCCAGGCACGGAATTAACATGGATTAAGCCGTTGTGCTTCTTTATTATTTTATAAACGATTGACATTCCAAGGCCCGTGCCTTCACCTACATTTTTGGTAGTAAAGAATGGCTCAAATATTTTTTTCTTTGTATTCTCATCCATTCCCGTTCCGTTATCATGCACTTTTACAAGAACGCGTTCATTTTCATAGCATGTATCGATGCTCAGAACCCCTGCTCTTTCATCTCCATGGCGTGAATTAATCGCGTGTATTGCATTAGAAATGATATTAAGAAATACCTGGTTAAGTTTTCCGGGGAAACATTCGATCGCCGGTATATCGCCGTACCTCTTAACAACATCGATCTTGTTCATCAATAAATTGTTGACGATCACCATCGTTGAATCAAGGCCTTCATTTAAATCAGCTTTCTTAAGGTCATCCTCATCCACCCGGGAAAAGATTCTCAGACCTTTGACTATTTCAGTGGTTCTTACTGCTCCTTCGTTTATGCCTTTTAGTAAATGGTCGATTTCTGTTTTCAAATAATCATAATCGAATTCTTCCTTACAATCCCTGATCGCCTGCTGTTTTGAAGCAAGATCGGTGTCAGATAATCCAACATCTTCAAATGCCTGGATAATTTCAAAGAGACCGGCAATATCACGTTTGAGCGGAGTTATATTCGATGTCACAAAGTTGATAGGGTTGTTGATCTCATGGGCTATACCTGCGGTTAACTGGCCCAATGCGGCCATTTTTTCAGATTCCACCAGCTGGCTTTCCGCTTCTTTGAGATCGATCAAAACTTTGGTAAGATCCTCGTTCACCAGCCGGATCTCGTGCGTTCTTTCATCCACCCTGTTCTCGAGTAAAACGTTTTGTTCCCGTATGATTCGTTCATTTTCCCTTAACGCGCCTAATGCCTCCTCCTGCGATCTTTCTTTATCGAGTTTATAAATATTTATTTTGTAAGCAAGAGCAAAAGATAGCAAGGTGATTTCGGCCGCTGAACCAACCATGAGTGAATAAACCGTGAGATTATTGTAAGGTAACAGACCAAAGTCCTTCGCTACATAAATGATAATGCCTATCATCAGGGAAGACCACCCGATCAGGTAGTATTTGGCTTCAGAAAAGCCTCTTCTGTAAAGATTGATTGAAGTGATTAGTATAAAGACCGCGATTACAGGCTGTACGTTTAGAATAGCCCCAAAAGTTGAAGAGTAATATCCGGCAAGGCTGCTGATGAGAAATACCAGATAAATGGCCTGAAAGGCTTTTAGCATTAGGAAGGTAACCCGTGCATTTTTCTTCAGCCGCATAAATTCAATAAGGAACTGTACTCCTATTATGCTCACCATGCAGGTGAATAAAAAATTACTGTAGTTGGCAAACCAGGGCGAATGGGGCCAGAAATATTGATAGGTAAATCCCAATAACGAAGCCTGTGTTAAACCAACGAACAACGTATGAAGAACATAGTACAAATAACTTTTGTCGCGTATGGTGAGAAAAATAAAGATGTTATATAGAACCATAATGGCGATGATCCCGCAATAAATGCCAAACCATAATGTTTGTGATAATATTGCTGAATCAAATTCTGCTTTTGAAATAATTTGAATGGGAACCAGCACCTGCGCATTCCCCCTGATCTTGAAATAATACGTTTTTTCTTCTCCGGGCCGGAGATTCAGATCGAACAGGAAATTCGGGGTTTGTTTATACTTCCTTTTATGGAAGGGGTAGTCCTGGCCCGCTACAGCAACGCTGTAATGTTGATTTGAATCGGCATAATATAAATTCACTTCTGCCAATAAGGGCTGGGTTACTTCGATAAAATTCTTTTGAATATTATCCTGGTTGTACACGGTAAACTTTAACCAGAATGTTGACTCCGACACCTGGAAATTAATAATCTCTTTTTTCCACCGGATAAATTTATCTGAAGATTTAATATCCTTAAACTCAAGTTTGCCTGATTTGTCTTCGATATACGACATATCGGAGGCAATTAGCATGGAAGTGAGATTTTCACGGATAGTTACTTTTTGGAAAGCAAAAACCTCGTCAGCACTAAAAAAAAAGATAAGTATGTATAGGTATCTCAGCATGGGATATTGAAAAATGGGATAACAGGTTGATTCTGCAAAAGCATAGAACGCACTAACAGGAAAAAAATTATTCCGATGCCATAAGTATATCTCTTTAATGATAAGTATATCTCTTTAACAACCGGGATGTACGGTTTTACCCGTTGTTGATGATTTTGCTGAACGGTTCTCTGGCTTGATTCATTCCCGAATAGAAAATATTTTTCCGCCTTTGGGATGAAAATGGTATTGTCAATAGTGCATTTATGTATTAAAACCAAATGGCACGCTGTTCGCCATTACGTTATTGGTTTTTCATAGGATATTGGATAAAAACGGAGCTGGATTTCTATCCTGGCTCCTTTTTTTTATTATACAGGTGCTTCCACTTTAAGGTAAATGATCTCTACATTGGTAATCCTCTCAGCACTCCTTTTCCCGCAATATCTTCTGTTCTCCTTATAGTGGCATGTGCCGGAATAAAGATTTTTGCAGCACATGAGCGTAAATACAAATCAACATTCACCCGTACCTTTAAGAATTAAATGCCTCATTAATGATTAAGACAGGGGACTACAATCTGCTTAAAGTTATCCGCGAGGTTGAATTTGGGGTTTACCTTGACGATGGAAAGGAAGGCATACTCCTTCCGAGGCGTTTTGTGCCTCCAGGCACGGTAACAGGCGATGAGCTCAAGGTATTCCTGTATCATGATTCTGAAGACCGGTTGATTGCAACAACCCAACAACCAAAAGGGGTGGTTGGCGAAATTGTAAAGTTGAGGGTTGTAAGTGTTACTCACCAGGGTGCTTTTATGGATTGGGGATTGATGAAGGACTTGTTTGTACCAAAATCAAAGCAATTGACAGGAATGAGCGTGGGTGGTGAATACTTCGTCATGATTTTTACAGATGAACAAACCGGAAGAGTGGCCGCCACCGAAAAATTTGAACAGCGTTTGAATAACGATCCTTTATCGGTAAAAGAACTTGATAGCGTTGACCTTACAATTTTCAGACAAACAGATATAGGGTATGTTGTAATTATCAATAACCGGCATACGGGTATTTTACATACTAACGAGATTTACAGGGATATACAACCAGGCGACAGATTGAAAGGATATGTAAAAAAGATCCGTCCAGACAACAAGATAGACGTTGTTTTAGGAAACACCGGCTACCGGAGAGTTGAAGATGAAGTGGAAAAGGTTCTCAGGCTATTAAATGAAAACAACGGCTATTTACCCTATAATGACAAATCAGAACCGGAGGAAATTTATTCATTTTTTGGACTGAGTAAAAAGACATTTAAAATGGTGACCGGAAATTTGTATAAACAGCGCAGGCTGACTTTCACGCAAACAGGAATAAAATTGCCGGAAGAGATGTAGAGGCTCATACTCACCATTCAGTTAATTTAATTAAATTAGAAGATCAATTGATTTACGTTTGGCAAGGCTATTTTTATATAGGCAATAATAGTCTTGGGGATCATAATCGAACAGCTTACATCCGGAACCGCCAGTCTAAAATCCCAAATCAACCTCTATGTCTTTGGGCAGCTCAGCCGAAAATGCAGCCAGGTTTTCTTTCAATTTCGCAATCCCCGCGGGGTCAATGGCATAAAAGGTAACTTTGGTATTTCCCAGCATGAAGCTATACGATACCTCCCAGGTGCCTGCCTTGATCCAGTTATCCGTTAGGGCTTTATCGAACCAGGATTCATATACTACAGCGATAACGGCTTGTTCCTTCCTGACGAGAGATTGAAGGAATGCAGCGTTCCAGTAACCTTCTTTCCTTGCTTTTGTGACAGCATTATTGCCAAGGCCCCAAAGGTCGATCACTTTCAGATCAGCCAGGTAACTGATGGCGCCGATATCGTTTGCTGCAATTGTCTGATGGTTGTAGTATTTTCTCAGAAACAGCCCCATCTGGTATTGCTGTTCATAAATATTGTATGTGGAGCGAACAAAATTTCGCATGGAGTTTAACCCGCGTAAAGGGAGGTTGAAGGTAAACAAGAGCGCAACGGCAGCAAGCATTACATACTCCCTGTTGTTTTTCCATTTACCAGCCTTGTACCATTCAAAGAAGATAACAAGTAAATGAAAAGAACCCAGTACGATAAGGTACGCTTCGTAACGGTAGAACCATCCAAAGCCCCCAAAAACCGAATGCAGCAATCCGGTTAACACAAAAACGGAAAGTATCCAGAAAGAACGATCATGCTCCTGCCTGAATTTTCTGAGGATTATAAAAAGCGAGAGAACGATTAAACCACTAATGCTTGCCGTTACTTCAAGCATGGCAGCACCGCCGTTAAGCAATACCCTGTACGTTTCACGGACTTTGATCTGGATGGAATTTGGTATAAACAAGCCTCCATTTGATACGGCGTATAAACCAAACAATACAATTGGCAAGGCGCTGATAAAGCCAATGATTATGCCGGCTTTGTAGTGTTTCTGTAGAAACAGCAGGCCGCATGCTGCCGCTATGATAAATGCATTTTCGTACCTCGTAAATACCATGAGAGCCCCCCATGCCGCCGCAATCAGGATTTGCCGCAGCTCAGGTGTCCTTTTCATAACAATCGAAGCAAAACAGTGTACAAAGAACAACGTGAAAGCGATTTGAAAGGTATGCTCCATCCCTAATGCGGCAAGTGACGGTATAGCCCCCACGAACAATGTCAGTACAACACACAGAACCTTATGGCTTACCCTTAATTGAGTGTGCCTGTTTAATTCAAGCTGCAAAGCAACGATGATCAGCAAAGCTCCTGCAATGCCAAGGATTAACGGAAAGTAAACGCTAAGTCCAAACACCTTGTAACAGATGGCAAGTAACCCTGTGAAAAAAGGAGAAGACGAAGTGGAAACCCACTCTTCTGGTGTTATTCCCCAGTTTCCATGCAGGGCGGCGATTTTGGCCACCGCCATATGGATGAATGTGTCATCTAACGGATAGCAGAAAGTTCCGTTTGTTTTTTGCAAAGTTATATATTCGAGGAAGCCGATAATTGTCAGTATAAAAATACTCCCGGCCAGAAGAGGCATGTTTTTACTCATTCAAAAAATTTTCACTGGTAGTTGTAAAGAATCACGATGGTTCGGTATTGTCATTAGATGCACATCATTGAGTTGTTAGGGACACATTTTCTTCAGGTTTGGGTGTGTCGAAATCAATTAACTTAACAAGAATAGCTAAAACCGGGAAATAAAAGAGCATTAGTGGATATTGAGAAATGGCTACCTGGGAATACTGCCCCACTACCAGGGAGAAGATAAATACAGTGAGGGCGATGTATATTGATTTAATGGCAGGATTGTTTGCCTTAAAGAAGCAATCGATACCGCGTTTCAGTATCACAAAGTACAGCACCAGATGCATGGCGAAACCTACCCAGCCCTGTTCAAGCAATATTTTCATATAGCCGCTGTCTGGCGGAAAGCCGGCCAGGTAATGACCGGGGGTGTAAATTACTCCTTCAATGCTGCTCGTATTTAGCCCGCCACCGAAAGGGTGCGCGTAAATATAGGGTTGAATACGGTGGCGGTTGCGGTCGCGTAACGAGGCAGATGGGTCCTGCGACAGCCGGAAAGATGTTTGGATCCTGTTTATTACCGGGTCGTTCCTTAGCGGCCCAAACAAAAATAAAGCTCCTATACAGGCGGAAGCTGCAAGAAGTAAATAAGTCCGCCGTTCATTTAATGTAAATATGCTGTAAGCTGCTAACCCGGCAATGATCATCAGGTTACATGTACGGGACCCCGAGTAAGTTGATGCAAGGAATAAAACGGCAGTTACCAGGTATAAAAGATACTTTATCTTTTTCTGCCGGAGTCTTAAGCCGAGAACCAGCGTAAGCAATCCGGTGGATGCACAAATGACTCCAAAAGCGGGAGGGTCGGTAAGAAAGGAAAACTTCCGAAGAAACCCTCCCTGGAAGAACAATTCCATCAGCAGCGGGTCTTTTCTCATCCAGGCCGATTCAAAACCGGCAAGCCCAAACCAGTGTTGCTTTATTCCATACAGGGCAATTACCAGCACCAGTAATATCGTGAACTTTAAAAAGAACCTTATTCTTTCATAAGAATTCAGCAGAACAAAAGCAACATAATAAAACAGCAGAAAGCTTACCTGTTTTCGGACGAAAAAAAACCATCCTTCCGGAGTTTCCGAAGCAGGGTTCCCTATTTCAAGAATGTAATACCCCATAATAGTCAGCAATACGATGGTGACCGGATTTCGCCAGAACATGGAAAAGTCACCATCCCTCGGATAGTTACTTCTCAGGACTGCCACAAAGAGAGCATAGGTAAAAATTTCCACCAGGATGCCAACAGGTGAAACCATATTATAAAATCTGCCTGGCAAAGCAAAGGTGCACGAAAATAAGATCGTGAAATACATTCCAAAGAGCGGATGTCTGAGGCAGGCGATGAAAAGTAAAATACCGACCGTTAACCCAATTGCGACTATCGTATATTGGTTATTCATCCTGCTTGCGTGATATCCTATCCCGGTGACCACGAAAATCAATAGGATAATGAAAAGAGGTGACTTGAATTTTCTCTCATTTCTGAACCATCGGCTCACAGGGTTTTCTTCAGTGGATACGTCCGGGTTACTCATGTTAAAAAAACAGGAATTTGATAAAGATAACCACCAGGTACATTGCCACGAAAACAATTGCAACGAAGTGCAGCCGGTTTTTTTTGAGGTCAGCCCCCTTTTGTTCAATCATTCGTGCCGTTTTACTGTTTTTTACGATAGCATACGCGTCACCCAACCGCCCGATACTTTCTTTCCAGGTGTGCGTTTTCGAAAACGATCTTCTGCGCTCTTGTTCCTCTTCTGAATTGTTTTTGCCCGGTAATGCAAGTATCTCTTTTATCTTTTCAACATATTCCTCCCTGGTGGTGCATAAAAAGGTATAAGGTTCAAATATGGCCATTGTTTCTGTTCTGGTAGCTACAACAGGTTTCCCCATTGCAAGGTATTCATCTATTTTCCTCGGATAATTTCCTCTTGTGGTTTCGTTCAGCATCTGAGGGTTTATGCATATGTCGAAGTAATGTATATACTCAGGCAGTTGAGCCGGGGCTTTCTTACCCAAAAAATATATATTCGGATAGCCTTGCAGTTTTTTAGTATCCAGCAGCTCATCCACGGGGCCAATCAATACAATACTGCAACCCGGTAAATTCTCTGCGATATACCTGATAATGTCTACATCAATCCTCCAGGCACTAACGTAACCGGTATAGCCGATAACAGGTTTTTTCACCCGGCGTATATCTTCCGGAATGGAAGAAACCGGAGCTGTAAAATTAGCGGTGCTGCACCCCTGGCCGATATCGAAGCTCCAGGGGTTAAATTTCTTCGCATAACCGGCAAGGTAGGGCGAGTTAGCCAGAACAATATCTGCCGTTTGTAAAGTATGAGACTCGAGGCGCGGGCCATGCCGTTGAAAATAAGGAATCCCCAGTAAATAATCGCGCAGGTAAAATAAATAATCGGTGCAGGAAACCAATTGCTTTAAATGCCGTCCCCGAATGAAGTCATTGTCATTGATCAGAATAACGTCTGAAAAACCGAGCCGGGAAATGGCATGGTTGATCTCCCTGGCAAGCCGTTTGTTATTCATGCGGTTCAGCATGTCAAATAACCAGTTAAACGGAATGCGGTTGATCGATTCTACGATAGTAGTAGGATGATAAAGCCATAAATTCGCCTGTATCTTCTCTATTTCGCCCCCTTTGGATGTGAGGCGGGATATCTTTCTTTTTATTTCAGGGTCTCTTCTTTTTCTCCAGAGCGAGGCCCGGTCATTTGCACGATCGAAAAATAAAACCCGGTTTTCCCTGGCAAGTTCCTCCGCCATATCTTTGAAATTACTTCCTGTTTCTGTATCCCATGGCTGGAAGCTAAAGAGTACAATATCCCGGTTCTTTATGAAAGAGTGGTTCATACCGGCAGATTTCGTTAGGTGCGGATTAACGCTTTCATCTGAGGCGCTGTTCACTGCAGGGCCAGTTTCCGGTGATAATTAATTTCTTCATCCGGCCGTTTCAGGCTAAAAAGCCACCACATGCCGTTACGCGTTAAAAAATTATAGGCTAAAATCGGAATGACTATTCCGGCAACGATGCTCATTATTAACAGCAAGGGAATATTGGCGATGTGAAATATTTTAGAAAAAACTGCTCTTGTAGCCCCTGTAATAATAATGTGCATCAAATAAATATACAGGGAGTGATAGCCTATCACCCTTAGAAACCTGAGCTTTTGTAATTTTTGAAGCAGAAACGAAAGCTGGATTGTAACAGCGCAGCCAGAAAGCGCGATAAACAGGAAAGATACCGGCATGTAAAATTCAACATAATAGCCTTTGTTGTACCGCGCATTCATAATAGTATAATAATAATGTGCAGCAAGAAAAATAATAAAAATGGGAATCAGAAGCTTTACAGAAGCCAGGTATCTATTATTGTCAGGCTTGAAAATTATATGGGAAACAAGGTCGCCGATCATAAAAAAGATGAAGTAATGCAGAACGTCGGGGATGAAGCTGTAGGCAAGCATCTCATAGCGCATATTTAAATTTTCTTTGTAGAAATAAGCGCCCAGTGCATAAAATAAAACCGCCGTAAGCATTAGCTGCCACAACTTAAACTTCATGATCTGTTTAAGAAACGCGTATATGATCCCGACCATGAATAAGGTATTCAGGTACCAGAACTGGTCTATTTTCCGGGGCATAAGCAACAGGTTGAGGTAATCGACGGGCTGGCGTTTTGCATTGATATAATCGCTGAACACCAACTGAAGCGTGATCTGGATGGTTCCCCAGACGAGCAACGGAAACAAAATAATTTTGCATCTGTCTATAACGTAATTCTTATATCCTTTCTTAAACAGTGTTCTGGATACAAACAACCCGGAAATAATAAAAAACAAAGCCATACGGAAAGTGACCAATGAAGAATTCATCAATTCCAGCAACGGATATTCATGGGTCGGAAAGTTGGCATTGATCATTCCTTCAAAGCTGTGGCGGTAACAGACCAGTATGATACAAATACCTCTTGCGTAGTCTATCCAGGCAAACCTGTTCTGTTCCAGGACATACCCGTAATTAAATAAGTTTTTCATCAAATTGCGTAATAAATTAAGGTTTTGGTCTTTTTTTCAATTTCGCGGGTAGTTTCCAGTATCCGATGTTATCCTGCACCATGATATTATTTATTTGATGCTCAAACGGAAAAGAATGTCGTTTTATGATCTTTACCGGTGATTCTGGAAAAAAGCATCCTCCTTTTAAAATACGTGGAACCCTGACGATCTTAAAAAGCATTCGGCTGTCGGTATCCTGATCATTGCTGCATTCCTGTACTACCCGGTACAATATATCGCAGTAGACAATAACAGCTTTGCCTGCAAATATGCTGCCTGTGTTCCGGCAAATGATACAGGATAATGATCCCTTTTTCCGGGAAGAGGCATTTGAGGTACTTTCTTATTTCAGGGCAACCGGTGAACCGGCTGCCTGCCTCTGGAGCATGAAATTAATAAAATAAACGGTAATGGATGTTCCGGCGTTTCTGCCTGCCGTGGCACCACCATCATGCTTTCATACATTGCGCAGGCCGGTGCCTCTGCCCGACATGCATACAATTATTACACATAAAGTTGGGCGGTATGGCCACCTGCAGCATACATTTGCCGGGAAAATAGCAAATGTTACCATAAACATGATTGGGGTCATAAACCAGAGTTTTAACCGGTAACAGCTATCTTTAAGTATAATTTGCTGGCAGATGCGTCGGTAGCAATGGGTAAATTTGCCTGGCTGAGCCAAAGCCGCTTACCTGAAAAACGTTATTGCGGCAGGGGGAATGGTGGCTTATTCACTACAATAAGTGTTTCAGGGTAACAACGCAGGCAATGCCGATATAATCATGCTTCATGGATTTACTCAGGATAATTTTTTGGTCGTGCCTGGGCATAGTTATATATAGTTATGTCGGTTACGGTGTTCTCCTCTACCTGATCGTTTCATGCAAAAGGATATTTGCCTCCAAAATCCCGGTTACTCTCCCGGGTTTTGAACCGGACGTGGCAATGGTGATCCCCGCTTATAATGAGGAAAATTTTATTGAGAAGAAGATAGCCAACACCCTTGAGCTGAACTATCCCCCTGATAAGCTTCGGATTATTTGCATTACTGACGGATCTTCCGACCGAACGCCTCAGATAATCAATAAATACCCCCACATTACCCTTATGCACCTGTTTGAACGAAGAGGTAAGACGGCGGCGATGAACCGCGCTATGCGGGTAGTAAATGAACCGATCGTTATTTTCAGCGATGCAAACACCCTGATCAATAAAGAGGGTGTGCGTGAAATTGTAAAGCATTACGCCGATGTTAAAACAGGAGGGGTGGCAGGAGAAAAAAGGGTTTCCTCATCTGCCGATCTGGATGCTACCTCCGGAGAAGGATTGTACTGGAAGTACGAATCCATTTTAAAGAAGCTGGATTCCGAACTATATTCGGTAGTGGGTGCAGCAGGAGAATTGTTTTCCATAAGAAGAGAACTTTACGAAGACCTTGATGACGAAACCCTCATTGAAGACTTTGTATTGTCGTTGCGTGTGTGTCTAAAGGGTTACCGGGTACGATATGAGCCGGGCGCATTTGCCGTTGAAACAGGGTCGGAATCAATGAAAGACGAGCAAATCAGGAAAGTGCGGATATCTGCCGGGGCGTTTCAGGCTCTCGGCATGGTCAGGGAACTGTTTAATGTATTTAAATACCCTGTTTTGTCTTTTCAGTTTATTTCTCACCGGGTACTTCGCTGGACCCTCTGCCCTCTTTCCCTGATCCTGGCCTTTTTTACCAATTTGGGAATTATTCTGGTCAATAATCACCCCTTTTACATCGCGACATTTGTGTTACAGGCTATATTTTACCTCCTTGCAACTTTTGGTTGGATATTTGCCACTAACAACATTAGAATAAAGGCGTTGTATATTCCTTATTATGTACTGTTTATGAACATTTCGGTCTTGATGGGTTTTAGCAGATATATTAAGAATGAGCAAAGTGTGCTGTGGGAGAAAGCAAAGCGGCGGAATGATATTTAAAATACCATTAACAGGGTATAGACAAATGAAAAAAAAGCATCATCTTTGACCTTTAAAGTCCGGGTTTAGATATTCACACTATTTGCATTATTCAAATTTGGTTGTTACTTTTAGTCACAATTAGAAAGAGACAATTTCCATTCCTTTGAACATCCTGTCTTGGGGTCGTAAGATCTTGAGCGTGTATACACCAAAACATCCTTTAAATTACCTGCCGGTAAAACGCTGTTTTACTTATGTATTCTGTATAAGACTACATTACCACTTTTATAATACCAATTAGATTTCCGATCCCTATCATGAACCGTTGATGACAGCCTAATGGAAAATTGAGTTTTTAAAACTTAATGTTTCGACGCATGAAAAAACAGATTTTAGCAATTGATGATAGCAAGGCTATGCGGTATCTTTTGCAAACCGTCTTGGGTAAAAGGTATCAGGTTGTTACCGCGTCTGACGGGTATTCGGCTATGAACTGGCTTACTAAACGCAAATTGCCCGACCTAATAATAGCAGACCCCCAGCTTTCAGACATGCAGGACTGGGAGCTTATCGAATATCTGTCTACCAGCGGGCTGTATGGCAGCATTCCTATGCTTGTATTGTCTTCTTTAGAAAAAACGGAAACGCAGCAAAAATGCAATGAATCAGGTGTATGGCAGTATTTCTTGAAACCTTTTAATCCGCTTGATCTGGTTAGAGCGGTAGACCATTGTACGTCATTTGGAATGAGGGCGGTAGAAAGCCCTTTAAAGCTGGTGTAAAAGCTACATCCCCCTTGAAGAATAATTAACCTTTTAAAGCCCAACCTGAATGAACCTTGCAATTTTACCGGCCAAACAATCACCTCTTAGTCCATATAAACACTTCACTGTTGAATCTCAGCCAGCACAAGAAGCTATGCCGGACGGGAAAATGGAATTTTTCTATATCGGGAAGAATTCTGTAAAAATTGACTACCTGATTAAGTCGTTTGAATGCGGTTATGCGGCTGAAACGCTGGATAACGCAACCGCTATTCTTAAACGTATTTCTAAAAAGCATAATCCTCCGGATATCTTTATCATCGATGCATCATTCGGGCCGGAGGTGTTAAAAGAGTTTCACAGATTTATTTCCAATGATCCTAATTATTCGTTAATACCATTGATATTAGACGCTTCCGGGTTGAATGAAAATGAGATCAGGACATACCGGAACTTCAAATATCTTGACGAAATAATTTTTCTTGAAGATAAAAATGCTGAGAAGTTGTTAGCCAAGGTAGCATTCCTGAAAAGAATCAAGAAGCAAAGGTACCTTAACCTGATCCGGAGCAAGATACAGACGTCAAATTTTGACTGGAACTACAGGTACGTATCCAAGAGAGCTTTTGATGTTATTATATCTTTATTGGCTATTCTTATTCTTAGTCCATTGCTTTTGATTATTGCAATAGCTATAAAGATTGAGTCAAGGGGGCCTGTTTTATATGTATCCCAAAGAGCCGGAAGCGGATACAGGATATTTGATTTTTATAAATTCCGGACAATGATCCTTGACGCTGATACAAAAGTTGACCAGCTGTCTCACCTAAATCAATATAACGCTTATAGCCACAAGGGGCCGGTTTTTTTTAAGATTACCAATGATCCAAGAATTACGAGGGTAGGTGCTTTTTTAAGAAATACCAGCTTAGACGAACTTCCCCAGTTGTTCAATGTTTTTACGGGAGATATGTCACTCGTAGGAAACCGGCCTTTACCTCTGTATGAAGCCGCCGCCCTTACTACTGATGAATGGGCAGGCCGTTTTATGGCTCCGGCCGGCATGACGGGTTTGTGGCAAATAAAAAAACGCGGGGGAGAAGACATGACTGTTGAAGAAAGGATACAATTGGATATCGCTTACGCCCAAAAGTATAATTTTATGTACGACCTTTGGATCATGGCGAACACGCCTTCTGCCTTGATTCAAAAATCGAACACATAGGCACTTCGGCATGTCGTTCTATAAACAGAATAATCATGTCAATGGAGCCGGAGCCGTTTGTTTCTATCATCACCCTGAATTACAATCAGACGGAAATAACCTGCCAGTTTCTTGAATCAACCCGGGCTCTGCAATATCGTAATTACGAGATATTGGTATGCGATATGGCATCTGATGCAGATCCTGCCCCGCTGATCTCTGCAGGCAATTATCCCCACACGACGCTTTATAAATGCAAAACAAACCTTGGTTTCGCCGGTGGAAATAACTGGGGGATGCGCCAGGCTAAAGGTGATTTTATTTTTATCATCAATAATGATACTGAGGTCACTCCTGATTGCATTTCCTCGTTACTTTCACCGTTTTATAAGAACCCCGCTATTGGGGTGACGAGCCCTAAAATCAGGTTTTTTGATCAGCCTGATATCATTCAATACGCTGGCTTTAACAAGATGAACCATCTTACCGGAAGAACCTCAACCCGCGGCGAAATGGAAAAAGACTACGGGCAATATGATGCATCCGGGCCTACTTATGCGGCTCACGGATGTGCTATGATGATCAAAAGAGCGTTGATCGACCGGTTAGGAATGTTTCCTGAGAAGTTTTTTCTGTATTATGAGGAATGGGATTGGTCTGCAAGAATCACAAGGGCGGGATACGTCATCTGGTATTGCGGAAATGCGCTCATTTATCATAAGGAGTCCATGACCGTAGGCAAGAAAAGCCCCATTAAAGTGTACTATCTTACCCGCAACCGTATTCTCTATATGCGACGGAATTCAGGCTTTTACAGCTTTATCGTTTTCTCCATGTTTTTTACCTTTTTTTCGGCGCCTAAATCTGTCCTCCGGTTTTTAATAAACAGGCAGTTTCAACATCTGAAGTTTTTCCTCAAAGGGGTAGCCTGGAATTTATACTCCCCTAACTCCTCCGCTGTATAATAATGATGTTTCCTTTGCACGTCTGATTTGCGATGAGCCATCTGCCATCCTTTTCAGTTTCCATGATACAGCTTTAATTTCTTAGGTTTGCAAGGCATGATCCAGTATGTATTTAAGCTGTTTTCTTTACTTGTATTTCTTTACCTGGCTTGCAGTGCTGTGTATCTTCTCATCATGGCATCGGCGGGCAAATGGATTAAGGGCATTTCTTCCTCCCGTAATCCTTCTAGGAAAAAGATTGCCGTTCTTATCCCTTCCTTTAAAGAAGACGGGATTATTATTGACACCGCGGTGGAGGCTGTTGCCCATAATTATCCGCCTGAATTATTTACCGTTTTGATTATAGCCGACAAGCTTCAGCAGGATACAATCCAAAAATTAAAGAGCATACCGGTCGCGGTTCTCGAAGTAGAATTTGATGTAAGTATGAAGGCTAAATCACTTTATGAAGGACTGAAATTCCTGCGGACGGACAATTTTGATATCGCGTTGGTGCTTGATGCAGACAATATCATGGACGATGGTTGTCTTGAAAGCATTAACGCCGTATTTCAAAACGGCTGCCTTGCGGTTCAGTGTCATCGCATAGCCAAAAATAAAGACCGCCCTGTGGCATTGCTGGATGCCATAAGTGAAGAGGTGAATATCAACATTCTGCGACGCGGGCCGGCCGTGCTTGGTTTGTCTGCTGCGCCTTCAGGCTCAGGTATGGCATTCGATTACAATTTGCTTCTCAGGATTTTTGCAGACACCCGGATTCACCACAACCCTGCTGAAGACAGGGAAATAGATATGCAGCTTATGAAAAGAAAAATAAGGATTGAATTTCTAAACGATGTTTACATATTCGATGAAAAGGTGGAGGATGCCGGTGTTTTCAAAAAGCAAAGGATCAGATGGCTGGAAGCCCAGATACATCATATCCGTCGTTTTTTTGACGCGGATATGCGTAATGCACCCAGAACAGCCGTATACTACCACAAATTCTTCCAGAATTTTTTACTGCCAAGGATTCTATTCCTAATAATTTTTGCCGCCATCATTATCCTTCTGATGCTGCAATGGTACACAGATACCCTGCTGTTATATCCTGACTGGGAATGGTGGCTGGCCTGCACGTGCGTTTATTTTTTCGTGGTCTTTATTTCCATTCCTTCTATCTATTATAACCTAAAGACCGTGAAGGCAGTTTTTTATATTCCTGTGCTGATGCTTTCGATGGTAGAAGCTCTCTTCCAGATAAAGAAAGACAGGAAGGAATTTCTACATACCCGTAAAACAGTGACGACCAAGTGAATAGGGCGTCAATAAAAATAAAACCGGGAAGCGTTACGCTGCCGGGTGCCGGGTGTTCACTGCCGCCAGGAAAATGAGCTTATATTTGCGGTAATTGCCGTAAATTACTTCTTTTTTACAGCAATTTACCTGCTTCGGGTGAGTTCTTCCAACCCTGCCAAACCTCCTGAGACTTTTGTGGCACGGTTATCCAATATCTTATCTGAACAGACCCTGTATCATCCATTTTCTATACCCCCTTTTGAAAATTTGCTTAACCTCACGTTATGAATAGAAATCTACTTTTTGTATTATTACTTTTACCCGTTACGCTTAATGCACAATTAACGGCAAAGCCGGCAGGTTCAGCCGGGCCTGTGGGTTTTTATGAATTTCTCCCCGCAGGGTATGCTCCTTCGGGGCCTTATAAATACCCTCTCATTATCAATATGCACGGACAAACCGAAAAAGGAAATGGCCAGGAGCCCGAATTATCAAGGGCTCTTGGGTCTGGCTTGGGCAAAATAGTAAAGGAAGGGGCTACCATGAGCTTTGACGTGAGAGGCCAACGGCATGCCTTTGTTGTTTTATTCCCGCAAATGTCAACGATATACGATGACTGGGAGCCTTTTTATGTTGATTCAATGATCAATTATGCTATCAGAAATCTTAACATTGATTCAAACAAAATTTTTCTAACCGGTTGGAGTTTAGGTGGAGGCGGCGCCTGGAACTATACGTCAAATTCTCTTGCGCAAGCGAGACGCATCGCGGGAATATTCCCTATCGCACCGGCTCCTACGTACACCAATCTCTGCAATATTGCCCAAGGTCAGGTTGCCGTATGGGCACATCACTCTTACGACGACACGGGTATAAATTATAGATATACCGACTCAGCAGTTGACGTCATTAACGCCTGCAGGCCGGCGCCTGTTATTACCGCTTTAAAAAATATATATCCAAGCGGCGGCCACGGCGGAGCCCTGAACAGGGCCCTGGATACACTTAATATCGTTCAATATCCGAATATGTTTCAGTGGATGATCGGCACGTCCCGGTTAAATACTGCCGCTAACAACCAGGCACCTGTTCCATTAGCAGGAAATGACACTACCATTATAGCTCCCCGAAACAGTGCCATTTTAAACGGATTGGCTTCTTACGATCCTAATGACATCATTGTACGGTATTTATGGACGAAAATTGACGGCCCTTCCTCCTTTGTTATAGAAAGACCAACATTTCCCATCACAAACCTTTCGGACCTTAACGCTGGCAGATATACTTTCAGGTTGACTGTAACAGACGAATTTGGCATTACCAGGTCGGATGACGTAAATGTTAACGTTACTGTTGACGCGACATTGCCGGTGGAATTTACCTATCTTCTTGGTAAAAACAGCGGTAAAACGAATGTTCTTTCCTGGGGAACGTCATCAGAAGTCAATGTTGCTTTTTTTGAAATTCAAAGGGGCAGGGATGGGTTTCAGTTTGAGGCAATTGGAAAAGCTGCACCCGGCAAAAAAGACTATTTGTACCATGATCATACAATGCCGGAAGGAGTACATTATTACCGGATAAGGCAGGTAGATAACGATGGAAAATTTAAATATTCTGCAATCGTAACTGTAAAAGGCGGGAGCCGCCTGTTTTCGATGAGTAGCTATCCTAACCCGGTAAAAGATAACCTGCATATTAATGTAGCAGGTGAAATCTACGGTTCAATTGAAATCCAGGTTTATGATCTCCACGGGCGACTACTGATCCGGAAGGTTTATCAAAAACAACAGCCTGCCTGGAAAGGCTACGTTGATGTTTCCCATCTCCCGAAGGGAATGTATTCTATTCAGTTGAAAGCGATAAACGGTTTAATGGAGAAAACTACATTTGTTAAGCAATAACGTTTCTGAGCTCATTTTATGTTGAGGTATCATATCTCCTCGAAGTGATGATATAGTAATTCATTCAATAATCAGCACAGATTCCTATATTTGCACCCAAAATAGCATAACCGGTTATCGGCAGGTATAACCCGCAATCAGCGGAATTGAATTTTTTTCTGTGCTTTATAAAGCGTAGAAGATGATCCTTGGTTAGCAGGAGTTACTATGGATAGCCGGGCTTAAAGCCTATCTTATCAAATGGAGTTTTCGGAAACTGATATATCGGGGGCATTTATCATAACACTTGATAAGCATAAGGATAATCGCGGCTCCTTTATCAAAAGCTTTCATCACGATCTTTTTTTGGAGCATGGAATCTCCCTTAGTCATTTTAAGGAAACGTATTTCTCGTTTTCGGCCAAAAATGTGATAAGGGGGATGCATTTCCAGGTTCCTCCTCATCAGCATGCGAAGCTTGTATATTCAATCAACGGTTGCGTTCTTGATGTTATTCTTGATATGAGGTTAAATTCTCCCTCGTATGGCAAGGTATTTACTACAGAGATTTCTTTGGAAAATCACATGGCCTTGTATATTCCTGAAGGAGTAGCTCATGGATTCTGCTCCCTGACAGATGGCGCCGGCCTGATGTATATGGTAACTTCCACCCATAATAAAGAATCAGATCAGGGAATTTTATATAGTTCCTTCGGATTTGACTGGAACGTAGATCATCCGGTTTTATCAGCGCGAGACATGTCTTTCGTTGAGTGGAAGAACTTTAAAACACCTTTTTAAATGCGGATATTCATTACCGGTGGTTCCGGCCTGGTAGGGTCGAACTGCATTCAATATTTTAGTGACAAAGGGCATGAAGTGATCGGCAGTTACTTCAATTATAAAACTTCGAATACAGTATTTTACAATTCATTAAATATTCACGATCGTAATAATAATTACGATATAAATGCGTTTCAGCCAGAAGTGATTGTTCATTGTGGGGCAATGACCAACGTAGATTTGTGTGAGGCAGAAAGAGATACCAGCTTCAACAATACCGTTATTTCAGCCAGGAACATGTTGGAAGTAGCCAAAGAAAACAATGCTGCGATGGTGTATATTTCAACAGACTATGTTTTTGATGGCGCCAATGGCCCATATACGGAACAGCAGCATCCATCGCCTATACAGGTATATGGACAGCACAAGCTTGATGCGGAGCAACTTATGTTATCATACGATAATCATTTGATCATCCGGGTGACAGGTGTATATGGAGACGAAGAACGAAGAAAAAATTTTGTTGTTCGTTTAATGGATCAAATGAAGGAAAATAATGAAAAGGTGATTTCATTACCTTATGATCAGTATTCCACGCCGATAAATGCCCGGGATATTGCGCGGGCGATTTTGTTGTTATTAACCAATAATAAAACCGGAACTTATCACCTTGCAGGAACCGATTATTTAAGCAGGTATCAGTTAGGTAAAAGAATTAATTTATATTTCGAACACGCTAAAATAAAAATTCATCCGTCAGACACAGCTTCCCTTAAGCAACAGGCAAAAAGACCGCTTAACTGCGGATTGAAGGCCGCGAAGTTTTTGAGCGAATTTCCTGATTTTACATTTTCAAATGTTGATGATTTTATAACGAACAAAACTTATGTATAAAAATATTTCGGATAACTTATTGCAGGGTTTAAGAGACGTTGCCACCAGAAATACCGTGAGAACAATTATTCCGGGAAAGGATTACATTCCTGCAACCGGTAAGGTGCTGGATGCTGATGATCTGCTTCATATCGTGGATGCAGGCCTTGATGGATGGCTTACCACGGGCAGATTTGCAGCCGATTTTGAAACACAGTTGGCGCGATATTTCGGCTCGAGATATTCTTGTCTTGTTAACTCAGGATCTTCCGCAAACCTTCTTGCGTTCTATGCACTCACCTCCCCTAAATTAGGAGAACAGCAAATTCTTCCCGGCGACGAGATCATTACGGTCGCTGCGGGTTTTCCGACAACGATCAACCCGGCCCTGATGTATGGCTGTAAACTTGTTTTTATCGATGTTGATATCCCCACATACAATATCAAAGCCGCTGACATTGAATCGGCCGTTACCCCGAAAACCAAGGCAATCATGGTTGCTCATACCCTGGGTAATCCTTTCGATCTGAAAACAGTTATGGAAGTGGCAAAAAAGTATAAATTATGGGTGATTGAAGACGATTGCGACTCACTCGGTGCAACCTACAATGGAAAAAAGACAGGTACCTTTGGCGACCTGGCAACAGTTTCGTTTTACCCCGCACATCATATCACAATGGGAGAAGGAGGGGCTGTATTAATTAATAATGGCAAGCTGAAAAAGATCGTTGAAAGCTTCCGTGACTGGGGCAGGGATTGCTGGTGTGCTCCGGGAATGGACAATACCTGCGGTATTCGTTTTGAACACGAGTTAGGAGATCTTCCCCAGGGATATGATCATAAATACACCTATTCTCATATCGGATTTAACCTCAAGGTGACCGATATGCAGGCTGCGATAGGCGTGAGTCAGCTTAGGAAGGCGGATATGTTCGTTCAAAGAAGAAGGGAGAACTTTAATTTACTCAGGGAAAGATTAACGCAGTTTGAAGACAGGTTAATACTTCCGGAACCTACTATCAATTCCGACCCAAGCTGGTTTGGATTTCTTATTACGCTAAGGGAAGGAATGGGCGACAGAAATGAACTGACGAAACACCTTGAAGCCAGTAAAATAGGAACCAGGTTATTATTCGGCGGTAATCTTACCAAACAACCGGCCTATAAAGGTGCTTCTTACCGCATACACACCAATCTCGACAACACCGACATTGTAATGAACCGCTCGTTTTGGATAGGTTTATGGCCCGGACTGAATGAAGACCACTTTGATTATATTGCAACAACCTTCAAGGAATATTTCGAGAATAAAAAAGTGCTTGATCCTCTTTTTACGTAAGATTCTACGAATTTTCCTTTGGAAAATAAACCTCTTTAGGGGTGAACTTCCTGATCGTACCCTTGCTTAGGGAACACTAACACAAAGGAGGCACGAGGAGAACACAAAGCGTGACGCAGTGTCCTTCGTGGTTCTTCGTGGTTCT
>JBGSYC010000155.1:0-47884 GCA_041751095.1 Flavihumibacter sp.
TTCGATCCGCCTGAACCGGGGAAAGAATGTAGAGGTCAGCGATAATATTTCTCTTACAAAAGCGGATAAAATAACGCAGCATCTGATGACCTGTTACCCTGCGGAGGTGCTTAAGCCCGGAGAACTGGTGATACATTACAAACCAAAAGATGGTGAACCGAAAGATTTTGTTATCAGATACAATGCAGGTCAGATGCATCCTAAGGTGGAAAAAATTAAGCTCACTGCGATGGAAGACAAAGGCATTTTTGATAAATGGGGAGATACAATTTACCGGATCAATTTTGATGTGATCTCGCCAAAGGCGAATGATAAATTTAATTTTTTAATTTCGGTGAAATGATGAAGCCGGGGATGGTTGAAGTGGGGCCTTACCCCTCGCCGCCGATGTCTCCGCAGGATGCGCCTTCCGCCGGCAACCCGTAGCGCCGCGGACAGCAGTTCTTAAATTTTAACTCTTCTCATTTGTCTTTTTGTTGTCCTTTTCGCCCTTGTTTCCATCATCAGTAGGGTTAGAAGGTTTTGTAGGTTTAGGGGGTTCTGATGGCTTTTCTGGAGGCTTTACTTCTGCCTTCCTCTTTATAAATGGAATATTATAGCTTATGGAAATAAAGGGTGCACTTTTAAACTTCTTAATAGTTGTAAGTGTTGTTTCAGAAGAAGGCAAAAGCCTATAGCTGCCATCTGCCTCACGAGGGTATTGATTACTTATAACATTTTGGTTGCCCCACATATAACCGCCATTGAAACTAAGCCGGTTGTATTTGCCTAGCATTAGACTTAGTCCTGTGAAATAGCGGGCTTGCGGTTTGTCGTCAAAATTTACCCCTGCACCAATGATTCCACCTAAATTCAACCAAGTACTGTATTTATAATAAAAATGCAAAAAGCCGGAAAACCCTATTTCACCATTCCCCATATCTTCCTTGATAATACGGTTGCCCTTAACTAAAGAATCAGCACCAGTTGAAGTTTTGGAAAAAAAACTATCAAGACGGGTTCTGTAACTGTCATCTCTAATCTTCCCATAGTAAATACCTGCACTTGCATCAATTTTAAAGAAATTTTTTATTGCTGCTGTATGAGTAGGTAATTTTCCTTTAGAATCTAAAAGGGAAGGATAAGGGGCATCAGGTTTGCGTTTAATGGAAAGGTTAAACTCTATAATATCCTTTTCCGGAATAAGAAACCTATATGCAATCGTATAAGAAGAGGTAAGGAGCTCCATATAATTCGTTTTAATTTGCTTACTCAAAGTAGAGTCAAGTTTAACTGTCGGATCTAAGTATATGTCAACAAAGGCAGGCAATGAAATAGCTCCAAACTGCTTTTTACCCAAATCATCCCTTATAAATGAATCTACATGAGCAATTGCTTGTACTTTTTTGGGTTGTATACAATGATGAAAAAACCGGTTTGCTAACCTGAAATTCTCAAGGAGTGTTCCTAATTCTGCGTTAAGGAGTACTAATCCCGCCCTTACTCTTTTGTACTCTTCTATCTCTGTCGCATCTGCTTCTCCAGAGGATTCAAGGTTCATGTCATCGGTTTTGCTTAAAAGTAATTTCTCTAAGATACCGGGTGGCTCAACATTGACCAGGAAAGAAGTATCCGTAAGTTCTATATCAAAGAGCCGAGGATTAACATTTTGTACAATGAATAGCACTTCATTTCCTGCTTTTAATCGCAATGGCTTTTTTCTACCTATCCTATAATCCTTAATAGTGTGAGCCGACTTACATACAGACCCAGACATCCCTTTATCAGCAGGAAAAAAGTATGTGGTTCTTGAAAGAGCATTATACACAATGCGATCATGGCCCAAAAACTGTTCAGTTTCATCTCCTGCACAATCATCACAGAGAGAGGAAGTATTAATATAATACTGCTTTAAATTTAGAGAAGGATTCTTGACATACTTCCAGAAATCAGGTTTGTCCTGCTTTTCACCCTGTCGCTCTCGTTCGCTATTATTTCCTGGACTAGGAACCATGCGAAATTTTGCCAGCTTATTATCCTTATTTTTGAAGCAAACAAATATTTCATGTGTCTGACCATTCTCTAGCTCGCTTAAATTGAAAGTTGTTGAATCATCCTTTACAGTTCGTTTATCTTCTTCTAAAGGGGTTTCAACATCACCAACAAAAATCATCAAGTTATTAGCGTCTTTGCCAGCTTCAGTAATGACCAATTTAAAGTCCTTCTCTTTTCCATCATAGCTAATATCTCCAAGATCATCAATCTTTACACTTGATTGTTTAATCACTTTATAACTATATGGCTTTGTTTGAGCAGAAACTGTATTGACAATACAAAAAGATATGAAAATAAAAATAGGTTTCATAGATATTAGTTTAAATGATTTGAAATTGTTTGTGTGCAGATTTCACACTTTGTATAGGAATTACGAAAGTGTTATGGGAATCAGAGCCGACAACAATGCCTATAACTCGATTATCCTTATCCATAACCGCTGCTCCTGAATCGCCGTTATCGGAACACTTGTCAATCAAGATTAATTGGTGTAAAAAATGAGGAGAAACAGCTCGGGGATATTTTCCTTTCTTTTTAATGCCGTAGCCTCTTACGTATTTATCTTCCACCAGACCGGAAAAAGCACCGCAAAATTTAACTTGCAATACATCTACATCTCGGTCATCTATAGCCCTTGTTTTGTTTTCGATATCACCGATTTCATGAATTTCATCATCGAGGCTAAGCTCTTCATCTAAATCAACAAGTGCTGAATCTGTAAAATCGGTAAGGCAGCCTTCTGCAACTTTTCCCAATTTGATTCCTCTCAAATTAGTATCTAAGCCAGGGCAAACAACTTCCGGGTTGCCAAGCAAATCGCTGCTGCCGTTTACTGTTTTTTTGCCTTGAGCAAATTCCCTCTGCATTAATACATGGGCGCAGGTTAATAGGTAATGACGCATAATACCACCTTCAATTCTCCTGACTTTCAGAGAAATAGTGCCGGTAGATTTATCTTCGGCTCTGGATACACTAGAGCCGCATTTTCTGGGAAGGCTTTCGTCCCCAGGATGAATATATTGAGGTTCTAATTCACTTCCTTCTATTATGTCCGTTGGAATTCGATATGCTCCATAATCAACAAATGAAGGAACAAGTACATCTACCTCTGCAGGGCTTTGCTTTTGAAAAACTTGAAATTGAATTACCTTCTGTGGAACAGTTTTTACTTTTCCATTTTCTTCCTTTAGCTTATTTGCAATTCCTACTCCTGTAACATTGGGTATTGTACTCATCCACCTTTTCCAATTAAGTTCAATTGCTGCTTGAATTTTTGAAACTTGTTCATCAACTGGTAATGCGTAAAAATCTAAGTTGTTCTTGCTTATAGTTGCCTGTTGCTTTAGGTTTTTTATCTGCAATAAAATGTCCAGCAGATCATGCCAAAACTTAGAGCCTAGGCTGATAAAAGCACCAGTAAAAAAGCAACCCAATAAGAAAGTTATATTAGAAAAAAAACAATTAATATCCCCACATAAGCCAAGGCCCTCTAACGAAAAAGTATCTGGCCATCCGATGGCCATACCCGGACTTTTCATAGAGCGAATAATGTCAAATAAACTTGCATGACAAAGGAATGCAGTTATGAAGCCAATAAGTAAATTTATTTTTAGAATGCGATAATGTCTCCTTTGCTCCTTAAGGGAGTTGGTTGAGTACTTGGTTAGCGTATCTCCTGTTATAAATAAACCAAAAATCTTTTTTCCGCAAAAATAATTTTTTGTAAATTCTGCAACACGCTCACATATCAAGCTAAGAATAAAGAGAATTGTAACTAATTGAATTATATCATTCATAGAATCATTTTTATATTGTTGCCTGTTTCAACTTGTATTTGTGTAGCACCTGTCCAGCGACTAATTCCTAATCAAATGCTTTCCTGTAAGATGCTGGCTGTATCTTCTTCATTTAGCTTTTTAAAGCCAACGGTAATATGAATTCCTTGACCAAGTGCTCCAAGCAGACCACCGGCAATTACAATTGATAGCTTCAAGGATTGTCATGATAGGTGTTTTTAGAATGAAATAATCAATATCATTAATTATATCAAACTTACTATGTCTACACTCTTGAAACCAGGGGAGAAAGCTCGTAACTATACGGTATTTTTCCCGTATTAGCAGCATAGACTCAAACACTGGAACGTTGCGTCACAATAACGTTTATTTCAGCCATATTAAACCAACTTCCATGTTTTGGTGTATATACAAAATCAAAACGATCCCAAATGCCTCTGGCTTAAGCCTTGGTTAAGGCGAATGTGGTGCATACATGAAATAACAGCGGAGTATCGTGCAAGAATGTATCGTCTTTTGGAACTGTACCAACAAGGCTATAATCCAAAGCAGCCGATTATTTGCATGGACGAGAAGAGTAAACAGCTACTTGAAGATTCCCGCCTTCCCATTAAAGAAAGCCGGGCAAACCTGAAAAGTATGGTTATGAATACAGGCGAAAGGGAACATGTAATATATTTGTAGCAGTAGCGCCAAAAGCGGGGAGGCGAATTGTTAAAGTAACAGATACAAGAAAAAAAGAAAAATTTACTTATTTTGTTCTAGACTTGGTTGAAAAGCATTTTTCTAAGGCTATATGCATTCGGTTGGTGCTCGATAATTCAAATTCCCTTTTTGAAGGGTCTCTGATCGAAACGTTTGGTAAGAGAAAAGCGGCCAGGCTTCAGAAAAAGATTCAATTTATTTATATGCCCAAACATGGAAGCTGGTTAAACATGGCTGAGATAGAAATGAATATAATGGATAGGCAATGTACCGCAGGCAGAAGAAATTGACATCAGACTTAGGAATTTGGTCACAGATTTTAACTAATTAATATATTTGTATTATCACTGGCGTTGCGTTGTTGAAAATTTTGAAAAATTAGCAATTGATTATCAGCCGTTTAAGTTATTGAAATAGGTGAAAAAATTTTCAAATCGTTTCAGTGTAAAAATCCTACGAAATCCAATACTGGTAAAGCTTTTACACGATTTCATGTTAAAACAACGCAACGCTAGTGTTGTATTATAATTGTTATATGTTCTGTATATAAAGAATTTTACTCTTGTTAAGTCTATTATCATGGCTAGACCTTCGGTATCAATCTGTACGGTATCAATGAACCGGTTGCACCATATTCAAAAAACTTTGCCTGTTAATCTTAAAGAGAATGATTCTTTAGGGATTGATTTTATACTGCTGGATTATAATTCAAATGATGGATTAGAAGAATATGTCAAGACTAATTTTAAACAAGAGGTCAAAAGCGGAAAGCTTGCTTATTATCGTTATAAACAAGCGATAACATTTCATCGCTGTCATTCCAGAAACATGGCATTTCGATTGGCCAATGGTGATATACTGTGTAATGTGGATGCTGATAATTTTGTAGGGCCCTCTTTTGGCAAATTTGTTCAGAACATTTTCGCTACTCAAAAAAATGTTTGCCTGACCGGTCTGAATAATGAATGTAAACCCGATGCATTTGGAAAATTATGTATTTCAAGAGGTGATTTCATGGACGTTACCGGATATGATGAAAACTTTGAAGGATATGGCTTTGAAGATTTTGATATCGTAAACAGGTTGCAATTAAACGGATGTAAGCCCTATACTATTAATATATCAGATTTTTTGCAAACTATATCTCATGAACGTCATGATTGCTTAACCAATGAGTACTTTTATCAACAGTTACATGCCTTGTATGTGCATTATATAGACCATAGTACTAGTAAACTACTTTACCTGTTTAAGGACAACAAATGTATCAGTGCTATTGTAGTAAACAACTTTACCAGAAATTGTGACGATCCGGAACATAGTATTCCAAAGAGAGGTAGTACCCCCTACCAATTTAATATAATTCAGGGCTGGCAACCAGGTACCTGGGTAATTCAGTCAGGCAAATTGTATCTTTCTCACAATGGGTTAAAAGAGGTTTGCTCCTCCCGAATTTTGGAAGGTCAAGAGCTATTTCAGGATGAAAAGCATTTATATTACCCTGTTGCTGAAGCTTCCATGAAGTTGGAAGCCATATCTTTTTATACAGAAACTAAAAACCGGCAAAGGATGGTGGACAATTTATTTGACAAGAAAATTCAGGTAAACTGTACTTTTGGAAAGGGTGTGGTTTATAAGAATTTTAATGAAGATGAACCAATTGAAATTTAAATAATGGAAGCATCCAAAAATTCGTTTGTTTTTATTTCCGTTTTTTTTGCGCAGGAAAAATGGCATGAACTATTGCCCATAATTCGGAGTGAATTATACGATCATTCGGAAATGAGCGGTCAGATAAGTAAATCGTATGTTTTTTTTAGTTCTTACAGGGGTTCTAGTATAAGAATAGCATTGAAGCATGAGGACTTGAATTTGAAGAAGGCTCTTGAAAGGATAGTAAAACCGATAAATGCTTTTCTTGAAAAGAACCCTTCAAATGTTCACCCTGTACGCCTGCCCATTAGCGGTTTCTTTGCTGACTTTACAAATAATCAAATAAAATACAATCTATATAATGAAAGAGTCATAATGCCTGGAGAACTTGCGGCATTCCAATTAGCGCTGTCAAAGATTCTGCTTAAGTTCTTTGACGACCATCCCGTGGATGATGACGCCTTGTTCACTCTTGTGGTATGCCTACAGGAAGCATTATTAAATGCACTTTGCGACCCCCACCAATCTAAACAAGAGCTCATTTCAGTCCTGATTGCGGAGGTGAAAAGAAGGAATGTAATTCCACAGATGAAGCTAATTGAATTGAAATATTCTAAACTCCTTCCCAACACGGAAGAGATAAACGGTGTGCCCGCGATCCACAAACTGCTGCATTGGTTTGAAAAAGCAGCGCGTACCTTATACGTGAGGGGCGGGAACAAAGTGGCAACTTATTTCGCCATTGTTCAAATTATCCAATTACATCTATCTAAGATTTACCATAAGATTTTTTTGGATTCGCTGGAGTATTTAGCTGAGTCATTAAAATCCGAATATGTTGTTGTGTATAATGAGGACACGAATCATTAATCAGCGCTAGGCACGAAGACAGTAGAGAGTATAAAAATAAAGACCTTAATATTTACTTTAAAAACTTGAATGATGCCACATCAAATCAATTGGATTGCAAAAGGCCAAAAGTACCAACCAAACGTCTCCGGAGGTGCCACACCACACGAGCCTGGCGACATTCCTATCCCAGAAGAAGATGGGCTTAAATTACCGGGCGGCCCCAACGTTTTTGGGGAACCTGTCGATGCTCCTCTGGCAGTATATTACATAAGGAAGCTGTGGCAGGAAGTTCTTGGTAATGATGAGCATGAGAACTTGCTTAAAATTGCTGACAATACTAAGAAATTTTTCAGTGACACGAAGGACTATATCGATAATGATCTTAAAGATTTCACTAAAGAGGAATTCAAAATGAAATTAGATGCATTAACTATGCTGTGGGAAAAAGCTAATCACTGGCTGGTTGCTCTCCTCGATAACTCCTTTGGAATTACTATGGACAAAAGTACTATGATGAAAACCTTAAGCCAGCCGGGATGTGAAGGAATGAGATTTTACCTGGCCTTGAAAAATAAAGCAGACGAACAACAAAACGAGAAGAAGAACGAAACGCTGTCCGGCGAGTTACCAATTGTTCTTACTTTAGTAACAGTGGGTGTAGACCAGTGTGCAAAAGATTTGCACTTTAAATTTGATTCACAAAAACAAGATTTAAATGAAATACCTGATATTGAAACGTCCTCCTTATGTACTGAATACCCCAGAACACCAATGATAGTTGGAAAACATGGCCCTAAGACGCAGGGTCTGGAGCCTTATGTATTATACCAATACTCCATATTTGAAAAACAGAAGGATCATGATAAATACAAGCAAGAAAAATAGGGCTTTTCTAAACTTTTTACCTTGCTTGTTTCTTTTTATTTCACAAGTAGGTTGTAATTTGATAAAGCGAAGAGCACAGCTGTAGCATAAGGCTTTGTACCCCTTTTATTTTTAAGTACTCCATTGACTTTTTTTATAGGCATGCTAAAATTTATGTGAATTAATTCATCGAATTTGTCTCAAATTAACGTTGCAACAAGATACATTCGCTAATTTGACATGAATCCAGACACAGTACCAATACTTTGTTGTATATATCTATTTTTTCTGTTCTTGTTCCGCTTATTTTAGGCATAATCTTTTTTAAGCGATTAGATTCGAATTCCCGCATAATGGTGCTTTTGCTGACATTTGCATCTATTTCCCAGCTTGCTAGTTATTTTCTTACAAATTGGAATGAGATTTGGACTTTTTATAACATTTATGCAGTTATTGATTCTATAGTTTGGGGATACTTATTTTATAAAAACAGTAAAAGCAAATGGATAAGGAGTGCTTTAATAACAATTATCTCCTTACAAGCAATTGCATCAGTTTATATATTCAGTTCAGTAGGAGTTAATAAAAGGTTTTTCTTCGAATTCGTGTGCTTAAATAGTTTGCTGCAATTATTGTGGGTGCTATCCTTTTTTTATGAAAGGTGTAGGATGGAGGAAATTGAAGCGCTGGAGAAAGAACCGATGTTTTGGTTCTGCCTTGGGGTCTTAATTTATGCCCCCACTACTTATTTTCTATTTGCTTATTATGAAATTGTAAGTAACAGCAAAGATCCGGTGCATAAACCTTTGTGGACTATACATCATTTTTTAAACACTTGTATGTATTTGATTTTTTCTATAGGCATTTACTCAAATGTAATACGAACTTCAAAATTTCGAAATGTTGTTATTCGAGATCAATCCTAAAGTATTAATAATTGGAGGAGTGGCGATTTTTTCCATTCTTGTATTTTTCATAATTACATTCATTATTCTTTATCAGAGGCGCTATTATAGATTTCTGAGGGAGAAACAGAATCTTCAGGACAGTTTTCAGAGAGAGATTCTCAAAACCCAATTAGAAACCCAAGAAAACACTTTTTATCAGATTGGTGAAGAAATACACGATAACATCGGACAATTGCTTAGCAGTACCAATATGCTCCTTGGCACTGCTGAACGGCGCTTGCCATCTGTTCCTGATTCTTTAAAAACTGCACAGGAAACCCTGAGTAAAGCAATCTTTGAACTCAGAGCACTTTCGAAGTCGTTGAACAGAGAGTGGCTTCACCAGTTTAACATAGTTCAAAATCTTGAGGCAGAAATTGAGCGAATCAATGCAGCACAGATTCATCAGATCGAACTCCACACAACGATCCGGTTACTTCCTTTGACACCTGAAGCTCAGATAATGCTTTTCAGAATCATCCAAGAAGCAATACATAACAGCTTAAAACATGCCAATGCCAGAACTATCCAGATTACAATCGATTCTCAGGATTTAATAAAGATTACGGTGGCGGATGATGGTACGGGATTTCAAATTAGGACCGGTGGCTATCACGGAGTGGGAATTATTAATATGAAAAATCGGACAAGCTTGTTGGGGGGCACTATCGTATGGAAACCGGGGGAAGGAGGAGGCACTGCAGTAGAAATCTTATTGCCCATCTAATATAAATTACTATAACAGATAATTAAGGATAATCTTTTTATATATTTCCAACTGTTGTAACAGTAGAAAATTTTATGTCCAATATAATCCGAACTATTTAAAGTTTTCATTCTCCTTGACATTCATCAATAGAAATAATATTTCTTCTTATTGCTTCTAACACCATTCCTACGCGGCTTTGTACATTTAGTTTTTGAAATAAACTTTCCCTATAGCCATCTATTGTTCTTTCAGCTAAATTCATCTTAGCAGCAATTTGTTTATAAGTCAGATCACTGCATGCTAATTTCAAGAAAGCCTTTTCTCTTTCTGTAATTTGTAAAGTTTCCTGTTCATGTGCCTTTTTGATAAGCCTACGATAATTTACATTTGCTGCATCTGCATTGTAATACCCTTTGTGATATACTTCAAATAGAGCTTTTTCCAACTGATCTGGGTGAATATCTTTTAATAGATAAGCACAACAACCTGCCTTGATCATATTAATTATAGTAGTATCATCATCTTTCATGGAAAGAGCAACTATTTTTATCCCGGAATGACTGGCTGCGACAGCTTTTGCTGCTTCAATTCCATCCATGACCGGCATGTTTACATCCAACAGTAATATGTCCGGTTTCTCCTTAGCTGACTCCAGCTTACGTAGCAAGTCTTTCCCATCCAAGGCTTCTACTGAAACATTATAATCCGGAAAGCTGCTTATAAGAACACTTAATGATTTAAGAAACAACTGGTGGTCATCTGCTATTCCTATTGTAATGCTCATAAGCTCTGGTTATAAACGGGTAATAAAATTTTCACTTCTCTTTTTGCTTTGCACCTGAAGGCCAGACAATTTTGCCTCCTATCAGTTTTATACAATACTATTTTTTTTGCACTTTTTCGAGGGAGCTGCTACTTTTGGAAAGACACCTCGCCCTCCTTTACAGTTATTTTTAGTTGTTCTTTACATAAATCAATTGTTATTACCTTTTGTTTTGAATGTTCAATGCTGTTCTTTAGTATTTCTATTATGATAATGAATAACATCAATTGTGTATGCTGCATTACAGGCAAGGACTCTATTGAAACGGCAAATGTAATATGTGCTTTTTCCCAATAATTTAAACGCTCTGCTTCTACCTTCAGGTATTGATCAAATTAAAATCATCTAAAGAATTACAAAGGGCATGTAGCTCCTGGATAACCATTGTTAACGTTTCTTGTGCGGACTGTGCTATAGCCGACACTGGATATAGGTTGCTATCAGTTATCTAAGCAACATCTTGATACTGCTAAGCAGCTGGTTAATATTATCATCTCTCTCTTCTCACAATTTGTTAATTTGTATTGTTGTATTTCAACCTATGCTGATAACAATCCTATCTTCAGTTCTTCCTTCGTTCAAATTTATAGATTTATAGTTATCCATACACTTCTTTACATTTGCACAATATTGAAAATAAATCCGGTAATCTAAATGGGATTCCCCCTTTTTGAACAGCTGTCTATATCCCTGAAATAAACTGCTTGTTTGCTGAACAAACTTTCAGCTCGTTTAGTAACTTATGGCGTTTTTATAAAATAATCAAATTACAAATGTAAGTGTATGTGAAACGTACATTAATAAGACAACTCATTATAATTCAACAATTAGATAGGAAAGCAATACTAATAAGTTAAACTGTTACAATAAAACAATATTATTCATTTTACTTCTTTAGTGTTCCTTAAATAAGCAAAAGTTCTGCTAAAATGTTTGAAAAGCGGGCTAAAGCTTCGATATGATATTGATTTGCTGAGCTTTATTGGAAACAATGAAAATACTATCATTCTCGTAGGCAGAAAGACCAGACATACCTGTTGCTATTATATCGATTTTATCTTCATTTTGCACCCCAACCCAGTCCGCAGTGCTTAAAATAATATTGCCGCTTTTATCAAAGCAAAATCCATGAATTTCTTTATTCAATGATAAAACTATTTGTTGATTATTTAATTTATAAATTGCTTTGTTTAGAGCAAAGAAAATTTCTGATGAATCATTTACCTGAACCTGCTGAATTACACCTGACAGGTTTAATAGCCATTTGATCTCATTATTCACTAAAATGCCGATTCTACTGCCTTTAGTATCGTGTCCCCATATATAACACGTGTTATTCCTGAATATGACATTGTATAATCCTTTGTTTAGCTTAAGAACAGGATATCGTTTGATTGAAGCATCCCTGGAACTTTTTAAGTAAAATAATTCAGAGGAATCTGAAGTATTAGCAACAACAAAGAAGCCCGTGTCCTTTACATTTGGTGCAAAGGATGTAAAATAATAGCCTTTTGAAGGTGGGATAAACCAAAGTGAATCTTTTGGTAAATAGATCCCTCCATTTAGTGGAAGGAACACCTGGTTGATCTCATTCACAAATAAGGAGGTGATCAAGGATTGTGAGGTTGGAAGGTTGATTGTTGAATGAACATACCTATTTTCCCGATCCTGTGCTGCTAACTTACCTGTATTAAATAATAAAAAGAAAAAGTAGAGCACATAACTAAAAATGAATTTCATGATAAATCTGTTTAATGTTTGAAGCCGTACCAAGCTGCGGCTCCTATGCCAAGCCAGATTGGTGCGCCGATTGTAGAAAGAACAGCACCTCCTCCAACTACTACTACCACATCTTTCATGGTCCAGGGATTGTTTGATTTTGTTACCGTAGGTGAGAAATTAAACGGGTTCATTGAATTTATTGCCTTGTCAATATCCTTTTCAGAAAAATCGTCATCAAATATTTTTTCTGTTAATTCCATGAGTGTATTGCCATTTTTTACAGCTACACCACCGGAATAATTTTGTATCTCTCTTATCACAGCATTTGGTGTTTTAGAAAAGTAGGTATTAACACTCTCCTCAGTTATTTTACCATTTAATGTAGCTATCCCGGCTCCAAGGTAGTTGGTTATTCGGCTGTAAGCGTCATACCCGCTTTTTACAACATCAGGTAATGAGCTGTTGGAAACAATTTCATCCCATCCCACGTCCTCAACCTGGCTTGAAAACTGTTCAAAATAGTTGTTGCTTAATTCACTGTTATCAAAATCGAAGTCGTCGACATTTTTTGAACCGGGTTTATTGCCTCGCCTATCAGAGGGTTCAGTTTTGCCTTGAAAACCAATTTTTTCAGTAGGCATTTCGATTGAACTGATACCATTTCTAATCCGGTCTGCAGCATCGTTAAACATTTGAACAGCATCCTGTTTGATTTTTTCTGACTCAGCCAATATCCTCTGACGGTTTGTCTCCTGTTGTTGCTGAAGTTCCTGTAAACGTTGCTCCTCAGCTAATCTTTGCCGTTCTGCTTTTTCCTGATCTTCTTTGATTCTTTCGTTTTGTTTTTGCATGGCATCCTGTCTTTCCTGTTCTGCTTTTCGGCTTTGTTGATGTACTGCGTTATTGTAACTATCATTACAGCTCTTCTGCTTTGCGTCGTATTGTGATTTTAAGGAGTTGAATTTGCTCAAATACCTGTTATGTGCATCAGTCGTTTGTTTCTGATTGGCCGGTATTGCTTCCCCTTTAACATTATTAAGATGTTTATAAAAGCCTTCAGTCTTGTCCAGTTCAGTTTTACTGTTTCCGCATCTGCTGCAAAATAATCCGGCTCTTAGATCAGATTTAATTTTCTCATATTCTGCATTAAGGTCTCTCATTTTATTGTCAATACCTGCTAATTCGTTTTGGCATTTGCTTCTAACATCATTGGGGTCTTGGGCACATAATGATACCGGATTCCATACGAGAAATAATGATAGTATTATAATTACCAGTCCTTTCATAAGATTATTTTTAAAATGTTGAAAGAACTTTTGCTGTTAAGGGAATATTCCTTACTTCTGCATTCACTATTTTAGCCTCTATTTCCGATATATGTGAGAAAATATCGTTCAGGGTTGTATCTGTATTCTGCCCTGAATAAAAGGCCTGTATAAGGTTCAAAAGTTTTGGCTTATCTGAAGCAAAAGAAAGAAGCGTGTTCCTTACAAGTTCGGGATGATTGCTTAAATAGTAGTATACCTCACCTGCAAGGAATGACCTGCCTGTTTCGATTTGTGTGCCATCACTCGTAATAAAACTGCCGGCATCAATTTTATCTTCTATGTTCCTGTACTGTTCTGTCAAAGCATCTCGTACAATGCTTGCCTGGTTCATAGAGCTAGTAAAATAGGTTTCTGCCTGGCTCATAAGAGCATCTGATGTTGTATTATCATAAGCAGAAGTTGACGTCAAAGCACCAGCATAACTAATAGCAGCTAAAATACCTCCTATACGTTTTTGACCACGTATTTCTTTCGCCTTATCCTCAGCTTTAGTGCACAGCTCTTCTATTTTCTGAATATTATTATAATATTCTTCCCTTTCAGTTTTGGCAACATCGGAGTTCAGGTATGCTTTATTAAGATCAGAACCAAGTTGAAACAAGGAGGCGGAATGAACTCTACTGGAGGAAAGTAGCTTGTGCGCGTGGTTTATCTCTCTATAAGTAATCTCCCGGACAAGAGCTCTTTCAAAGGGACTTGCCAGTATATTGTTTGCACTGACTAGCGCGGAATAATAACTGTTTAATGAGGCGCCATAATCATTTTCATTAGCCAGTTGCTTGCCAGAAGAAAGATAGGTTAAACATGGTATAAGGGATTTATAAAGTGGAAATACTATAGGTTTTGCTGCGTCTTTTAGGTTATAGGGTATATCACCACTTCTGAAGAAGAATAGTTTATTCTCATTATAAGCACTATACTTCCCATACAACTCTTTGTTGTTTGTATAAGGATTGGCTGATTGATAATACCTGATAGTGGCATATCTGCGTAACGTATCTACTATTTTTGAGTAAGGAATCTGTAGCTCCATTGAACCTGGCATACAGTTCTTTATTTTTCTTGCATCTACATTATCTACTAAGCCTTCACCAACAGTTTTGAACTTTGAGGATATATTAAAATCTTTATTGTCTGTTACCACTTTAGCTACCTCGGAATAAATATTCTTCCAATTATTCAGTGCAGTAATTTCTTTTATTTTTTTTCCATTTTTATATATTTTAAGTTTTACATTTTTGTCATTGAATATTCCTGTGATAGCATAAGGAGCCGTAAAAGGATAGTCAATCATTACTGGGTATAAAGTATCAGCATCTCTTGTAACCAGGTTATGTTGAAACAATTCAAATAGGGCGAAGCTGCGAGAAAGATTGGTAGCGGAATCAATAATTAATCCAATGCCTAAATAGGGTTTACCTGAAATAGTGGATAGTGTATAGGGAATGTTTACTTCACTCTTTTTACTTTTCACCGGTTTCTGATTTTTTATAGATCCCGGTGCTGTGTTGGTTTGAGGACTTGTAGCTGAAGAGATGATAGCTGCTCTCTTATCAACTTTACCTTGAATCGTTTTACTTGTTGAACATGATGATGCAATACAAATAAAGAAGATGGCGGTCAGTAAATTACCGTTTAATGAATTCTGTTGCATAAGATTGACTTTAGTGGTGTTTTTAAGATTACTTGTTGCACTAACAAAGTTTCTTATATCTATCAGCCACTACAAGGTGGAAAAGATCAGAACTCACGGTATTTTCCCCGTATGTGATAGATTGAAAGATGAGGTAAAGAAGTGGATCACTTAGTTTTATTTCTGGGTGGTTTCTATTATAACTTTGTACTATTTCTTTAGTCCAGTGAGTTATTGGTGAGTTCAGATTTTTAAATCTTTGTATTTTTATTGATAGACAATATTTGGGAGCAGTTCTTTTTCGGGCTCTCTTCCTTCCAGCACCATATGTTTCATATGCTCGAGATCCTTTGCACTTTGGTTTATGCCGGGATGAATGAATTGTTGCGAAATGACACGCTCTGGAATTGCAGCAGCCACGACAGTGTTGATAGCAACAATAGTTGAGATGATAAAATGGCTCCCCATATCCTTACAACGGTTTTAATAATTGCCTGCATGCAAACGTTCCTTATACGGGAATGCCACGGCTTGAAACCATGGCACTCGTTAGTGGATGCTATTTCAAATTATTTCCTATTTCCTTTGCATGTCATAGCGCTTTATACTGATAACGGCGCTTCCATTTGCATTAACTGAATTTAAGTAAATATAAGCTCTGTACCTCCCATCGGCTGTCTCAACCCAGGTTCCAGCTTCAGCTCTGAGGCTAATGGCGTAATTGGGTGCATCAGCAAGATTAAGTTGCTGGAAATCGAGGTCGTCTATAAAAATTCCAAACTGAAGGCGTGCGAGATTATAATCCTGGAGGTTGAAAACCTTTTGCACTTTCGTGCTTCTGTTGACGCCTGCGGGCAATGTTATACCCGGACGGTATTGTGCATCTGCTGCAGGCGATACAAGTGCATGGAGGAATGATGCGGGTGAAGCACGGTATAGATAAATGAGGTCGATCTTCCCGGCATTTACCGCGGCATTTGCCGCGTTGTACACCGCCAGGTCTGCGATGGAAATATAGTTGGCTGTGGTATTATTCACTGCCAGATTGCGCACCATATCCATGTTTGAAATGGTGTAAGGGCCCATTTTAAATGTTGCATTTCCGCCGTCGCTGCTGGTAGACGAAAATGTAAACGAAACCGTTTTTCCGCGGGCCTCTTCAGGTACAACATAAGAATATCTGAGTGTCGATGCCATGGTGTCCCTGGTAAAGGTTACCCTTGTCCTCGCCCCGTCATTTACCGATGGCTGGCCAACAACAACACCTGTATCCTGGCCATTGCTTTTTGTAAAATACGAATTGTGCTCAAGAAAAGTTCCGGTTGCTCCTGCAATGGAAGCTTCCACCTGCGCGGAAACAAGCTTGCCTTTAGCTGCCGGAAGAGCCATAGCATACGCAAATTCAATGGGAAGGCCCACAATGTTCGGACCCAAAGTCCTTTTGATAACATCATTTGAGAGTTCGGATTTTGGCTCCGGGATGGCGTATTCCTCCTTTTTACAAGCCACCATTAACAGAAACAAAGCCCCGAAAAGGTGTGTAAGATTAATTTTCTTTTGTTGACGCATAATCAGTTCCTGATTAAATAAGGTTATTGAAATTTGATAATTACCTTGTAAGGTTTCCTGATCTGGCGATTGCCCGATATCACCGTGTAGGTTTTTGGATTAGCCAGGTCAGAAAAGTCCACCTTACCGGTAATTTTCGGTTCCAGTTTACAGTCAGTGGCTAAAGAAAACTGGGGATAGACGTTCTTAAGGTCTGTACCAAAAAGTACTTCAACATCGATCGTTTGAGCTGTGGTATCGATAACCGGAAGCTTTGATCTCACGGTAATAAAATCCGTTCCCAATAACTCAAAATTACTTACAAAACATTCTCTCCTCGTGGTAATCAGCAGCCCGTCTTCATCTACGGGAGCATCTTTTTTGCAGGCCATGAATCCTGCTGTAAAAAGCAGGAGAACAAGAGCTGTTTTAACAAAATTGGTCATTGCTGTTTTTTAATATTTTAGTGTATGATCTCCTTTAAAGCCACGGAATATTTTGTGTCAGGTTTGGATTCCGGTCACGTTCGCCCGGAGGAATACGGAATATGTAATTTTGTTGATAATTCCTTTCATTGGTGTTCTGATAATAACGCTGCTGGTTTGATCCCCAGGTGTCGATACGCCATACGCCGGCACTTCCCGGGCCGCCCCAAACCCTTTCAATCGCTCTCCAGCGGCGAAGGTCGAACCCACGATGCCCTTCCGCCACCAGCTCAACAATCCGCTCCTGCTCAATAGCGGCAAAGAAGGCATTTTTACTGGCGGTCTTATCAGCTTTTAAAGCGGGCAGGTTGCCGCGGCGCCGGATCATATTCACCAGTGAAATAGCGTCACCCTGGGGGCCGTTTACTTCGTTGGCTGCTTCTGCATACATCAGGTAAACATCGGCCAGGCGCATCACAGGCCACGCGAAATCGCCTTCACTCCGGCCAAGCCCTTCATAGTTTCTGAGGAATTTTCGAAACACGTATCCCGAATTATTTCCATCTGTATTATACGTTGTGTACCGGACGCCGCTAATCGTCACCGGGGCAGCCCATGATTGATAGATAAAGGGAAGATACCCGGTTGATTTAAGATTAATCAGGCCGATACTCATCTCATAGTCCCACATGATCGTTGATTTCATCCGGTAGTCCCGGTTTGCGTAACTGGCAGGATTGACGGCTGAGTTCGGCGTTGTTCTGGCTACGTTATTGCTGGCAGGCAGGGTCGGATTCATCGGGATCAGCTTCGGCGCAAAGTCACCTGTGGTAATCAACTGGTATCTGTCAGCCAATTCATACCGGGGCATAACCCAAAGTTGTGAACCTTCGTGAGAACGGCCGGAAAAATCACGCATTAATTCTTCACCCTGCGAAGGATTTGCTGGTATCCCCATGTGCGTAAACACCATTATCATTTCCGGGTTGCCGTTTGCTTTCGGCGTAAACAATTCATAATAGTTAGGGAGAATATCGGCCTGTCCCAACGCATCGATTTGCCCCGGATCGCCATTTTTATACAGCGTTAAGCCATACTCAGTAGCTACCTTTTTGAAATCGGCCGCCGCGGCCGCATATGCAACCATGGCTGCGGCCTGATCCTGTTTGAAATTCTCCAGTTCCGGCCAGCCATTCTTTTTCCAGCTTCCCCAGTATAGTTGTAGTTTGCCCCGAAAAGCCAGCGCTGCCGGTTTAGACGCCCTTCCAAACTGGGCGGCCTTTACAGGCAGCTTTTCGAAAGCGTAAGTCAGGTCAGCCATGATCGAATCTTTTACCTGCTCGATCGGTATCCTGGGCAAATCCGACACTTCTGCATTCGAAAACACAACCTTGCTCAGGTAAGGAACATGCCCCCACATGGATATAAGCCTGAAATACGTCATCCCTCTAAGAAGCCGGGCCTCTCCAATAATGGTTTCGAGGTTGGAAGCTGAATAAGAGCTTCCCTCAGAAAGCATTCTGGAGACATTTTCAATAACATAATTTGTGCGGTTTACAGCACCATAGAGGTACCGGTAATATTTGTCAAAACCAGCTCCATAATCTGAAGGATTGTAATTGCCTCCCTGGTATGCGTCACCCCGTAGGATATTACCGGATTGCGCGCTCGTTCCACGTACCCTTGTATATTCTCCATGGCCTGAAAAATAGTAATCCCTGTCAAATACTGCCCGTGCGGCCCCATAAGCCCCCATAAGTGCAAAAGTGGCATCAGCTTCTGTTTTCAAAAAATCACTTGCTGCAAGCTCGGTGGTGGGATCCTGTAGCAGCAGGTCTTTTTTGCAGGCACTCAGTGAAACAATTAACCCCGTAAGAAGGAAGATCAGGAGTGTATTCAAAGATGTTTTTTTCATTATCTGGCAATTTAGAAACTGAGGTTTATAGAAAGCGAATAAGATTTATTGATTGGATACATGTTGTTGTCGTGGGCCTCCTTTTCAGGGTCCAGGCCCCGGAAAGAACTTATCGTTGCAAGATTTTCAGCCGAAGCAACAATGCGAAGATTACTTACACCAACTCTGCTGAGCATCTTAACAGGCAGCGAATAACCTAACTGAACATTTTTGAAGCGGAGGTAGCTCATGTCATCAAGCCAGAAAGTAGTTTCGTCGCGGTTTGAACCAGCACCACCTAAACGGGGCCAGGCGCCACCACGGTTTTCCAATGACCACGGATTTTCCCAGTGTGCCCAGGTGGAAGCATAACGCTGGGTACCAAAGTTCATGTTATTAAAAGCATTGATCCAATAATCCTTCCGTCCCGAAGACCCCTGTAACAACACCGCCAGGTCAATGCCCTTCCATGAAATATTACCATTTAACGCAAAGAAAGTAGTTGGTCGGTTGGCCTGCACGTTTGCCAGCGCTTTCCTGTCGTCTCCGGTTATGCGGCCATCACCATTCAGGTCTTTGCGGAGAACGTCACCGGGTTGTGCCCCCTGGGGTGTGGCGTTGTAAATATCCTGCCAGGTCTGAGCTATCCCCAGGTCCTCGTACGTGTAAACAAAACCAAATGGCATATTCAGGAAAATCTGGTTACCGCCGGTTGAAGAGCCTCTTCCAATGAATTCATTCCATTTCTCAAGCGTAGTAGCATTATAAGACGCATTCAGGCTTAAACCATATTGCACCTGGCCTATTTTATCTCTCCAGGTAAAGTCACCTTCAATTCCGCGGTTCCTCATGTTTCCAATATTCGTACGTGGAGCTTCGTAAGCGCCGGTAAGAAGTATCGAAAATTGAGAAGGGCGATTCATACCTGTAGTCAGGCGGTCATAAAAATCAATCGTGGCTGTTAAGCGGTTATTGAGAAATGCCAGATCCAGCCCAAGGTTCATCACCCTTGTTTCTTCCCATGAAAGGAAGGGATTGATCATCTTATTGCTTACAAAGCCTCTGGTTACGCTGTTCCCGATCACATAAAGGCTTGTTGCAAGGGTAGCCTGTTGCTCGTACCGGTCGACGCCACTGTTATTTCCCAGGCTGCCGTAAGAAGCCCTTAGCTTACCGCTCGTTAAAAACCTCTCGGTAAATGAACGTAGAAAATTCTCCTCTGTAAAACGCCATCCTACCGCTGCTGAAGGAAAGAAACCATACTGGCTTCCAGGCAGAAATTTTGACGAACCATCAACCCGAAAGTTCCCCTCAAAAAGGTATTTGTTAAAGGCTGTATAATTTACACGGCCGATATAAGACCGAAGGCCTTCAGCATCTGTAGACCCACCTGTCGATTGTATCTCAGTTAATGCAGCATTCACTTCAGAAAGTGACGGGTGAAGACGGTCGTTACGTGAACTGGACTGGGAACGGTCGTACCAATATTCTTCGCTGTAAACGAACAAGCCGCTTACGTCATGGTTCCCTCCGAAATTGTGCTGGTAATTTAACCGGCCGTTGAGCAATGTCTTGTACCCGGTTCTGGTATTATTTGACACACCCGCATTTGGACCAACATAAACGCGGCTTCCAAACGAGTTTGTCTGAAAATTATAAGCATGGTTGGGCATATTCGCATTCTTGCGAAATGAATTATAATAATTTAAGGCATAATCCACGCGCGCTGTCAACCCTTTAACCGGCGTCCAGTCGTAATACATATTTGCATTTGCTTCCTGACGGTTTGTATTGGTAAGGCTGTTTACATAGAGTGTGTAAGGGTTATAAGCCTGCGGATCTTCGCCATAAGCCATTACACCTCCATAATACCCCGTTGCAGGATCGTAGGGCAGGATGCCGGCAATAGCATACTGCATATCGTTACCTGCGGTATTCGCCGGATCAGGGTCTGTAAATCCTTCAGATAACGCAAATGCATATTGGGACCAGTTGCCGTTAAACCTCACACCTACGTTCATGTTCGTTTTAAGCTTGTAGTCGAAATTAAAACGGGCATTGTATTGTTTGTAATCGTTATTGATTTGCAAGCCCTTCTCATCTTTTACTCCTACGGAAGCGAAAAAGTTTGAAAATTCATTGCTTCCAGAAGCTGACAGGTTATAGTTGTGAAATTCACCTGTCCGCATGATAATATCCCACCAGTCGGTATTGGGATAGCTCCGGGGGTCTATCATTCCAAGTGCCATCCATTGATCGATGGTGCCATCTTTAAAAAGTTGATTCTGCGGGAGCGTGTTAACCGAAGCCCGTCGCTGATGGAGCGTCAAAGCACGGGGATAATCAGCCATAAACTGATAAGATTTGCTGGGAACCGTAAATGCCGTATTCGAGTTAAAGGTGATAGATGTTTTTCTCTGTCCCTTTCCCGACCTCGTGGTAATAAGAATTACCCCGTTTGCCGCACGTGATCCATATACCGATGCCGATGCAGCATCTTTCAACACAGAAATGGTTTCAATATCATTTATATTGATCCGGTTGATGTCTATGTCTGGCATGCCGTCAACCACGATCAACGGACCGGCGTTATTAACGGTGCCCAGGCCCCGGATGACTAAACTTGCTGCGTTATTCCCGGCCATTCCCGACGACTGCGTGGCAGCCAGACCCGGAACAAGCCCCGACAGCCCTGAGGAAATATTAGGCAGCGCACGGCTGGTGATCTTTTCATCCACATTCACCATAGATACCGACCCAACAAGGTTCACCTTTTTTTGCCTTCCATATCCTACTACAACCACGTCGCTTAAAGCCTGTGTTTCCGCCTGCAACTGTACATCGACCGAGCTGCGCCCTTTCAACTGAATTTCCTGGGGAGTGAAGCCAACGTAGGAAAAAACCAGGGTAGCGTTTGCATCGGCAACATTAATGGTGAAGCGGCCTTCCGTATTTGTAGAAGTACCGGTGGCATTCCCCCGGGGCTGCACGCTTACCCCGGAAAGAGGATCGCCTTTATCGTCGGTCACTCTGCCTGTAATGGCTTTTTGGGCCATGCTTACATGAACAAAGGCGGTAGCCAATAACGCGAAGGTCAGGAAAACACGCCTGATCAGCGACGGGTTTCTGTTCAGGATTGTCTTGTCAATCGTAGTCCCGGATTGAGTTGAAATTTGCATAATTTCCTAAGTATTTATGTGCTTTGAGAAGGTGGATTTACCGAGAATGTGTCGTGCAGAATCAAATGTCTCAGCTAAAAACCGTGAGCGTTCCAGGGATGGTGGACCTTTAATCTTTACTTGCTTAAAAGTTGTAAATGGCAGCATCTGAAAATTAGGGTAGTTGTGAACGGGATAATATTACTGTTCATGATATCTGCTCATGAAGCACCTGAATTCCACGAAATATGTTCTAAATTAATTCATTGTTTTCAATTAAAAAAAAGCGTCAGCGTGAAGCTGAATCGACCAAAGCTGCTGGTTCGATGTTAGCGGCATGTTGAATAAGGCTACATACGCGGCGATTGGATAAGCGCTTTATTTGATATACGCCGCTTCCTGTACACATGAAATGCTCCGAATATCGAAATGATGTATATGTATGATTACAATTAGTGTCGAATTGCTGCTTCATCAAAGGAATATTATTCAAATCCCTTTCACAACCTTCCCTAGCCTTTTAGGTTCGAACTCCAGCGACTTTTTCGTTAAACTACTAAACCTATAAGGTTCGCCGGCTCACCTACAACTTAAGCATTTCCGTGCCGGCAAGTAAAAATGCGCCCGAACCGTACTCCTGGTTATCATCCGCCGAAACATTATTGGGGCGGTCGCCTATTTTCTGTACCCAACCTAACTTGCCACTGGGTTCTACAGCGTTTACGATACCCTGCCAGCCTTTGCGCGCAACGGGTAAGTACTTTTCCCGGTCAAGATGCCCGTTGTTTATTCCCCAGGCAATGGCAAAAGTAAAAAAACCGGAACCGCTCGTTTCTTTAAAGGGAACTTCCATAGGATCAAGCAGGCTCGCTCTCCATAAGCCATCGGGCTGTTGTACCGAGGCGATCTTCGCCGCCATATTCTTATAGAGGTCAAGGTAACGGTTGTAAGAAGGGTTGCTTTTGGGCATATGTTCCAGCACCTGTACCAGTCCACCCATCACCCAGCCGTTACCTCTTGCCCAAAATACTTTTTTGCCATTAGGTGCACGTTTGTCAAAGAAGTTTTTGTCACGGTAGTATAAATTCTCTTCCTTGTCGAAAAGGAAATCGGTGGCGTCCCACCACATGGTGTTCAGGTATTCATAATATTTATCTTCGCCGGTTGCTTCGCCCAACCTTGCTAAAACCGGGGGAGCCATAAATAACGCGTCGCACCACCACCAGTCTTCACGGCCCGGTTTTGGGTCGGCAATAAGCGTATCAAAAGTGGAGCGTATACCTTCAATCATTTTAGGTTCCCGCCGTACGGCATAGATTTCCAGAAATGTCTGCCCCCGGGTATGGTCATCGGCATGGCGAAGGCGGTTGGCGCGTTTCCACCCGACACTTTCTGACCAGGCGATGGCGCCATTTAGATATTTTTCATTCTTAGTTGCTTTGTAAGCGCGCATAACTCCGGAGTAAAAGGCTCCGCGAGCCCAATCGTTGCCATTCATCTCATTTATAACAACCGGGTTTGCTATCTGCCAGTCATACACCTTTTCCATCAGCTGCTTTATAGATTTGTCGGCATAAATGCCGGACGCTGCTTTGCTCCCGGTTTTGGTCACTGAGCAGGAAAAAAAGATACCGATCACTGCGAATACAAAAAACGCTGGATATTTCATTTTTATAGATAAATTTTGCTGAATTAACCGATTCTCACTGGTTATTACGCGTTACTTATTAAAGGCGGGACAAACCACATAACTGCACAAACAAGAATCCGCGAAGCAGCGCGCAGATAAATTCGTTAACTGCGAAAAGGCTTACCTGTACAACCTTTAGTGTAACCCATAAGATGTTCAATAATCATTGTGGTCACATCTGCTTTTTTGGAGAATTTACATGCAATGCTAAACTTTCGTAACGAAAAGCACAAAAAAGCTTTTGCATAATGAATACTTCCAAATATATTGCTAAGAGAACAGGCTCATTTCAGCTTTGCCGAGGCCATCCTGTGTGGTGTAAAAGGGGCGCTTTTCAACTACATAATGCGCGTCTTCAGCTATGCCCAGGGCATGATAGATGGTCTGATGTATCTGGTCAATCACAATTGGTTTATCAATGGTTTTGCAGGGTCTTTCATCGGCAGTTTTGCCATATACTTCCCCTTTCCTGATACCACCTCCAAACATCAGCACTGACCCCCCGTCTGTGAAGTGGCGGTGCATACCGTAATTTTTCATTTCATGGATTACATCCGGTTGTTGAACCTGTTCCTGAACTTTAAGGTCAGGGCGGCCTTCCACCATCATGTCCCTGCTGAACTCACTGGCGAGTATTACGATCGTGCGATCAAGCCGACCCGTACGGTCGAGGTCTTTTATCAGTTGGGCGACAGGGCCATCGATCTGTTTTTTCATATCAGCAACCCTGGTGCTGCCGTTTTCATGGGTATCCCAGCCTTTGAACGGTTCATATTCAGTGGTGACGCTGATAAAACGCGCACCCTGTTCAGCTAATCTGCGGGCCATCAGGCATCCTAATCCAAATTTCCCGGTGTTATAAATGTCATAGATTTCCTTTGGTTCTTTACTTAAATCAAACGCTTTGGCTTCCGGAGACTTTAAGAGGATATACGCCTGTTCCATTGACCTCTTCAGCGATTCTTTCTGGTAGTCGCTCCCGTACTCTCCCAAAGGGCTTTGATTAACCAGCTCGTTATACAGCTGGTTGCGTTTTTCAAATCTTGTGTTTGACATACCGACAGGGGGTTGCACGCTTTCAAGCCCCCCGGAAGGGTCCGGTATGAGGAAAGGGCCGAACTCGTTCCCCAAAAATCCGGCGCTGTGAAAGGCCTTCAATTCTTCCCCTTCACCTAATGTAAATCTCTGTCCGATATCGATAAAAGCCGGGATGACAGGGTTCACCGGCCCCCGTTCCTTTGCTATCCATGCACCAAAATGAGGTGCGGCAACTGTCTGAGGGGGCTTATAACACGTATGCCAGTGATACTGGTGACGCGAATGTAAAATGAATCCCATATCCGCTGCTACATAGGAACGTATAAGCGTTCCCTTATCCATTACCCTACCGATAGATTCAAGCCCCTCGGAAAAAGATATACCGTCCAAAACCGTAGGCACCGGCTTAAATGTGCTAAGCACGCTATTGGCGTCCATTCCGGGGGAAAAGGCCGTAAACCTTTTTGGATCAAAAGTGTCGGTATGCGGCATGCCTCCGGCCATCCAAAGCAGGATAACGGAGTCAGCTTTGGTGTTACTTTTTTTACTGTTGCACGAGGAGAGGAATTGTGTTAACGGGGCGCTGGCAGCCATAGCTGCCAGCGTGGCTACGCTGGTGTTTTTAAGAAAGTCCCGTCTGTTCCAGTTCTTTTTCATATGTTCCTGCGCACGTAAAGTTAATCAATAAATGATTTGAAATTCCGGTAGAAGCATGATAGCCCAAAAAAGATCCTGTACTGCTTCTGTTCCCGGCGACTCACCTAAACCCTGTTTGGCAACGTTCAACTCCTGTTCACGGGGTTCGCGGCTCAGGGCTTTCCGGTAAATCTCTTTTATGATCATGTCGCCCGCTTTGTACTTTTTCTTCCAGTCATGGGCGCCATTCTTCAACACGGAATTAAAGCGGTCTCCATTGGTAAGTTCGAGGGCCTGTAGCAGGTTAGCCTGTGATTCTCGGCTGGTAGATACCGTTTCCCTGTTCGGCCTGCCCAAAGCCGTTAGAAAAGGATTGTTGACAATCAATGAAGCGCGCGGATAAAGCAGGATATGCTTTTCGGCTACCAGCTTTTCAGCTACCCGCTTGCCAACTGCTGTTCTTTCGTCTGACAATTTTTTTGCGGCTGCTCTCTCCAAAGCCCTCTTTTCTTCAGCTATTTTTTTTGCGGCTGCTTTTTCGGCGTCGGACCGTTTATCAACCTCTTTTTTATCAGTCACTTTTTTACTATCCGTTTTCTTAGCCGGTGTCTTTTCTGCAACCTGCAGCACGAATGGATTGTATTTTACAAGAGAATCGGGGAAAACGGGCGCGATAATGCTGCTGACCGCATCTGAAAATTGTTCTGCAGACAAACGCCTGCGATGCATTCCTTTAAAAGCATAATCTTTTGCCGTAGCCTGGTTGACCTCCTTAAAACCGACCGAGGGAAGCTGGTAGGTTTTTGATGTTGTAATCAGGTAGATCAGTTCCCTGATATCTGATTTGTTCTGTACAAAATTATAGGCCATCCAGTCAAGCAGGTCCTGGCTCCATGCTTCATTGTCCATCAGGTCGACGGGTTCAATAATGCCGCGGCCCATTAGTTGTGCCCATATCCTGTTAACTATGGTACGGTACAGCCGTCCGTCCTCTTCCGTGACCATATTTTCAGCAAGCTGTTTTTGTTTTATTTCAGCGGTTGCTGTACTGTCTATATATCCAAGTTCTTTCCAAAGCATCCTCGATGCGGTGAATTTACCGGTAGGCTTGTCGCACCGGTTGATCTCAAGTGAAGTATCGGCGAATATATTTGCGAAACCGTAAGCGTCATCAAGTTTCCAGTCGCTGATGAAGCTGTTGTGGCAGGAAGCGCATTTTAAGTTAAGCCCAAAGAAAACCTGTGATACGTTTTGGGCAGCCTGCATCTCGGTTCTCTGGCTGGCGTTGATAACGCCCCTCCATTTAATGCCCTGGATAAATCCTTTTGATTCGTCTCCGGGGCTGATCAGCTCCTTTACAAAAACATCATAAGGCTTATTTGTGCGCAACGACTGGTACAACCAGTTGGTGATATTCGAACGGCCTCCGGTGATATAGCCGGTGCCGGTGTAGTCGTTGCGAAGTGCGTCATTCCAGAAGGTAAGCCAGTTCATGGCATAATCGTCATTCCTGTTCAACAGCTTTCTTGCCCATACCGACCTTTTATCAGGCCTGTTGTCTTTATAAAATGCTTCCAACTCGACAGGATCAGGCAGCAGGCCGATAATATCGAGGTAGATTCTCCGTAAGTAAGTTCTGTCATCAACAGGTGCGGGCCAGGTTGTTTTATTCTTTTTGAAATATTCGTTTACCCAAAGATCAACAGGGTTCTTCATATCTGCTGAAGCAGCAGGAAGCGGAGGGTTCCTGGGTTCCATTTTGGCAACCATGTAAACGTTCGTTTTGTCACCTCCATCAGGCCAGGGCGCACCTTTCTGAATCCAGAATTTTATCAGCTCGATATCGCCCGCAGCCAGTTTTTTGCCTTTGGCCGGCATCACGTCTTTGTGTTGGGAAGGCAGGCTTATCCGTCTGTACATTTCACTTTTTACCGGGTCACCCGAAACAACGACAGGCCCGTTTTCACCCCCTTTGAAGACCATCTGTTTGCTGTCTAAGCGCAGCTCACCTTTTACTTTGTCTTCGCCATGGCATTTATAGCAATTATGAGCAAGGATAGATCGTACCTGAACGTTAATTTCGGCTTCCTCCTTCTGGTTGAGTTTTACGGAATCATGTTTGTACGAGGCAAGATCAAAATTACTGACCGGGATAGCTTCATAATCTTCACTCCATGGAAGTGTGCTGGTAAGGTAGTCACTGCCGTGGGTTAAGGCGGCACCAAAGTGGCCTGCCACACTAACGCCGAAACCTGTAAGAAAAATCATTGTACGGTAAGGAATGATAAAGGCCGCCTGTTTTTTCAGGCTTATTCTCGCAAGAAACAATACGCTTAAACCGCCGAGAACGGCTGTTGCAATCCCTGACCATTGGTGCAAATTCAAAATGTCTTCGCCGTAGTCTCCACTTCTGGCAAGTAACAATCCAAAAACGACCGAAACAACAGCGGCTACTACTCCCGTTGCTACGAGGATATTAATAGCCGGGCGCAATTTAGAATTGAAATTTTTAAGGGTTAACACCTCCAGAATAGCGGCAAACAAAAGAATACCTACGGGAAAATGAACTGCTAAAGGATGCAGCCGCCCTAAAAAGTTCCAAAGCCAGAATGAGTTGTTTTCAGAGAGCGGCACGTCGGCGGAAGCCGTCAGGGGTTCGTCGCCCGCAAAACAGTGTAGAATCAGAAGGGGGTTAAAAAAAAATACCAGCAAAAAGAGCGAGACACCAATGACGATCCGTTTTGTAAAAATGGTATTTGTAAATTGAGCTTTCATCAGAACTTCCGGTATAAAAGAATAAACACGAATAATTGATTGATAGGCGTGTCAACGCTGTAAAATTCAGTGAGATGGACAACACCCCTGATTGATGTGCGGGGATGTTATCCATCTCACTGACCTAAAATTATCACAAATAACCCGGATTTTGTTGTAACTGAGCGTTAATCAAAATCTGTGCTGCGGGTATGGGCAGAAAATATTCATGTTCAGTGTACACGTAATCCAAGGCATTGAAGGCAACGCCGCCTCTTGCAACAGTAGGATTGGCTTTTTCTTTTGCGCCGTAAGCATTCATGAAAGCAGCTAATTCCGCGGGGGTTTTGGTTCTTTTCAGGTCAAACCAACGATGGTTTTCAAAAGCCAGCTCAACCCTTCTTTCCTGGAGCACCCTTGTTCTGAATGCGGCCTTGTCGAGCCCTGCCAAAGGGGCGAGCCCTGCCCGCGCACGAACCTGGTTGAGGTAACCTAACGCTTCTGCTGTAGGGCCGGTAGCTTCATTTATTGCTTCGGCAAGCATCAGCAAAACATCCGCGTACCTGATAACGGGCCAGTTATTATCCGTACGCCCTGCGATGGTATGGGGATGATTATATTTATTAACGAAAGGTATGGGCACAAACACGTTGTTCCTGGTATATCCTGTTTTTAGCGATACATCTTTGCGCAAATCGCCTGGTTCATAGGCAGCAATCATGTCATTGGTGGGAATGTTACGCCCAATGGGGTTAATGTTGGCATAACCGGTAATGGCCGCTCCGGAAAGCCTGGGAGCAAAGAGGTACATAAAATTACTTTGTTCACCAAGGTCATTTCCACCCTGGTATTGTATCTCAAAAACCGATTCTACACTATTCTTTCTCGCCGGATTAAACACATCTGCGTATGAAGGCAGCAGAGCGTATCCGAGAGACAGGATACCATTGAGCGTGGAAACTGCTTCAGCATATTTTTTTTGCGTGAGATAAACTGAACCAAGCAAACTTATTGCCGCCCCTTTGGTGGCACGTCCAACTTTCGCAGCAGGGTGCTTAGCGGGCATAGAAGCGATCGCATCTTTCAGGTCAGTTTCAATCTGTGTATATACCTGGGCCTGCGGCGCCCTTAACAGGGTGAATGCTTCGTCGGGAGTTTCTAATGTTTTTGTTACCAGAACCACGTCGCCGAAATAGCGTACCAGGTCAAAATATAAAAATGCCCGGAGGAATTTTAGTTCTGCCTCAATCTCTTTTTTTGAAGCATCAGTTATTGTGGAAGCTGGTAACCTGCCCAGCGTATTATTTACATTGTACATTGCGCTGTAATAATTATTCCACAAAGCTGAGATTTCCCCGTTCCCCGGATTTACCGTAGAGAATTCAAAAGCCTCCCAGCCCGCGGCGCCGCCACGGTCCAGTGGATTTAAATCAAACGTGGTATTGTCAGACATCATTTCCTTGAAGATATAGGCGGAATTGGTAATTCCCTGCAATTGCCCGTATACTCCGTTTACTGCCTGGTCTACCTGCACCTGGTTCTTAAAAAATAATTCCGTACCTATTCTTGTCGGATCGGTCCGGTTAAGAAATTCCTTGCTGCATGACACGGCAGTAAGGCAAATGATCAGGATACCTATGGTTATTTGATGTTTCATTTGACGTAAATTTTAAAAGTTAAGTTTAGCTCCTATCGCGATTGTTCTGGGAACCGGGTAAGCTTCGTCGTCGTTGCCGCCTTCGATAGAAGTCCTTTGACTTACGTCCGGATTATTTCCCGGGTAGTTGGTGAAAAGGAAAGCGTTGGTAACGCTTACGAATACCCGCGCGCTGCTGATATTTTTAATCCTCGGCAAGGCATAGCCGAGGCTAATGTTCTTGACCCACATGTAACTGGCGTCATACACATATCGCTCGCTGCTTTCACGAGACCATTTAAAGTAATTGGTGCCGCCCTGGGAATTCTTATGCCCGGGATTTGAACCGGGGTTTTGCGGAGACCTCCAGCGATCCTTTGCCTTGTCTAATACATTGAATACACCATCCATATTCATGGTGGACGCTTCGATATTCCTGTAGATGTCGAAGTTCTGGGCACCGATTAATAAGACATTAAAATCAAATTTTTTATAATCTACAGCTAACGTATGCGCCCAGGTAAATTCGGGATTAGGGTTGCCTATTTCCACCATGTCTTTGGTATCATACGTTACTTCACCATTACCATCGGCATCAAGAAATTTCATCCCGCCCGGTATAACGCCATCCTGCTTGGGCGACTTATCAATTTCCTCCTGGGTGTTGAAAATACCCAGCTTTTTATAACCATAGATCATCCCGATAGGGCGGCCTACTTTCTGTACGTTGTATCCTCCATAAAAACTACCATAGTACAGGGCATCATTAGGGCCCTTTATCGCCAGAATCTTACTGCGGTTGAAAGCGATGTTAAAGCTGTTGCGGATATTCACCTGTCCCGCTTTTTCTCTGTAATCTATCGCGAATTCAAACCCTTTGTTCTCCACTTCTCCAATATTGGCCAGGCTGGTGGTAAAGCCTGAAACTGCCGGTATGCTGATCGGCAACAACATGTCGTTGGTTAACTTTCTGTAGTACTCTGCTGTTACGGTCACCTTATTGTTGAACAAAGAGAGATCCATACCCAGGTCTACCTGGTCGGATTTTTCCCATTCCAAAGCGGAATTTGCAAATGAAGTCACGATTTTACCCGCTGCTATGGCATTGCCCAAGATATAATTGTTGGTGCCCAGGAACGATAAGCTGGAGTAGTTTCCGATATTGTTGTTGCCGGTTCTGCCAATGCTCGCTCTGAATTTCAGGTCCGTCAACCAGGCAAATCGCGGCATAAATTTCTCTTCCGAAACTCTCCATCCGATGGATGCGGCAGGAAAATCTCCGTACTTATTTTTAGCTCCGAACCTCGAGCTGCCTTCGCGACGCATGGAAGCCGAAAATAAATATTTGTCTTTATAGGAATAGTTTACCCTGCCGATGTAAGCCAGCAGGCTCCATCCAACTTCAGACGAGTTAGACGACCTTAAGATGGCGGCACCAAGATATGGAACCAGATCGTCAGGAAATGTATTTCCAGATCCCGCAATGAACTTAACGATCTCCTCCTGAGCGGTGAAGCCTGCAAGAAAATCAATTCTATGGTTTTCGCCGATGTCAGGTGCAAAAGTCAATAACTGGTCGGCAGAATAGTTAATTAAGTTTTCAGTATTCTCCTGGGCAGTAGCAATTCTTGGAGGAGCTCCCGAAAGCCCTGAACCCAACAGTGCACCAATTGTAGATGGAATAAACTCCCTGTAATTATTGTAATTTAACCTTGCGTTGATGGAAGACCTGAATTTCAGGTTTTTCAGCAGGGTAAACTCGAGGAAACCGTTGGATAGTACATCTGCTATATTCCGCCTCCTTGTAACATTATTGAGTAGAAAAACCGGGTTGGGATAACCGAAAACACCATCTAACCCCCCGATATAGGGTCTCATAGCACCCGTGCTGTCGTACATGGGTTCCCGGGGATCCATTATCAATGTTGAGCCTACTATGGCATTTCGCCCATCGGTATTGGTCAGGTTCTGTCTTGAATAGGTCACTGCCGTGTTCCAGCCGACCGTAATGAACTTGTTTATTGCTCCTCCTATATTCGCACGAAGCGAAAACCGGTCATAATTGGTTTTTATAATAGCGCCTTCCTCTTTATAATAACCCAATGAAAGCACTGATCTGATGGGACCTTTACCAGATGACAGCGTAAGATTATAGTCAGTGTACGGTGCGTTGTTATGAAGTATCTCATTAAACCAGTTTGTTGAATACCTGGTTTGCTCAGGGTACCGGAAACCTATGGGCACTTCTTCAATCCGGGGTTCTCTTCTCTGGAAGTAACGAATGGCATCCTCAAAAACTTCTTTTTTGAATTGTGCGAATTCCGGCCCGTTTAAAACGGTCACCCTTCGCGACTTTGGAATATTCTGAACGCCGTAGTCAACAGAAAAATTTAAGCTCGTCTGGCCTTCTTTGGCGTTTTTTGTGGTAATCAGCACCACACCATTCGAGCCACGCGCACCATAAATGGCTGTGGCGGCTGCATCTTTAAGTATGGAAATGCTTTCGATATCATTTGGGTTTATATTTACACCGGTACTCGTTCCCATGGCAAATCCGTCAATTACATACAGCGGTTCACTGCCTGCCCCTAAAGACGCGATACCCCGTATCCTGACCTCGAATTCAGCTCCGGGCCTCCCATCTTTTTGTTTGACCACTACCCCGGGCGCCTGCCCCTGGATCAATTGTGTGATGCCTCTCGAGGGTTGTTCACCGATATCTGACATATTTACTGTTGAAACCGCAGAGGTGATATCCCGTCTGCGCCTCGTACCGTAGCCAACCACAACTACTTCATCAAGTCCTTTGTCCAGCGCTTCCAGCCTGACATTAATGACGGCACTGCTGCCAACCACTACTTCGGCTGGCGTGTAACCCACATAGGTAAATACCAGGCTTGTTCCCCGGGAAGCATTGATACCGAAAGCGCCTTCGTCATTGGTCGTAGTAGTGGTTTGATTCTGTTTTACTTTTACCGTAACACCCGATAAAGGGGTGTTGTTTCCACCCGAAGTAACCTTCCCGGTGATCCGGAGATCCTGGGGAAATGCCAGTGTGTTAAGGAGCAATAAAGTAATGAGCAGGAGGATCTGCCTTCCTCCGTAAGAGGTTTGTACGTTTTTCTCGTTCATAACAGTTAGTTTTTGTGAGCAAACAATCGTTAATGACAATGCCGGTTGGTGATTACAGCCGGATTGCATAGCTGCAGGGATTCCTTTACAATGGAATCCGCGCGGTGCCGGTTTTCAACCTGAAAATAGTTAATTGTATAATATATCCCAACAGATTTTTAAGGAATGGTTAACAATTTGTTTATATTCACCAGGATTTGCGTATTACTCAACGAATGTTAGAAGACACCGCAGGTTAAGATGGAAGATAGCATAGGGTCGCCAGCACAAACACTCAACTTATGCATTAATGCCGCGGTTTATATCAGAAGAATGAATGATTGAAATGTATAAGATGACCGGCTTTAACACAAATTGTCCGCCCCAGTATTGTTCAGATTGGGAATGTAATGGCTAATGATGTGGTGTGGATGCATGAAGAGATCCTACTGCAATTGATCAACACGAAGATCAGGAGCGTTTGCAGGAAGGCATTATAAGGGATTACTAAATCTGTATACCATTACTTAAAGTTGTTAGAACACGTAATCTCTGACTTCTACCACGTGGTTTTCAGCATCTGCGTAAACGATCCTGGGAGAAAAGTCATCAAGCTCCGATTCTTCGGCATATCCAAATGCGAGGATGTGTATTTTATCTCCTTTACTGAAATGTTTGGAAGCAGCACCATTTAAGGTTACGTACCCGGACCTTTTACTTTTAACGACATAAGTAATTATCCGGTTACCATTAGTGAGATTATTTACATGTACCTGCTCGAAAAGTTTTAAGCCTGAGGCCTCAAGAATTTCTTCCGGCAGCGCAATGCTTCCGGGGTATTGTTCGGAGCTTTCTGATACAACCATTTGCTGAATCTTAACGCGTAACACTTGAATGTTCATATTGATAATATTGTTCTGTTGGCAGATTTGAGGTTTAAATATATTCAGACCTGACAAGATATTTAAATTATTTTAAATAGTGGTCGGGAGTTGTTGATTTTCCCAATGCGCCCAGTTAGGGTGAGTATGTGCCAAAAACATGCCTATCTTCCAGGGTTGCAAATGTGGAATGAATTGATCAGGAGCCTTATACCCGCCTGTTTTCTTCCCGTAATAATTTCTCTAATGTTTGTTCAACCCGCCTTAACCTTTTTTCCATTTCAGGCAGGTTGCGGCTAATGGCCTGGCTTCTCATCGCTTTTGCATAATCGTAAGCGGTTGAACCGGTAACGGCAGTGTTTGGCGCCCTGAGTGACTTTGATACGCCGCTTTGAGCGTTGATTTTACAACCGTCTGCGATTTGCAGGTGTCCTGCCAATCCGGCCTGGCCGCCGATCATTACATTATTCCCAATTTTTGTACTACCACTGATACCCGATTGTGCAGCCATCACCGTATTGTTCCCCACTTCAACATTATGGGCAATCTGAATAAGATTATCAAGCTTAGCGCCTGCTCTGATTATTGTTGAACCTATGGTAGCTCTGTCGATGGTTGTATTTGCCCCGATTTCCACATTATCTTCTATAACTACATTGCCGATCTGGGGAACTTTTTTGAAACTGGTATCCGATTGGGGAGCAAACCCGAAACCATCGCTTCCGATGACGGATCCGGCGTGAACGGTTACATTATTTTTGATGATACATTCATGGTAAATTCTTACGCCCGGATATATTACCGTATTATTCCCTATCTGAACATTACTGCCGAGGAAAACACCAGGGAATATTTTGACGTTCTTTCCAACAACCACATTTGCGCTAATGTAAGCAAATGCACCAACATACACATCCTCTCCTATTACGGAAGAAGAATGAACGTAAGAGGGTTGTTCAATTCCGTTCATTTGCTGCATCAGCATTTCCTGGTATTTGGTCAATAAAGCAGCAAAAGCAGTGTATGCGTCAGGCACTCTTATGAGTGTCGCATCAGGCGATTGCCTGAATTGCTGCGATTCATTGACAATGATCACGGAGGCCTCAGTTGTATACACGTACTCTTCGTATTTAGGATTTGCCAAAAAAGTAAGTTGCCCTTCGTTTGCTTCTTCTATCTTTCCAAACGACCCAACCTTCACTTCAGGGTTTCCCTCGAGGTTGCCATCAATTATTAAGGCTATCTGCGCAGCGGTAAATGTCATAATAAAGTTTTATTAAATTTATGGGCCAAAAATACTCAAGTTTGGCAAGTTAATGATGATCATTAATAACCGGGAGTCTCTTGCTGCCATGTAAGGATCAGGAAATTACACGGGCTATTTACGCATCCGCTAAGAGACGCCTGACGCTCCATCTCTCCGGGCAGACCTCAAAGGGGAGCCTTGCCGTCTTAGAGATACTGGTTATCTGTGTTACCTTTGCGATTAATCCTTCCCTGTTTACGCTTTTGGTTGCAGCCAACAATAATTGCAGGCTTATGAGGAAAGATTATTTGTTTTGCTTTGTAGTGTGTATTTCATGGGTATGTTATGGTAACGCTCAGAAGGGCAAACTAAAGACAGTCAGGACGATCTACGAAGCGGCGGGGCAGAATGCACTTTTTACCGCGCCTAACGGTAAAACTTACAAAATTGAATTCTGGAATGACAGAAATGATCCGCCGCGAAAGAAATTCACGACCTTTCGAAAATCCGCCCGGCAAAACAATACAGGCTTTACGGGTGCAAGCCGCATTGCTGCCAAAACAAGCTATATCAGCGCGGGTAGTTACCGTTCCTTTTCAAAGCTGAAAGATGTCTTTCGGCTATATCGCCTGCCGCCCGATTCGGTAATGAGTAACCTGCTGACACGTGACAGTCCACGAATAAGCATAGAACAAAGAGGAGTAATATTAAAAAACGCTTTTCTGTTTGCGTTCAGGAAACAGCGCGACAATGACTATCACCTTATTGTTGGGGATCATCCGCAATTAAAACATGCATTCCTCATGACGATGGAAATTTCAGGATTACCAAAAAAAAAGAATACTGTTCTGGCGAAAGTGAGAACCGATTTTGTCAACGCCTTTAATATAAACGACCAGATAGCAATGGCAACTTACCTCGTGTTTACCGAACCGGTACCGGTGCACGTGGAAGGGCCATTATTTTATGACGTAAGCCATCGTGCCGGAAGTGTTGGACCAAGAAAAGGAAAAATCAGCATGAAATTACGTACGGCCTGGGAAATACATCCTGTTACGAAATTCAACCTGAGGGAATAACCGGAATCTGATGAAAATTCCAATCTCTTTCCACAATATTTGCACCACCAACAAAAACCGGCAAAAAAATAGTAGCTTGAAATCATCACTGATCCCTTTTGCTCTGCATTTGGTAGGATGACAAAATTTAATCCGGTTTAATTCCTCAGAGCGGGTGGCTGTGTAAACAAAAACCCGAAGTAGTTGTTATTTTTCTCCAAACGAAAGAATACGCGATTTTAAACCGGTATGCTAACTTATACATCTCATATCAATCATATAGTTATTGCTGACGATGATTCAGATGATACTTATTTGTTTAGGGAGGCCATTACACAACTAAAAGAAACGCTCACGGTATCAGTTGTTGAAAACGGTGAAAAGCTCATTCATTTTTTGGACCGCAATATTCCGGATCTTATCTTTCTTGATCTGAACATGCCTGTCATGAATGGCCAGGAATGCCTGCAGGCAATAAGATCCGACCAGAAGTTAGAAGCTGTACCTGTCATTATCTATTCAACGTCCAGCAATCCGTTATTTATCGAACAGTGCTACGCCTACGGAGCGAATTATTATGTGGTAAAGCCATATTCTTTTACGACCATCACAATGTTGATCGAAAAAATTTTGAAGATGGACTGGACCACATTAACAGTTCCGGCCAGGGAAAAATTCCTTTTAGAGGTATAACCTTCCTCCCTTCCTCTCTGCTTTCACGTCGCGTTGTTTTTCATCGGCTGTTGTAATTTCCTTTACAATTGCTACTTTTTTTGGTAGATTCAGACGTGTCGCTGTATCCGGAAAACATCTATTTTGGGGTTTGGTATCAAAGGCATGATATTTTTACCGAAACAACATTAATGGAGATAAAAATTGAGCAGGGCTGGAAGGAAGCCTTGAAAGGCGAATTTGAAAAGCCTTACTTTAAGGAGATCAGTGTTTTTCTTAAAGCGGAAAAGGCAACGGGAAAAATGATTTATCCTCCGGGAGGCCTGATTCTGAATGCTTTTGAAAAGACCCCTTTTAAACAGGTAAAGGCTGTGTTGCTTGGTCAGGATCCATACCATGGAAAAAATCAGGCACACGGGTTAAGTTTTTCAGTGCCTGACGGGGTGACACCCCCTCCTTCTCTTATAAATATTTTTAAGGAACTTCAGTCTGATATTGGTTTGCCTGTTTCAACAAGCGGAAACCTGACCAGGTGGGCGGAACAAGGCGTTTTGCTTTTAAATGCGTCTCTAACCGTAAGAGCGGGTGAACCCCTCAGTCACGCAAGGATAGGATGGACGATATTTACCGATGCCGTGATCAGGACAATTTCGGAATTAAAGTATCATACGGTTTTTTTACTCTGGGGTAAATATGCCCAGGAGAAAAAAAGCCTGATCGACGAAAGCAAACACCTGGCTTTAAAAGCGGCACACCCCTCGCCGTATTCGGTAGACAAAGGTTTTTTTGGATGCAGGCATTTCTCAAAAACAAACGAGTTCCTGATAAAAAATAAGATAGACCCGATAGACTGGAGCCTGAAATGATATAATTAATTAGATATTATTGTCTGGTTAAAATGGACCGTTCATTGAAATACAAAAATTTACCCACCCCTCCTGCTGCCCGACGGGAATATTTTAGGATTGGCCGCGGGTAAATATTTAAACGACTCACATGAAGATTTTCAAAGAGATTTTCGGAAGGATATGGGCTGCCTGGGGCATCCTGCTATTTGTTTTTACGATGTTCGTATTCATGATCCCGTATATAGCCATCAGCTTTATGAAAGAACCTAAGAGAACCGTTTATTTTATCGGGGTTTCTAAGATATGGATGACGATTTTTTTATTTGGTATTGCATGCCCGCTAAGGATTAAAGGAAAACATATCTTCAAGTCTGGTAAAAATTTCATTATCGTCTGTAATCACAATTCCTATATGGATGTTCCGGTCACTTGTCCTTTTATCCCCGGCGGCAATAAGACGATTGCGAAACAGGAGATGTCCAGCACGCCGGTATTTGGAATGCTGTACAAAATGGGCAGTGTGCTGGTAGACCGGAAGAGTGAAAAAAGCCGCCGGGAAAGTTTTATCAAAATGAAGGAAATCCTTGACCTTGGCTTACACATGTGCATCTATCCGGAAGGCACGCGCAATAAATCAGGTGAACCGATAAAGCCATTTCACGATGGTGCATTCAGGCTGGCAATTGAAACGGGTAAGGAAATTATCCCGACGGTGATTTTTCATACGAAGAAGGTCTTGCCGACAGAAAAAACGTTTCTTCTATGGCCTCATCCTCTGGAAATGCATTTTCTTGACCCTGTTAAAGCAAGTGGCGAAAGCGCCGTTGCAGAATTACGGGAAAAAGTATATAATATAATGAAGGAATATTATATTCAGCGCATGTGACACTATTGAGAATGCCACAGATCATAGCACATCGTGAATTTGAGTGCAGATCCAATTGGCTCTATGATCCTTTCAAAGCCGCCGGTGTACGCTCTTGCACCTAAGGCAATTCATTGCGGCGGTCTTTGAAATCTCCCGCATTTCAGCGAGCAGTTGTTTAGTAAGGTTGATCAGCAATCACAGCCTGCAAAATTTTCAGTCATCTTTCATTTCGCCCGAAAGATCGCTACATAATAAAAAACCAAAAGGGGGCTCATGAAAGATGACAAGAGAGTGTGGATCTCTTCACTTGACTAAGGTTGAAGCAGCAAAGCATAGTGAACGAAGCCCTACCGGCTTTTAACCCAATCAGCCCAAAGAATTCAATTGAGGCACCACTCTTTATAGCATTCCTGATTTTCCCGGATGCCATCCGCCCGGTCTCGGCCGCTCCGTTCATGAATCCCTGGTAATCTTTGCTGCAGTGTTCTCCCGCAAAATATAAATTGCCGATGGCTTTGATCTCAGATCCACATATAAAAAAAAGAGGCTGCATAACGCAGCCTCTCTATAAAAAATGACACGATAAGAATTTATTCTTTGATCAGTTTGAATGTTTTATTAAAATCTTTTTGATTGACCTTCAGAATATATACTCCCGCCTTATACCTGGAAGCGTCAATATCAATTATGCCGTTAGACTGAACCCGTTTTGTATATAGCTTTTTACCATCAGCGCTAAACAGCTCAAGGTCGGTATCTTTCTGGTTGGCCAATGAAAGATATAACCTGAAATTCGTTGGTGAAGGATTTGGATATACTACCGCGGTAGTCTCATTATCAGCAAAGTCTTTACCTGCCTTTATTGCTTTGCTATCGGTGTTATTTGCAGCTACAGCCTCCCTGCCGCATGTAGCCCGTGTACTTGCTTCTACGTCAAAACGGGAAAATCTGAAATTATCTTCCCATTCGATGACAACAACATTCGGAACATAATAATTGCGGTAGTAAGCTGTTTTGGTGGTGAAAGTTGTTTCGCCAGGCGGCACCTCTAACTCTCCACACTGGGCAAATCCTGTCAGAAACCATTTAACTTTCAATTCAAAAGGATTTGGATTGATGATTTTCCACTGTCTTGTGTTCGCAGGGTCATCAGAGCAGATCGCTACCAGGTTGAGATTTTTTACGTAGAGGTTTGGAAACTTAACCTGTTCCACTGCCGCGTCTGCCTTTATCAAACCTGTTCCGGTTTTAAAATCAAACCCGACATCAAAGCCCGGCGTATGGGTATTATCCATATCTATTGTATTGGTGGATAATATTCCCTTTATCTGGTCTGGTGTTATTGACCTTAGCCGTTGCGCTTCGATCATCAATGCAGCGACTCCCGCTGCGTGGGGAGCGGCGGCAGAGGTACCGAAAAAATTAGGGAACGTATCCCTGTCCTGTGGGATATCCTGGTTGCTGAAAGGCGGAAAAAAGGAAGTATTGCCACCGTCGGGGGCGGTAATATCCGGTTTCTTTCTGACGATTGGCTCTATCCTTTCCCCTTTTTTGTTAAAAAAGATGGCTAATCCTCCCAGGGACGAGAACGGTTCTACCAATGGGGTATCAACTCCATATGCAGGAGTTCTGAAGAAAGGGACTGCTGCGGTCGCTATGGCACCTTCCGCATTTGGATGTCCGAAGAGTGTTGAGGCAAGAATGCCTGGTATTGCCGGATTTGTTATAAAAAACGCGCCATCCCGTAAAAGAATATACTTTAGCCGGGTGGCATCAGGGCCGCTATACTTTAATATGACCAGGAAAAAAGTAGTATTAGGAGTATTGTTGGTATATCCGAAAACTTCTATCGGATCTCCGGTTGCTATGTTATCACCCGCACCGCCTGCAACACTTCTTCCCTGGGCGTTGAGCAAATAAATGTCATAATCAGATTGGGCGCCTTCTCCGCCCGCAGAGAAAAATGGCTGATCCCACTGAAAGGTTGCAACGAAAGTGCCACCCGACGGAATAAAAATGGGTTGAAGAGAACGCGGAGCAGCGCCTGGTGCGCTGAAATTATGTGCTGTCCCGGCTTCCCGCCCCAATGGGGTATCCGGACTGGGACGATAGTCGCTTTCGTACGAACGGACACCGTAATTCAGTGCTGCCGAAAAATACGCGACACCCTTCTTTTTTACCCTGTCAACGGCCTGGGCAATGATGCCATCCTGGAAAAAAGGCTCAGCAAAATAGATAATATCGTCAGTGATCACGTCGCAGCCTGCCTTTTCCAGGTCAAGGATGCCCTGTGCAAAATCCGCCTGCCCTCTGACGGCCGTACGGAACGCTATCTCAGCTCCCGGAGCTACATCATGAATTATCTCCGCCATCGCCCGGCCTTCATCAATGCCGTTCGAATCCAGGTCTGCTAAAATTTCGACGGGCTTGCGATATTTAAAAGGATTTCCGGGACCGGGAAGTTCGCCGTTCATAACCCCTCTGTCAGCAGTTTTCAGATTGTTATAACTGTCGGACAGAATACCCACTTTTACACCCTTTCCATTCACTCTTGAATGCATCCTCGCCAGGTGAGAACGCTGGGCCGTGTCTCCCTGGCTGTACACCGGGTTTGCATGATTATCCGGCAAAAAAGCTTTTTTGAATAATGTACCCTGAGGTTTGGACTGATGCATGGGCTTATATGCAGGGCGGGCAAATCTTATATGTTTTGCTGACTCAAGTTTATTCAACATATTTATCGGCATCAGACCTGATATCACACGACCGTAAGCTGCCGTAACTTTAAATCCCATGTTTTCCAACTCTTTTTTTGCAACCTCGTAATCGCTCTTAACAGTGATATCTACCATGACCATATTACCCCGGATCTGTAGATAGTCTGTGAGGCCAACCCCGGGGTCAACGTCCTTTTGAGCCGACCGGCTGCGTCGCGCAGCAGGCAATGAGCTTTCATACAATTGTTGTAAATCCGGACTTATTTTTGAAGATGACTTGTCAGCGGTACCTTGCCCGGGTATAGACTCGGGTTGCGGATTTCCAACAACCTGTGCCCGGATCGTGGGGACGGACAATAAGATAAAAGCACCGCAAAAAATTGCAGAGAATAAAGATTTTGTCATAAATGGGGTTTTGATAAAATAATGAATAAATTAAAAGGACAATTGTAATCTATAAGGCAGGGAAGCAACAGTTTACATACCGTTTGGTGATATTAAATTACTCATTTTTCCCAATAAAGAAACTTTTAACAATTTATTTCAAATATAATTGTTGCCCGGAGAAAGTAAACAAATCAAGCCTGTAACATACATCAGGGCAATCCGTAAATCAGGCAAATCATGGTTCAGACTACTTGAGGCGCAACGATGCCCGCTGCCATTCCCTCTTTTGAACCATGATTTGCCTGATTTACCGATTTGACTGAAATTAATAAAGTAGGTACTACGAATTTTCCTTTGGAAAATAAACCTCTTTAGGGGTGAACTTCCTGATCGTACCCTTGCTTAGGGAACACTAACACAAAGGAGGCACGAGGAGAACACAAAGGAGGCACGAGGAGAACACAAAGCGTGACGCAGTGTCCTTCGTGGTTCTTCGTGTTTCTTAGTGATCCTTCTTTTCTAAGGGCTAAAAAATTATCTAAAAAAAAGTTTAGATGTTTGCGCCTAAGCGCCTAAGTTTATTAGAATACATTGACTCACTTTTCAAATCTGACATTTTGTAGCTGGGGATTCTTATATGGCTTACAACGTTGACGGCTTGGCGTTGTGGCGGTATTCCGTGTCCGTCAGCCGATAACTGTTGCTGATTAAATGTACAAATGTTCATTGATTATTTTACTGCTTAATTTATAACGTCAAGCTGGAGCTGCAGATGAATAGTGAACTGCTGCCGATTGCTCCAACGTCCCGCCGCCATAACGCCAAACCGATTTGTTGTGTGCCGTATTTCTTCTCGCACTAAGTCATCTCCACTTTTTTGTATGCTTTGTAAATTTTATCAATCCACTCCACACCACTTCATCACCGATGGTGTGAGGTGCCGACCCTGTTAATGCTTCTGTTCCAAACCTGAACCTTCCAGGTGTTGTATAGTACGTTTAGCAGCTGCCAGGCGTATTCTGTTACTCTTCTCTACCATCTTATGCGTGATCCAGTGCTCCAGCCTGTGATGCAGCGGTACCAGCAACGCAGCTATACATACCATAGCCACCAGCATCAAAACCGGTGAGTGGTGCGTAACCTTTCCCAGCCACGGATGCAGCAACAGGTTTAAAAACTCAAACACTATCAACAAGGAAATCAAACCCAAAAAACGAATCAGCTTTTGGTTGGCCAACACAGAATGGCTCAACACCAAAAACAAAATCAGCAGTGTAACCAATCCCAAAGCAATAGCGGCATACTGAAGATTGTGCTGCCGCTCTTCTTTTTGCACCCGTTCCAGTTCACCGAGTTCCCGTTGCCGTTCCCGCTCTCCATATTCCATGGATTGCAGTTTGGCAGCCGTTACCTGGCTAAAAATGCTGTCCTTTGTTTCGGCTGCCAGTTTATAGTACTTCAAAGCCTCAATAGCATCACTCTTCTCATAGAGGGTGGAAAGCAGCTTTGCAGCACTAACTAACCTTGATTTTTGATCTAATTGCATAGCCCTTTCCATGGACTTTCTGGCATAAAAAATAGCAGAGTCTCTTTTGTTTGTTTTATCAAAGTAAAGAGCATACTGTAAATAAGCATTGGCCAATGTCTGTGAACCGAATTTTGTTGCAAAGTCAAGTGCTTTTTTATAATAAGAATTCGCCAGGTCAGGCTCGTTGTTTGCAGTGTAAACACCTGCCAGGCCAATATAAATGCCAGCAAGGTTAGGGTTTGTTTTAGGAATGATCTCATAAGCTCTGTTGTAGTAAATAAGGGAAGAGTCTTGCTTACCCATCAGCGCGTATGCCTGGCCAAAATGCATATACTGTAATCCCTGGTTTACTGTTAACAACTGTGGTACTTTACGATAAACTTCTTCAGCTTTTGAAAGGTAGATCAGGGCTTCCTGGTAGCGTTCTTGTGCCAGGTAAACACTTCCTGCATTCATCAAAGCAGTACCAATCGCTTCTGGAGTGCCGATCTCCTCCCTTTTTTTAAGTGCTTTCAACGCATTGTCCAGCGCATTGGGATAATCAGATATGTTACGGTAACAGTTGCTCAACTGCAAATAACTACCAGCCTCCCCAAACATCCATTTTATTTGTTTGCTTAAATGGAGCGCTTTATAAGCCAGTTCAAGACGTAGGGAGGGTTGCGACTCAATAAAACTTAAGTGGTTGAGTGCCCGTACCCGTACTGTGTCAACAGTGGTTGTTTCAATCACCTTCCGTAGGCTGTCTTTTACCCTCTGGTCTTGGGTGAAACCACTTCCGCACACGAGTATCAAAATAATAAAAATGCTTATTTTCTTCATGTACAGTTAATTTTAAATCATGAAATTTAAGCTTTTCTGCTCTTAGCTTAGGATAAGCGAACTTGATGCTTAATCACCCGCCGCCACTAAGATACAACGTCATCTAGCTCATATGTCCAGGAATATTCTTCTTTGTCTCTCCAATGTTCTTCACTTGTGTCCACCCAAAGGGAGTTTTTAACATCCCTGTCATAGATAAAAAAAGTTTCTCCGTCCAACTCAATTAACGTTTCGTAGTTGTCGACACAAAACGAAGTATTGAGTAGTAAGAAACAAGTGTCGTAGAACTTATAAGTTGTAAAGTATTGTTTTGTCCAGCTAATGAGCTTCGCAGTGCTTAGAAGACCGTTGTTAATTTGTCTTTGTCCCTGTAAGGAAATGACACACTAAGATTTGCCTGTTGTAATTTCTCATTCTTATGAACTCTTGTCCAAACCTCGTCCGTCTCTTCAATTGAGAAAACATCTTTTACAGTTATAGATTTTCCAGCAATAGCACTTGTGTGCCGTATTTCTTCTCGCACTAAGTCATCTCCACTTCTTTGTATGCTTTGTAAATTTTATCAATCCACTCCACACCACTTCATCACCGATGGTGTGAGGTGCCGACCCTGTTAATGCTTCTGTTCCACTGCTGAACCTTCCAGGTGTTGTATGGTACGTTTGGCAGCAGCCAGGCGTATTCTGTTGCTCTTCTCTACCATCTTATGCGTGATCCAGTGCTCCAGCCTATGATGCAGCGGCACCAGCAATGCCGCTATGCATACCATAGCAAACAGCATCAAAAACGGTGAGTGGTGCGTAACCTTTCCCAGCCACGGATGCAGTAACAGGTTTAAAAACTCAAACACAATCAATAAGGAAATCACACCCAAAAAACGGATGAGCTTTTGGTTAGCTAGCACAGAATGGCTTAGAACCAAAAACAAAATAATAATGGTAAACAACCCCAAAGCAATGGCTGCATACTGAAGATTGTGCTGCCGCTCTTCTTTTTGCACCCGTTCCAGTTCACCGAGTTCCCGCTGCCGTTCCCGCTCTGCATATTCCATTGCCTGAAGTTTAGCAGCCGTTGCTTGGCTAAAAATGCTGTCCTTCATTTGGGCTGCTATTTTGTAATACCTCAGTGCCTCATTAGCATCACTTTTCTCATAGAGGGTAGAAAGCAGCTTTGCGGCCTCAACTATCGTTGATTTTTGATCTATTTGCGTACCCAGTTTCATGGACTGCCGGGCATAAAAAATAGCAGAGTCTCTTTTGTTTGTTTTATCAAAGTAAAGAGCATGCTGCAAATAAGCAATAGGCAATACCGTTGTAGCGAATTTTGTTGCAAAGTCAATTGCTTTTTTATGGTAAGACTGCGCCAGGTCAAACTCTTGGTTTGCGGTGTAAACGTTCGCCAGGCCAGTAAAAATGGAAGCAAGATTAGGGTTTGTTTTAAGGATGATCTCGTAGGCGGTGTTATAGTTAATAAGTGCAGAATCATATCTGCCCATCTTCACGTATACATTACCTAAAGACAAATACGGTATTCCCTTATTGTTAGCTGACAACGATGGTGCTTTACGATAAACTTCTTCAGCTTTAGAAAGGTAGATCAGGGCTTCCTTGTAGCGTTCTTGTGCCGAGTTAATATATCCTATTTGTAGTAAAGCCGAACCAATACCCTCAGGGTTACCTATCTCTTCACTTTTTTTAAGGCTTTTCAACGCATTATCCAGTGCATTGGGGTGGTCAGCTATGTTACGGTAAACGTTGCTTAACTGTGTATAACTACGAACCTCACCTACAGTCCATTTTATTTGTTTGCTCAAGTGGAGCGCTTTATAAGCCAGTTCTAAACGCAGGGAAGGTTGCGACTCGAGATAACTTAAGCGGGCAAGTGCCAGCACCCGTGCTGTGTCAACAGTGGTTGTTTGAATCACCTTTCGTAGGCTGTCTTTCACTTTCTGGTCTTGGGCGAAACCACTTATGCACAGGAGTATTGAAACAATTAAAATGAATATTTTCTTCATGTACAGTTATTTGAATCATGAAATATAATCCTTTCTGCGCTTAGCTTAGGATTTGCGAAGCTGATGATTCTCTTATGATGATCAACTACCCGCCGCCACTATGATACAACGTCATCTTAGCTCATATGTCCAGGTATATTCTTCTTTGTCTCTCCGATGTTCTTCACTTGTGTCCACCCAAAGGGAGTTTTTAACATCCCTGTCATAGATAAAAAAAGTATCTCCGTCCAACTCAATTAACGTTTCGTAGTTGTCGACACAAAACGAAGTATCGATTAGTGAGAAATAAGTGTCGTAAAACTTATGAGTTGTAAAGTATTGTTTCTGTCCAGCTAATGAGCTTCGCAGTGCTTGGAAGACCTTTGTTAATTTATCTTTGTCCCTGTAAGGAAATGACACACTAAGATTACCTGTTGTAATTTCTCATTCTTATGAACTCTTGTCCAAACCTCGTCCGTCTCTTCAATTGAGAGAACATCTTTTACAGTTATAGATTTTTCAGCAATAGCACTTAATGAACTAAGGAAGTCGGGAAATCGTCGTTTGCGTTCTTCCTGCTTTCGTAGATACTTTATACGGTCTTGTTTATGTTCAGGAGAGGTGGTCATAATATGGCACACAACGTTAAAGCATTTAAGAAGTTGGGGCATTTCATACTCGTCAGCCCCGGCTAGCAAATGCTCAATGATGATTAATTGTTCAAATATATTCCAAAAGTTCAATAAAGTTCCGTCCGCTGGAACTATAGCTCAATAACGTTCCACAGCTCAAGCACGGCTTGCGCCAGCCCCAATTTCTTAAATGCACTGTTACCTGCTGGCTTTATTGAGTTTAGCATCAAAGTCTGACGGTGTTATAATTTGAGTGTTTCTAAGAGGATTTAATACAAGCAAATCTTTGTCACCTGTAACTAAATAATCGGCTTTAGAGATGTCAATTAGATCAAGCAAGAAATTGTCCTTCGGGTCTCTGCTTACTTGATTTTTTGCTGTAGGCTGATACTTTTGTCCAACTGTTTGCAAAAACTGAATCAATTCTTCGACTTTTTGTTTAGGAAAGTACTTTTTAAGCTTAGGTCTTTGTGTAACGGTTTCAATTTCTAATAAAAGTTGGTCAGACAAAATAACTATTAACTGCTGACTGGCTATATGGTCTTTTATAAACTGAAGCTTTTTGCCAATAAGAAAGCTAATCCAAATGTTTGTGTCAAAAATGACTTTAATTTTCTTTTGACCGCTCATAAAGTTCTTGTCTTACGGCTTCCACTTCCGTATCAATAACATCTTGTGATAAATCTTCAGTTTTAAAAGATTGCAAAATGCTGGAAAGCTTGCTATTGATAGCTTCTTTTTCTAGTTCCTTTGTCAGCCTTATTTTTTGTTGCCTAGGTAATTGTCTTACCAAGTTTAGAACTTGTCGAAATGTAAGCGATATATTAAGGTCTGTTTTCATTGTAAGATTTAAGTCCAAATATACTAAAAGCCGTTTAAATATGATGCACCAAAGCTTGCAGGTAACGTTGAACGGCTTGGCGTTGTGGCGGTATTTCGTGTTCCGTCAGCCGAGAACATTAGTTGAGTAATGATAAAAAGTTCATTGTTAGTTCCGCTGCCAAATTTATGATGTCAAGCTGGATATGCAGTACAATAGCGAAACAAAGCTGATGCTGCGTTTCGTCAGCCGCCATATGCCAAGCCGACGTTAGCAGCCGTGCATTGAGTATAAAGCTATGGCAGTTGATTAAAGATGCTCAACTAAAACGTTGTCCCTACTTATGGATTATGGATTATTTACTTCTTGGTCGGTAAATGTCGGTTACAAGCATCTTTATGGTCGTATTTCCAATATTTCTACCGGAGTCTGTTAATGGACCACTGACCAAAGCCA
>JBGSYC010000156.1:0-4673 GCA_041751095.1 Flavihumibacter sp.
AGTGCACGCAGGCCAGGCCTGTTTGCTCACTGGTCACTCGGAGCGAAGCCAACGGTTGGATAACCGGAGCGGAATGACGCGAGAGTGTCACGTTCCGTTCTAACAGAATCTCGGGTTGCAATACCCGGGTTTACTTACCAAGTGATTGATTAAATTAAGACTATGGTGTATTTAAATAAAGCAATGCTGGGTTTAGCAGCCATTATCTTTGCTGTAACAGTGTATGGACAAACTCAAAAGAAAACAAGCAAACCCAATATCGTGTTGCTTTTAGTGGACGACCTTGGATGGAAAGATGTGGGCTTTATGGGAAGCAAGTATTACGAGACGCCTAACATTGATAAACTTGCCAGCCAGGGTATCAGTTTCACCAATGCGTATGCTGCATGCGCAGTTTGTTCGCCTACCAGGGCTGCACTCTTAACTGGCCGCTACCCGGCCCGAACAGGTGTTACTGATTGGATACGTGCCCGCTTCCAACTAGATATCACAGAATTAAAAGCACCCGCACCATATGAAGAAAACGGCAATAAAAAATTAAGAACGCCTTCGAATCCTTATTGGATGGAACTTAGCGAAGTGACTGCTGCAGAAGTACTGAAGCAGGCAGGGTATTTCACGTGCCACATTGGTAAATGGCACCTCGGCACTGATGCTTATTATCCGGAGAAGCAGGGCTATGATCTGAACATAGCAGGTAATGACATGGGGCAGCCAGTAAATTATTTTGATCCTTATACCAACGAGAAAGGAGTAGGTTTTCCAAATCTTAAACCGCGACAGAAAGGAGAGTACCTTGAGGATCGTCTGTCCTCTGAGCTAAAAAAAGTAATTGATCAAAAGAAGAATAAACCTTTCTTCGTAAGCATGTGGTATTACGCCGTTCATACTCCGTTGATGGCCAAGAAAGACATGATCACGAAGTACGAGTCAAAGCAAGTAGTAGATAAGCAGAAGAATGCCGTATATGCGGGAATGGTTGAAAGTCTAGACCAGGCTGTTGGGTCATTAATAAATACCCTTTCTAATAATAAGTTATTGGAGAATACTATCGTAATATTTACCTCGGATAACGGGGGTTTGATCGGCCCTACAGACAATACGCCGTTGCGTTCTGGTAAAGGTTATCCTACGAAGGAGGCATCCGCGTACCTCTAATCTTCAGTTGGAAGGGGAAGATCGCCGCAGGTTTAGTATCTGATCTGCCTGTAACATCTGTAGATCTTTTGCCAACAATTTGTGCTTTAACCAATACTCCCTTACCCAAAACTCAAATAGATGGGCGGGATATAAGTCTGGCCTTGCAGGAAAAAAAAGTAGGACAAGTTCCCCTGTATTGGCATTTTCCGCATTACCGCACACCAGATGTAGTTCCTTACAGTATTATTCGTGACGGCGACTGGAAACTTATTAAGAGGTACGAAGGCACAACTTTCGAACTTTATAACTTAAAAAATGATTTGTCAGAGCGCCACGATCTCGCCGCTTCAAATCCTGAAATCGTAAGGAAAATGAACCTTAAGCTGGAAGAGTGGCTCAAAGCAACCCATGCTAAAATGCCTGTTGCAAAAAATTAGCTACGGTATTCCCGGTCTTTAAGCAATAAATATAAGGATGAAAGCTGGTTATATCAGCATCATAATGACATATGACCTTAATGATTGGTTGGTGAATTTCGGCAAGGCTCAAAAGAAAAAGCTTAGGACAGAAACTTTGATAGTATCGCCTATGTCAGATGTAGAATACTGCCACTTAAGTGAACAACTTTTCGAGATCTCAAAATTGTAAATGACTCTGAAAAGCCTAAAGAACCTACCTAAAGCTGTAAGATTGTCTCTTTCAGGCAATCGGCAAGATGACCGGTTGTTAAACAACCGAATCTTGCCGCCCTTCACTCCGAAGTCGTTGGCGCGGACACAGTAAAGCAAAACAGAATTTTTGAGCGTGAAATGATAAAGTGGTGGAAGCAAAAAATTTAAACAGATCCCGCATCATCGGGCTAAGGCTCACGTTAAAAGAGTATGAGCCGATAGAGAAAAATGCAAAACAAGCATCTGCCGCAAACTAAGTGATTATGTACGCCGCTGCGTTTTTGAAAAGTCTATTGTAACTAATTATCGGAACAAGTCATTAGATGACTGTTTGTCAGTGATGGTGCAGTTAAGAAAGTCAAACGTCATCGGGAACAACTTTAATCAGGCAGTAAAAAGTTACATAAACTCCACCAAATTGCAGAGTTTAGAGGCTGGATTATCATCTATAAATTGGAGAAACAAATCCTTTGAAATCACAAATTGGATGTTCCCTTCCTTCACTTTTGCAACTTTAGTCAAAGGTAAATTCGCTGGAAAAAAATGAGTCCTGTTTTTAACACTGTCTTGTTGTCCTTTATCGCGTTAAAGCCGGTAAAATTTGTTTTTATTTACTCTTGACGGAGAATATAGCTGAATACTTCAGTATATTTAATATTTGGTCTAAGAACAACACTATTGGTATGGTAAGCAATTATTAGAATGAAAAAAAGAAACATTATTGTCATCGGTGCATCAGCAGGAGGCTTTAACGCTATCACCCGGCTTATTGCTGATTTACCTTCGGATTTAAATGCAGCTATTTTTATTGTATGGCACATGTCGCCGGAAATAAGGGGTGTGCTTCCGCAGGTGCTTAACAGGCAAAAAACGGTACTGGCCAGTAATGCTATTGATAAGGGAACCTGTGATCTTTAACAGGATTTAGAAACACCGGGGATTGTTTGGTAAGCAATCGTGGATTTAGAGAAGCTTGCTGAAACAGGGTTTACTTCATTGCTTTTTTTACAAGACCCCGAAACAATAAAAAAAAAAATTAGTGCATAAATTTTCATAGCGATATAATTTAAACTTACAGACTATAAAGGCTTTCAAAAGTTTAAACAACAAATTAAATAATCAACTCTTTATCTTTCGCAAACTGAAACCCGGCTGGTATCCAAATAAATAACTCAAACAGCTTGTTATGGATTTGCAGGCAAATGCAGGAATAAAAAACAACCCTACTTTTGCGCAAATATTTTTTTGAATATTATTAAATGCAGAAATATAATAGTCGCCGGTGCAAATGCCGGTATTAAGCAAAATGGGAAACCTGTAATTTCATTTACACCTTGAGTTCCTGTTTCTAATGCGTTTTTTGTAGTAACAATCGCTGAAACTATAACCGAAATAATGTCAGCAAATCCAAAAATATTCCATGTAATGGTCAGAGTCTTTGCATAAGACTTCTTTCGTTCTATAGCTTTTGCCACGTAAATGCTGGATAGTGCTGTCACAATATCTCCAATTCCTGCTATGTATGCAAAGGTTTTTGGAAGGGCATTATAAGCAGCGAGAATAATAAAAAATATTCCTATCAACCTGAACAAATGAAGTTTAACGAGCGATTGTAAAGTAACGTTTGCGATAAGTGTTTTACTGACTTTATTGTTTAATATCACTAAAATTAAGAATGAAAACAGGGGGATAGCCGTAAACAATAAAATCCTTGGTGGTAGTTGATTGCCCAAAAAAACACCAGCAAAAGCCAATGCAGAAACATATACGAAGTAAACTGCATAAAAAAGAATTACAATTTTCCGCAGTTGTATCGCCTTACTGTTATCAAATCCTGATTTAATAGCAGCATTCTTAACAGTTGAAGCAATCATCAGGATAGGAATAGGTATTGCTACAATGAAAAAAAATGAAACCCAGTACGGAAAGGTGTTAGATAAAATATTCATTGTTAGATAATTTTGTTGGTACAGGAAACAAAATTATTTAGCATTGTGTTAAAGCTTCTTGCCATTTGGCAAGAAATAATTACAGTAGTTATTTTTTTACAATCTCTCTTCTTATGCGGCTTAACGAAGTATCAGTAATACCTAAGTAGGAAGCAATTATTTTCAAGGAAACATTTTGAAAAATATCGGGGTGTGTTTCAATAAAATTTGTATAGCGGGTTTCGGCTGTATCTTTAATCATCCCTAACATTCTTTGCTTTAATAAAGAATAATTATTGACAAGCAATAATCGTCCAAATTCTCTAAACTCTGGTATTGAATGGAAACTTTCCTGAACTTCTTCAAAACTCATATACCATAATCTACAGTCAGTTAAGCTTTCAAAGTTTTCATCTGTTGGTCTTTGTTTGAAGAATGAAAGAAAGTCGTTCACAAAACAGGGCGCTGAAAAGATATTTGTTGTTACGTCATTTCCGTCTGTGTCAAAAGTAAAGGAGCGTATATAACCGGCTTCTAAAAAGTAATTTTGCCTGCTGACTTTTCCGTCTTTCAACACAAGGTCGTTTTTTAAAACTTCTTTAAGTTTAAACTTTTCAGACAAATGATTGGCTTTTTCATTTGACATTGATAAAACTGTCTGAATATATTTTATAAGATTGTCTTTATTCATCTCTCATTTGCAATTACGGCTATGGGTTTGGTTTTCATTTATCTGCAAGCAGGCTTATTTTTTTAATTTTTTAGCTTAAGTTTCGCAGATAAATACTCCCGGCAAATGGGCATAAATTTTAATAAAAAAAGCAGCATGGAGTGTTCGTAAGCCGCTGAAATACATTAACTTATGGTTGAAGAACAAACCCTCCATGCTGCAATCTAAAGATATATAATCCGTGGGAAAATTGAAAAAGTATTT
>JBGSYC010000157.1:0-2105 GCA_041751095.1 Flavihumibacter sp.
CCTTATAACCTGACGAAGAGACCGGGTTGGATGCGGGTAGACAGGTATGCACAGGGGATGATAGCCAACTGGGGGGCACATTATTTTGACATTGCCCAATGGGCTAATGATTCGGAGCATTCGGGGCCGGTAGAAGTTGAGGGCAAAGGTGAGTTTCCCGGAAGCCTTTGGAATACGATGATCAACTTTGACATTTCGTATCGTTATGCGAATGGGGTAATGCTGACATGTCACCAGACGCCGGTTAGCAAGCCTTCGATCAAATACTCCGGCTCCGAAGGCTGGATACTGGTTGATGGTTTTCCGGGAACTATATCAGCAGGCAATCCGGAGATTTTAACTTTGAAGCCAAAGAAAAACGAACTTGACCTGTCAGGCACATTATGGGACAAAACGGATTTTATCAGCGCCATAAGAGAAAACAGGTCAACTCTTGAACCTATCGAAACAGGCCACCGGACTATTTCGATATCCCAGATCGGGCTTATTGCCTGCCAGACCGGCCAAAAATTGAAATGGAATCCTGCGGAGGAACGCTTTGAGGGCAGTACGTCTGCAAACGCGCTCCTTGCGGCCCCGGAATCGAGAGACATGTGGAAGGTATAAGCAGATATTTCATAAACAATTAATTTACTTCCGGAATGAAAAGCATTGTATTTGTATTGCTGGCCTTTTTCTGCGTAAATCATTCCTTTTCGCAAAAGATAAAAAATAGTTTTTTCGCCCTGCATAATATCATCAGGGGAGATTCTACCTATAACACTTTTGACAAGCAGGTAGCATTAATAAAATCTGCGGGATACGATGGGATAGAAATCAACGGCATTGAAAGCTTTGAAGGAATGAAAGCAGCACTGGATAAGCATGGATTCCCTGCATCATATTTTTACCTGAGAATTAATCTTGATTCACCGTACCTCGATAAAAGACTGGAAAATTTTATCCATCAGCTCAAAGGCAATCAAACAATAGTATCGCCTTTCTTCATCAGCAGCAGGAAATTAAATGCCGGCGGCCGTAAGGCAGACAGCACGGTCATGCACATACTTAAAAGTTTATCCGGGTTGGCGGAGAAATCGGGGCTGCAGGTAGCCATTTATCCTCATTTAGGATATTATGTGGAACGTACTGACCACGCACTGTCGATTGTAAAGGCCGTCAACAGGAAGAACGTGGGACTATCGTTTAATCTTTGTCACTGGCTTGCCACCACCCAGCCACAGGAACGGAGCCAACTGAAACCTCATCTCAGGCAATTGCGGCCCTATCTGAAGATGATCACCATCTCGGGTGCCAACGATACAAAAAGCCAAAAGCAAAACGTATGGGAGGATTATATTCTCCCACTTGGCTCGGGGTCTTTTGATACGTACGGCCTGGTAAAGTATTGCGTAACAGACCTGAAACTAAAAACTCCGATAGGCGTGCAGTGTTATAATATTCAGACTGACAAATATCAGCTGGTTCATCATACCATGGAGGTATGGAAGGAGTATAAGCAAAGACTGGCATCCGGAAATTAGTCTGTTATTTATGCAAACAAAGCACGGTAGCTTAATATTTAAAAGATCAGATATGAATTTTACAAACGAACACCTCAGTGCATATCACCGCGACGGATATGTGGTGGTGCGGAATTTATTTTCATCAGCGGAAATAAACCTTCTCCATAAAGTTGCTCTTGAAGACGAGCTGATCAGCAAAAGAAGTTACAACCGTGTTGATGCTGCGGGCTTAAAAACCCGGCTTGCCCTGTGGTATTCCCTGGACGAAAGCCTTTACGGGAAATATGCCCGTTCTGAGCGCATCGTGACGGCTGTGGAAAGCATGCTGGGCGGAAAGCCGGCACATTACCATTCCAAGCTTATGCAGAAAGAACCGCGATCAGGCGGGGCATGGGAATGGCATCAGGATTACGGCTACTGGTATAAAAACAACGGTTTCCTCTTTCCGGAAATGTTGAGCGTTATTACCGCGATAACGGCAGCAACCAAAGAGAACGGCTGTTTGCAGATGATACGGGGTTCACATAAAATGGGCCGGGTGGAGCATGGCTTTGCCGGAGAACAGATAGGAGCAGACATGGAAAAAGTAACCGAATGTTT
>JBGSYC010000158.1:0-24317 GCA_041751095.1 Flavihumibacter sp.
TGTTGAACCGAACCCTCGTACCTCGGGAAACTGTAAGTTCGGGCTGATGATGTAATTTAAGTCTCTAAATTTTAAATGATGAAAAAAAATTAACACCACAGGCAGAGGCCGCCTTACTTAAGATTCAACAGGTAATGACTGTTGGAAATTATTCTCCCAAAAGTATTAGAAACTACGTTCGTGAGATGCGCTTCATCTTCGAGTACTATCCTGATACACGTCCTTCAACCCTTACCGCAGAGCAGATAGAGCAATATATCTGTTACATCAAAGAAGTGTTCAACAGCGGCTATGACAAATGCCGTATGGTTGCTGCAAGTGTTGCTTTCTTCTTTAAGCATGTGCTTAAACGTCCTTACGATCTTCCTTCAAAGCTTTATCCACGCAAAGCTTTTAAGTTACCCAATGTAATGACCACAGATGAAGTATGGCAACTATTGACCCATACAATCACCATTAAACAAAAAGCAATTACAGAGCTGTTTTACAGTAGCGGAGTACGTCTTGAAGAGGGCAGCCGTATTAAGATTACTGACATTGACAGTAAAAACATGCGCATTAAAGTAGTGCAGGGGAAAGGTAAAAAAGACCGTTATACGTTGCTGTCTCCAACAGCACTGATTACATTAAGAGAATACTTTCGCAAGCACCGTCCTGTCACTTACTTATTCGAGGGCAAAACCAAAGGCAAGAGCATGCATTGCCGCAGCATACAGCAGTGTGTAAACCAGGCAATGAAGCAGGCAAGCCTGGGTCACAAAGAGTATTCTGTTCACACCCTCCGCCATTCCTTAGCTACGCATCTCCTTGATACCGGCACGGACCTTCATACTATCAAAGAACTGCTGGGTATAGTAAGATCGAGACTACGATGATTTACCTGCACCTGCAACCCACAGGTGCAGCCGTATTATTAATCCTCTTGATCAGCTCAATAGCCAACAGTCTAATGGCAGCAAGTAACGCCACAGGCTGCCGGGCAACAGTACAACAACTGCTGCAGCAGATGCCTAAGTGGAAGGAGATGACTGCACCAGGCAGTCATGCAGTGCTAAGCCGAATAGAACGTTGCAGGACTGCTGATTTTGGTTATCATGCTTATCGCTCCGCTGTATCGATAGCAGTTGCGGTGTTATGCAATACGTCTATCATAGCTGCCGCAATCGGCATTGCCCTGGTTGCGGTATAATAAAAAGGAAGAGTGGATAGAAGCACGGTTGAAAGAATTGTTACCGGTAAAATACTACCATGCAGTATTTACGATGCCACATCAATTAAACAGTCTTGTAATGGGCAATCGAAAAGCAATGTTCACGCTATTGTCGATGCTGCTTCATACACACTGCTACAGTTTGCAAGTGATCCAAAATATTTGGGTGCACAACCAGGTATTATAGCAGTACTTCATACCTGGGGTCAGCAGTTAAGCTTTCATCCGCATATTCATTGCATTGTAAGTGGTGGCGGGGTTGATAAGGATAAAAGGTGGAAAGAAGCAGTGAAGGCAAAGCATAAGTTTTTGTTGCCAACAAAGGCAGTGCAACAGGTGTACCGGCCTTATTTTCTTAAACAGTTGCAGCAGCAGATAGACAAGGGCATTATAACGATGACAGAAGAGCAGCATAAAGACTGGCTTAGGTTGCGTAGCGCATTGTATGATATGGATTGGATCGTTGATTTCAGAGAGCCTATGGGTGGTCCTGCACAGGTGCTCGAATACCTTGGAAGATACACGCACAAAGTGGCCATCAGCAATCACCGGATAAAGCGTATTGACCTCGACAACAATGTACCTTTGAGTATAAAAATTATGCTGATGAAGGCAGGAAAAAGTCAATGACTTTACAGGCTGTGGCTTAAATAAAAAGAGTGCAATCATTTTTAACGTTGATGGACGTAAAGGGAGAAGTATGCCTGTGATTAATGAAAAGCAGGACAGAAGGCTAATTAAATGAAAGAACAGGTGATTCAGAACAATTACAAAGCGTGATTTAATGCACTGGCTGCAAAAAAAGCGTAGAGGGATAGCACAAAGCTGCTAATCGGACAACAATATCCTCAATACAAGTCTGTTACTTTGCACCCAATAGCTGCGCCGGCTTCGGTCAACGTGGAGTAGAACAAAAAGCCCCGGTACACCATAAGTATCGGGGCTTCATTTTTGGGGCTTTTCGTCTACTCCACCTAATGTTAGCAGTAAAAACAACTGTAATCCTGAACTTACACGTGGAAGATCGGCCACCGGGATGCAAAAACGGCAGAAGTAGTACCCGACTGAACAGTTAACTTGCCAGCTTGTTAATCAATTCAACCTTATTTGACACCTGCACTTTTTCAAAGATATTCTGTACATGCTTGGCAACGGTCCTTTCGGAGATAAAAAGTTCCTCTCCAATCGCTTTATATTTATACCCCTCGGTAATCAGTTTCACAATGTCTTTTTCCCTTGTTGTTAAATTATAAATTTTGCAATTCTGTTCAAATAAGTTGTGATCATCCCGTGTTTGTTGATTCTGAAAACCGCTTAAGACGTTAACCGCTGATTTTACCAAAGCTTCCTTCTGCTTGCTTACCGTTCCCAAAATCGATTCAATTTTTTGGGTCAGTTCGGTAATGTTAAATGGTTTATGGATGAAGTCAATAGCACCAAGTGATAATCCCAGCAACCTGTCTTTTTTAGTAGCTTTGGCAGAAAGGAAGATAAACGGAATATGATTCTTAGTGGAATCCCGGGAAATGATTTTAGCAAATGTAAAACCATCTACTTTATCCATCATCACATCAGAAATGATCAGATCAGGCAGGGAGGATAGAGTATTCAGTCTTTTTAATGCATCATATCCATTAAGGGCAGTAAATACATTATACTTATCCTTTAGCTTCTTTACGAGATAGTTAACCATGCTAATGTTATCTTCCACTATAAGAATTGTATGTTTCCCAGGGTCAAAAATGCTTTCCTTTGTATCAACTTCTTCTCCATGATATGGTTTGGAAGTGTGTGAATGATAGGCACCGATAACCTCATTTTGAGTTTTTGAGTATCTTGGCAGAATAACATTTATTGTTGCCCCCGGCTCTTTCGCCGGATCACTTTTAACCTGAATTTTTCCATTTAAATCCTGTATCACTTTTTTAACGATAGGTAATCCGAGACCCATCCCCTGAATACTTTTCTTCTGATTGGTGATCTGGTAATAAGGTTCAAATATTTTATGATGCATTTCAGGTGGAATACCTATACCACAATCTTTAACGGAGAAGGTGATTACTTCTCCTTCGGCGGATAATAAAATTTGAATTTCACAGTCGTTATTTGAAAATTTTATTGCATTTTCAATTAGGTTGTTGATTATCCGGTTAATTGAAACCGGGTCTGCCTTAACATAGAGTTCTTCTTCAATAGTTTCCGTGATTTGAATACTTCGTTTAGAAGCATAGTTCTTAAACAAAATCAAAATGTCTTCGAGAATTTCGCTGAAATTCGAAATCAGATCATGGTTATAAACGGATATACCTTTATTAAAGCGTTCTAAATCAAAGAAATTTATAATGTCGGTAGTGAGCTTATCCATGTTCTTTTTAACAACCCTAAGCTCTTCGGAATTCCCTCTTGTATTAATATAATCTTCTAGATAGTTATTTATGAGAGTAAGCGGGGTTTTCGTTTCATGAGCAAGATTGACAAAAGTGTTTGTTTTCTGCTCATTGATTTTTTCTAGCTCGCGGGTTCTTTTATTAACCTCGTTTTTTAAACTCGTATTCCAGTTCAATAATTGCTGCTCCGAGGCAATAAGCCGATGATGTTCTTCCCTTGATTCTTTTATATGTCGTTTTACATGTAGCCCCAGTAACATTAAAAATCCAACATTAGTAACTGAGGCTTCCACGGCCTGGCTCCAGTTAAAATAAACAATGACAGGTACAAGGACCCAGGCACTCATGCTTAGAAAAAGAATAGCTAATTCTTCTTTAAATTTTATCGTACTTAATTTATTAGAATATTTATACTTTATTGCTTTTATAAGGGAATATATAACCCATAATGCATATATCAAAGGAAGAATGAGAACATTTTTGGCAGTGTCCAGATCATTTGAGATAGCATAGGCTGCTACAAATACAAAGAAGGGCAAAATCAGAAAAATGTAAACACCCTTAAAAGCATGAAACTTCATTTTTTTTAAGCCAAAAGCTTTGTAAACATAGAATGGAAAGCAACAAGGTGCTATAAAGCCAGCGGCGTATGCAATAACATTTTGGATAAAAACAGTACCAAGTAAATTCTGATCAGGCAGTAATCCACTTGCGACGTTGTAACATACTAATAGAAAGATCAGCAATATATTTAGCGAAGCTGTATTATCATCCGGCCTTGCAGCTCTGTAAATGAGCAAATAAAATAATATCACTATTTCAATGCACACAAACGCGAAAGTCACAATGTGCATTTGGGTTCCAGAAAGTAGCATATTAATGGCTTTAGTATCAATCTCTCTTCATGAAAACTAATTTATAACCCAAATCAAGCTCATTGTATATCTTGAAACCGAATTTTTCATACCAGGGAATGTTTATTAAGGTTGAAGTTTCCAGATATACCGGCCTTTGTTTAGACCTGCCTTCTTCAATTACTTCAGCCATTAATTTACTTCCAATGCCTTTAGTCTGTTCATCAGGAAAAACTCCTATATACCACAGGTAATATTTCAATCCTTTAGATTGAAGTTGTTTGATTTTTTTTCCCCTGTTTAAAGCCTTTTTAACGTTTGATATACCTATGCATGATAGAATAAGCTTAACATCCAGCAAGATTGATTTTATAGAGGTTTTTTTCTTATCAGGCATTAGAATTAAGGCACATCCCTTTTTATTTTCTGTCAGAAATACATCCCCAAATAGATAGCAAGCATCAAATGAGTATTCCAAAAGCCTTTTCAATCTAATGGCTCTTTTTTCGTCTTGCTTTATTATATAATTGACGCTTTTGTTATCATCAAAAGTGCTTGTAAGGATGTCTACTACGAGGCTCTTGTCTTCATATTGAGCTTTTATCATAAACCATTGTTATTATAGCTTATTACGAAATTACATAATATATATTCAGGAATTACTCACAAAATGTAATGGGACCTAATAACAAGGTTCTTTAAATAGCTTATTTCGGTACTTGCAAATACCTAATCCATCGAATTTTCACATCGGATGTAATTGCATAAAGAATTACTTTTATATTGCATATCAGGGGTGTCCGGATGGGGTTCGTCGTAATTAACCGGAAAATATACATGAGATTCTACGAGAATTTAAAAAGATAGCTTATGACCATCCAATCAGAAAAAGTTGTTTGGGATTCCAGTCCCTGGAAAAGCTTGTAACGTGTTGAATGAAGACCAGAACTCTTTGCCTGACCAATACACCAGTAACGTAATCAGAATTTGAGCAATTAGTGATCTTTAAGAACCTGAATGGAAACAAACGAGAAATTCATTCAAAGTATGGATTTTAAAGAACTTATTAATGCGCTTTCTACCATTAACAATGAACTTCGTGAGCATAGCATTCGCGCTGTAAACACATCCCTTACGCTTCGAAACTGGTTTTTTGGTTATTACATTATAGAATTTGAACAAAACGGAAGGGATAGAGCTGGTTATGGTAAAGCTTTACTGGCAGAGATCGCCTCGGCGATGAAAGGACTGGCTATACCTAATACGGATGAAAGAGAACTGCGCAGGTACCGGCAATTTTATATTGCCTATCCCTCAGCAGCTAACCTTATTACTAATAATCATCAAATTCGGGGGTTGTTGCCCCCCGAATTACTTAAAAGCAGCGATACTATAACCATAACCTCAAATCGAGAGTCGGCAAACCCCGGATTCAATATTCCCGAGACTCACTATTTTAACCTGTTTAACCGTATATCTTATACTCATTTTGTAGAGCTAATCCGCGTTGATGATCCCTTAAAAAGGTTATTCTACGAATTGGAATGCGTTAAAGGCACCTGGAGTGTAAAGGAACTGAAAAGACAAATCGGTTCCTTGTTGTACGAACGAACAGGGTTGTCCGAAAATATAGAAAGATTATTGGGTTTGGTTCATGCTACACCAGGTACACATACATTTAACGGACTGATTCGTGATCCATATGTTTTCGAGTTCCTTGGTTTAAAGCCGCAGGAAGTGTTACCTGAAAAAGATATGGAACAGGCCCTGCTTGATCATTTATTGCATTTCCTGCTTGAACTTGGCAAAGGATTTTGTTTTGAAGCCCGGCAGAAACGAATTATTATAGACAACGAGCATCATTTTATTGACATGGTCTTTTACCATCGACTCCTTCATTGTAACGTGCTCATCGAGTTAAAAGCAGAGCGCTTCCACCATGCGCATGCAGGACAACTAAATATGTACCTGGAATATTACAAGAAATACGAAAAGGAACCCGGAGACAATCCACCAGTGGGTATTTTGCTTTGTACGGGTAAAGATCAGGAGCATGTAGAATTTGCTACCGCAGGCTTAGACGATAAAGTTTTTGTAGCTCAATACTTAGTGGCACTGCCCAATAAGAAAGAACTGGAACAATTTATCAAAAAGGAACTTAATAACAACATGTAATAATCAATATTCGATGAATTAAGTTCAGCCGTACTCAACAAACTTGTTGCTTTTATTTACTCTCGTGCAGGCGACCATGTGATTTAAGATCAAAAAATTGCATCATTTGTTCCGCCCGGCAACTTTCGAACTCTTAAAAAAAGCGAATCGTATTGGCCGATAGGATTCAACTTAAATTGACGAAGAACCAACATCAACAGGATTATCTTAGTACATTACGAGACAGCAGTATTTTGTTACTAATCTTTTGGTATCTCACATTTGGATGTAAATGCGTAACTTATCCGGTAACCAAACCATTAAGCTACATGGGAATTTGTTGGTTTAAACTCTAATTGGGACTAATTTTAATGCTACTATAAATCAGAATTTAAGGCAGTTGAATGGAAACAAACATTAAATTCGTTCAAAGAAGCATGGATTTCAAAGAACTTATTAATGCCCTTTCTACCATTAACAATGAACTTCGTGAGAATAGCAGTCGCGCCGTATTGCAGTCGTGAATTTGAGCATTGATTAACTTCGAAAGAAAGCAGAAGATTTTGCCTTTAACGTAATGGGGGTCGTGGATATTGATACTTCTACTTTGAGCAAGATTGAAAAGTGGGAAAACCAGAAAACTCGAAAATACCCAAATACTGCTTCGGGTTCTAAACTTAGAGTTCAAGTAATGCAAATCAGTTATCTAAGCCTCCCTTTGCAAAATAACGTTGTGAAAGAGCCCGATTTTGTGGAAGTAACAAATGTATTGCACAATACAAATCTTAAATTGAAACAGACCACTTCGACAATGAAAAATATCTTTGATTTACATACATATATACTAAGCGATTATAAACTGTATATAGACAGCTTTATTAACATCTCCGATAAGAATATTCTTGATGCTGTTAAAAGGGATTTTGATTCCGGGAATTTATATCCGGAACCACTGGTCCAGTTTAATCCTTCCTTTGAATCTGGAGGCAAAGTCGAAGACCTTGTAAATGACAACATCCTGGTACGGGAATTCAATAATCTTTTCTATGATGACACTGGGAACTCCTGGTTAATATATAAGCATCAGTCTGAAGCAATTGTCAAAGGAAATGAAGGGAAAAGCTTTATCGTAACCTCTGGTACCGGGTCTGGAAAAAGCTTGACCTACATTTCCACAATATTTAATAATCTCTTTAAAAACCCTAACAAACCAGGGGTAAAAGCTATTATAGTTTATCCATTAAACGCACTAATTAATTCACAAGAGGCTGCTTTAAAAGGATTTCGCGATAACTACGAAAAACGGACAGGCAGTAGCTTGCCATTTTCCTTCGCAAAATATACTGGTCAAGAAAAACAAGATGAGAGAGAAAAGATAATAGCCAGTCCTCCAGATATTTTGTTGACCAATTACATGATGTTAGAGCTATTAATGGTTAGAAAGGCTGATGAGAATTTGAGGAAGTCATTTTTGGATAACATTGAGTATTTAGTTTATGATGAACTGCATGTTTACAAGGGTAGACAAGGTGCTGATGTATCATTATTAAACAGAAGAATTAAAGCAGCTGCAAAGAATAAGAGTATTATTTGCATTGGGACATCCGCTACGATGGCAACAGGTGCTATCGAGGAACAAAAAAAGGAGGTTGCAAAAGTTGCAACAAGGTTTTTCGACGCTAATTTCTTTCCGGAAAATGTAATTGTGGAGTCACTTACCTATTCAACTCACGAAGTCATTCCTTCAACAGATGAACTTAAGTTAGCGTGTAGGGCTGAAATAAAAGACAAATCTAAAAATGCAATACTTGCTAATCCTATCGCTATATGGCTAGAGCGAACAATTGCAGTTAGAACTGAAGGTGAACATAAAAGAAGAAATGAACCCAAATCACTAAAGGTAATTGCTTTGGAACTTTCATTTGCAACCGGTATTGCTGAAGCCGAGTGCGAGCAAAAAGTAATTGAAGTTCTCGTTTGGGCCGAATCATTAAACATTCAAAGTGCCAGAGAAAAGAAAAAAGATACAATTCTCCCATTTAAGCTGCATCAGTTTATCTCACAGACAGGCTATGTTTATGTATCATTGGAAGACGCGGCAAGTAGATTTATAACCCTAGAGCCGAATCCATTTGTAAAACTTTCAGAAAACGAACCTGAAATCCCAATTTTTCAAACTGTATTTAGCAGAGTTAGTGGAGTAGAATTTATTTGTGTTAGAAAAGATTTTAGTGAATCAAAATTAATCTTTAGAGACTTCAATGAAAATCAAAATCCAAAAAACGAGGATGATTTAAAAGCCAACGATGGCAATAAAGTGAAAAAAGTAAAAAGCCGCCTTCAGAATGATTACAAAGACGGCTACATACTTTTTGACAAGGGATTTCAATTCGATATAAATGAGTTTCTTGATTTATTACCAGCCGCTTGGAAAAATAAAGCAGGTGATAAAATTGACCCGTCTAAAGATTTTCTTCTTCCAAAGGAAATTTTCGTCTTAAAAGATGGCTCATTTTCAGATACACTTAATGAAGGTGAAAAGGCTTGGTTTATGCCAGCACCCTTAATTTACGACCCAACTTGTGGTTTAATTTATTTGGAGCCTAAACTCAGTGAAAAATCAAAACTGATTTCTTTAGGCAATGAAGGTCGTTCTACTTCCACAACCCTAATTACTCTTCAAACTTTGTTGGCTCTTTACAAGCATGGAAAAGATAAGAAAGAACAAAAGTTAATGAGCTTTACCGATAACAGGCAAGATGCTTCCTTACAATCTGGACATTTTAACGATTTCATACAAGTAGTTCATCTACGTTCAGCAATTGAAAAAGTGTTGAAGGTGAGTGATGAGCCACTAAAAATATCTGACTTAATATTTAAGGTTCAGGAGGCATTAAATCTTCCTGAGAAAGATTATGCCACTAACCCTGCCCCAAATCCAAACAGGCCGAATGAAGATAACTTGGAAGCTTTAAGGAATTATATCACCTATCGAATTATACAGGATCTTAAAAGAGGCTGGCGTTACATTCTACCCAACCTGGAGCAAACTGCTCTTTTGGAAATAACATACAAGAATTTAGATAAAGATGCTGCCGATGAAACTCTTTGGAATACTATTGATTTATTGAAAGAATGGTCAATAGAAAAAAGGAAAGAATTTATTCTGCAAGTACTAAACTACTTCAAGAATATGTATGCAGTTGATTACGACATGCTGCGATATGAAAACAGATTGCGTATTGAAAGTGAATTAAATCAACAATTGAATAAAGAGAAACTTTGGTCCCTTGATAAAGGTGAAAAATTGGATGCTCCAAACTTTCTTTCTGTTCTGGGTGCAGATAAAGCCACAAGAGAAACATTTATCCAAAGTATTGGTCCATCAAGTCGCTTGGCTCGATTCATAAAGCATGAGTTTAGAAAACAAGGAATTATGCCACCAACCAGTCATAATTACAATATTTTCATGACTAAGATTTTGGATGCACTTGCAGAAGCCCATTATTTGAGGAAGATAAATGTCAAAGCAGAGAAGGGGGAAAAGGATGCATATCAATTAATCCTTTCAAAAGTGCTTTGGAAAAAAGGCGATTTGATAAATGTTGCCGCAGACAAGACATCATACATTACGCTTGATGAGGAAATTAAAATTAAACCGCATCTATACTTCCAAAATTTATATCAAGAGGATTTTTCTAAACTTCCAAAATCATACATTGCTGCAGAGCATACCGGACAAATTAAGAACGAAGAAAAAATTGAACGAGAGGATAAGTTCAATGAGGCCATTGAATTAAGCGCTTTGTTTTGTTCGCCTACAATGGAATTAGGGATTGATATTTCTTCTCTAAACATTGTTCACATGCGTAATGTGCCCCCAAGCCCTGCTAATTATGCACAACGCAGTGGTCGGGCAGGACGAAACGGACAATCCGCTTTAGTGTTCACTTATGCTTCCAAAGTATCCCCACATGATAAACACTACTTTGCAAATCCTGTAAAAATGGTTGCGGGTATTGTTCAGGCTCCAAGGATTGACCTCACCAATGAAGAACTGATACGTTCCCATATAAATGCAACGGTGCTGTCGTTTCTAAATGCAGAAGAATTTAAGCCTTCGTTGATTGATCTTATTGATATTGCTGCTGGCACATATAAATTGAAAAGCGATATAAAGGCTAAATATCAGGATGTAATTGATTCAAGGTTTGCTGAGATAAAAAGTTTGGTTTCAAAGATTGTTGCCAGTATTGATTTTAAAGGCATCAGGTGGTTTAATGATGCTTGGTTAGAAACACAAATCAGAACTGTTCCCGATAAGTTAGAAAATGCTTTGCTGCGTTGGCGTAAAATGTATCTGGATGCTTTGCGTCAGATGAACGAGGCGCACGAAACGCATATAAGCCCGATAATAAAAGACCCAGAGCTAAAGAAACTGGCCAACATTTCTTACATGAGGGCAAAGGATAGAAAAAGCCTGTTGGAAAACCAATCTGATAAAAACAAAAATTCAACATTATCGGAGTTCTATACTTTTCGCTATTTAGCTTCCGAAGGCTTTCTGCCTGGGTACAATTTTACCCGTTTACCGATTCGTGTTTTCTTAGGTGGCAAGGATAGAAATGAGTCCATCTCAAGGCCAAGGTTTATAGGCTTAAAAGAATTTGGTCCCAACAATCTCATTTATCACAATGGCGGTAAGTATAAGGTAAACCGAATAACGCCAAACGACGTGTCTTTGAACTTGATTGAAATAAAAATATCGAAAGAAACTAATTATGCTTTTCTTGGTAAAGATGAAGGGAAAGGCAAAAATCAAGACCCAATTACCGGAACACAATTCACGGCAAGCAATATTGAGTTACATCAAAACCTGCTCGAATTAGAAGAAGCTCAGTCCGAAAACTCAGAACGTATTTCGTGTATGGAGGAAGTGCGAACGTCAGAAGGTTATGTGACAGAACTGTATTTGAATTCAACAGACGGTCTGCAGGATGCTACGAAAATTAAACTGACTGTCGATGGGGATGAATTAATGAAACTTTATTATGCTCCTGCAGCAAAGCTTATTTTATTAAACAAAAAGTGGAAAAGAGGCAAGGATGATGGTTTCGACATAGGAACCAAGACTGGTTTTTTTAAAACCAAGAAACAGTTAGAGAAGCCAAACCCCGATGATGTTCATGCGAATATCATGCTTTACACTTACGACACGGCTGATGTATTGTATGTGCAGCCAGTAAAGTCACTCGGTTTAACAGAAGAGGGGGTAACAACTATTCAATACGCCTTGGAGAAATCAATTGAGCAACTTTATAACATTGAGCCTGTCGAAATTGATGCCCGGTTAATGGGAAGCGAAGAATACAAAAATATAATGCTCTATGAATCAGCAGAAGGAAGCATTGGGGTGCTAAAAGATATTGCAAGAAACCCAGCAAAACTTCGTGATATCTTCTTAAAAGCTTACGAAATATGTGGATATGATTTTGATACAAAGACTGATATCTATCCAAATCGACCAAAGGCAAGCTATGATGATTTGCTTTCTTTCTACAATCAATTGGATCACACTATAATCAATAGGCATTCAATAATACCAGCGTTAGAATTACTTATATCTTCTAATCCGGATGATACAGTGGGAGGTACATACGAGGAAAAATATGAAGAATTAAGGAAAGGACTCCATCATCGCAGCCCAGGAGAAAAAGAATTACTTGATTTTCTCTTTCACAATGGATATAGGTTACCGGATTTTACTAATCACAATATCGAACAGTTTTATGTTCAGCCAGATTTTGTCTATGAGAAAGAAAAGGCATTAGTCTTTGTTGATGGAGGAATACATAAAAAAGCTGTAAATAAAGCCGATGATGAAAGAAAACGAAAGACAATAGAACTTGCCGGTTTTGACGTTTTGGTTTGGGATGATACTTCAGAAGAGGTTTCTTCATTTGTTATACGAAGACAAGATATTTTTAGAAAAGTACGCTAATTATTATGATAGATAGTAAACTAAAAAAACCGGGAAAACTGGTAAGATTCAGAGGAAGAAGGTGTGTGGTTCAACCATCATCAGACAATGAAATCATCTTGCTTAAACCACTTGGCGGTTCTGATGATGAGATGATTTCTGTCTTTGAGCCTGTATTGCAATCGTTCGAGAAACTGGAAGACGATCAATTCGAATTGCCCGATATTTTTGACTTAGATAGCTTTTTGACAGCAAAATTGCTATACGATGCTGCAAGGCTTTCTTTTCGTCAGGTAAGTGGTCCTTTTCGGTGCATGGGTAAACTTTCTTTTCGTCCAAGATCATATCAATTAGTGCCTTTGATCATGGCATTGAAACAATCTGTTACCCGATTATTAATTGCAGATGATGTAGGCGTCGGAAAAACCATCGAGGCCATATTGATTTTAAGGGAATTACTTGAACGTGGAACTATTAAATCATTTGCAGTTTTATGTCCTCCCCATTTGTGCGAACAATGGCAAAAGGAGCTTTCAGATAAGTTAGATATTGACGCTGTCATCATTCGCTCAAGCACAGTCGCTGGTTTGGAGAGAAAGATTGTTGGTGATGATACACTGAATGTATTCAACTATTATCCTTACCAGGTGGTATCTATTGATTATGTAAAAAATGGATCAGCAAAAATGCCCGCCTTTTTAAAAGATGTGCCTGAATTGGTGATTGTAGATGAAGCACATACCTGTACTAAAAATCTTGATTTTAAAAAAGCGGGTCAAAGCCAGCAGCGTTATGAGTTGTTGGAGAAGATTGCTAAGAACGATCAACAACATTTACTATTACTTACTGCGACGCCACACAGCGGAAAGGATGGGGAGTTTAAGTCGCTCTTAGGACTGGTTAATGTTGAATTTGAAACCTACGATTTTGCTGATTTAATAACCTCGGAAAAAAGAAAAGTGGCAGCCCACTTCATACAACGTAAAAGAAAGAATATTGAAAAGTGGCTGGAAGAGGAAACTCCGTTTCCTAAGCGAACTACTGAAGAATTGCCCTATACACTCTCTGCATCCTCCGATTATTTCAAACTCTATCAGGATGTTTTGAAATTTGCAAGAGGCATCAGCACTGAAGGTGTGACAGAAAACAAAGCCCGTATTAAATACTTTGCTGCTCTGTCATTATTGAGAGGTGTAATGAGTAGCCCGGCAGCAGGCTTTGAAATGCTGCAAAAGCGAAAATCGAAAATTACTGAGTCAGATGAAATTACAGCAGATGAGGTGAAAGACAATCCCGTTGTAGAAAAGTGGGACGAGCAAAATGATTCCGAACAGATTGAAATTATAGACTGTGCCGACCTTTCCGAAAGCGAGTGGAAGACATTACATCGTCTTGCTCAAATGGCTAACGAGTTAACGAAAATTGAGAAAGATCAAAAAGTTAAGCTGGGCGCAGAACAAACCAAACTTTGGATTAGTAAGGGTCAAAGCCCAATAGTTTTCTGCCGCTTTATTGCCACCGCACAGTATGTGGCTAAAATCCTTAAAGAATTTTTGCCAAAGGATGTGGATATTCGTGCAATCACAAGCGAACTAAGTGATGAAGAACGCAGAGAGAAGATTGATGAAATGGCTAAAAGTCCTAAAAGGGTTTTAGTTGCCACTGACTGTTTAAGTGAGGGTATTAACCTGCAAGATAAATTCAATGCAATTCTGCATTATGATTTACCCTGGAACCCTAACCGGCTGGAACAAAGGGAAGGCCGTGTAGATCGTTATGGTCAGCCTGGTTGGACAGATAAAAATGGCAATCATCAAAACACAATTGACGTAAAAGTGCTGTTTGGTGAAGACAACCCTATGGATGTTGTAGTACTTAAAATTATTATTGAAAAAATACAACGTATTCAAAATACTTCAGGTGTAAGTATCGCTTTAGCTTATGATAACCGTTCAGTGATGGATAAAGTACTGAAAGAGGTCTTACTAAATCCGGGTAAAGCACAAAACGGATTTTCAAAACAAATACAAATTGATTTTGGAGCAAGCCAGGAGTTAGATGAATTAGATGCTGAAATTACAAATGAGATTGAAGCAGCCAGGGAGAAAGCCGAAAAAATCCGTTCCATTTTTGCACACGAAAGCATAATGCCGGATGAAGTAAAAAAAGACTTGCATGAGGTAGATGAAGCCATTGGCGATGTGGCCACCTTAAAGGCATTTGTGCTGGCAGCGGCCAAACTATTAGGTGCAAGTTTTGATAAAGTACAAGGCGGCTACATTTTCAAGAAGCATAATATGGATGATTGGATGGCATCTGCATTGGGACAGGGCGACAAAATTCATATCTCATTCCAATCTCCTACCGCGCAAGGCTTCCGGTATATAGGCCGCAACCATCGTTTCGTAGAGCAGCTATGCCACCGCATTATTGCCAACTCATTGGATAAAGTAAGAAAAGGAAATAAAGCAGCAAGGGCTTCCGTATTCCGCACAGATGCCGTTAATTCGCAAACTACTTTAATTCAGTTCCGTGTTCGCAATGTTATTCGTGAAGTAAGCAAACAGCACGAAATGGTTTCGGAGGAAATGTTCCTTTGGGGCTACGAGCAAACCCATGATGGCACTCATGCTCTGGATATTGACCAGTGCAAAACTCTATTGCATACTTCAAGTGCATTAGACATTAGCCACGAAAGGCAGAAAATTATTTTTGAAAAAGAGCTGCAGCATTTTGAAGAATTGCATCCTGACTTTATTGCGGTAGTAGCTAAGCGTTCAGATGAATTGGTGAATGCCCATACCCGTTTTGCAAAGTATATAGGTGCTAAACGGTTTGAAGCAGTCACTCCTGTTTTGCCTCCTGACATTTTAGGGGTATATGTATTAATTCCCAATCCTAAAATCTAAGCAAAGCAATCAGTATGAATTTTCCGTCAGTAGATATACAAGGTTCCATTCTTTCCACGAACTTGCTTGCCAAAATCCGCAGTGAACAGGCAACTTTTCAGCAGGGCAAAGATTTTAGTCCTGATTTGACTAATGCCAAACTGAAAGATGAAATTAGTCTGGCATGGCAGGAAGCCAAAGGACAATGGACTATCTATAAAGGCAAGTTAACCCGATTAAAAGATGGAGAAACCGGAACAACCGAAACCCGTAATTTCTGGATTTCACCTTTGCTCACTAATCTTGGCTATAACCTTACTTTCGACCGTAAAGGGGAAGAACTCAACGGCAAATCATTTCCTATTGGTTATCGTGACAGTAACTTAGATAATTTCCCTGTGTATGTAGGCGGTTACAACGAATCGCTGGATAAACGACCGGAGAATAAACAACTCCGTATATCGCCTCATGCTATGGTGCAGGAATACCTCAATTACAGTGAGCATTTGTATGGCATGGTTACCAATGGTCGCCAACTGCGTTTGTTGCGTGATGCCAGCCGTATTACCCGGCTAAGCTATGTTGAGTTTAACCTGGAGAAAATGATGGAAGAGGATCTGTATTCCGATTTCGTTATTCTGTACCGGGTACTTCATGCCAGCCGTATGCCTAAAAAGGTCGATGCCGGTGCTGACAGCATCATGGACAAATACCATCAGGAAGGTTTAGAAGCTGGTAGTACCATCCGTAATAAACTAGGCGAAGCAGTTAAAGGTGCAATTAAAAGCTTAGCCAATGGCTTCATCAATCATCCTAATAATCCTGCACTTCGTGAGGCTGTTGCTACTGGAAATATAAATGCAGATGAATATTACCGCCATCAATTGCGCATTATTTACCGCTTACTTTTTTTGTTTGTAATTGAAGAAAGGAATCTTGTTTATGGAGATAGCAAAACACCGGAGACAAAGCGGTTCAATCAAATTTATTTCAGTTATTACAGCCTGTTGCGGTTACGGAAATTAGCCAGGAAACTACAGCCGCCGGAAGCGGCGCGCCATTATGATTTATGGCAAAGCCTGGTGAGTACTTTTTCATTGTTCGAGAAAAAAGAAATTGGGGAAAAGCTCGGTATAATGAGCCTTCAAGGTGATTTGTTTGGCTACCATGCCATCAGTAATAATCATTACGATTTGCACCAATGTTACCTGAGTAATGCTGTACTATTAAACATTATAAAGTCACTTAGTTATTTTGAGAATGATAATGGGGTATTGATAGCTGTAAATTATGGCGGTCTGGATGTTGAAGAATTTGGCTCTGTGTACGAAGGTTTGCTGGAATTGAAATTAGAGTTCAACAAAGTGGAAGGCTCTGATAATTATTCGGTGAACTGGAAGAAGCAAGCAGGAGGCAGGGAGTTTCAGTCTCACTATACACCGGAAGAACTAGTGCAACCTTTAATTAAGCACTCTTTAGACTACCTCATTGAAGATATATTTCTACTGTACTCTCAAAAGAAAGTAAACAAGGAAAATACAATAACGGCTTTATTGAAATTAAAGGTATGCGATGTTGCCTGCGGCAGCGGTCATATTTTACTTAGTACAGCTCGTAGAATTACTTTGGCAGTGGCAAGAGTGCTAACCGATGAGGAACAGCCCAACCCATTCGCTATTCGTAAAGCCATGAAAGAGGTGGTACGGAATTGCATTTATGGTGTAGATAAAAACCCATTGGCGATAGAGCTATGTAAAATCGCCTTATGGCTGGAAGCCTACAACCCCGGTGAACCGCTTAACTTTTTAGACCACCACATAAAATGTGGCAATGCCATTGTTGGCCTAGCACACCGAAGCGAATTTGAAGAAGGAATAGCCGATGAAGCCTTCAAAACCCTTGCAGTAGACGATAAAGAGATTGCCAAAACATGGAGAGATAAAAACGTAAAGGAGCGCAGGGAAAGACTTGCTAAAGCCTTACAATTAAAAGCGGAGTTTGAAAAAAGCACAGAAATTTTTGTGCAGGAAGCAATGGCAGAATACAAAACCTTTAACCAACTGCCCGAAACTATACCGGATGAAATAGAACGCAAAGTAAAAGCCTACCAAAAATTTATTAATAGCAAAGGCTTTACCTTTTTGAAAGCGATGGCCGATACACAGATAGCCCAATTCTTTATTCCTAAAACAGAAGCCAATAAAGAATACCTGATGACCGATGCCGACTTTCGCCTCATACTAAGCGGATATAAAGGATGGCAGGATACAAAAGTAGCTAAAGCAACAGCAGTTGCATTGGAGCATAGATTTTTTCATTGGTTTATTGAATTTCCGGAAGTTTTTAGTGATGGAGGATTCAATTGTATTCTAGGCAATCCTCCCTTTGTAGCGGGTCGTGACTTAAAAGATAAAGTTGGCGAACGGCAGCAATTTTTTATTCATGCATATTATACACCTTCATTTGGTCGCTCGGACCTGGTAGCATATTTCTTTCGACGGATTGCCTCTATTTTAAAACGATTTGGATACCTATCCCTAATATCAACGAAATCTATTTGGCAAGGCGACACAATGTATACAGGCCTGTCCTATCTCGTGGATCATCAATTTACAATCAATCATGGAACAAAACTAATTGAATGGCCTGGTAATGCTGGCGTCACAATCTCCTTGGTCACAATTTATAACGATACCAATTTCAAGGGTAACAAATTGCTAGATGGTAGGAAAGTTGATTTCATAGGACCAAGATTAGAATCTATGGAAACTGAGTCTGATATTATAGCTTTACCGATTGCCTCAAATTCTGTAAAAGTATTTCAAGGGTCAATTTTATATGGGGAAGGGTTTAAAATTTCTAAAGAAATTAAAAATTATATTCTTAGCATTGATGATCGTTATAGCGAAGTTATTCTTCCTTTTTTAACCGGAGAGGAGCTAAATGATCATCCTACTCAGGCGGCATCTGAAATTGTAATTAACTTCCATGATTGGGAGTTAAGCAAGTGTGAGAAGTTTCCTCTATGTCTAAATATTATAAAAGAAAAAGTATATCCAGATCGTCAAAAGAAAGGAGATAAAAAAGCCAAACAAAAATGGTGGATTTATTTAAGAAATAGAATTAATTCATATCGGAAAATATCTTCTAAGAACTATATTCTTGTTAATGCTGTTGTATCTAAGTATCCGGCTTTTATCCGCTACGCTCCCATTATTGTTTTTGGCAACAAGATTACATTATTTGATGTCGAATGTTTCGAGGATGCAATTTTATTCTCCACAATCTATATGGAGTGGGTTTATAAGCACTTAAACACTATGAGGGCTGAAACAATCAACTACTCAATTTCAGATAATTTTGAAAATTTCCCCTTCCCTCAAGGCCTACGCCCAAAACAAAAGCAACAATTAGAAACGATTGGCGATGCCTACCATGAACACCGTAGGCAACTCATGTTGGGGATGCAATTGGGGCTTACCAGAACTTATAACTTGTTTCACAGCATTGCCATCACAGTGCAAAGCATTGATGAAAAGGACAAACAGGTAGCATCACTGCGAAAGCATTTAGAAATTGATGCCAATACAATTTCATTTGATGAAGCTGTACAAGGAATCCGCAAACTTCGTGAACTGCAGGTGCAAATAGATGAGGCGGTGCTAGATGCCTACGGATGGAATGATATAGAACTCAAACATGACTTTTACGAAGTGGATTATTTGCCAGAGAATGATAGGCTGCGTTACACAATAATTCCTGTGGCGAGGAAAGAAGTATTAAAAAGGCTATTAGCGCTAAACCATGAGATATATGCTGAAGAACAGGCTTTGATCGAAGCGAAGCAAATAATTTCTAAAAAGCCAAGAAAGACCACCAAAACTAAACAACTCTCCACCCAAACATTATTCTCCATGAGACCAGAATCTGCTTATGCTGCTATTTATTCTGCGCAGGATATTGCCCGAATAACCAAGCTGAGTAACTCAACAATCAAAAGATGGTTTAACCGCCTTTATTCGGAAGGATATGAAGGTATTTCAAAAGATAACAGTACCAGCAATCAACCATTGCTGATCAACTTTTATGGTGTTCATGAATTGATAGTTCTTTATGACTTAAGAGTGGTAAATAAAATTCCACTGAAAGATATACTTGATGCGAGAAAATGGCTGATAGATAGGTTTGGAACAGGTTCTAATTTCTATCCTTTCACTTTCCAAAAAGTCTTTGATACCATTAGTAAGGCAGGAAAACAAATCATTTTCACTGATGAAAAAACCGGAGATTTCCTCACCTTGGGCAAAGGTAATGCTCAGTTAAACCTTGAGTTTATTAAGGAGATACTGAAACGTATTGTATTTGATAAAGAAATGGTAAGTCGCCTATATTTGTCTGATTCTCATTCAATTGCAATTGATCCAAGTTTGGCTGGTGGAAGGCCGTGTACGGTAGAAAATGAAATTCTTATTGATTCCATTAAGTCAGTTTACCTGGAATCAAAGGATATAAAGTACATAGCAAGTGTGTATGAAATTTCTGAATCAGCCGTTCAGGATGCTTTAAACTTTGAACAGGCGACTGTACTAAACTAATACACAATGAAGTTGTACGTAGACAATCAATATTCTCCGGCTTTTATAAAACTTATTACAGCCCTGCACTCTTTGGAATTTAATGGCAGATATGATGTTGTCAGCGGTGAGTGGCGCGATGAATTTACACCTTCAGATACCGTGGTGTTCTTATGGGATACTAGCAAAAAGGGATTAAGTCAACAAATAGTAAAACATTATCATGATGGATTTAAAGTATTTACCTACAAAAAGCCATTTGGAGAACCAATGAATCTTTTCAAAGTTTCTCTAATAATGCTAAGTCAGTGGAAAAAAATTCTGGCAACAATTGAGGCAGAACCCACGGCTTTTTTGTTTACTATTAACGATTCGAAGACAGTTCTGCGGAGAATTCGTTTTTAAAATAAAATTACATACTAAAAAATTTTATCTTATAATACAAATGCTCTCTACAGGACAAATCCACAAGCCAAGTCGCCGCGCATGGTTGTATAAAATATGTTCGTTGCATTATCAAAAAGCAAAACTGCTCCGCATTATATTATTAGGGCTCGTATATTTGTAGCATTGGTGGAAGTTATTAAAGACACCTATAAAGCCTGGAGATAACACACGATGCGTTTTTTGCTTTTCAGCTTAAAAAATTCAGGGGAACTCCCCCTTGTTTAACACATTCAAATTTACCCTGTATCCTTTGCCAGCAAGGCGTTGCAGTGAGTTCTAATTTAATTCTAATTGGACAACAATAGGAAGATATATAATTTATATGATATGATAATTATAGAACGAAATACATTAATACTAAATTAAGTAGCTTATGACCAGCCCTATCTTTTATCTACCTCATAAAAACAATTCTATTACAAGAGCAGATATTGACAAAGGAGTACTAAGGATTACTGTTGATGCTAAGATTTATTTCCCTGACCAGGATACGGAAGTGAAAGTCATTGTTAATGGCTTATCCAAATCTGTCGCATATAGAAAAAAGAATCAGCGTTCAGACTTATTATATGTTGGAAAGGATATAATGACTAAGTTGTCTGTTCGAAATAGAACTCGTTTAAAGTTCACTCGTCTTTCAACCCATGAATTTTTAATCGAAAATGATTCTTTTCTATTTGCAAGTTCAGAAACAGACGAAATCAATTTTGAACAGCTTTTAAATCTAAAAAAGAAATATTGGCAAACTTTAAAGGACAATCCTTTTCCTAAGCCTCCTCAAAGCGGCCAGAGTTTGGAAATGATCCGTTATTTTAAACGAAAAATAGAAGGCGAAAATATCAGTATAGGCCCTTATACCGGCATTACTGTCTTTGAAGCTGCAAATCGTATTGCTTCTGATTTGGTAATTATCAATGTTGTTTTACAGTTGATTGAAACTAAAAAAGAACCAAAAGATTCTAAAATCACGATAAGGCTTGGTAACAGACATGATAAAGGCAAGGGAGACTTTACCATCAACGGTAAAGACGGTGAAGCTTTTAATGTAGCAGTAAGTTTCTATAAGGTAAAGCTTATGACTACGAACAAGAAATGGATCCTGGGAGGCCTACATTACATTTTGGTAAATGCCGACGCTTTTGATGAAATAAAATCGAATGATGTTGATGCGAAGATAATAAAAATAGAAAATTGGGATAAAGAGTGAAATAAGCACATAGTTGAATCCTCCTTATTTTCCTGCTAAGAGGAGATTTTTAATGTACAATTTGAAGGCTCAAGAGAAAATGACTTCTTAAGAAAAGCCCCCTCCGGTGAGAAAAATGTTTTATATACAGCTTAATGGTTCGAAACCACAGACTGGTTAATTTCAATCTCCCCATTGTTCCATAAAGCCAACACAACGTTCATTTGGCTATTATGAGCTTTTTTATTAATCCCTCCCAATTTTAATACTGCAATCCATAATTCACCAGGTGTAAATCTTTTATTTTTATTATCTCCGAGAATTTTTACAGCATTTATTGCATACCGTTTATTTTCCTTAGACTTTGTATACTTACCAGAAGGAATATTTTTGACCATACCGTTTTCGCATAAGCCTAGAAAGGCACCTTTAGGACAACCTTTTTCCTGGCAGCTTACTGAATGTAGGAATTCTTTTTCTACCGCCTCCTCCCATGCTTCCCGTGGATTAATGTTTTCTCTATTGACAAGTTTTGCCGCCTCCAAAGCAGCTTTACCATATCCCATAATTTGACGTTTATTTTAAAACCTCTATATTTTTTCTCTCCTCAGATTGATTAGTCAGGTATACTAACTTCTTCGAAAACTTTAACCTTCTATCTGTCCAAATTCAAAAGATTGTAAAATTGGAACTTTAATAGATATATTCTCTTCCGAGGGACCAAATGCCCGCACGTTTGCTGAGGCGAAACTGGTGCCGGAGTCCAAAAAAATCTCCACGTTCATACATCAACTTTTTGTGCATAATTACTTTCTGTCACGGAAGCCTCAACAGTTGTAATAATAAATTATTGATGTTTATCTTTCATTAATTCTACCTTTTCCTTTTCACTTTGCAACAGCCGTTCGTATAATTCAATTATCTTATCCACGGGATTAAAATTAAAGGTAGGCTGATAATTTATCGACGAAGAGTTATCATGGCTGTTGAAAGTAGTAGCAATGACATTAATGGCAGCCTCTTCATTGAAATTCTTAATCGCTTCCGGAGTTACTTTTAATGCCTTGGCGACCTTGTCCAGCAAATCCTTGTCAATGCTTTCCCTTTGCTCCAATTGAGAGATAGACTGCTGGGTAAGTCCTAAATCAAGAGCCAAAGCATCTTGCTTGATGCCTAAAATTTCCCGAAGTCGTTTAACGTTTTTACCTTCGTGTACTGTATTAGTTCCTTGTGTTTCCATAAGTAGCAAATTAGTGAAATTTATAAATATTCATATAGTAAAGAACAACGGAAAATTTCTGAAATACAACAACAATTGGTATGATACCGAAGTTTGTCTGTGTTATCTTATCAGAGCGAAGAACGTATGAAAACACAACCTAAAATACATAGTTCCCGCTTTAAAAGTGAAATAATCGGCTTTTTATCTGCCATCCACCCGCTCAACAAAGCGTTAATCTCCGGCGCACCCTACAAGAAGATCTGAATAATGTCAAATGTTTTGACTTCCAAACTTAAAAACTTACAAATGATAGTGGTGAGAGAACGGCGGCCAAGTTTTAAGGAATTTCTAATTCTGTCTGCCGTTTCCTTTGGATCGGGCTTTCCGCTGCAATCTTCTTCGAAGGATTTTCGCTTCAATCCCTAACGGGTTATTCTATAGATAGTTCAAAAAACATTGCTTGTTTGCCAAAAATAGTGGTACTGCGGAACTTTAAAATGCCCCCGGGTGCTTCGCTACAATTTGCTATAGGCAGACTGCCTGCAATTTCCCGCTGTTCCTTACGACAGTTTGTGTCCGCATGCCACTTCGTTCATTGCACCCATCGTTCCGCTTCGGTCTATTATGTTTATAGCTGCCATACTGCTTAAAAGTTGACATAATATACCAAACACAAATCAAGGCCCAGGAATGCACACCTTTTCGCAGTAGCCATACTTTATAGTCGTGGTGATTCATTTCGAATACCCAACTGATTAATATCAGTTGTATCCATCATATTCTTTCAACCTTCTCCCAAAATCCGTTCATCCTGCAGTAGCTGCCCTTTAGTGAACCAAGATGTCGGAAGATGCCCGCTCCTCAGGGAATCCATAAAAAACATCAAAACTACTTCCACATGATATCTAACATCCTGTTTTGTACATCAAAAGGGATAAAAGCAAGCGAAGTTAGCGGCTTCCAAACGGCACAACCGAGCCATTGCTATTTCAAAGCCGACCGGCCAAACGACTACGCCATAAACACGATAGCCATTCCGCAAAAGCCCTCTTTTATTGCGTTTCCTTTTGGCTTTTCCACAAGCCGCTCTTCTTTATGCTTTCTTTTTTCCCTTTTTTTCTTTTACAAAACAGTTTTTTCTCTTAAACGGATTTCAAAACATCAAATATGCAAACACACAAACTTTCCCGCCTCATGTATCTGTCCTGGGAAATACAGCGCAAAAGAAAATGCACCCGTTCCCGTTCGCTTTTTGCTGCATGGGCGATTTTCCTCAATGAAGATCTAACTGTGTATCACTTACTTAAAAAGCACAGTTCAGAACGCTTTCAAAACAAGATACAACCCGAACACCTGACACTTTTTTAAACAACCTTTTTATTCACTTTTTAAAATTTACAAGTATGACAATCGTA
>JBGSYC010000159.1:0-33594 GCA_041751095.1 Flavihumibacter sp.
TGTCTGCTCCAAGATTTAACCATGCAGCAGCAGAACTTGCTAACTTACTCAATCAAACAGAAACGATTTTTCCCGGAACCGATTTAATGCTTAAATTTAAAATCTCCGCACTTTCAAACTGTGAGGAGTAAGGAGTTCTGAAGTTTCGTGTTAGCAACCAGGATCGGCCCTCTCGTCAATTGGCCGGACCTTGCTTTCTTGAGCCGATTGTCCCGTTAACACCTACACTATAAAAAAAATGATAGCTGGTGTGCTCGGTTATCCTTAACCGGTACTGCGAGTTAAAAAATACAAAAGCCTCTTTGTAAAAGCTAACCTGTAAACCGCCGCCGACCGGAATAAACGCACCGTAATATCCCTTGTATTTGGAAGCGCCCAGGCCTGCTGATAAAAAAGGCGAAACCCAGTATTTATCAGGAAGCAGTCTGGCGAGTAATGAAATATCCCCCTCCAGTAACAAAGATTCACTTCCCGCCGCGCCCCTGCCTTCAAAAGGGTAATTTATAAACGAACCTCCGAGACTGGCTGAGAAATCCATTCGATTGCTTAGACCGTGCATATAGTTGATCCCTATACCCGGATTCATCCCGCTGATATTTCCGAATGTTTTTTCACGTAGCACACTGGCCAGAGAAGAAGACCTGATTGCTGTAGCGGTTTTAAAGTCGTTGAGAAGGAAATAGAATCCCAAGGCCGGATCCTTAATGTGGTCATTGTCTTGTCCTATAGCAGATGTATATAACACGCATGCTGCCAGCAATGACGACATTATTCTTTTCATATCGGGAAGTTTTGGGTGAAAACCTGACAAAAATAGCAGGTACCGGCGAAACGGTGAAATAATATTCCTTATCTTCCTATGGCACAGGATAGCTTTTTCCGAGCACTTCAACTTTCACGTTTAATAAACCTTTTGAGCAATTCAGCATCTTGGCTGCTGCTGTGGACAGGTCTATAAGCCGCCGGTTTTTGTAATGTAACCGGTCAATTATCTTAACAATAACAGTTTTATAATTGGAAAGATTTGTGACTTTGACCCAGGTGCCCAACGGTACACTGTTATGCGCCGCTGTTAATTTTTTTTGGCTGTAGATATCGCCATTTGCAGTTTTTCGCCCGATAAACTTATTATGGTAAAAACTCGCCGTACCATATTGAACCCGGGCAGTTTTTTTCTTCCTGTCTGTCTTAGGAGCGGGTGTCTTTACCTGTGAGAGTACCGGAGCGGCGAATACGCTCATCAGAAAGACAAACACATAAATGGTTTTTTTCATATAGGTGAATTTTAAACCGACGCAGGTGACTGTTTACGGATATCCTGCTTATAACGGCTACATAAAACCCTCCAAACTTTTATTGGCAAAATACTTTTCCTTCAGTATCCTGTCGTAACCGTAAATATCATCATAAAATCTCAAATTTTTGTCTCCGCCTTCAACAGTATTATAACGGATGAACAGCGGAACTTTTGGGAAACCGGAAACGGTATGTTTTTCCTGCCTTTCTATCCATGTGCGTAAGGTATCGGGAGGATAGCGGATAGTATCCGATCTTACAAGAAAGTGAGAAAGCGCCTCCCAATCCTGTACACGCACGCAACCATGGCTCAGCGCTCTTCCCGATTTTGCAAACATCCACCTTGCATTTGTATCATGAAGGTATACGCTGTATTTGTTCGGAAAGTTGAATTTGATCACTCCCAATGAATTGTCATCTCCCTCTCTTTGCCGGATCAGGTAAGGAAACCGTTTGTCGTTTAATTCTGACCAGTTGATCGTTGAAGGATCGACAACACTATCATACCTGTCTACCACCATAAGGTTCTGCTTTTCCAGATAATAAATGTCTCTTTTGATTTGCGGAAGCATTTCCTTAAAGATGATACTATACGGTACTGTCCACTGCGGATACGTGATAAAATTCGAGATATAGCTGTTTAAAAGCGGGGTCTTTGTTTTCGGGGATCCTACGATAACTTTTGATTTTAAAACGAAAGTATCCTTATCATAAACATATAACGAATAGGAAGGAATATTTACCAGCACATGAGTTTCAGGCAATGTATCCGGCAGGGATTTATAACGGTCAAGGTTAACCGCGATACCTTTAAATTTTTCCAGGTCGGTGTTATTCAGCGACCTGATGAGGGCTTCAGTAATTTTTCCCGTCGGCTTTAAGTTTTTCCGTTGCTGGTATTCTTTGATTGCCCCTGCGAGGGCAATAGAATCGGGCTGCTGTATGTCTTCGGCCATTACGCCTTCTTCAGATAAGCGCTGTTTAACTGCTTTAATAAATGCAAGCGAATCCTTGTAAGGATAAGAGATGTAGGTATAATTAGCGAATGCTGCAGAATCGATAAAATTTTTGATGTTGTTTTTAATTTTATGATACGCGGGATATTTAGGTTCGAGGTTGTGCAGGTATTTGATGACGCTGTTCTTACCAACAGCATCGTTCAGATAACCGATAAAGAAGTCATCATTGATCAGCGAATCCCTTCGCAAAGAAATGCTATCTCTGCCAATCCTTCCGAATTTGAGATGCTTCGCCATGTTAAGAAATGCATCTGTTAACAGGATATCACCGCTTGTCCACAAAATTGCATCTCTCGCCGACAGCGAGTCCTTTCCTACTTTTTCCCTGATGGCAAACAGTCTTGTTGCATTGTAATCCGCGGGAAAGAGGCCGTATTCCCTGGCACGATTCAGCACATGGAAAAAAGAATCTGCAGCGGGTTGCCATTTGCCTTCCCGGCTCCAGACGGTCTGGAAATTATTGTTCTGGTAAAAAGTATTAACTGGCTGAAATGCTATCAGCCTTACAGAGTCATTTAGCCTGGCATTATTCTCCAAAGCATATGAAAGCAACTTTTCAAGATTCCTGCTTGTCCTTTCATCTAATGATTCTGATTTTTTTACTACATCTTTATCCGGTGGCCGGTTACCATTTCTACAGGCAAAGAAGAGGAATAAAATACTTATGCAAACAGTTACATTGCATAGATGGTTGCGTAATCTGGTTACGGGGATTGTTTGCATGCAGGGTATCTTCGATTGGTAAAAATCTGACAATTAATATTTCTTAGTGAATAAATTTGATACAGAATGCTGTTTCCTGATTGCGTCGCGCTAAATTCTCTTCTTTAAACGTCAGTTGCGTCCGAAAATTATATTTGAACATTCAATGTTGCTCCATACAATAATCCTGCCGCGGCGGCTGCCATACTCGTAATGCCCATGCTCACACTAAAGTGGAAGATGGGCAATGGTATAAACAGGTTGCATGTGCAGGGCTTCCGCGAACGGATGAAGCGTGTAGAGCTGATAGACGGGGCTAAAAGTTTAACAAGTGGTATTATCTTCCGGATTGTCACCGGTGAATATGAATAAGGAGAATCTTCATCCCTGCGCAGGCTCTATTGGTGTGCCTCATGAAAAACGGTAATCCCCCCTTTTGTATGTCTGCGTGGCTGATCGGGTTTCTGGAGTATACCTGCTTATTTACGCTGACGTGTTGTATAGAGGTACTTTGTTCCTTGTTCCCCCCATCAATTCGGTGCAACCGTGGATATCGTGAAAAGCCGGCTATAGGTACCCTTATCTTGAATAAATAACAACCTGCCGGCTGGTTACTACGTTAACAAGTTGGGGAGCACGGATCACAGTGCCCGGCTTTGCAGCAGAAGCGGGAGCAGCACCAACATACCCGGGAGTACTAAAGAAGCTCAGGATAATTATAGCGATTAGAGGACCGTCAGTTTAGTTGCCTTTTTCATAAGTCTTGGTTACATAATGATGATGTAAATTTCCGGCGCTTCGGCACTTTTTACAAGCTTATGATGTCTTAAGCGCAACTTTTCAGCAATCAAACGTCAGCCAGGTTATAGCCTGGGCGCCGGGCGGGTGTAAATTTCTTTGAAAGTGATCAATCCACTCCCGAACACCACATACCTTTCGTCGGTAAGTTCCTGACGTTATTTTTTCGCAGTCATATTTTACATACACGCAAATTGTATATTGCAATAACAATTGCCTATATATGAATAATCGAAACGTCGGAAAAACTATTCAATATCCTTTGGTTGCCATTTTCTTTTGTGCTGCGCTGATCTCCTGCAACAGCAGCGGAAATGAAAAGAGAACCGACATAAAACCTGCTGCGGACAGGTCAAAACTTACTGAAGAACAAAAACGAATGCCCGAAAATGCGTTAAGCGCTTTCACGGTGGCAGACGGGCTGCAGGTTGAGCTGTTTGCAAGCGAACCGCGCATGCTGAACCCAACAAACATGGATATTGATCATCGCGGCCGGGTATGGATCACTGAAGGGTATAATTACCGGTTTAATCTCAACGCGGGGCATCCGCATAAAGATGAAGGTGACCGCATCCTGATACTGGAGGATACGGATGGTAACGGGAAAGCCGATACCAGTAAAGTGTTTTACCAGGATTCTACTATCAATGCTGCCCTTGGAATAGCCGTTTTGGGAAACAGGGTGATCGTATCATGCAGTCCCAACGTTTTTGTACTTACAGATGAGAACGGAGACGATAAAGCTGACAAAAAGGAAATACTGTTCCAGGGAATAGGAGGTGTTCAGCATGACCATGCCATTCATGCTTTTACATTTGGCCCGGATGGCAAGCTCTATTTCAATTTTGGCAACGCGGGTGATAGTATTCTCGACAGGAACGGCACAATTATAAAAGATATAGAAGGCACACCTGTTAATGCCCGGGGTAAGCCTTACAGGCAGGGAATGGTTTTCCGCTGCGACATGGACGGCAGTAACTTTGAAGTTTTAGGCAATAACTTCCGTAATAATTACGAAGTAGCGGTAGATGCGTTTGGAAATTTATGGCAGTCAGATAATGATGATGATGGAAATCGCGGTGTCCGCATCAATTATGTAATGGAATACGGAAACTACGGTTATACGGATGAAATGACGGGTGCGGGGTGGCAGTCGCGACGTACCAATATGGAAGATTCCATCCCGTTCAGGCATTGGCATTTAAATGATCCGGGGGTGGTTCCGAATTTATTGCAGACCGGATCAGGTTCGCCCACGGGAATGGTTGTTTATGAAGGCAGCCTTCTGCCGGAAAAATACCGCGGCCAGATGATCCACTCTGAACCCGGCCACAATGTAGTACGTTCTTACCCGGTAACCAAAGATGGGGCAGGATATAAAGCTGAGATCGTCAATGTGCTCGAATCCAAAGAAGATGATTGGTTCCGGCCCTCGGATATTTGCATTGCCCCCGATGGATCATTATTTATTGCAGACTGGTACGATCCGGGTGTAGGCGGTCACCAGGTAGGTGATCTTGACAGAGGCCGGATATTCAGGGTGGCTCCGGACGTTTCCCGGTATAAAATACCGGCTTTTTCAACCAGTAGTGTCAGCCGCCAGATTGAAGCGCTGGAAAATCCGAATCTTGCAACCCGGTACCTTGCCTGGCAGAAATTACATGAGCAGGGAGCGGCTGTAGAAAAGGATCTTGCCAAAGTTTTTAATGATTCAGATAATCCCAGGTTCAGGGCACGGGCGTTCTGGTTGTTAAGCAAAATACCCGGAAAGGGCACTGCATATGTCCAACAGGCTTTACAGGACAAAAATGAAGACATAAGAATTGCTGCTTTAAAAGCGGCAAGGCAACTAAAATTAGATATCATTCCAATAGTAAAGCAGATGATGAACGGATCGTCTGCCCACATCAACAGGGAACTTTTAACAGCTATCCGGCACAACCCATCACCTGAAGCTGCATCTGTCTGGGCAACACTGGCCCAAAAGTATGATGGTAAAGACCGCTGGTATCTTGAGGCCCTTGGTATCAGCGCCGATAAGCAATGGGATGGTTATTTCGAAGCCTGGTTAAACAAGGTTGAAAGTAACTGGAATACCCCTGCCGGGAGAGATATTGTGTGGCGTGCGAGAGCAAAGAAATCGCTTCCCTTACTTGCAGCAATCATCCAGGATCCTGCAACGGAACCTTCAGCCAATCTCAGGTATTTCCGGGCTTTTGATTTTTACGCTGATACATCAAAGCAGCGGGTTTTGCTTTCGTTATTGGAGGGGAATCACCCGGCACAAAACCTGATTACCGTCTATGCGCTTACACAGCTGGATACTTCAAAGCTGGCTATGACAGCATCATTAAAGTCAAGTATCGATAAAAGCCTTGAAGTGATGAAAGGGCGGCAGGAGTTTCTCGACATTGTTGGTAAATACAAGATCAGGAACCAGAATCCTGAGATTTTGAATATCGCTTTAAATAGCGATCGCAAGGAGTCACGGGCCAATGCATTGAAATTGCTGGTTGCCAACAATGGTGAGAAGGAGTTGAATGCCGCCATTCATAAAGATACCGCCAGCGCCATGATCCTCATTGGTTCAATGGGTGAGGACAGCCGTAACACGAAAGATTTGCTCCAGGCGTTGGTGAGAGATAAAAGCCTTGATTTGCAGGTCAGAAGGAAAGCTACCCAGATGCTGTCTTCCGGATGGAACGGGCAGCAGCGACTATTGACGCTGGTAATGGAAAATAAACTGCCACCGGATCTTGATACTATGGCGGAGAGGATTTTGATGAGAGCATGGCGCCAGGATATAAAGAAAAAAGTTATGGCGTACTATAATAAAGGAAATACTACAGAATCATTGGCGCCCGTAACGCAGTTGGTTTCGCTTACCGGGAATCCCGGGAATGGTAAAGCCGTCTTTAACAGCACATGCGCTTCATGCCACCAGGTAAATAATAGCGGGACGAACTTTGGGCCCGACCTTTCAGAGATAGGCGCAAAATACCAGAAAGATGGATTGTATAAGTCTATTCTTCAACCGGATGACGGGATCGCTTTTGGATATGAAGGTTATACGGTGAGTACAAAAGATGGCAACCAAATGCTTGGCGTAATAACGAGCGAAACGAAAGATGAGCTTGCCGTTAAAGTAATGGGCGGTCAGGTAAACCGGGTGAAGAAATCAGATCTTGTATCAAAGAAGCCATACAGGCAGTCATTAATGCCCGAAGGCCTTGTCAGTGGACTGAAACAGCAGCAGGTAGTAGACCTCGTTGAATATCTTGCCGAATTAAAGAAAAAGAAATAATCGCAGATCGTAATCAGAACGGTATGCTGGGATGCATCCTCCGCTCCGCCGAGTCCCGCGCAGGCAACAAAATGGTGCCGGTGCGTACGGCGGAGACTTCGGCGGCGATGGTTGGGGGACGTCGCCGCGGCATCACTCCCCTACCATCCCAGGCGAGTCTCCGGCTCAGCGGTTTAGACTTAGGCTACAGCGACTAAGCCGGGACTCGCCGTGGCGCTACAGGTTGCCTGCGGGAAGTCGCAGAGGGGATCCCGCCGCGGAACGTAAGTCCCGGCTTGCATCCTCCGCTCCGCCGAGTCCCGCGTCGGCAGCAAAAGAGCGCAAAGGCGTACTGCGGAGACATCGGCGGGGATGGTTGTAGGGTTGTAATCGGATATTCCTTCCCTCCATTTAATAGGCAAGTTGATATCGAAATCATTAAATCCCTGTCAAGTTTGCAACAAGTACATTTTCAATCCCCTCACCCGGACCTTATACCGTACACCATCCTCCGTAAGAGGGTAACGATATTTATCTATGAATTCAAAAGGGGTATGTTTAAATGGATCCATCGGAAGCATCTGAGTAGTGCCGTTCAATTTGAAATATCGATCTCCTTGTTTGATTTTATAAGGATACCGTAGCCCTCTATCCAAACCAAGTTAAAAAGGCCCCTACGCCTTTAACCCTCGTCGGCGTCGTCGATCATGCCCCCTAAAATAAGAATATCGGCGCTGGTCAGTTCACTCCTTTCATTCAGGCGTGCAACCCACTCACTGTTGAGCTTGACAATGAGATTTTTAGGTTTAGAATGATTTAGAATGTACCACTTATAATCTCTTTATCCATACATGAAGAACAGTTTATTGCCAGGTCTTATTGTTTTCTTTAGTTCTAGTTCGAATTCCTTGTTATTATAATACATGATGTGTTGTATATCACGAGTCCCGTCAGTATTGTTCAATGTCTTTTCAGTGTTGTTTATTAGTGTAAAGCCATATTGATTAAGTGATTCTAATGTATTATAATAAAGGTATGAGTCCTTAGGACCCCGTTCAACCCGAAAAGGCAAGCTGCTTGTGGGGCATCTGAGGTAAGTTACGTACTCGGCGTATACATCGCTGTCTTTATCTTCAATTCCATACTTTAAACCCCTGTCAATAAATTCACCTTTGCAAATCATTGATTCCTCGTCATCCAACAAGAGGTAGCCTCGAGCCTTCATGCCTTTAATATAACTCTGCTCATCTGATTTAATAATGGATAGAAACTCGTCAAAAGTAAAACGTCGAAATTGAGCAACACTCGAATTGTAAAAAACCAATAAGCCAGCAAATATCTTAAAAGCATATTTCATAATCTCCAGTTTATAATCAAGGCAACGGATACCGTTACTCAATTTAAGATTAGATACGCAAATTCCAATGGAAATTCTCCGTCTAAGTTGACGACTCTCAAATCAGTCATACCTTGCTTAATTTATACGCGTTAAGCGATGCTTGGGTTATATTCTATCTACTTCCGTAATGTAATGTTTATGGAAGTTGAGACATTTTAGCACTTACTTATTTTAGTAAGTAACCAAAAAAATAGAGCACTGGTAACTATGGCGTTGCAAACAGGTTTGATTGGTAACAACATAGTTAGTCGAATTTTTAGTCGAATTAAATGTTGTTACTCTGTTGTAGGAGGGCGCGTACCGCAGAGACTTCGGCAGGATGGTTGGAGGGGAACCTCGCCGTGGCGCTACAGGTTTCCTGCGCGGATTTGCACAGGTATCGCCGTGGGCCGATAGGTCCCCGGCTTGCATCCTCCGCTCCGGCGAGTCCCGCGCAAGAGCAAAATAGGATTTAGTGCGTACCGCGGAGACATCGGCGGGGATGGTTGGAGGGGGAACCCCTGGCGGTCTCATCCTAAGGTTATCACACGCCTACAAGGAACTGGCTGTGAATATACTCCACAACGATGCCCAGGTCGCCCGTTTGTTCAAAAACTTTTAACTGCCGGTCAGCACCGGTGCCCTGGTCGAGTATTTTTGTGACAATAGGCAATGCATCGCGGCTTCCGAGATGATCTACAACATCATCAATAAACTCAAGTAGTTCATAGATCAGTACCCTGGTGTTTACTTCAGCTTCGATACCAAAATCTATCAGGCTCCCGTCGATTCCATACCTGCCGGCCCGCCACTTGTTTTCGTTTAGCAGTGCCCGCTGGTAGATCATATAATTCATATTTTTTGACCGGAGCTTATAGAGCTTCGCGCAAACCCCCTGGAACAATGCGGCGATGGCAATGGTTTCTTCAACCGTCATTGGCACATCACAGATGCGGAATTCCACGGTATTGAAGAATGGGTGCACCCGCAGATCCCACCAGATTTTTTTTGCATTATCAATGCAGTTGGTTTTGATGAGCAGGTTTACGTACCTGTCGTAGGCCTCAATGCTTTCGAAATAGTCAGGGATCCCGGTTCTTGGGAATTTATCAAAAACCTTGGTTCTATATGATTTGTACCCTGTTTTTCTTCCTTCCCAGAACGGTGAGTTGGTGCTGAGCGCATAGATGTGGGGAAGGAAATAACGCGCTGAATTGGCGATGTGAATAGCCATATCGCGGGTTTCCATGCCAACGTGAACATGAAGTCCGAAGATAAGGTTGCTGCGGGCCGCTTCCTGCAGCTCGTTTACGATTTCATTATACCTCACATGTTCGGTGATCAGTTGGCTCTCCCAATGGCTGAATGGATGTGTACCGGATGCACCGAGCCACAATCCAAGATTGCCTGCTATTTCTGAAATTGTTTTTCTTAGCAGGGAAACGTCTTTGTAAGCTTCGGCGACATCCACGCATATATCTGTCCCTACTTCCACAACAGCCTGGTGCATTTCTGCCTTAACCTTGTCCTTTATTACTTTATGCCCTTCATGCACGATCTTCTGCTCGTGGCTTTTTAATTCCTTTGTATGCGGGTCTACGACCATGTATTCTTCTTCAATGCCAAGGGTAAAATGTTTATAGCTGAGATTGGCCATTTGTATATTTATGTTGGTTTTTACTGAAACATGCTGAATGGATTATGCGAATGCCGATTTCCGATGCCTACTACCCACTACCTACTACCTACTACCTACTTACTCCTCATCCTCCAAAAATCTCACTAACATCAATTTCAAATCCCTGTATGGCGTAACTGATTATCCGGTCACCGGATGCATACATTTTTGCACCATTGTATTTGCCCTCCTTATTCAGCACGTACACCACTACGTTTTCTTCTACAGGGTTAATTATCCAGTATTCTTTTACGGCAGCTTCTTCATATAATTCAAATTTCAGGTGTACTTCTTTCCTTGAGTTACCCGGTGAAAGAATTTCGACGATAAGATCCGGTGCGCCACAGCAGCCGCAGTCATCAATTTTTGATGGATTCACATACCACACAAATATCCGGCTGAATTACAGTGTTTATTTCAGTAGGTGTATTTTTATTTTTGTAAGGAAGCCTCACGTCAAAAGGCGCCGGGTATACCTGGCAAACCGTTCCTTTTATGAAATTGTAGAGTGCAACTGAGCACCGGATGGATACCTGCTGATGCTTTGGGTTCGGAGCAGGGCTCATCTTAAATATCCTTCCTCTGATCAATTCCACCCGTTCTTTATACTTCCACTGTAAATAATCGGCATAGGTGTAACTTAAGGAAGGATCCGGTTCCTCTACAGCCTGATATTTCAATTCTTCCTCATCAAAAATGGTGAACATAGCATTCGTTAAGAACGTGAATCTGCTGAGCTTAAACGGTAAGCTGACACCTCTGGGTTGAGGCAATAGCACTACCGATTGTCGCCTGTCAATACGCTCACCCTGCCATTGACTACTAACTACAACTACAACTACTAACTACTTACTACTCACTACCCACTACCCACTACTCACTACTCACTACTCACTACCGCCGCTATCTCCTGCACGTTGTCTACAAGGGATTTTCCCAAGGCGCTTCTTTTCACATATTCACCCCAGGTAAGATTATCCCTGCCTTGCTGGTGAGCCTGCACTTTTTCAATAGCGTAAGTAGCAGCGATTTCTACAACCCACTCAAAATTTTCCGGGCCTACGCTCTTGATCTCTGCGTCGGGTGCAGGGTTACAGAAATCAATCGCATATGGAACACCATCACGCAAAGCAAGTTCAACAGTATTAAAATCATAACCAAGGTAATGATTAATGCGTAAGACAATCTCTTCCATCAATTGCTTACGCTCAGGGGAAGGACTGAATTCGGCCTGATACCGGAGATGGTGAGGGTTGCGTGGTTCATAGGGCATGATGTGTACATACTTACCCCCGATACAATAGCAACGGTAGTATTCGTCAAAGATAATCTCCTCCTGCAGCAGCATCACCAGCTCCCCGGTCTCTGCGTGTTTACTAAACAGGTCTTGCGGATCAGTAACTCTATATACATTTTTCCAGCCTCCTCCTGAAAACGGTTTCATGTAAGCAGGAAAACCCACATAACTGAAAATCTCTTCCCAATTCAATGGATAGGAAAGGTTGCTGAACGACTGTTCCGACGTATCCGCAGGAAGTTCACGCGAGGGCAAGATAACCGTTTTAGGCACAGGTACGTCTATCTTCGTGGCGAGGCAGTTGTTGAAAAATTTTTCATCTGCGCTCCACCAGAACGGATTGTTGATTACTGCAGTGCCGGTGAGAGCAGCATTTTTCAGGTATGCACGATAAAAAGGAACGTCCTGCGAAATGCGGTCTATAATAACCGCATATTCCGTGGTTTCCCCCTGCATCACTTTTTCTATGCGTACAGGTTCGGCTGAGATTCCGTCGATACCTTTGCTGTTCACCCTTTCTATGAATGCCATAGGAAAGCTTCTTTCCTTGCCGAAGATAATGCCAATTTTTTTCATGATGTTGCTTTTAGGTGCTCAGGATATATGATGATCGTACCGAATAAGACACGCTAAATAAGAGAGCGAAAAAAGAATTCAACTGCGGCTCCCGTATTTTCGTGCTTTTCGCGTTAAATCAAATTTATTTTTAAATGCACAATAAAACAAATGATTATTCACTTAAAAAATTCTTATCTCATTATTTTGAAGCTGGTAATCACTTAAAAATAAATCATTTACCCGGCGGGGTCTACACCGCTTCAGATGTTTACCATTCACGTGGGCAGGTTGATTAGATAAAAATTTAACTACTTTTGAACGTATGCACTTAGAGAACAGATCAGCCTTGCTTGTGGAGAAACAGAAAATTAAATCTGCTCATTTGAACCGCACAGTGGAAGTAGATTGTTTTTTGCCAACCTCAGTGGCTGACCCGGCTCAAATAGAATTACTGTTGATCAATGACGGTCAGAATATGAAAGAGCTGGGGCTGGAGAATATTCTTGAGAACCTGATGTTAGATCAGCAGATTTCCCCTTTATTGTGCGTGGGTATTTACGCCGGCGACCGGAAAGCGGAATATGGTACCGCAAACCGCCTCGATTATAAAGGTCGCGGAAATAAGGCGGCGCTGTATACCCGTTTTATTTTCGAGGAGCTGCTGCCGCTTATTCAATCCACATATCGTATACCAGCATTTAAAAATAAATCTTTTGCCGGTTTTTCGATGGGTGGGTTAAGCGCTCTGGACATTGTTTGGAATCACCCGCAGGAATTTTCTACAGCAGGGGTGTTCAGCGGTTCATTATGGTGGCGCACGAAAAGCCTTGACGACGGATATAATGAAGATACTGACCGCATCATGCATGCCCGGATACGGAAAGGAAATTACGTGCCGGGGCTAAAATTCTTTTTTCAGACCGGCACTCTTGATGAAACCATGGATCGGAACAACAATGGCGTGATTGATTCTATCGATGATACGTTAGGTCTTATCGATGAGTTGGTGAAGAAAGGATATGATACCGCCGACGATATTCATTACCTGGAGCTGGATCAGGGAAAACATGATATTGCTACATGGGCTAAGGCCATGTTCGTTTTTTTGAAGTGGGGATGGCCCGCCGGGACAGTGATCAGAAAGAGTGGTCGGATTTTAAAATAATGCCCTCTGATTAATGGCCTGAGTATTCTCTTCTTTGCACGGTTTCTTTTGTCCTATAGTTTGCTGATAATCAAACAACCTGATATGTAAGGGATGCTCAGGGAACTTCAAGCGACCACCCGGTATCCGGTCTGGTGGTAAACAATCGCAGCAGCGACCTTCCTGCAACCTACAAGGCGCTTAACACCATTGAGTTCCAGGTGGGCTTTATGAGTGCTGAAGGTGACAGCTTTAAACTGTTCCTGGAGGTGCTGATCCGGAAGGGAGTGAGCGGCTCAGGAGATTGGGTTGATGGTAGCAGCGGTGGTCATCGCTATGGGTTTAACGGACAAGAGAAGGATGATGAAATTTATGGGGGGGAATGCCTATACTGCGATGTTTTGGGAATATGATCCAAGGACGGGCAGAAGATGGAATGTTGGCCCTGTTAAGAAACCGTGGCAAAGTGATTACTCTATCTTTAGTAATAATCCTGTTTGTAAAATTGACCCTGATGGAGATGACGACTTTTTTAATGCAGACGGGACATTCTCTTATGGGACTAAAACTGGTTCTAAGATTTATGTACAAACTTATAAAGGGAATCTTCTTCTTACACAAGTAAAATTAAATACTTTAAATGATAGGCAAATAGTAGCGAATGTTGTTGCATATTATGCTGGTCAAGTTGGCATTAAGTATCAAGGCAAAGGAAGTACTGGAAATTCAAATAAGGGTATAGTTGGGTTAAAAGCAAGCGAAAAAGCATCAGATGTAAATCTGCGTTTACAGAAGGAAACAATATCTATGTTAACAAAAAAGATGATAATATCAACAGCACGCCTTACGACATCAATAATTTGAAAAGTGTCCTTTTTCTTGAAAAAGATCACAAGGATAAGGGACAAGGATTCAAAAATAATGAGGGTGATAACTTTAGTCACGCAGAAGTTTATTTCAGGCAGGTATCTAATGAAAACTTTTTAAACGGAACGCCTGATTTCCAAAGAGGTATTTTAAAAGTAATGACAGATTACTTTAAAGATGATTATGATGATGGTAAGGTTGAAGGGCTAATAGAAAAGACCAATAAAGCAATATTAAAAACAGGCTACAAATTTACATTTAAACGGACTTCCATGCAGTCAGAAGCTATCGACATTAAAGTTATGCTATTATACTATCATTTTTATTAGTTGTAACATCTTGTAGAAAAAAGGGGTCATCAGATTTAATTACTGGTCAAAATTTTAAGTATTGGTTGGTAAGTTGGTAACTGATAGTATTAATAAAAAAACGAAAACTTTTTACTATTTTGATAAGAATGGAAAATGGGTTGTCTTTAAGAAATATGCTGACGGAGAATTCACTAAACTTGATAGAGGAGACATTTATTTTATTGAAACATGGCAATTAATTAATGATAGTACTGTTGACATAGGGACTAAAAACATCACATAGAAAAAATCAGCGAAGTAGAATTTGTGAACTGATATTGAAAATGGTTCTACACAGAAACTAGTTGTTTCACCGGATAGTTTAATTCCGCCAAAATATAATAAGTTCCAATAGGAAGTAGCTTTCTAAATGAGGCATAAAGGGCTATTAGGTGAAATTTATTGTGCATGGGGCAGTAAGTATATAACATTTTAAAGCCGTTGGCAGCGAAGCCGGCGGTTTTTCATTCATAAACATCTTTTCTAGAACTTTATAGCCTAACATAATATTTATCAATTACTTAACCTCCGAACTGACGTTAAATTAAAACCATTTACCCGTAAAAAATCTGTAGTCCCCCTTCCAGAATTCAAAAAAAGCCAAACCCCTGAAAAGCCTCAACTTTTTTCCGGATAGTTGCAATGTGGGTTAAGATATTGCGCCTACCTTGGTGTTCGCCGCTTTGCCGTTGTTGTGTCTTATGACCAACAACTGTAGTGTGGGTATGGAGCTACGAGAGATTAAGCCGCTGGAAAAAAAACCAGCGGCTTTTAATTACGAAGTGGTTCTTTGTAGGTGTGATAAACGGCGATGATAGTGACCAGGGGGTAATGCGGGAGCATGGGAATTTGTCATCAATTGTTAATACTGTAGAGGGGGTTTAATTTATCGGGAACTTTCATGAGGGATCATTTTAAAGATCAGGCGTAGTTCTTTATCGGAGATAGCATCTTTTTCAGCCTTATCATAAATGGAAGCAAGGTAAACGGTATCGGCAGCAACCTTTAGGTAAGTGATTACTCTTGCGCCGCCGGATTTGCCCCTGCCTTTAGAGGCAATAGGCAGCCTGGTTTTATAAAAGCTGTTGCCCAGCGCCGTTCCCTGCCCGGGGTTGTCGGCAAGGCTTTCAAAAAGCCCGGCCAGATCATTTTTTAAGGAAGGGTATTTCTTAGCGAGCCGTTTAGCCTGCTTATCAAAAAGAGGGATAGACTCTACGTTATAGCTCATCCAGCAACGCTTTAGCGGGGCGTGATGTAAGTTTGCCCTTCCCGATCAATGTAAGTTCTTTAACAGCCTGTTTAAGCTCCTGTAACAACTGTGTTTTAGAAGGTTCTTCATATTCGAGCGCTTCCAAATCCTTATGCTGCTTTTTTAGTTGCTTCCATTCGCTGATGGGGATAAATACCCCGGTGGCCCTGCCCTTTGCATCTTCTATTACCTGTAATCTCATATATTGAATTTATTTTACTGAGATATTTTGTTCAAAGAAAGTCTGGAACCTGCTTTTAGTCAGCATCCCGCCAATAATACGATAAACGGCATGTTTGTCTTCCTCTTCTAACTGAGCGATCATCTGTAATCTTTCAGTAGCGGTTTTATCTTCCAGGGCAACAGCTTTGGGAATTTTTCCGTTTATGTGTACCAGTTCACCAATAGATATCCCGAAATACTTAGCCAGCTTATCAATTACCTCAATGCTGAACTCTCTTTCCCCTTTTGCCATTTTATAATAGTTGGAAGGGTGGACGCCCACTGCGCTGGCTACTTCTTTTTGCATCACCCCTTTTTCTTCCCGGAATTTTTTATGTTTTTAGCTATCTGCATATGTTCCCAAATTGTAGTTGTGCAAAAATAGGCATTATGTAGATTTTTAGAGATAAAGTTGCCGGTCTGATTTTATAATTTTCAAAATGGAGTTTGATTATTATTTTATATTTTAGCACTTGTCAAGATGTCTAAAGATAATTGAACAATCGAAATAGCAGACATCAAAAGCCAGCTCACCTTAGCCAGGGTGTTGCAGCACTACGGCTTAAACCAGATAAACACCTCCTGTTGCACTACCCCTTTCATGAAGACAAAACGCCTTTCTTGCAGGAGTATTACAGAACTCATACGGCCTATTGCTTCAGCATAAGTTGTAAAACGCACGGCAAGAGTCTGGACGTAATAGAATGGTGATGCACATGGATAGCAATATCAAACATGAAGCTTTGGAAAAGTGCAAGGAACTGATCGGAGGCAGGGCGATCAAGCCAAAAATTTGGAAAAGATAATCGATTGCATATTTATTTTGATAAGGGTTATGAAGTTAAGTTGTATCAATTCAAGAGGCAGATAAACTTTATGATAGAAATTGGATAATTAGACCTGTAAACAATACTCATAGTTATATTTTAAATGACGCTAACGAAATATTTTATACGGAAAACATGAAAGAACCAATTCCTTGGCCTTAGCCTTCGCTGGCGCGAAAGTCGGCGTAGATGTGCATTTGACTTTTTATTCGGATACCCCAACTGGCACAAGCATGGTTCATTAATTATAACATGGAGCTGGCGAAGGGTTGTGTGTTGGCATCTTTGCCCTTGAGTAAGTGAAGCCGGCGGATTACGTATTAATCGGGAATATATTTAAGCAGTTCATGGAGTTCTTTATCTGTAAGGTTTTCTTTTTCTGCTTTATCATAGATGGAGAGCAGGTAAACGGTAGCATCGGTAACCATAAGGTTAGTGATGATTCTTGCACCCCCTGATTTTCCTTTTGCTTTAGAAGCGATAGCAATACTGATTTTAAAACAATTTTTACCAATAGCTACCCCTTGTTCCGGATTTTCTTTGAGCTCGTGTACGAGTTCCAGAAGTTCTTTTTTTAGCAAAGCATACTTTTTGATAAGCCTTTTGGCTTGCTTTTCAAATACGGCAATGGATTTTACTTCATAACTCATTCAAAAAATCTTCTGCGTTACGGGCTTTCTTTTTACCCATCTTAATCAATTTCATTTCTTCAACGGCTTCCCTTATTTCTTCCATTAGCAGCGCCTGGGCATCTGTAAGGGGCTTTGCCTTTACATAGGAAATGCTTCTCAACACATCCATTAAGGAGGATGCTTTATTATCTGGTATGTCTAATAATACTTTCATAAAAATTATTTTTTGAGCATCGACTGCATTTTACTGGTAGCCAGGAAAGAATCGAGGATGGTATACACCACTTCTTTGTTTTTGTCAGACAGATTTGAGATCTCCTCAATGCGTTTAAGGGTATCGCCATTAAATTCCAGATGGATTTTAACAATCAGAATAATCCAGCGACACGTTTAAAGCATCAGCGATTTTAGCTCCATATCAATAGAGGGTTTTACTTCTCCGCGTTCATAACGTCCGTAAGCATCCCGATCAATATCGGGTAGCCAATCTCTGCCTGGGACAGTTTTTTCTTTCTTCTAATCTGTGTAAGGCGTTCGCCAAACAGCAAAACTGTATACCACATAAAAAGTGCTTTTAAGGCAATTTATGGAAAATATATGTAGGCGTAGAGTAATAAATGTTTGTTTCTATTTTGTAAGATATTACAGTTTTACGGCAGATTTGAATGAAAATAAATCTAAAATATTTTTCGAATGGAAATAGCAAACATCAAAAGCCAGCTCACCTTAGCCAGGGTGTTGCAGCATTACGGCTTAAAACCAGACAAGCACCTGCGGCTGCACTGCCGCATTTCATGAAGATAAAACGCCTTTCCTGCAGGAGTATTAAAAAACGGAATACGGCTTATTGCTTCAGCACGAGTTTAAAATACACGGCGGGAGTTTAGATGTAAATAGATGTTGTAAAGTAAACGTACAGCCTCACCAAGCCTGAAGCTTTGGAAAAGTGCAAAGAGCTGATCGGAGGCACAGCGATCAAACGGACACCGGCAGAGAAGCTAACAAAGGTGGCTCACTTTAACAAAGTTGTGAAGCCTCCACCGCTTTGGCCAGATCACTTGGCTGCTAGTTTTTACGCTTGCGAAGTTCTACAATTTTGCCTCCAATGTTTATCATGTTCTACTAAAGGTTTAAATTTACGACTGAATAAAAGCAAAAGTAGCTAATATTGTTCTAGAGAAAAAGAAGGCGTTACTTTTCAGAATAACAAGGAAGGTCTACAGATGGGCCACATGTTACACAAATAAAGAGTTAAAGGTAAAGCACGTTCCACTAAAGGATTATTTACGACTGAATAAAGCAAAAGTAGCTAATAGCGTTCTTACAGCACGGCTTATATGGTAGCGCTAAATTCGTTTGTGAAAGACTAACATTACGGTGCGCTGCACCTGATTGAAATCATAAATTTCTCTACAAATATTCCGGTGCGCTGCACCATTGTAAGAATGGACAAATGAATAACAGGTACACACTTTGCATTGCAGAAAAGCGCTTCGTACTATAAGAGGTGCAGCGCACCGCTTATATTTGTAGAAACTCACCATGGTTCATAAAATTCCTGGAGATGCCGTGGATTTTCTGTCCGGACAAAGTGATACCGCCTTTCTGGATTGAAAAAGAAGCACAAGCTCTTTACCAGATGCCTACTTGAAAGTCTCCTGCCCCGTTACAACTTATCACCTGTAAACTACATTCCGCATTAATTAAAAAGATAGCGGATACCTAATTGTCCCTGCCAGCGTGACGCAATGCCCGTATTGTCCCGGAACGAATTAACCAGCGGTATCTGGTTGGCAATGTCGAGATAAGGGAATGAAAAAGCGGGTTTGCCTGCGTTAGGCCCTGTGGTCTCCACTTTTTCGAAATTCAGCGGTGAAGTTCTGTTAAATAATTGTTGAGTACCCCATCTCCTGCTGATGAGATTACCAAAGTTAATGATGTCTAAAGTGAGGCGTAGTGTGTTGCGCGTTTTACCGGCCTTAACAGAAAAATCCTGGGTGATGTTAAAGTCAAGTCTTTTAAATACTGGTGCAAGAGCAGCATTGCGCTCCGCATATTTCCCCCTGTTGCGGCTCAGGTACCAGTCCTGGCTGATATAAGTATCAAGCTGGTTCCATATCTGTTGAGGGGTTCTTCTGTCTGCATTGGTAGCAGGGTTGTAGGTGCTGCTTCCATAACCAACCGGTACAACCACAATATCATTGAGACCTTTAGGGATATACATCAGATCATTTGTGTTGAGCGCGTCGTTGTTTACATCACCGTTATAGGTATACGATCCGGTGTTTCCCGATGAGGCTTCAAAAATAAACCCGACGGAGGTTGCGAGAAACTTCGCATATTCAATACGGTAAGATGCCTGGGCGATCACCCGGTGGGGCTGAAAAAAATTGGCATAACCCAATTGCTCCGCATTCGGATCTCCGCTTACGGGGCGGTCTCTCCAGTTACTCTGGGCGATGGATCCTCCATCATTCAGGCTCTTAGCCTTTGAATACGTATACGCCGTGCTGGCATTAAAGTTTCTGGCGGTTTTTTGCAACTGGGCAGTTATTACATAAGAATAACCTTTACTGCTGTTTGCCATCAGGATAGCATCGCTTATATTAGGCCTTGCTGCGGTATTGCCTCCCTGGGCTGCAGGTACTGAACTGTATATTTGGGGGCTTGTAAACCGGATCCTGTTATCAGAACCAGCTAAAGGTGTGCCCGTTGACGGCAGGTTTACGTTTTGAAAGTATACCGCATTAACATCGTTGTTGAAAGTGTATTCGAGTGTACCTACAATACCGAACGGCAATTTCTGATCAATTGCGATATCGCCGCGCAGAACCTGTGGATATTTAAAATCACTTTCTGTAAATACGAGATTATAAGATGTATTGGCCGCACCCTCCGTTCTGTTCGCGTTTACATCCGGTTGAAATCTGAACCTGGGGTCAGCAGGGCTAATTCCGGCTACGCCTGGCTGAATGAGAAAAGATCCGAACTGAACGCCGTTATTGCTGGCCTGGTTGCTGATCCACACGAAAGGAGGGGGGCCTGAGAACAAACCGATCCCGCCGCGTATCTGGGTAGAGCGGTTGTTTTTAACATCCCAGTTAAAGCCCACCCGCGGTGAAAACAAAATAGATGTTTTTGGAGCCTCTGCGGTATTGTATTTCTTGCCGTCACGAAAGGTGAAGTTTACAACGTTGGGATTAAATTCAAAGTCCTTATCAAACACAGGCGCATCAACCCGCAAGCCATAGGTGAATGTAAGGTTGTCTCTCATCTTCCATTTATCCTGGGCGAAAAATCCTAATTCCAGCGCACCAACTTTCGCGAAAGGAAATGAACCACCTTTCAGCGCTGAATAACGCAACTCATACCGTATGGCATTGGGAGTTCCATTGTTTGCACTGGCATAAAAATCGGCCAGGCTTCTGAAACGGTAAGTGCCGTAATAATTGGGGGCAAAACCGTTCTCGAATTTTTTTATATTGCTTTGCGTGCCTAATACAATTTCATGCTTGCCCGCATAATAGGTAAAGTAGTCATTGATTTGAATGATATCTGTACTTAACTTATTGTTGTAAGTAAAAGGTTCATAACCAAAGGAGGTAAGGGTTCTGCCTGCCCCGTTTTCGATGTCTACCAGGGGAAAGTCTTTACCTCCCGCACTTGCCCTGAAATCACGAAGTGCAGTATAGCCGATCTGTATTTTGTTGCCTGCTCTGTTGCCAAAGCGGGTATTCAGTTCTGCGATAAAGATATTGAAATTGTTGTTAATGATGTAGAAGGAAGAATTGAAGGGCAGTGCGTCAAAGCTTGCCTGGCGCCCCCCTGTAGGGGCGCCGCTGTTGCTCACCGGTACCACCCTCGAAGACTTAAGATAATTATACTTCACAGAAAGCACATTTGTGCTGTTGATGTTCCAATCAATTTTAGCAGTCAGTTTATCGCTCTGTGTATTCAGGGTGTAGCCTTCATATTGCCCCGGATCATATTTATATTTGTCAATCAGAAACTGTTTTAATGTGTTGAGGTCTTCAGCTCTGGCGCGTGAAATATTTCCCGTTCCTCCCTGCGACCCGCTGCGGCTGGCGATCAGGCTGGTTCCGGGTTCATCGATGCGTTCTATTTCACCACTCAGGAAGAAAAATAATTTATTTCTCACGATGGGGCCGCCCACTGCGGCTCCAAACTGATCGTACTCAAAAGACTGCTTTGCAATCTCGTACTGCTTTACTTTTCTGCCTACCAGGTCGGGACTTTTCTGATAAGTATAAATGGTACCCCTGAAGTTGTTTGTACCGCTCTTTGTAACAGTGTTTATACCAGCGCCTGTAAAGCCGCCCTGGCGAACATCAAAAGGCGCAATGTTTACCTGAATTTGTTCTATGGCATCAAGGCTTATGGGCTGGGAGTTTGTTTGCCCGCCTAAAGTGCCTGATAAGCCAAAGGCGTTGTTGAACTGGGCGCCATCTACGGTGACATTATTATAGCTGCTGCTGCGGCCTCCGAAGCTTAAGCCGTTTGATGAAGGAGTAAGCCTCGTAAAGTCCTGAAGGCTTCGGTTTATTGTCGGTAACCGGTCCATTTGTGCGCGTGTGATGATCTCCTGAGAACCTGTACGATTGTTGTTGAATACCTTGTTTTGTATTCCTGCTGAAACCACTATCTCCATAAGGTTCGAAGTTGCGCGCCCCAGTATAAAATTGGCTGTATACGCCTGGCCAAGCACCAGATTGATGCTGTCCTGCTTTTCTTCTGTAAAACCTACAAAACTGGAGGTAACGCGATAAGGCCCGCCTACCCTGACGTTAGCCAGGTTGTAACCGCCATCTTTGCGCGTAGTAGTGGAATAGGTGGTTCCGGTAGGTGTATGAAGGGCTGTTACTGTTGCGCCGGCTAAAGGCGACGTTCCGTCTGTAACTGATCCAAGAATTTCAGATGTAGTTTCCTGTGCAATGGCGGCCATTCCGCTCAGCGCCATGATCAACAAAAAAGAAAAATTCCTCATGTTCATGGGTACAAATATTTCTGCAAAGGTGATTACAGAAACACGTATAAAACACTAAGAGAAAATTATATAATTGTTATCAATCCGCTGCCCGGGCGCGTGACAAGCCTGTCGGTATGGGGTATGGGGTATGAGGTATGAGGTATCGGGAGGAAGAAAAATAAAAACGTCTGAAAGCTTTACTGCGGGCTAACCTTGAACATCTCCACCCGGGAAGAGGTAGGTAAGGTTTGTATATCAACCCTTTTTCATTTTAAAGTCCATAGCAATACGATTTACCATACCCCATACCTCATACCCCCATACCTTCAATCAATTAAAAGAATACCTCAACCCTATCTGTCCCTGGAACCGCGAACTGAAAGTTACATTCCATGGCGCCTGACCAACAGGGAAATTATATCCTTTGCCTGCGAAAGTTCCGCTTGTTCTGTTTACTGCCGTGAGGATGTTATAGGCCTGATTACTAACGAAATAATTTCTTCCCCATTTTTTGTTCAGGAGGTTTGTAAAATTGAAGACGTCGAAGGTAAACTGCAGGGTGTGCCTTGTTTCACCTGTGGTAATGAAGAAATCCTGGGCAAAGCGCATGTCAATAATATGCTCCCATGGTGTGCTGCTGCCGTTTCTTTCGGCATAGTTCCCTCTTCTCTGGTTGAGATATTTATTTCCTGATATGAACGACTCAAAAGCGGCGGCCTGTTGGGCGGCTGTAAACCGTACCGTATTGTTGGTATTCAGGAAATCGACAAATCTTATTTCTCCCGGATTTCGCGGAACATATAAGAGGTCGTTTCCAAAACGCCCATCGCTGTTCAGGTCACCGTTTACAACGTAGGTAAGTCTCGACCCGGAGTTGCCCGCATAAAAGAATGAAAGTGTTGATTTAAGGTGTTTGGCATATTCAAAATTGAGCGAAAGCACTCCGGTAATGCGATGCGTTAACGCATAATTCGATGTTGCAAGAGCCGGGTTATTCGGGTCGCCAACTACCTGCACAAACTCCCAGTTAGACAAGGCGGTAGAACTGGCGCCGCTGTTGACTTCCGTAGCATCGTTATGGTTGTAAGCAAGAGAAGCGTAGATGTTTTTCCATGTTTTACTGAACTGCGCAGTAAGGTTATAACTGTAACCTTTGTTCGTATTTGATATCAGCACAGCGTTGGTAATATTGGGGTTGATCCTTCTGCCATTGTTGGAGGTAGCGAAAGCGATTCTTCTGTCGGCCCCGTTGTTGTAAGCCGGATCAGCTACGCCTACCGGAGCGGTAAGATTTACATCCTTGTAAAGTATGTTGTTTATGGTTTTTGAATATATCCCTTCAAAGGTGGCCAATATCCCCCCGGGCAATACCACGTCGGTAGCAAGATTCACCCGGAAAACCTGCGGGAGTTTGAAGTCTTTATCGATGAGGTTGGTTTCAAAAGTTCTGCCGGCGGTACCTACCTGAGCCTGCCTCGCGGGGTCAGGTTCAAATCCTCTACCCCCATTTACCTCATTTGCATTGGTTGCCGTGTTATCTGTAACGCTGATGGTATTAAACAATAAGCCGTTGTTTGAGAACTGATTTGAGATCCATACAAACGGCACACGACCGGTAAATATCCCGGCTCCGCCTCTCACGATCACGCTCCTGTCGCCCTGAACGTCATAGTTAAATCCAACTCTCGGCGACCATAATAATTGTTTGTCCGGAATGTTCGAGGTTGAATACTGGCCTTTAAAAGTGGAGTCAACAGTCCTGTTAAAAGCCGGTTTATCACCAACTACCGGAACATCGACCCTTAAGCCCGCCGTAAGCCTGAACCTGGGATTGACCTGAATTTCATCCTGGGCATAGAACCCCAATTGAGCGGCGCTGAATTCAGCCGGGGGTCTGGAGGTACCCGGCATATTGGAGTAGGTTACCTGTACCTGGCGTGGATTATTGTTATAGAAATCGTTTATGCTGTTGAAAGACCACCTGCCATTGAAATTATTTATAAAAAGATTTCTGAATTTGAAAAATTCATTATGGGTTCCTATTGTGAATGTATTCCTGCCTTTAAAAATTTTAAAGTTATCGGTAATCTCAAAAATATCCTGATCAAGCTCGTTTGCAACAGAACTTCTCTCAGAACCTAATTGAATACCGTTGTTTGCGCCCGGCTTGGAAATTTCAATGAAAGGGAACAATTGCCCGTAAGTGTTGCGGTAATCCCTGATGCCGTGTAAGCCGAGGATGAGGTTATTTGAAAAGGAATTTCCGAAGCGGCTTCTCAGTTCAGCCACGGTAATGTTTTGCTTATTATTGAAGCGGTAAGCATTGTTTCCAAACCGGAAAACGGTTTCCGAACGGCTAACGTTATCATCGTACGCCTTAATATAGTTATGACGCAGCGTCAGCCTGTGTTTTTCATTGATATTCCAGTCGATCCTTCCAAACAATTTATTACTCTGGGTTTCGGCGTTAAAAGCATTAAAAGTACCCGGGTTGTAATTATACCTTTTCAATACGGTGTCAGTCAGGGCCTGTGCTTCAGCACCTGATAATAATGATCCGGTTTCACCCGCGTTATAAATCGTGGGCGCCGTTCTCCTGGTCATTTCACCATTAACAAAAAAGAAAAGCTTATTTTTTACGATAGGGCCACCTAACCTCATGCCAAACTGCTTGTCGCCAAATTCTGCTGACTTTCTGCCGCTTATCGGATCTTTTCCAATCGTATTTTCATTTCTGAAAAAATAATATGCAGAGCCTTCATATTTGTTGGTACCCGAGCGGGTAACAGCGTTTACGCCGCCGCCGGTAAAGTTTCCATAGGTAATATCATAGGGAGCCAGCACTACCTGTATCTCCTGGATCGCATCAAGGGATATCGGGGTAGTTCCTGCCGGGCCGCCGGGAGTTCCTGAACCCGATAGTCCGAATACGTCGTTGTTCACCGCTCCGTCGATAGTTATATTGTTATACCTGTTATTAACCCCTCCAAATGAATTGCCGTTTGCCTGGGGAGTCAAACGGGTGAAGTCCTGCAGGCTCCGGCTAAGTGAAGGCAGTGCCGCTATTTGCTGCCTGCTTATGCTTGTTGAAGCGCCAGTTTTTTTCCTTGCTGTTGTAGCTCCGGTAACTACCACTTCCTGCAATGAGCTTGTGGCGGTTGAGAGAGAAACGTCTATCCTGGTATTTTCACCAAGGGCTAAAGTCACGCTGTCCTGCCTGAAAGTTTCAAAGCCAACGAAGCTCGCTTCGATGGTGTAGGGTCCACCGGGAATCATATTTACAAGATTGTAAACTCCCTGCTGTAAAGAACTGGTACGAAAGACAGTGCCGGTTGGCTGGTGGGTAGCGGTAATGGTTGCACCTGGTAAAGGTTGTCCGGCCGCATCTCTCAATGATCCACTTATACTGCTTGTCGTAACCTGGGCGCCGGTGAACAAAGGAAACAATAATACTAGCACCAGCACCAGTCGCATCAGTTTCTTAAGCATATGGTTTAATTTACAAGTCAAAGAAAACAATTTACAGGGTTATTAGCGGTAAAGGATATTAACAATTTGTTAGGCAACTGCCGACGCTGATTAGCTGCATCATGCAGATCTGCTTAAATCAAGTTATTTAAACTGAACCTCTTTCAAATTGTTACTTTTGTATAAATGCATTATAGATGTTAGATTCCATTGAAAGCGCCATAGAGGACATCAAGAATGGCAAAATGGTTATTGTAGTTGATGATGAGGACCGGGAAAATGAGGGAGATTTTGTTACTGCTGCAAGAAATGTTACCCCTGAGATCATTAATTTCATGAGCACTCATGGCCGCGGCCTGATTTGCGTTCCCTTAGTTGAACAGCGCTGTAATGAGCTGGAGCTTGAATTGATGGTGAATAATAACACGGCTCTTCACGAAACACCTTTTACCGTTTCGGTAGATTTACTTGGCCACGGTTGTACTACAGGCATATCCGCTCATGACAGAGCAAAGACAATACTTGCTTTAATTGATCCGGAGACAAGGCCCCAGGACCTTGGGCGTCCCGGTCATGTTTTTCCGTTAAAGGCTAAGTCAGGCGGTGTGCTGCGGAGGGCAGGGCATACCGAAGCTACTATTGACCTGGCGCGGTTTGCAGGGTTCGAACCGGCAGGGGTGCTGGTGGAAATTATGAACGAAGACGGCTCTATGGCCAGGCTTCCTCAGTTAAAAGAAATAGCAAAAAAATTCAACCTCCGGCTCATTTCCATCAAAGACCTTATTGAATACCGCCTGAAAACTGACTCGTTGATTGAAGAGGTAGTCAGGGTTGACATGCCTACCCGCTATGGTGACTTCAAACTGATCTCTTTCCGGGAAAAAAATACTTACAACGAGCATATCGCATTGGTTAAAGGCGATTTCAAAAAAGATGAACCCGTGATGGTACGGGTACATTCCTCCTGTTTTACCGGTGACATTCTTGGCTCCCTGCGTTGCGATTGTGGTGAACAATTGCACCTTGCGATGGAAATGGTTCAGGCAGAGGGCAAAGGCGCAATATTATATATGAACCAGGAAGGAAGGGGTATCGGCCTGGTAAATAAGCTTAAGGCATACCGTTTACAGGAGCAGGGCATGGATACAGTAGAAGCCAATCTGCATCTTGGTTTTCCGATGGACAAGCGTGACTATGGCATAGGCGCCCAGATACTGCGATATCTTGGCATTACAAAGCTCAGGCTGATCAGCAACAATCCGAAGAAGCGGGCAGGTTTATCAGGATACGGGATAGAAATTGTTGAAACACTGCCAATCGAGATCATTTCCAATCCGCACAACGAGAAGTACCTGAAGACAAAGAGGGATAAATTAGGGCATGAGATACTGAAGTAGCTGCTGTGCAGAGCGATAGTGATCACTGGTTACAGACGAAAACAAAAGGGATCAGCGATCCCGTTTGTTTTGATTACCGTCCGGTAACAGGTATTCTTTAGCAATGAAACTACAATTTCAGGATCGCCGATAATCCTAACCAGCCCAACGTTCCGTCTTTAGATATAGCATCGTAGCCCAACAGTACCTGAGCTTTTGGGAAATTCAATCCAACATGTGGGTTATAACTGAATCCGCCATCACTTTCTCCGGCTCCTGATATGATGCCATAACCGAATTGCGCACCGATAAAAAATCTATCAATCGGGTATACCCGGGCACCGATCTGGATGGGAATAGCATTTAATCCTGATTCATCAACAATATCCTCATATTTATCTTTGTAAAAGAACCGGTTGTAGCTGACAGAGCCTATACCGGTGATCATTGGTGCTATCGGGATCTCCGCCTGTAGTCTTACACCCGCACCAAAAGAAGAAATTTCACCAAAGTCTCCGGTAGGCAGGTTAAGATTAACACCTAACCCTAACGAAAGGGGTTTGCTGTCCTGAGCCAGGATGCCTGATAAGACGGCAAACATTACTGCTGTAAGGATAATTACTTTTTTCATTTCTGGAATTTTAGATTAATGATTAGGTATGAAAATTTATCAGTTACAAAAATAATTAATTCGACTAAAGGGAGAACTATTTATCGATGCATTTCAAATTCATCCTGCTCTTGGACGCAACAACAGCATTATACACCATTATATAAGATGTTGATTTACAGTTAGTTAATGAGAGTGTATATATAATTGTCGCCGTTGGTGGGGCGCCACCTGTCTTGCTTAATATTGTTCAATGCTATAAAGAAGCTACTAACCTTATACCGCAAAAAAATGTTGTACCAGTAAAATCTATTTCTCGACTTGTGTCAGGGGTCTCTCTTTTTAGAGTGATTGAGATTTGTTCAACTTCAATTTACACTTTTACAGGGCCCTTTTCTCATCATGAGATTTTATGTCTGTGCCGGTTTTTGCTGAAGGTCGGGATAAGGTAAGGTAATGAGGTTGACTTAAATAGGCTCCATAGGAGCTGCGTAAACTTCACGTGGCTCCTATGGAGCCGAACCGTGGAGGCATGTTCTGCTATAAACACGAGGCCCCGCTGGGCCACTCCTGAATTTTATCTTGTTGACGGGCAATGAGATGGGCTCCGATATTTCTGCTCCGCTATTATTGATTTTCAATAGGTTAACTATTATGATGACAATCAATTCTACTAAGGTTTACAATCTTTCTAACCGGATTTCAACCTTCGTAGAAAAGAAGGGATTGGAATTAGAAACCTTATTTTAACTCCGCGGAAAATATTTCAAAAATAAGCTTGACTAAATTGGCTCCGGTAGGAGCCTCGTGTTTATAGCAATGCTATTAATTAATTCTTCGGCTCCATAGGAGCCGCGTAAACTGCTAAGGTCTAATAAGGTAGAGTATGCCTCTTGAGTTTGACACGATTTCAATTTTAACTCATTGATTATTAAAAGTAGAGTTTTTGAATTTTTCCCTACAGCCTGCCGGCTACTGCCTGCTAACTTCTGCCTTTGCTCCCCTTCGTTTTTTCTTTTTGTTAAACAATTCATCAATACGGTCAAATTCCCTGCGGTAAGATATGCTTGAGCCCGAGCGGTTTTGTTTACCGCCAGATCCCATGTAGGAGTAATTTTCGCGGTAAAAAAAGGTAAGCCTGAATTTGCCGTCTGGTGTGAGCCTCCATTCTGCCGTAACATCGGGTAAAAAAGGAAATGCAGATGACTGGTTTTGTTGGGCGGTGTTCAGGCCAAAGTCTAACGCGCCGCCAACAATAAATGTAAGCCTTTCATTAAAAAAGCTTTTTCCGATAGACAGGTTGAAATTGGTTCTGTCTGGCAATGTGATCTGGTTTGGATTGTAATTATCTATCAGGTTCGTACCGCTGTAAACAGTGGCATTGATATTTACTTTAAGGCTTTTGTCCTTAAAAATGTCCTGGAGGATATTGGAAAATTCGTTGGTAAGGATGTTGGAAAGAAAGCCTGAAATGCTGTTAACCACAATGCCTTCCAAAGCTTTGTTGGCAAGATCACCTGTTACGCCTCCGCGGCCTATCCCTCCCGTGTAAGGGCCAAATGTATTAAACAGGATAAGGAAGGAAACCTGCTTATTCAATTCATTGATGTCATTTTCTATCAACGTAAAAATATTCCCAACGTCGGGGCTGCTGCGGATGGGGCTGTTCTGAGGTAATTCTATGCGGAATGCTATTTTAGGAGCTGTCAGGCGTTCCGTTAATGTTGCAATTACCAATACTGTTCCCCTGAAGCGTTTAACATCTGCGTTTGCAGCGGCAGCGATCGGCGAGTTGTTTAACAGATCGCTGAATCTTACATTATTTGCTTCGTACTCAGCTTCGATATTTATGATTGCCTCTGAAGGATCGCCATTCCAGGATATATAGCTCCCTGCATCCTCGCGTAGTTTAAAGTCGCGTTTGATGGATTGAAAAGTAAACGTATAGTTCCCTCTTTCAACGTTAAAACGCCCGCTCATGGAAATATTTTCCCTTGTGCCTGCACGCAGCTTCAGATTTCCGTTGCCATTCGCAGCAATAATATCACCCGTTAATTCATCAAGGATCACAAAAATATTTGCAAATTTGTTGGCTGTAATATCAAGGCTCACAGTCAGGTTGCTTTCCCTTAATTTGAGATCATGCTGCTCCATCTCCCGTCCATAAACTTTCCAAACAATGAATCCCGCATCGCCGCTTTCCCTGCTGCTGCCTATCGGCAGGTACAAATTGGAACTATCCGTCGGCTCACCTTTAATATCCATCTGCATATCTTCCAACGGGCCGGTAAAACTCATATTTACCTTGCCAATCATGGTTCCATAGAACTGACTGTTGTCTGCGGCTGTGGTATTTAGCAATAAAAGCTGGTTGCTTCTGAGCCTGAAGTCAAAGGCAAGATCTTTAAAGCCCTGGTGATCCAGTCTTCCGCTGAGAACTTCACCGCTGTTATTGAGCGTATCTTTCAAAATGAAGCGTCCGAAATTAATAGAGCCGTCATTCAGCTTCACGTGGGCCTCAGGTATTTTATAATAGCATTTTGTAAAATTTACCATCAGCCCGCCATCTCTCAGATCGATGTCACCTAAATACTTCAAATTTCTGGCGGGGCCAACCACCTGCAGCGTGCCGGTGGCCTTGCCGGACAACCGGGTGAATATTCCGCTCAGATATTTATTCAGGATATGAATGCTGGTATTGCGAAGGTTGACAACGAGGTTCATATCCTGCCTGGCGCTGTCCAGCAGGCTGAAGACAGCATTCATATCGAAATTATAGTCCTCGTTGGCAGATACCACCTTTGCATTTATCTTGCCCGTATTTTTTGTATAATTTGAGATGATCTGTAAGGTGCCGATGGAATCGTCGTCAAGACGGAACTGGCCTGCTTCGGCATTTACCTCTACGTGCATGTTGCCAAAAGGTTCCGATACTTCTATCACACCGTTGAGAGAACCTTCAAGCCGGTTTTTTTTGGAGAAGAACGGAGCAAAATCACCGATGTTTATTTTTTTAAGAGAAAGCTTCAGGTCATTGCTACTGCCGAGGGCAGACGGAATAGACGTTAAGTACACTTCCTGCTCTCCGTTATAAATCCTTAACCCGTCTGTTGTTACCAGCTCCCTGCTTAAAATAAGCTCACCATCCTTATCAATTGTCCATTTCTTCCCGTTGATATCAAAAGTGGAAGGGTTGAATAGTATGCGTATTCCCGTTTTGAGCGTGTGTACCTGGCCGGATATATCTGCCGCGTTGAGGGTCTGACTGGCACTGGTGGTAATATTTACTTTGGAAATGTCGTTGCTTGAAACTATGCTGATTTCTGTTCCGGGAAAGTGCAGACTGTCGTTTACTAAAATATCACCCACTTTTGTGTTAAGGGTAAGGGAATCCCGGTTACCCCTTCCGGCAACGTTAACATTCATAAACGCGATATTCTTATAGTTAAACGCAGGCACTTCCGCGTCCAGGTCAAAGATGTTTTCCTTTGAATGTATACGCCCGCTTATACTGCTGAACCCAAACCCTTTCAGGTCACTGTTCAGTAAACCAACGTAATCGTCGATTTTTTTTGTAGTGATGACAAAGCTGAAATTCTCGTTTGTTAATTTTATTTTTGAAGGGTTTATGTAGCTGGGATAATAACGGTTAAGAAAGGTCTGAAATGCATTGGGTAATTCTTTGATCAAAAATTCACCGACAAGCATAGCCTCAAATTCATTGCTTAATACGACAATGGTTTTACTGTTATCGATCATCTTTGATTCAACAATAAGGGAGTCAAAAGATATCCGTTGGCCATCTTTGTAAATCGATGCGTTAAAGACCTTTGCGTACCCGAGAAAATCGTCAATCGTGAATCCCGTAAAGTTAAATTGCAGGTGTCCGTTAATGTCGATATCGTCCTTGTAGAGGTGCAGTCTTTTCAGGTTCGATTTTTCTATCGTTGCGGTAAAATCGAATCTCGGCCGGGCCTGGCTGAAATCTATAAGCCCGTTCAAATTCGCCACAAGGTTGGAGTCTTTCGCTGTAAATGCTCCATTGAAAAGCCTGTCGGCGAATGTGCCTTTAATTTTGAGATTACGGTAGCTATAGTTATTAAATTCAAGTTTTTGAACGTCTCCATCCAGCGCTGCCTGTAAGGTTTTGAAACTAAAGCCATTTCCTTTTACACTGCCATTAAAGGCAATTCTGCCTACTTTGCTGTTATCAAGCAAACTGCCGAGGTTAAAATCAGCAGTGGTGATCCTGCCCGAATACGATGAAATACCTTTTTCAGGTATTTTCATATTCACGTCGGTTGTGATGGTTCCAAGGTTTGTTGTAATGGTACCCAGTGTGATAAAGTCGCGGGTAAAACCGGTAAAGTATCCTGTAAAGCGTAAAAACTGCAACCGGTCAAGCCGGGGTTCAGCGACCTTTTTCAGCTGCGGCACAAAAGTAACTGCGTCGGCATAGGTAGTCCTGAAATCAGTTGCCTTAAAGTCAATGAACGTTTTATTTATGTCGGGCAGGCCTGCAATTTTAAGGTCACCTTTAATGATGCTTTGCTTACCGGATTTTATAGTAATGTTTCTGGCAGAGAGGTTGGTTACCTTTCCGCTAACGGCTCCTGTTATCATTATGCGCTTTTTCCAGTCTGCAACGCCGGGAGCAAAAAAAGCTATGTCGTCACTATGAAGTTCACTGTCTTTAAAGACGGCTTCCATTCTTACTTTATCGATAAAATGGCTGATATCGTCAAAGTTGTTATAATGCATTGCGAAAAAATCGCGCAGGTGGCTTTTGTGTGTTTGGATATCCAGTTCGCCTAATTCTATTCCCCGCGGATACATCTTAAAGTTGGCAGCAAGAGATTTAATCTCAAACCCGCTTCTTTCCTTAGTGCTCAGGAACAGCTTAGCCGTAATGGTATCGTTAAACAGGCTGATATTTTTAAAAGAACTGTTGAGGGAAGTGAAGGAGATATGCTGCGGATCAAAATAGTAATGAGTCTGCCGATCAGTTTTTCTGCGTGCTACCAAAACGCCGTTCTGTACCGTGAAGCTTCCCACTTTCATATGCCAGGCATCGGGATTCCACTTTAACACGGTGTCTTGCAGAAGTTGTTCATCTTCAATGTCAGCAATTATCGGGCGGGGTCTTCTTCCCGGATAATTGTAAATGCTGAACAAAGGGTCAGTCAGCGCAATCGTATTTACATCAACGCTTTTTTCCGTTAAGTTGATTTGCTTTGCATCGACGTTCATTGATCGAACATGAAACATGAGGTCTTCGCCCCTCCATTCATCTTTTCTCAGGAGGTGGATGTTGTTCAGTTCAACAACTTTCAGATCAAGGTCTATTCCTTTTTTCTTTTTGGCAGAACGGGGCCTTGAAAAATAGTCAATCAGAAATTGATAATTCCAGACGGAATCAACGCGGTGCATGTTTATAGAAGCGTCTTCAAGGCCGATATATTTAAGTACGATCTTATCCTGTAGAAAAAACCAGTCTGTAACCCGCACGTTCACTTTGCCGGCATATAACAATGTATCCCGCCGGTGATCGGTGACCATTGTGCCCTCGAGGGACATTTTATTAAACAACGCGAGATTAAAATCGATGTATTTAATGCGAACGGTTGTATTAAGGTCTTTGGAAAGGCGGTTGGTGACTTGTTTTACAATATAATTCTGTACAATGGGAATGTTTACAAGAAGTGCAATCAACAGCACGAGGCCCGTCAGCGTAAGCACGGAGTACATGAATATTTTGAAAGCTCTCTTCAGTATCTTATGTATTATGTGTAAAAATAAGCAAACACCGCTGATGTTCAAATTCAATACTACTCCTGAAAAGTTAATTATACC
>JBGSYC010000160.1:0-3719 GCA_041751095.1 Flavihumibacter sp.
GTTGGTTTTCCAAAGCGCCAAAAAATCAAGTTGCTTTTTTATCTCTTCGATCTTTGGCAATTGCATGTGGCTCATATCCATCATCAGCCCCCTGTAGGCGAGCGATGGCCAGTCATTGACATCAGCTACCTGGATTGCCGCGCTGCTGCCGGTGCCTTCAATCATTTGCTTTAGTGTTTGAACTGCATAGAATAAACCCGCCGAAGATCGTGACGTGACGGTCACCTGCTGCGGAGTTACCTTAATGGTATAAGCTTCTCTTGAATCAGGGCCGGTTTTTTCAGAAAGTCCGGGTAATGCATCAACTGCCCCGGTACGTTTAAAAATAACAGACGGGCCGGTGACGGGTGATTCCACTACAGACACGGCAGACGATGTGACCGCGGACAGTATACGGGAAAGTTCTTTGGCAGCAAACCTGTCTTCGTTTGCGGGTGTTGACGCGAACCCGATCGTAATGCCCTTTACAGAAAACCTGCCATTTCCATACGATATTTTCTGGGGCTGTGGCAGAATAGGTTTTTGTGCAGCAGAGTGTATTGAAAAAAGCGTGATCAGTAAAAAGCTTTGAAAAAAGTGTCTCATATACTTCATTTGGTTATATGGTAAAAACAAAAATGAACTTTTGTAAACGTTTGCTTCCGGCCAGGCAGCCCGGAAACGATTCAGAAAAAGGGATATCGGGCAATGAATAATTTGCAACCCGTAGATTCAAAAGCCAGTAACAATGAAAAGAGAACCTGTGCTGCATTATTGTTTCTGAAGTTTTGTTAGCAACCTTATCATGTTGTTGATGGCCTCGTCACCCGCAACAGCATGCGCCGGACGCGGGTGAGTTGTATTGAACACCTTCAATTTTTCCGCGTCTTCAACGGTTACAAAACCTTCGTCGATGGCGCCTTCACCGTTTTTAATGCTGTTCAGGTCAAGCTTCAGGTGTTTTGCCATAAAGGGATACATTGCTTTCCGCTTACTGATTCCGTAATCATGGCCTTCATCCGGCAGGTGCACATTCTCTACGTTATTTTCCTTGCCGTATAATTTATACACGTTGCGTATATAGGGATACTCAGCCACGGGCGTATGTTTTGTCCAATCCCCTCCATCAGATACCAACAGCATTGGCCGTGGTGCCATGAGCGCAGCAATCTCCACGTTGCTGGTCTGGTGGGAGGCGCTCTTGTGGATCGGTTTACCACTTTCACAAACACATCCGCCAAAAAAATACGAAGAGACCATTACCACCGGAACAGACACGGCAATTCTTTTATCCAGGGCAGATAATAAAAATGTCTGGGTTCCTCCGCCTGATTCGCCGGTTACGCCAATTCGTTTTGGATCAACGCCCGGTAAAGAAAGCAGGAAGTCTACTACCCTCATGCTGTTGTTTGTTTGAATAGTCAGGGCATCGGGGTGGGTGTGAGAACTTTGTGTCGACTCGCCATAACCAATCAGATCGTAGGAAAATACGATAGCGCCCATCCTGGCAAGAGCAGCACAACGCCGCTGAACTACTTCAAGCAGCCTCATGTCTGCGGTTTTATTGTGGCCATGAGGAGCAGCTATCGCCGCATAGGACTTTAAGGCCCGGGCAGGCCGGTAAAGATTTCCTGTGACAAAGACACCGGGGAAGCTTTCAATGGCAATATTCTCAACAGAGTAGCCGTCATAGACCCGTTTGCTGTGAATGATCGGGTTCAGGGGGTTCTTTGTAGGAAGTGCACGTAATTCTCCACCCCTTATAATTCCTTCCCGGATCATATTTGCCCTTTTCTCCCAGCCCGCTTTATCAGCATATGTTGCAGCAAATTTCTCTAACGAAGCTTTACCTTCAGCCTCGGTATAATAAGCCCCCTGGCAAAGCATCGGATCTTTAACTGCTGACTGACCGGATAATTGTATGCCTGGTATGCCCGAAAGTATTATGGCCGACAAAAGAAATAAAGATTTCTGCATATTTTCGTTTTCTGTGTAGCGTTAGACTGACAGCGGAACTATCACCAAAGTCACGCCGTTGCGGGTCAGAATTCAAAGCCGTATATTGTTGGTTTGCTTTTTATATACCCCAGGGATTCAAGAAAGATATCTGCCTGCTGCACTGTTTCCTTAAAGTATTTCAGGTCGTCGCTGTAATTAAAAAAGCCATGTTTCTGGTCAGGATACAAGTACAGGTCACACCGGCTTCCTGCCTCCTGCATTTTACTTTTATATAGTTCCGCTGTTTTCACAGACACCAGATTATCTTTTGTGCCTAAGAACACTATTGCAGGCGCAGCACCTTTTTTGATGTTATGCATCGGCGATATCTCAGGATACCGTGAGCCGATCCTGTCATAACCATACCCGCCAGGACCGTTATCGAAAACGGGGTTAAACAACACCAGCGCATCAGGCCTTGCACTGATCGTCAGGTCCTCACCCTCATCATCGAGGCTGGTTAAATCCGCCGCCGCCGCAACATGTCCGCCTGCAGATCCGCCGGCAGCTATAATTTTATTTTTAGCGATGTTGTACTTCTTATGATTTGCCCGAAGAAATCTGATTGCCGACCTTCCATCTTTAACAGCTTCAAAAGGGGTTGTTTGGTGCCTCGAAGAGACCCGGTAGTCGGCCAACACCGCAATAAGCCCCCGACCTGAAAAATACCTGGCGTGGTTAATGAATTGATCCGGGTTGCCGTTTATCCATCCTCCACCAAAAAAGAAAATTATTGCAGGATAGTCCTTCCCTGCGTCAAAATTAGCAGGATAATATATTTTGAGCTTAAGGTCCGAGGTACCCGGTTTTTTATAAGTTACGGTTACGGAATCATTTTTAAATGCCAGCGTATTTGTTTGGGAAAGCGCCCCTGCACAACTGAATAATAATAAAATGAGATATAAGGTTCTGTTCATCATTAATTTAAAGTCAACATGTAACCGTTCACTATGGCTTAAAATTTTTTGCTGCGTATTTGTACAACTCCGCCGCTGAATTTTCCTTTCCCTTCCGCTGATACTTAAGATTCTTATCGCAATCGTAGCTGCGAAGTCTGTCAAAGTTGAAATAAAATCTTTTAGCTTTCTAAAATAATGTTGCCGTATTCCGGTACTATCTTACTTTATTCGACCAGTTTTATCCAAAAACCCGGTTATCAGGAAAACGTTTATGTAATCATCATGCTTCCCGCATTCAGTGGAGTAGACGAGAAGTGCCATCAACGAAGCCCCGATGAGTACAAACTTACCCGGGCTTTTTGTTCTACTCCATGTGGAGCGAAGCCGGGTACAACTATCGGGTGTAAAGTACTTGACCGCGAGCGGATGCAGCTTTTTATAGAACGCGCAAAGGGCAAAAAGAACAGGTATGTGGGGTTAAGCCCCGTGTCGCCCGACGTGTTACGCAATTATATTATGGAATGTAAACACCGTCCCACGATTTACCTCTTCGAAGGTGCCGGCACCCGTTACGCCCTACGCGGCAGGGACAGCGCAGAAAGTTTTCCAGGAGGCGTGTAATAAAGCAGGTAAGCTGAAGGATGTCAGTTTTCATAGCCTTCCGGCATTCATTTGCTACACATATCCCTGGAGAAGGGAAGTGATATCCGCTTTATAAAAGACATTTTGGGCAATTTCAACATTAAGAAAACGGAACGCTACCCGCATGTTAAACGAGAACAATTGGTTACATTGTCAGTCCGCTGGACGACGTCTGGAAAAGGGCAGCATAGATCGGTAGTT
>JBGSYC010000161.1:0-12702 GCA_041751095.1 Flavihumibacter sp.
TTGACCTGGGTTTCGGACGTAGCTGAAGTTTGCTTTTTCATTTTATATAAATTTGATTTTAAATAGCAAAGTTCTTCATTGCAGCCTTTCGGACTGCCGCTACTCCGAAACCTTTTTACATATAGACTCTACGGCGGGGAAATCTTCAGGAGGTTTTCCAGAACATCAGATACGATCGGGCAAAAAGTGCTGTTTTTCAACGTGAGGTTTTGGCGCTTTACAATAACGTCTTCATTTGTATACGGAAAACGAACACAATCAGAAGGCCTTTCTTTATATATGCCGCATGCGTTATCTGCACCTAAGAACGGGCATGGAGCCGATTTGGCAACATAATCGCCATCGTCATCCAAACGGAGATAAGTTTCAATGAATGTACTTTCTTTGATATAAAGATGCTTTGAGATCCTTTTGATATCGGGTGTTTTAAACCGGGGAGAATAATTCCGGCAGCAATTGGCGCATTGAAGGCAATCAATTCTGGCAAAGGCTTCTTCATGAAGCCGCGGCAGCTCCCGCAAAACTTTATTTTTATCTGCTTTCCGCAAAAAGTCACCGTAAACTTTTTGTACGTCACCCGATTTTGTGGCTTTGTTCTGAAGCAAATTTGTAAGTCGTTTATTGGTGAACGTTAAATTTTTGGTGATATCCGGTTATGAGCTGACGGCCACAGCTGATCAATACTGGTATCCAAGGCTGAGCATCAGGTTCCGGGGCATTCCAGGCCATTTCGATACGTAATTGTAACCTCCGACCCAATATTTCTTATTGAACATATTGTTGATGTTCGCAGCTACCTGTATTCTTTTGTAAGTGTAACCAACTCCTGCCTGCATAATTAAAAAACCGGGTAGTGTAAGCCCCCTTGTCAGCGTACTGACTCCGGTTTGGCCCATCGGCCCTCCTGACAGTGTATACCCTTTTAGAAAACCTTTATTGAAACTGTACTTCAGCCAACCGGATCCGGATATCCTGGGAGCGTTTTCTCTGACGGTATTTATTTCACCCGCTACATTACTTTTTCTTATTTTGGCCACATTATAAGCCATCGAAAACGCTATACTGAAATTTGGAGATATATTGCCATTCAGTTCCCCCTCAACACCAGTTGACTGGTCTTCGCCACGTTGTATAAACAGATCGGGGCGTGAAAGATCATTGGCGCTTGTAGCGATATTTTTTATCCGGAGCCTGTACAATGCGATACTTGCACTTAAGCTGTTATGCAGAATATCGGCTTTGATCCCAGCTTCCAGCAATTCGCTGTACAATGGTTTCAAAGGTTCATCAAATACCTGCCGTACCAATGCTATTTCAGAAGGATCAAAGCCTTTATTGAAGGTGGCATACAAATTTAAATTCTTACTGGCGGTGTACACAATCCCTATTCGCGGCAACAGAACATTTACCGACGCGCCCTGGCCGGATGAGTCTGCGTCATCATCGCCTTCATAAGATTCTCTTCTCAATCCTGCCAGCAACTGCCATTTGCGAAACGTAATACGCTCCTGGAAATAAACACCCTGCGTTTGATATTCTTCTGCGTTGGGGTCAAAATTTTCAGTATCGGTTTCTTCATAGTCTTTTACGTTTATTTTCGAATAAACAGGGCGAAGTAAGCTGAAAGTGCCAACGATGCCGCTTCCCCTGCCGAACTGTCCAGGAAGTTCTCCATTAAACGTATTGATGTTTACGTCACTTTTAATAAAATCGTGGCCGACAATAAACTGGTGTGATAATTTTCCGGTTTGAAATTCAAAATTGGCATAATTAGAAACGCTCGTAGTAAACGTGGAAAACGTTCTGCTAGTATAATACAGATTGACGGAATCAGGGCTTATGTATCCTTTTATGCCGTGGCCGCCCAGCTTTTGATCGGTAATATACCTTTGAACAGCACTGTTAAAACTGATGTGGTTGTTTATTTTATAAGAAAGGGAAAGAATACCGGCAATATCAGTTTCTTTTAAGTAATCACCGGGCTGCGTGATGGTGAAACTTAACGGAGTATTGAGTAAATTGTTATTATCCAACTGACCGGGTTGCCCCCTGTCTGCAATCGTACTGGTATGCTGAACAGAAAAGTCTGCGTTTAATTGTATTTTATCGTTCGCGATAAAGGAAAACGAGGGAGCTACCTGGAATGATTTATTAAAATGATTTTTTCGGAAGGAGCCCGCGTTTTCATAGCCTCCATTCAACCTGTACAACAATTTTTTACTTTTACTTAAAGGACCGGTAAGGTCGGCCTGCGCACGAACGGTATTGTAGCTTCCGCCCCAGACATTAAAGGAATATTGCTGGTCTGATAAAGGTTTTTTTGTAACCAGGTTTATGTTACCGCCCGGGTCTGCATTGCCATATAAAGCGGAAGTAGGCCCCTTTATAACCTCTATCCGTTCAATATTAACCAGCATCGGGCTTACCAGCGGCGAATTATATTGACGCAATCCATTACTGAGATGCGCATTTTCCGCCCGAAAACCCCTGATGGTATATTCATCATTTCCTGAATAGAGATTTACGCCTGAAGCACTGGTAAGAGCCTGGTTCAGGTGGAACTGCATCTTATCCTTAATTAATTCCTTTGTAATTGTAGAAACCGCCTGAGGAATGTCTTTTATGGCAGTTTGTGTTTTCGTAGCAGCATAACTGTAATCACTTTTATAGGACCTCTTTAAACGGCCGGTAATCTCTACTCCCGGCAATTGTTTATATGAGTAAGCAATTTGAATATCGCCGGTATCGATCGTATCGGTACCGGATCCACCGACTGGCAATAACAATGTTTCAAAGCCTGCCCCATAAACCATCATGGTGTCACCCGGTACCTGTAGCCCGGCAATTTGAAACATTCCTTTTCGATCAGTAACAGTTTTTCTTTTGTCTTTTTTCAGTTCAATATTTATGGAAGAAACAGCTCTGTTCTCGATGTCAACTACCCTTCCCAATAAAACCGAACCAATCTGTTTCTGGGCGTACGCTACACCGGTTACCAATAGAAATCCGGTCATTAATATGATCTGAAAGCATGCTTTCATTTGTATGATGTTTTAAGGATGTATGCCGTGCTGTTTGGCCGCGGCATATTTGTTGCCGGCGCCTGCCTTACCGGCAGAGCGAAGCTATATACAACGCCATTATGTTGCAACCACGCTGCAAATTATAACAATTAAAATTAATTTGAAAAGATGCTGACACCAAAAGCCCCATCAAAATTGTTTTGAAAATATTATTACATTTGACTGAGTTAAGTTTTACGCCTTCAGGGAGATAATTACGTAACAAAGAATACCGGTTTAGCTACGTGCCTACTAAATCCAATAATTCATGGAGTCGTTGAGAGAACAATTGTTGATTCTGATCAGCACGCCGCTCTATGTAGTGATGATTGCTCTGGAGATCATTTTAAGCAACATTCGACACCGTAAAGCGTATTCGTGGAAAGATACCTTTGCCAACATTTATCTCCTCATGGCAAACAGCGGTATAGACCTCCTGTTCCGCACGTTGTATATCGGCATACTGGCATACTTCTTTAACCTTCACATGTTTCAATTTTCAAATCCTTTTCTGTACTGGGTTATATTATTGCTTGCTGAAGATTTTTTGTTTTACTGGCTTCACCGGTTCGATCATCGCATAAGGCTATTCTGGGCTGTGCACGTTACGCACCATTCATCGGAGCACATGAATTTTGCGGTTGGTTTCAGGTCGTCCGTTTTTCAGCCCCTTTATCGTTTTTTTTACTTTATTCCTTTGGCATTTCTCGGATTCAAACCGGTAGATATTGTCTTTATGTATTCGGCAACCCAGATATGGGGAATTTTTGTGCATACTGAAATGATCAGGAAGATGGGTTGGCTTGAATATGTGCTGGTAACGCCATCTCACCACCGGGTGCATCACGCGTCCAATCCGAAATACCTGGATAAAAACATGGGCATGTTCCTTATCATATGGGACAAGATATTCGGAACGTTTCAACCTGAGTTGCCGCCCGACGAATACCAGGCGATCAGGTATGGCCTCACCAAAAACCTGGAAAAAGTGACTCCCGTAACAGTAATTTTTCACGAATGGAAAAATATCCTGAAAGACCTTCGAAGAACAGACATCAACTGGATATTAAAGCTCGGTTATATCTTCCGTCCACCGGGCTGGAGCCATGATGGCAGCCGTTTAACAAGCAGGGAAATGCGGGAGATGGAAGCGGGACAAGCCTGCAGGCACGGACATTCGATTGTGAGCCGTTAACCAGGCCCGCCGGGCGCCGGAAAATACCGTCGAACGTTAACACATTGCTCCCTGTCAGAATTCTTTTATACCTGCACCAGGCCTGCAGGTTAATTGAACTTTTGCGTTCGTATAAATGTTTGAGGGTATAACCTTTAGCCCTCAGCGCTCCGGGATGCTTACCCTCTTTCTCCGGGTATAGAAGATGGCCCTGTCCAACCATTACCACGATATCAGTCAGGCTCCCTTTCTGCTGTGTTGTAAACCTGGAACCTCTTAACCGCACCTCATTTTACAAGCCGTACAGGCACCGGTTAGATAATTGGCTGAAAGCTTAGCAAAAGGTCGTTATTATCATTGATTGGGTGTAAATTTGCAAATTCTTTTGAAAAAAGAACGATCCGAACCTTCAAACGCACTTATGAATCTTTTCGACAGACAATCCCAGGAATTTATCAGACGCCACATAGGGCCCGATGAACATGAAACTGCGGCCATGCTTAGAACGATCGGTGTTCCATCTATGGAGGCGCTGATCAGCAAAACGATCCCGTCATCTATCCGTCTCAAGCACACCCCGGATACCGGCGCACCGGTAAGTGAATTTGCATACCTGAACGAATTGAAGGCGGTTGCTTCAAAAAATAAAGTTTTTAAATCATATATAGGCCAGGGGTATTACGATACCATCGTGCCCCCGGTTATCCTGCGTAATCTTTTTGAAAACCCTGGCTGGTACACTCAGTATACGCCTTACCAGGCTGAAATTTCTCAGGGCCGGCTGGAAAGCTTACTTAACTATCAGACGCTGGTGAGCGATCTCACCGGCCTTCCGATCGCCAACGCTTCATTATTAGATGAAGGAACGGCGGCAGCAGAAGCGATGGCAATGCTGTTTAACTACAAAAACAAACTGGCTCATGTGACTTCACCAAAGCTATTTGTTGATGTAAAGGTTTTTGCCCAGACGAAAGATGTACTTATTACAAGGGCAAAACCGATCGGTATTGAACTCGTGTTTGGAGATTACCGGGCAGTTGATGTAAAGGGCAGCCCATCTTCAAACATCAACGGCTTTCAACGGTTGCAGTCACTTCCGATCGATGACAGTTTTTTTGGAGCGATAGTGCAATATCCTGATTGCCAGGGAAGCCTGGAAGATTATCGCGAGTTTATCAGTAAGTTTCATGGTGTAAATGCGCACGTGATTATGGCTACTGATCTTCTGGCATTAACGCTGCTTGTACCACCGGGAGAACTTGGTGCCGATGTTGCCATCGGATCATCGCAGCGCCTGGGCGTTCCTATGGGTTTTGGCGGACCCCATGCCGCGTTTTTTGCCACCAAAGATGAATTTAAAAGAAATATACCAGGCCGCATCATCGGCGTAAGTATCGATGCTTCCGGTAATCGTTGTCTCCGTATGGCTCTTCAGACAAGGGAACAGCACATCCGCCGTGAAAAAGCAACATCGAATATCTGTACGGCCCAGGCCCTTCTCGCCAATATGGCTGCCATGTATGGAGTATACCATGGCCCCGAAGGGCTGACCAATATTGCAAAAAGGATCAGCATCCTGGCGCAAAGCCTTGCTACGGCGTTAACAGACATCGGGTATACGCTCGCGAGCGAAACTTTTTTCGACACCATTACAGTTGAAGGAGTAGATACCGCAGCTATCCATAAAATTGCTGAGGACCGCCAAATAAGCTTTTTTTATTCCGGATTTAATATCAGTATTTCGCTTGATGAAACAACTACCAGAGAAGATGTGATGGATATACTGGAGGTATTTGCCAGTGCAAAAAAAATAGATACCTACACAGCCGGTTTTGATCTGGAAGGGAACCCCGATAATATACCTACCCCTCTTGCAAGGACTTCACCTTTTTTAACGCATCAGGTATTTCATAGTCACCATAGTGAAACAGCGATGATGCGTTATCTGAAGTTCCTTGAAGATAAAGACCTGTCGTTAAATAAATCAATGATTCCGCTGGGATCGTGCACGATGAAGTTAAATTCAGCCTCGGAACTGATTCCTGTGAGTTGGCCGGAGTTTAGTAAACTTCACCCATTCGCCCCGCCCGCCCAATGGTCAGGATACCGGCAGATCATTACCGAACTCGAAGACTGGCTAAGCAGGATAACAGGTTTCGCAGCTACTTCCCTGCAACCCAACAGCGGCGCCCAGGGAGAATATGCAGGCTTGCTCGCGATTCGTGCTTACCATCAGGACAGGAATGAACCGCACCGCAATGTTATCCTGATACCAATATCGGCTCACGGAACAAACCCGGCTTCTGCTGTGATGGCGGGATTTAAGGTGATGGTGACTAAATGTGATGATGCGGGAAATATCGACATTGCCGATCTGACGGCCCACGCAGAAAAGCACAAGGACGAACTTGCCGGCCTGATGGTGACCTACCCGTCTACCCATGGTGTTTTTGAAGAGAGCATAAAAGACGTTTGCCAGGTGATCCACAATTGCGGTGGGCTGGTTTATATGGACGGAGCCAATATGAACGCCCAGGTCGGGCTCACCTCTCCCGGGACTATCGGCGCAGACGTATGCCACCTGAACCTCCACAAAACCTTTGCAATTCCGCACGGCGGAGGAGGGCCGGGGATGGGACCGATATGTGTAAATGAAAAGCTTGCCCCTTATCTCCCCGGCCATGTGGTAAATAGCCACGCATCAACACACAACCTGGTATCCGGCAACGGCCAACTTACACCGGTCGTCCCCAACAGGCAGCACGCTGTTTCAGCAGCGCCTTATGGCTCAGCAAGTATTCTTTTGATCAGCTACGGGTATATAAAAATGCTTGGGGCAGAAGGAATGAAGCGGGCGACCGAACATGCTATCCTGAATGCCAACTACATGAAGGCCCGGCTGCAGAAGTATTTCAAAATATTATACTCCGGAAAAAGCGGCAGCTGCGCACATGAATTTATCGTTGACCTTCGTCCCTTTAAACAATCAGCAGGTGTTGAAGCTGAAGATGTGGCAAAACGTTTGATGGACTACGGTTTCCACGCGCCCACGCTGAGCTTTCCGGTGCCCGGAACCATTATGATAGAACCCACTGAAAGTGAAAACAAGGCAGAACTCGACCGGTTTTGCGACGCGTTAATAAATATTCATGGGGAGATTAAAGCGATCGAGCAGGGTCTGCACGACAGGTCAGCCAATATGTTGAAGAATGCCCCGCATACCCTGCAGGCTGTCACTGCAGACGACTGGAAACATAGTTATAGCCGTCAGGAAGCAGCCTTCCCGTTAGAATATCTGAAATTTAATAAATTCTGGCCGGCTGTGGCGAGGGTTAATAATACCTATGGTGACCGCAACCTGATCTGCACATGTGAACCTGTAGAAAGCTATATGGAAGTAGTGGAAAGTTTTACCCCACAAGGGGAAAAAAGTGAGTTTTGATGTGGTGAGCCGGCAGGAATTCAATGTTATCTTACCTGCATTACCGGTTGAGCAATCTATTTGAACCCTTACAGGTAACGAAGTAACCTTTATAGGGTAAACCACGGGCAGGATCCGGATATCTGCCTTCAGACCTGAATCTACTCGGGAGAAAACCTAAGTGCCTGTTCGTTACCGGAATTACAAATAGCCACTTTTTTCAAGGGATTGTTGACTTTCATTTGTAGCAGGGATTTCGTTTTCAGATGTTTTTTAATAGAATGTTAATAGTTTTATTTACTTTTTACCACCAAAACATATACATTTACACTGTTAACCTCTCATCCTCTGAATAGCTTCAAATAAGTCTTCTTATTTCTTTACGAAGCCCGTAGTTGGATACTGTGCAGAATTGCCAGTGTGCGGTATTGCCCCATTTGATAATTCCATTCCTGCGAACCAACAAACCAATGATTCGCTTCATTTTCCTGTTTTTTCCAGCTCTTAATTTGTTTAAGCAAATATGAAAATTACTTTTTCGTTTGTAGTATCATTTTTTTTACTGATGATGAAGGCGATGCCTCAGGTATCTGTCACTACCCAGCACAATGATCTTGAGAGGTCTGGATGGAATAACAGGGAAACGATTCTCAAGCCTTCCAATGTAAATTCCCGCCAGTTCGGGAAGCTTTTCCGGGTGAACCTCGATGACCAGGTTTACGCGCAGCCATTGGTGGCAGCCAGGGTTAACATTGCCAATAAACTCCGTAATGTGGCATACGTGGCCACAGTGAATAACACGGTTTATGCGATCGATGCCGACAGTGGGACAGTTTATTGGTCAAGGAATTATTCTCCTGCAGGGCACCGGGCGCCGGCTAATAACGACATGACAGATGCCTGTAGTGGCTTTTACAGGGACTTTACCGGTAAGATCGGAATAGTAGGCACACCGGTAATCGATTCGGTTACACAGGTGATGTATTTTGTTGCAAGAACAACCGCCAGTCCACTGCAGGGCGAAGGGCCTTTTTACCAGTATATCCATGCCATAGATATAAAAACAGGTAACGAGATGCCCAACAGCCCGGTTTTGATCACCGCTTCCATTGCCGGTCAGGGGCATGGCCAGATTGACAGCGTACTGTATTTCGACCCTCAGAGACAGAACCAGCGACAGGCGCTCACCTTGTCTAAAGGAACGCTGATCATCACCTTTTCGTCACATTGCGACTGGGGGCCATATCATGGCTGGGTTTTGGGATATAATGCTAATAACCTTACTCAGAAGTATGTATACAATGCCACACCGGAAGGTTATAGTGCCGGGATTTGGCAAAGCGGCGGAGGCCCGTCTGTAGATACCAGCGGAAATATTTATCTTGTTACCGGTAATGGTACCGTAGGATGGAAAGGTGACGAAAGAAATCTCAAGAACAGAGGCGAGAGCGCATTGAAACTGACGCCATCCGGGTCAACCTTAACCGTGGCCGATTATTACACTCCCTTTAATTATCCTGAGCTGGAAGAAACGGATCTTGATTACGGCAGTATGGCTGCTTTCCTTATTCCTAATAGTAAAAGATACCTTACCGGGTGTAAGGATGGAAATTTATATTTACTAGATACAGATAACTTTGGGGGATTCAACGCTACATACAATAGCGTAGAACAAACCATCGTGTTAGGCAATAGCGTTACCCTGCGATGTCAGCCGAGCTATTACCGGAGCAACAGTAAAGAGTTCGTATATGTGTGGAGTGAAAATTCACAGTTAAAAGCTTACCCCTTCCTGCGTACCACGAATAAGCTTGATATATTAAATGTTACAACAGGGTCAGCTCCCGGGCCCACCGGGGCTAATGGAGCAGTGTTAAGCACGTCGTCAAATAATTCACAGGATGGCACGGGGATCGTATGGGCATGTTACGCCGCTGACGGGGATGCCAACGTAAACACGATCGCGGGAATTGTAAGGGCATTTGACGCAAACGATATCACAAAAGAGTTATGGAACTCTAATCAGAATCCTACCAGGGATGCTGTTGGAAACTACGCCAAATTCTCAGCTCCCACTATAGCGAACGGTAAAGTATATGTGCCTACTTTTTCCAACCAGTTAGTTGTTTATGGCATTATCGACACCACTATTCAGACAGGCGCCTGCGGCAGTGCCACAAATCTTGCGCTTAACCAACCCTCATACTCATCATCATCAGAAAGTACCGGTTCCACATCTGCCAATGCTTTTGATGCCAGCACATCTACAAGCTGGGGCAGTGCCCAAGGGGCGGATCCGCAATGGATATACGTTGACCTGGGCCAGGTTGATTCATTATGTAACGTTACATTACAATGGAATGCCGCATATGGAAAAGATTTCCAGATACAGGTATCAAATGATGCGCAAACCTGGACGACAATTGCATCCGTTTCCGGAAATACTTCTTATACCAACAGCTTCAATGTAAAGGTTGCCGGCAGGTACGTAAGAATGTATGGCACCGCACGGGGTACTTCTTCGGGATATTCTATAAGTGATTTCCAGGTTTTTGGTTCTATCATTCAGAACTGTAATCCATCCGGAGTAACCGTCAACGGGATTGAAACTTCATCGGCAACTATCCGCTGGAATGCAAGCGGAGCGATAAGTTATAATGTACAATATAAAATCGCCTCCTCGGCTAACTGGCAAACCGTAAATACAACAGGAACGTCAGCGACAATCACCGGCTTGTCATGTGGCAACTATTATGTATATCAGGTGCAGGGTGTCTGCTCTGATAACAGCACAAGCCCCTATTCTCAGCAGGCAAATTTTAATACCCTGTCGTGCCCAAGTTGCGGATTCCTGCCCACGCGGGTGTATACGACGGATATAGGCACTATCAATCTGGGTGGTCAGGCCTGCTATTCAGCTCCAAATACGTACAGTGTAAAAGGTTCAGGTGACAATATCGGCAGTAACGCAGATGCATTCCGGTATGTGTATAGAACGTTTTATGGGGATGGGCGCATGGACGTAAAAGTATCCGCGCAGGATGCCGTCAATATTCAGAACAAGGGCGGACTGATGTTCAGGGAAAGCCTCGAACCCGGATCAAGGAATGTATTTATTGCACTAACCAGTTCAAGCGGCGCTTTTTTCCAGTACCGTGACGTTGCCAATAACGTCAGTAATATTGTAAGCTCCGGCGCCTTTAAAGCGCCATATTATCTACGCCTGGAGAAACAGGGATATACCTTTACGGGGTCTATTTCTCCTGACAGTATAACCTGGACGCGCATAGGCAATCCCGTTACCCTGTTTAACATGGGTGCGAATGGCGCCATCTACGCAGGCCTGGCGGTTACAAGCCGCGACAATAGCCAGCTTTCTTCAGTTGTGTTTAATGGTTTGAATTACGTCCTCGATTCTGCAAATGCAACCACAACAACAAGCGGCCTTAGTTACAAATATTATGAAGGCACCTGGACATCCCTTCCTGACTTCAGCACCCTTACGCCGCTGCGATCTGGTATCAGCCCTAATGCTAATATTGGACTGCGATTACCTGGAAGAGATGATAATTTCGCCTTCCTCTGGGAAGGGTTTATTAATATCACCAAACCGGGTGTGTATACATTTGAAACGTCGTCTGATGACGGAAGCAAATTTTACTTTAACACCGTCTACTCTCCCACTGCAAACGCCCTGATAGATAACGACGGCTTGCATGGCGCCAGACCGGTTACGGGTACGGTAAACATTCCCGCACCGGGTGAATATCCGATTGCCATATCTTATTTTGAAGCCGGAGGTGGCGAATCGATGCAGGTGTATTACACAGGCCCTCCCGGATCAGGTATTTTACGGCAACTCATTCCCGACGAGGCCTTTACTGCCAGTGAACGCGCTTTAAAAGACAGCAGTGCTCCAAGTGTGCCCGCTAATCTGAAGGTTGTATCGGTAAGTAATAGTTCTGTAAATCTCGACTGGGATAATTCAACGGATAACCTGGGAGTTACAGCCTATGATGTTTATGTTAATGGAGTTCAGAGATATACTACGGCAGAATCCGGAGTGATTGCAGACAACCTTTCTCCAAATACCACTTATTCTTTTACGGTCAGGGCACGTGATTTTGCAGGTAACATTTCCGCAGCAAGTGCTCCCCTCTCCGTTTCTACGACGAATACTACGGCAAACGGGCTTAATTACAGATATTATGAGGGGGAATGGACGGCACTCCCGAATTTCAACACCCTTACCCCCTTAAAAACAGGAAACAGCCCGAATGTTGACCTGAGTTTAAGAACCCCGGGCAGGAATGATAATTTCGCTTTTCTCTGGGAAGGGTATATCAGTATCACCACGCCGGGAACATATACATTTGAAACGATTTCCGATGACGGAAGCAAGCTTTACTTCAATACTTTTTATTCGCCTGCTGCCAATGCACTCGTAAACAATGATGGCTTGCACGGGCCTACGCCGGTGAGCGCGAATGTCAATATTACCTCCGCTGGTATCTATCCAATCGCCATATCATTTTTTGAAGCAGGTGGCGGAGAATCCATGCAGGTTTACTGGACAGGGCCGAACTTTACACGACAGCTAATTCCTTCATCTGCATTTATTCAACCTGACGTAACTGCTCCGGGAGTTCCGGGTAATTTGCGCTCCCTTTATACAGGCAGAACTTTTGCCCACATAGACTGGGATAATTCGACGGACAATACCGGGGTAACCGCTTATGACATCTTTGTTAACGGTGTAAAAAAATACACCACTACAGAATCAGCAATTTCAGCAGACAGTTTATCTGCGAATACAACATATTCTTTTACGGTTAAAGCAAGGGATCTTGCCGGGAACCTCTCGGCCTCGAGTGCATCAGTGTCCGTAACGACCCCCGGGAGTACCAGCGGGCTCAACTACCGCTACTATGAAGGTGGATGGAACGCGCTTCCAAACTTTAACGCCCTCACACCGGTGAAAACAGGCAACAGCCTGAATACCGACCTGGGCATCAGGAACAGAAGCGACAGCTTTGGAGTGGTCT
>JBGSYC010000162.1:0-52880 GCA_041751095.1 Flavihumibacter sp.
TCGCGATATTCTTTATCGAGTTGCCGCAATTCGCTCTCGGCAGTTGCAAGTGCCTGCTCATACTGCACCAGGGTTGCCTCAATTTGTTGCTGTTCGCCCTGCCACTGTTGCATTCCGGTTTGCCATGCATAAGAATGGTGAGGAGTGGATAAGATAAACGGGCGGGCAGCGCGCGTTTCACGAAGGTTACCGCCTGGATTAAATCGCCCGGGATTGTCAAAACCGGTTTTATTATCGAAAGCCGGCATCTTGCCTTCAAGCCCTGGTTGCTTGTCGAGCCCGGGGTTTTTAACATCGTCCCTAAATTTGAGGGTGATCGTGTCAACGACTGGTTTATCGATTATCGGTTTAGGAAGGTCGTCCCGGAATTTAAGTGTAACATTGTCCAGGATGGGCTTAATCGGGTCATCTGAAAACTTACTTTTGGGACTGAGGAGTGCCTGTAAAGTTGGTGACACGGCGATTATAGCCGCAATCCGCTGTCCGTAGTTACTGCCGCCTCCCGCCGGGCTTGATGGCCCGCAGCCTCCATTGGTGTGTACGCCCACCAACCGGCCGTTGCTCGCGCGCAAAATACCTGATCCTGAGTTGCCCCCGAGCGTATCTATATCGTTGTAACGGATGAAATTCCCGTCAATTGAAGTTGTTGGTCCCGCCTCGATTCGTTTAGGCTGACCAGCCGGGTGGCCTATGATACAGATCATTTCAGGAACTGCCGCATCGGTAGTTGAGACCCGTGTAGTTCCGAAAGTTGCGCCGGGGTTGCCGCCAATCCTGCAGAGCGCCATATCGATTCCTCCAAGGCGGTACTCAATAAGCTGTGTAATTGGAAAGCTTTGTTCCGGCCTGAGGTTGCCTGCAGGATCAACCTGGTAATTGAAGTTTAGATGCATGTTCAATGCGATCTGCTGAGGCGTAATGATATTAGTAGTGCCGTTCTGACGCGGCCGCTCCCAGCCGCCGCCGGTCTGGTCGAAAAGGTGGCCGCAGGTAAGAAACAGATCGTTAGATATCATGGTTCCGCTTCCCCACCGTACGCCTGAAACGTTACCGGGGTTAGTATAGATTGACGCCAGGTTGGAATTCCACTGAACCTGGCAGACAGCAGACTGATGCGCCGCCACGAATGCTGCAGGTACACCAAGGGAACCATTATATTGTTCCACAGGCTGCGAGTCGTCTATGACCCCGCAAATGGATTCCAGAAGAACGGCATATTCATCAGTATTGACCTCAAGGCTCCTTGCGGTTATTTCGGACGCCTCAAAATGCGGAACGAACAGCGGGTCGTCTGCGCGGTCCTGGGAAAAACTACCTGGTTTACCTGAAGCTTTGTGTTCATGTTCATTTGATTCCGCTGGCTTTTTTGGGCCGGAACTTTCATTATTCATGTGATCCTCCTTTTTGATTATAGTGATTAATTAAGGACGTGGTTTTTGTATTTAACATTGGTATGATGGAAAAGAAGCATGCCGGCCCGGGCAAGTCGATTATATAGCATGCTGACGATCAGTTGTGATCACTCCACCCTTTACAACGAAAACAAGTATTCGCCTTGCAATAGTACCTTCCGCGAAACTATCAATGGAAAGGCAGGCCGGAAAAAGTTGAAGACCAAAAATTAGAAATGAGATAGTGAACCCCAACGACCGGGAAAATATCCATTCGTGAAAGAAGAAATTGCCGGCAACGTAACTCCTGCAGCAGCGGCAAGAGGTATATCCGGGTAGTGGCAATCCTAACGGCTAAATGTTACGGAGGCTCTTTTGTAAGCTTTTACCACGCGTAAATTCTGTATAGCCGGATGCCAGTTTCCACTTTCCTTCACCAGCCGTAAAGCCTCCTCTCTTAATCCTCCTGTAGAAGGTCCACTGATAACCGTAGCTTCGTCCAAATGTCCATCTGTTTCAACAACAAACAAAATTTCCACGGTGCCCTGAATTTTATTATGAATAGCTTCTTTCGGGTATTGTATATTATTTTTTACATAGGTCAGCCAGGCTTTGATCCCTCCCGGGTACTCCGGTTCGATCTCAACCTGAGTAAAGGTTTTATCATAAACATCCGGCACTGCCTCTTTCAAAGCGTAGTTTTCATAATGTTTCCTGCTTATCCTGATGCGTTTTCGGTTATTTAGCCATGCAATCAAATAACCATTTGCCGCGTGCAGTTTATTTATCTGTTTCCATTCAACCTTGCGTAACTCATCAAAGGGAAGGGTGTCCGGTATCGTTGTTTGTTGACTGCTAAGACACATAATTTCATCTCTTCGCGAAAATGAACCTAACACTAATATCAGGCTGAGAAAAATAAAAGCCCTCTGCAGGTAATTGGGCCCATTATCGCCGGGGTAACTATTCATGTGTTGTGATTTATTTTATGGATGACCTGGCGGCAGACCCGTTAAGGGTACCTGTTTATATCTGGTTAACCTGAAGGGGAACGGAGGGTAGATATCAGCCGTTTGAAGCCTGTTCCTATAAATTCTTACCTGCTTTTACGCGATGCTGCTTTTTACAAATTTTACGTTCTCTTGCAAATCAATTGCCGGTAAACGTAACAGATCGCGTGTGCATTTATCAGAAACCTTTCGCAAATGTTTTCAGCCACTTAACCCCCGGAGTACAATTCCTAAACTTCTCAAAAGTACGTTTAAGTTGTAAAGTATTTATTACCTGTTTGTGGTATTTTTATTCGGCAACTAAGTTGAAGAGAAGAACAATGAGATAAGAATCTTTGTTAAGATTTAGCCTATTGCAGGAATGCGGAAACAAATTCAACGATTACAAGGACAGGAAATTTCTTTGTAAGAGAATAGGCAGAACCATGGGAGAAGGATTATTCAAAAGCCCTACCGGCTCATAAGCAGGATAAGCGTTTATCCTACACAGTTAGTCCGGTGCAATGTAGTGAGCACTTCAATCTGCTTCTTTAATTTGTATTTGTGGCGTTCTTGTTATTATACATACTGCTTAACTTCAGGTAAACACCGTTCGTCCATCCAAAGCCATCCTGGCCTGGATATTCTCCGCCTCCTGCCTCGAGCTTTGTATCGAGCACGTTGTATTTTTCCATCATTTTACCTGTTGCTTTAAAAACTTTGTCATTAAGCGCAATCCATCGCCTGGCTATTTCGGCAGCCTGTTCTTTATGATTATAATTATCTAGACCTTTGATAGTGATCCATTGCAGTGGTGCCCAGCCGTTAGGTGAATCCCATTGTTCCCCGGTTAAGTTATTGGTTGTGATGATGCCGCCTTCTTTCAATAATTTCAAACCTGTTATTTCCGATACTTTATCTGCCTGTGCTGAGCTTGCTATCTCCACGAACAGGGGATATAATCCGGCGGGGGTTATAATGGTATCTGCTGCGTTGGAGATAAAATTAAAATCGGTAAAGAAATCAACGTTACTGTTCCAGCAATACTTAAGAACAGCCCTTTTTCTCCCTGATGCTTTGTCGAGGTATTCATTTGATATTTTTTGCTCTTTACTAAGCGTTTTAGCTTTGGCGATATTCATTTCAAGGCTGTACAACAAACAGTTGAGGTCAACCGGTATAAAGTCTGAAGTACGGATCGTTGTGATATTTTTTGCATCAATGAACCAGCGGCTGCTAAAGTCCCATCCGCTTGCGGCCCCTGCGCGTAGATGCCGGTACACTTCGGCTATATTCCTGTTAGCACGGTTAGCCGTTTCCACGTCCTGGGCATAGCTTTCCTGGCGTGGTGAAGAGCTTTCATCCCAGTAGCGGTTAAGGATGGCCCCATCCGGAAGCTTAACTACCCGTTTGTATGACTGGCCTGGTTTAAGCGTGCCGGCTCCCTGCATCCAGTAGTTATATTCTTTTTCGAGGGCCGGGAGGTAGGTCTTGTATACATTGTCTCCCTTGATTTCTGCCAGTAAAGCAACCATGTGTGAAAAGAAAGGAGGTTGGGAACGGCTAAGGTAATAGGTGCGGTTTCCATTTGGGATGTGCCCATATTTTTGAATAAGGAAAGCGAAATTTTTAATCATGTTTTCCATGATCTCATATTCTCCACTTTCCTGTAGTCCGAGCATCGTGAAGTAAGAGTCCCAATAATAAATTTCCCGGAAACGCCCTCCGGGAACGATGTATGAATGAGGCAGCGGCAGGAGTGAACTTCCCTTTAAGGTTGTATCGGCGTCGCGCTTCAGTACTTTCCAAAGGTCTTTGATGTGCGTTGCGGCGTCCTGGTTGCTTTTCGTCTGATAGTCAGCCGCTGATTTTTCTGGTATGATAAAATTCTCTTCCACAAACATTAGAAGTGAGTAACGCACGGCAGGGTTATTTTTCAATCTGTTAAAGTCGGCCACTATTGCTGCAGGATCTCTTTTAGGAATGCAGTCGACAAAGGTTTTGCCATCAGGAAACACCTTTGCCAGTTGAACATCCTTAAATAACTGGCCATATATTTTATCTGGCGGCAAGGGTAATTGTGCGCTAAGATTTATTGCAAAAAGCAATATAACAATAAAGGAAATGCATCTTTTCATATCCCGGTGTAGGCCATAAAGATACTTAAACCCTGTTGGCCGATCAACATAGATTGTTTGCCGAGGTACAAAGCGTTCTTACGTCACCCTGCCCCGTAAGGGATGTTCCGGAGCAGGCTTCCGGTACAGCTTTTCGACATCATTCTTTTCTTTCTGCGGACAACAATGATACTCAAACACAAAAATGATCATCCTGCACGGCTATGCCAGGCACCGTTAAAATTTTACAGAGATACCGGCATTTAGCGCGAAATCCGCAAAGGCGGCATCTCCCTGGGCATACATCCCGGTCAGCTTTGTCCTGATCTTATCAGGAACGCTTTGCGTGCGGCTTCGCTTTACGGCTACCGGCAAATAAGCATATGCAGATATCTTATTTAGTCTATAGGTGATTCCGGGTTCAACTGAAATAACATAACCTGGCCTCCTGAACCCACCGCTTCCGCCAATGAGGTCGTATACCGGAAGGCATTCATGGCGCACGCCGGCAGAAAAGGTTGCTTTATTAAAGGAAAAATTTGCTCCTCCTCTGATCATGTACTGGTCTGGAACACTCATCACGTCACTCCCGTAAACGATGTTAGCAGCAGAAGGTCTGCTGGCCCGTGCGGTGGAAGTACCATTTTGTTCTCTTGGGTTAAACAGGTAATAAAAATTACCATAAACGCCAATAAACTTTGAAAGGTTATGGTAGGCGTTGACCTCTGTTGTAAAGCCGGTTCCGCCATCTCCCAACTGTATAGACTGATCCACCGGCCCTAATGCCTTTGAAGAATCGGTATAAAAATAATCCTGGTATTTGTAATCGCCGGTAGGAAGCTTAATGCCCAGCCCGACCTGTATATTACCTTTTTGGGATTTTAGCGGATTAATAAACCAGGCGTAAGCGGAGAAGCGGACATCTCCCATACCAAACGAATGGGTGCTGTGTCTGCTTTTGCCGCCATGTTCGTATAGCGAAGATCTTCCGTTGGCAACGATTGGCAGGCCCAAAGAAAGTGACCAGCGACGATTTAATATACGGGTAAGTGTCAGGTCGAGCGTGTAGGCGTGATTGATGACTTCGGTATGGCGTTCCGCGCGATGTTTTTGTTCGGTAGTGCCAACAAAATGCCTGAACGATTTGAAATAACGGTTGTTCGCATTTAATAACCAGCCCGATTCGTTGTTCAAGTCACCAGGGTGTTGCATTGTGCAGGTATTGCCCGCGCCACGAATAGCCACACAACCCTGGCCATTTGTTTGCAGATTGAAAATAGTCATCAAAATTATTATTGTGAGCAGATATTTCATGTTTTCAGTTGATTGGTTTTCGGCCATTTTTTGCAGAACGTTTGTCAAAGGAAAGCTTTGAGGAGGGATCTGTTTTGCGCATCTTTAACCGGTCAACTACAAGGCGGCCCACTTTAATCCCCTGTAAATTTCCAACTTCGAGATCGGCGCGGTAATGGATGCCACCATACAGGCGGGAAAACGAAGCCTCGAGGGCGGCTTCTCTGAATGAATTAAAAGAACGGGGTTCGATCCCAAACTCTTTTGACGAGGTGTCTGTAAACTGAAATTTGTCTCCATAGATGCTTGACATCACTTCAGCTGCTGCTGCCGATATTACAGAATGGCCGCTGACATATGAAGGAAATGGAGGGGTTTGAATGAACGGGCGCCATTCAGGATCGATATATTTGTTAATGACTGTTTCAGGCCGGACTACATTGCTCCGGTATTTCTCATCCCAGCAACTGATAAAACCTTCAAACAAAGCGATGGCTGTTTTTGTGTACGCATATACGGTACTGTTAAAATCCAGTTGAGCCTTTTCGGCAGCGATGCCGGCTATATTCATCCAGTGGCCTGGCGGCGAAAATCTTTTTGTGGCAAACATTACATGCCCGGTTACATTTAGTTTAAAAGGATTGTCGTCCCAAAAATCAGCGATGTGCTTTTGTTCAGCCGTTAGTTTGTCTCCCACTGTTTTTACTTCCATTGCTTCCCTGTAGAACTGGCTCGTTGTATCCTTCATATTGTACTTTGGCGGGCGGGGCGCAATGCATTCCGAACATGAGTCTAATACGAGTGTGCGGATTTCCTTCCAATGTGCCTCCATGCCCTGGGCGTACATCGGCGGGGTAGGTACCCATCTGCCTTCTTCTTCGGTTACAGTAAATTTTTCAGCAGAACGGGTTTGAGCATAATTATCGTTTTTCGCCCACGCCATGATGTGATCCGCCATTTGAAGGGCGTACGCCGTTGAGTTGTTTCGGATCTCTTTAGGCATGCCGGCATCTTTTGCCTGCTGCAAAAGGTGATCAAAATAGTCAGTCATGCTGCCTTCCGGAAATGTCACGGTATTTCCCACCCTTGTAAAGGCCAGCAGTGCTGCCAGGGGATAATCAATCGGGCCGCCATTCCATTTTGGCGAAGGGGGCATGTTTTTGATCTGGCCGGCGAGGCTCCGATAGGTGCTGTCGTCTCCTGCGGCAACAATTTCATAGGCGGCAATATTGGCATAAACGTAATTTCGCGACCCGATCATGGGAGGAAAATTATTTTCCAGCACGATGTCATTAAGCTTTTTTACTGTCTGGCAATACAACAAAGGATCATTGGTAAATGCCTGGTATTCACCAGAATCTTTACAGGACTGCAGCATAAGGACTGCGCCTGCAACAGCGATAAGGATTCGCATATTATTTCAGTTAAACGAAAGTGAAGAAAGGGCCACTTTAAAAGATTGGTGGCATTAAAGCAATATCAAAGCAGGGGGCTGTCCGGAGGTTGTTCCTCAGGAGAAAGCTTGGCAGTTACAATGGCTACCAGGTAAAAAGAAAAGTGTTTACAGTTTTCGGGATCGCCTGCTCGGGTATCCAATACCGGTGAGTTTTGATCGTACTCCGAAAGCAGGTTTTTGATGGGTCCGGAGTTTTTCCCCGCCTTTTTATCCGGAGCGCTCTGTTGGATGTCATTGACCAATCCAAAGAATGCATCGCGGGCATTGGTGAGTTTCGTTGTGACCTGGTTTGGGATGCATAAATATTCAAGCGAATCATTGTATAACCGGTATTTCACGTATTTATAGTAGATACCAGCAAGGTTTATTTCCCCATCTACACGAGTGTATTCTTTTGAATTATTGTGATAAGGGAGATTGGCAGGAATCTTTATGGAAATAAGGTCGCTGTCCACATAGTTGTTGTTGTCAAGATCCGCCTCAAGAGATGTATTGGCGTGTTCTACAAGCACTGAAGTGAGTAACCGGTAACCGAACCAGTTAAACAAGAACAATCCAAGAAGCAATATGGCAGCAGTTTTCTTCAAATTATACCGGCACAAGTTATAGCAATTCATTTAGATTCTAAAACCCTGAAGCTTCAAAACAATACCTCCTTAGACAATATATGCGGGAACTTTGCTGCTTCATATTGCTTTAGGCCGGCTTTTGCGTGCCTGTGCCCTTGGCAGTGATGGATGATCGGGAGGGCCGTTCCAGGAAGATAAACTTCCCCAAAAAATAAAAGGATTCCAAGGCCTGATTAACCGTTTGTTGTATTTGCCGGGAGGAACAATATTTCGTATCGTTTGGCATTATGTATTTATGAAGCCATTAGCTACATTGTTTTTCCTGCTCTGCATGTGGAAGACCACTATCGCTCAGAAAGATTCCCTTTTTCAGCTGTTTGTAAAGGAAAGGTTCAAACCTGTTCACTTTTCCTTACCAGAGAAGGTGAATACGGTTGCACAGGGCAAATCTTCTTTTTCACATTTTGAAGTACTAGATTACCGGCCTGATACGTCGAGGATAGGGTTTGCTAAAGGGCCAGACCACCTCCACAAAGAATTGCTGTTCAAAACTACCGCAAGTAAGGAACTTGCTGCTTTTCTAAATAAGTTCTATGCAGATCCCGCGGGTGCTCACTCTATGGTAGTTATCATAAAAAGATTGTGGCTGTCGGATATTGTACTGAACCCGTCAGAAGGGCTTAATGCCCAGGTGCCCGGTAAAGCTAAAATAAGTTTCCGCGTAGAAACCTATACCAGCGCTTCTTCATACTATATTCCTTTTACCTATTACGACACCATTATTACTTCATCGAAAGAAGTGCTTAAAATCGCTCCGTTCAGATGGACAGTTCTGCTACAATCATTTATGCGAAAGGTGTTATCGGTAAACACGGAAACGGCCCTGTTGAAAAAGAGGCTATCTTATACCAGTGTAAATTCGTTCAGCAAAAGGAGTTTTTTAACTCCAATGGATACCGCACAAGTTCTACAAAAGGGTGTGTACGCCACTTTTGAGGATTTTAAGAAGAATAAACCGTCGATTGTTGATTATGAAATCCGCCAAAGTGGTGATTCAATGAGGGAGTTGATATTAAAGGACGAGCAGGGTAAGTCGTATTTTTCCCGAAGAATGTGGGGTTACTGTGATGGTCAACAGTCGTATGTCACAATAGTTGGCAATTTGTTTCCTCTTCTTCGCTATAACCACGCCTATTATATATGGGGCTCAAAAGTAAGCAATTCGAGAAAACACAATCTGCTTACATTCTTTATAGGCGCTTACCGGCACTTTTGTTTCCTTCAGCCCTTGTTTTTAATGGTTTACCAAAACCACCCGTACGTGTTGAGACAAACCGGCATTTGTTTAACCTTGATTTAGAGAGTGGTGACATAAATTGAAATAACCCGGACTATGTATTAAAGTAAACCGCAGATGCGTGAAATACACCAGGTGTCTATTTCACCGTAAAGGTTTTTTTATCTGCTCCCACTCCCTTAATGGTCAGGCTTTTCCATCCATCGGGTAAAGTTGATTTCAACTGGAAGATACCCTTTGATGTAATCTCAAGTCCTCCGAAACCCATCATTATGCTCTGTAACAGTCCGCCTGCGCCGGTGGCAAAGTATGGGTTTACGCCACCTTTGGTTTCTGCAATAACCCTGAAGGGCGGATTCAGGTTGGGCAAATAACCATCTTTAAAAAAGTGTAAAGCTTTATTCCCGTCACCCAATCGCGCGTATAACAATGTAAATATCGCCTGGGTCATTGCCGGGGTGCCTTCATCAGGAACCCTGGTTTCATAATACTCCAGGTCTTTCCGTATTTGTTTTGTGTCAGTTATTTCCTTAAGCGGGTACGCGAGCAAGTTCACATCTGCCTGTTTAATGCCTTCGCCCTTGTAGGTGGCATGTTCCTGTGTAACGCCATCCTTCATTTTTAAAACAGGAATATTACTGGCTACATTCATCCAGTCTGCATCAGGAATTATCCCCAATAATTTTGCTGCTTCAGTGGCATGTTGAAGTACGGCTTTTGCGGCGGCATTTGTAAAGGCGTTATTGTCTACATTTTCGGCCCACTCGTCTGCCGCTACTACATTCCTGATGTCGTAGGCGCCCGGGCCATTTCGCTCTACGCGGCTTGCCCAAAAGTCAGCAGTCTCTTTAAGCAAAGGCCACCCTTTTTCTCTGAGCCAGTTTTTGTCCTGGGTTACACAATAATAATTCCATGCTGCCAGGCCTACGCAGGCGGTAATGTGGTGTTCAAATGGCCCGCTTAACGCCCATACAGGAGTTTCCTCCACGCCAGATTCAGCACTTTCCCAAGGAAACATAGCCCCTTTATAACCGTGGTTAAAAGCATTTCGCCTGGCGGCTTCCAGCCTGTTAAACCGGTATTCTACCAGTGACTGCGCCATTTTGGGATGCAGCATAAGAATAGCAGGCATCATCCAAAGGTCGGTATCCCAAAACACATGGCCATTATAACCAAGGCCCGACAACCCCATAGGTGAAATACTCATAGAAGTGCCTTCTCTTACGAAGGAGTATAAGTGGTACAGCATGCTGTGCACATCCTGCTGCGTTTGTGCATCACCTTCAATGATAATATCGCTTTCCCATAAATCTGCCCATGCCTTGTTATGAAAATTTATCAGCCGGTCCCTTCCTTCCAGCTTTGCGAAAATAGTCAGGCGTTCCGCTTCATTAAGTGGGTCGTCATGATGTGCGGAAGTGATAGAAGAACCGGCGACTGAAAACCGGTATGTTTCACCGGCCTTAATGCTTTTGCTGAATTTCATGAGGTGCATGTTGTTGTCCCACATTTCGTGGATTACTCTTGGTTCCCTGCCATGTTCTTCACCGAATAAAAAAGTATTTGAAGCACACATCATAAGCTTTCCGGTCGGGCTCCGGGCGGATGACGTGAGCAAACTGATCACTACATGGGGGCGGTCGATCTCGTTATAATAGTTCTGAACGTCGCGCAAAGCATCCGGAGCTTCCATCACGCTGGCTCCGCCTATAACGATATCTTTTTTTGCAGTAATAGAAACATCCATCAAAACGGTAAAAGGCAGGTGGCGTAACGAATAATAGCTATAGTGAATATCCGCCTTGTCACCATAATTAAATGAAGCGCTGAAGCTGGCTTTCTGCATATCCAGTTCCTGTTTCATGTTGCTCGTATTCTTCCCGGTCAGCCGGGCGCCGTCAATATCGAGATTCATATTCAGGAGGTTGAAACTCCTGATGAAGTTGCTCACCCTTCCGCGGCCATACTGGTCATACGCACCTGCAAGCACAACGTCTTTAACTTTGAAAGGTTCCGCAGAAGAAACGATGCCGATCATTCCGTTAGCGACAGTTACTCCGTAATAATTTGAAGGGTCAATTTCTGTGGCTGTAATTTTCCATGCATCTATAGGCTGTGCGTAGAGCGTTTTCGTCGATAGACAACAGAAAAAAATTAAAGAAAGGCAGGCAAGGCAAAGAGAGCCGGATTTTAGTTGCATATCGGATTACAGATTTTGTCCCTGCAAAGTATAGATTTTATCGCACTACCGGTAAGTGCTGCTGAACGGAGACGACACTATATTGCTAACTTTGCGATAGATCCGTTGGCTAAAGCTATTAAAATATGAATACCTCTCTTCCATATAAAATCAGGATTATCACAGCAGCTTCATTATTTGACGGCCATGATGCAGCTATAAATATCATGCGCCGCATCCTTCAAAGCAAGGGTGCAGAGATCATCCACCTCGGGCATAACCGCTCCGCATCTGAAATTGTAGAATGTGCTATCGAGGAAGATGCGCAGGGCATTGCTATCACTTCGTACCAGGGAGGTCATGTTGAATTTTTTAAGTACATGAAAGACCTGCTGGACGAAAATGGTTGCGGGCATATAAAAATTTTCGGAGGCGGTGGAGGAACAATTCTCCCCGACGAGGTGCGTGAATTGCATAATTACGGCATCACCCGGATTTATTCACCCGACGACGGGAGGCATATGGGCCTTGACGGAATGATAGAGGACGTGATCAGGCAATGTGCTTTCCCGGTAAATGGAAATTTTCCGGTTACGGGCGAATTAAAGCTCGCCGAATATAAAGACATCCGGAAAATAGCCCGCTCAATTACAAACGCGGAAAATGATGTTGCCGGTGCAGGCGCCAGAAACCTGGCGCCTGCACACCGGGCCATCCCTGTTTTGGGGATCACCGGAACTGGCGGCGCCGGTAAAAGCAGCGTGACGGATGAAATCCTTCGCAGGTATCTAAATAACTCCGTCGATAAAACCATCGCCATCATTTCCGTAGATCCTTCAAAGAAAAAAACAGGCGGGGCCCTGCTTGGAGACCGGATCCGGATGAATGCCGTTCATCACCCCCGTGCTTATATGCGCAGCCTTGCTACGAGGGAAAGTGATAAAGCGCTGAGCAGCCATGTTCAGGAAGCTATCGACATCTGCAAGGAGGCAGGCTTTGATTTCATCATTCTTGAGTCGGCCGGTGTCGGGCAGAGCGATGCCAGTATTGTTGATTACTGTGATGTAAGCCTTTACGTTATGACACCGGAGTTCGGCGCAGCATCACAACTGGAAAAGATAAACATGCTTGATTATGCGGATATGATCGCCATAAATAAATTCGACAAGGCGGGTGCGTTAGATGCGCTTCATGATGTTCGTAAACAATATAAACGCAATCATGCCTTGTGGACAGCCCAGGATGAGACATTGCCGGTATTTGGAACCGTTGCTTCTAACTTTAATGATGCCGGTGTAAATCTGCTTTATGAGAAGCTCCTTGAGATTATCGAAAGGAAGTGCGGCGTCCGGTTTGAAAATACAGAAGATAAAGTTTTCCGGGAAGAAGGGCAGAAAGCAAGCACTTTGATCATTCCTCCTTCACGGGTCCGCTACCTGGCGGAAATTGCGGAGGTTAACCGCGATTACAATCAATGGGCCAGGCAGCAAAGCAGTATTGCAACAAGGCTGTACCAGATCAGTGGCGCTATAGATGCTCTTGAGGAACAAGGCCTGCTTCCTGACGCGGGCTTACTTTCCGCCCGTTCACGTTTTGAAGAGAAACTTGATCCAAAATGTCAACACCTGATCAGTCAGTGGCCCGGTATTGTAAACAGGTATACCGCTGAGTTTTTCGAGTACGAAATTCGTGGCAAGACGATCAGACAACCTCTCGCATCGAAAAGTTTGTCAGGGACAAGCATTCCCAAGGTTGTTCTTCCAACCTATAAAGACTGGGGTGATATCTTACTTTGGCAGTTACAGGAAAATATTCCTGGTGAATATCCGTACACAGCAGGTGTATTTGAATTAAAGAGAGCAGGTGAAGACCCTACGAGGATGTTTGCAGGCGAAGGCGGCCCGGAAAGAACAAACAAGCGGTTTCATTACGTGTCTCTTGGCCAGCCGGCTATTCGTTTGTCAACTGCTTTTGACAGTGTGACCCTTTACGGGGAAGACCCGGCTTACCGCCCCGATATTTATGGAAAGATAGGAAATGCGGGAGTGAGTATCGCCACCATCGATGATGCAAAGAAGTTATACTGCGGATTTGATCTTACTGATCCGAAAACGTCTGTAAGCATGACTATCAACGGGCCTGCGCCGATCATACTGGCTTTTTTCATGAATGCAGCCATTGATCAGCAATGTGAAAAATACCTGTTATCAGAGGGCCGTTCACACGACTTGGAGACGTTTGCGGGCAGTAAATTTTTACGATCACTCAAACCTGCTTATTATAATCCGCTTTCACCGGAGCGACTACCGGAGGGCAACGACGGGCTGGGGCTCCGGTTGCTCGGCATCAGCGGCGATGAAATATTGCCCGGGGAAATATACGCTCAAATCAAGGCAGCAGCATTGACCGCTGTGCGGGGTACAGTTCAGGCCGATATACTCAAGGAAGACCAGGCTCAGAATACCTGTATTTTTTCAACAGAATTTGCTTTAAAACTCATGGGTGACGTGCAGGCGTACTTCATTGAAAACAGCGTACGAAATTTTTACAGCGTAAGCATTTCAGGATATCATATAGCCGAAGCCGGCGCTAACCCGATTACACAGCTTGCTTTTACACTGGCTAACGGATTTACCTATGTTGAATATTACCTTAGCCGTGGGATGAACATTGACGATTTTGCTCCGAACCTGTCCTTTTTCTTCAGTAATGGGATGGACCCGGAATATAGTGTTATAGGCCGCGTGGCGCGGCGCCTTTGGGCCCGGGCAATGAAGGAGAAATACAGGGCGAACGACCGTTCTCAAAAACTTAAATATCATATTCAAACTTCGGGCCGCAGCCTCCATGCCCAGGAGATTGATTTTAACGATATCCGCACGACACTGCAGGCGCTGTATGCCGTATACGATAACTGCAATTCTTTGCATACCAATGCCTATGATGAAGCCATCACAACCCCGACCGAAGATAGCGTGCGAAGGGCCATGGCCATACAGCTTATCATTAACCGCGAACTTGGTACCGCCAGAAATGAAAACCCGAACCAGGGTTCTTTTTTAATTGAAGAATTAACGGCACTCGTTGAGGAAGCAGTACTGGCCGAGTTCGACCGGATTAATGAGAGGGGTGGCGTGCTTGGCGCGATGGAACGGATGTATCAACGCAATAAGATACAGGAAGAGAGTTTGTATTATGAAGGTATGAAACACAGTGGTGACCTGCCCATTATCGGAGTTAACACGTTTCTGAATAAGAAGGGGAGTCCTACGCTTGTGCCCAATGAAGTGATTCGTTCAACCAAAGAAGAAAAAGAGCAGCAGATTGTCAATCTGACCAACTTTCATAAACGCAATGAAGGCAGGTCTTCAGCGATGCTGAAGAAGTTACAGGAGGTGGCGGTGAATAACGGCAACCTGTTCGCGGAATTGATGGAAACCGTTAAATATTGTAGTCTCGGCCAAATCACTCATGCACTATATCTTGTTGGCGGACAGTATAGGAGAAACATGTAAATTTTAGTCTCTGCAGCCGGATCCATCATTGCAAAAGCATTTACAAATGCTGGGTCGGATGGTTGCATGCTGGCATTCCGTTTGGTTCAACCCTGTGTTACTTCTCCGTACACCTCCGATAAGTAAATCAATGTCCTTCAGACATCTCTCATTATTGAAGCTGCCCTTTTCGTGGTATTGTTGTTTTGGTCTGTAATTATCTAATACCTTGAAATATATACAAGGAAAGTGGGTAAAAATATTTTAACTTTGGTCAAATGTCCGTAACTTTGGGTCAATATTCCAATCATGCAAAGTAAAAAAAAGTTGTTTAAAGAGAAGAAGAATGGAAGCGCATTTACTCCGGGAAAACCTGACGGCTTAAAAGATGCCAATTTGGTTAATGATGCTGATACGGAGTATGCAACATTTTCACCCCGTATTTCCGGGAAAGCTTTCAATAAAGTAAAACGCTCTGTGGATATTATGGGAATGACGGGTATTCAGCCTTTTACCGATGTAATCAATGAGAACGATTTTATTTCTGTTATACGCGACGGGGTGCCAAAGAAGGCATTGGATCATCTTTTAAGCATTACCGGAATTACTACCGGCGAAGTATCCGGTATCATTCGTATCTCCGACAGAACCTTGCGCAGGTACACATCTAAGCAAAAACTAAGTCCTGTTCAATCCGAAAAAATTATTGAACTGGCGAGATTATACAGCCGGGGGGAAGAAGTTTTTGGAACGCTTGGGCGGTTTAGAGAGTGGATGGATGATACGGTAATGGCCCTCGGAAATAAAACTCCTAAAGCGTTTCTGGATACATCCTTAGGTATAGAAATGCTGATGGATGAATTGGGAAGAATAGAACAGGGGATATTCGCGTAATGAATGTTTACAGGATCAGTAAATGCAACTACATACGGGACCTTACAGGTAGTGGGTCTGCCCGCTACTCTGGCCGTTGGCATAACAAAGGAACTTATGTTTTATATACTGCAGCAACGCCCTCGTTGGCATTACTGGAAAGCGTGGTACATATATCCCGGATAGTTATTGCAGCGTATTGTATGGTATGCCTGAATATACCGGAAGATAAAATCACAGCATTTTTACCCGGAGATTTGCCGGGCGATTGGTATGGCCATCCTCCTGCGGACCATTTAAAAACCATTGGCGACAAATTCATCTCCAACAATAAATTTTTAGGCCTGAAACTTCCTTCTGCAATTATGCCCGAAGAAAGTAATATCCTGCTTAATCCAAATCATGCAGATTTTAGCCAGGTCAGGATTCTTTATGAAAGGACAATTCCCATCGACGAACGGCTTGTGAAAGGAATTTAATTCCTCCTGGTAAAAATTTCAACCCTTCATTTACAAGGGCCGTATCCAGATATTCCGAAGACTTATGGGCTCACTTTTATCACCATGATCCTGTAATTTAAGCGGTGAAGCGCCATGCTTCTTATACGAGGGTTTTCCTGTATATACTGTTGCTCCTTTGAGTTCGGTGTTATAATGTACCAGTGCCCCGTTAAATAAAACTGTTACCAGGGCAGGGGATTTAAGAGATCCATCGTCATTGAAACGCGGAGCCGTCCACAGTATATCGTACGTTTGCCAGGAACCCGGAGGACGGATAGGATTGCTCATGGGGGCAAACTGCTTATAAATGCTGGCTGCCTGCCCGTTTACATATGTTTTGTTATTATAAGAATCCAGTATCTGTAATTCGTAGCCGGCATCTCCCGGGCCCAGAGAGGCCAAAAACAGACCGCTGTTTCCACGTGCCTGGCCGGCACCTGAAATTTTCTGAGGAATACGCCATTCAAGATGTAACTGGTAATCCTGGAAAGACTGTCGTGTTTGTATATTGCCAGTTCCCTTTTTAACCGTGATCATTCCATCGGATATTGTCCAGTTGGCAGCGGCCGCAGTATCCCGTGAAGAGACCCATTGATCAAGGTTCTTTCCGTCAAAAAGGATGATCGCATCCGAGGGAGCGTCGCTGGAAGATTTGCCCGGAGTAACTGTTGGTGGAACGGGTTCCCAAATTTCAGTTTCTTCAGGTTTCATCGGTTGTTGCGCATTTGTTATCAGCGAGGTTCCTGTGGATAGTACCAAAAACAATACAATGTGCTTCATAAATTAAATTGTATGAGAATCGTTTAAAAATATAACATCAGCGGTAAACCATACTCACCTGATCAATTGGAAATATAACGAAGATATCTTTACGGTGCTAAGATGTTTAATTCCGGAAACCAGTTGTCTGTTTCGAAGCGGACATTTCCGGAATTGTTAAATTACATACTGTAATTTAAAAAAAGTACGGGTGCTGCATTTACAACAGGCGTATACAAAAAATGTTATCAAAGGGAAGCCACAGATGTGAATATATCGTCCTGAACTCACACGGGCTGGTAATTCTTCTTTACTTTACAACAACATTAAAGAATCTTATCCGAATGAGCATTTCCCGAATCAGAACATGTGGCTTGTTAGCAGCGCTTTATGCTGTAAGCAATTGCAGCCCTAACCCTTATTCCCTAACGAACCGCCAGCATAAAAAGCAGGTAAAGGCATATGCCAAAACGCTGCGACAGACGCCCCCAACCTTTCACATTGATTCCATTAATCAGGCCCGGTTGTGGATAGGCACTACAAATTTCAATATGCGGAAACCAAATTTCGTTATCATCCATCATACAGCACAAAATTCATGTGACCAAACATTCAAAACGTTTACCTTACCACGTACACAGGTAAGCGCACATTATGTGATCTGTAAAGATGGAACCATCCATCACATGTTAAATGATTACCTGAGGGCCTGGCACGGAGGCATTAGCAAATGGGGTAACGTTACTGATATTAACTCAACCTCGATCGGCATCGAATTGGACAATAATGGTTTTGAACCTTTTTCAGGTTACCAGCTCAATAGTTTATTGTTATTACTTGATACGTTGAAACAAAGATTTGCCATTCCCTTAGCAAACTTTATAGGTCATGCCGACATAGCGCCCACCCGAAAAAATGATCCTAATATATATTTTCCCTGGAAAATATTGTCTGACAGAGGTTTCGGACACTGGTATTCGGATACAACCGGCATGGCCATTCCGGAGAATTTTAATGATATTCAGGCCCTCAGGGTAATAGGATACGACGTAAGGGATAGTGCTGCGGCAATTATTGCTTTCAAACGTCACTTTATCCAAGATACTGTCCCGGTCTTAACGCGGGAAGACCGGGTTATTTTGTATAGTCTTTCACAAAAATATTAGTCGCTGAAACCTGGCCGGAATTCGTTTTAGTGTTTTATCCCCGGGGAACATGATTCCAAATATTAACTGGGTATAGTGGATTGATTTTTGGATTTATCCATGCGGTCAGGTAGCCCTGTCTTTGGTGTTACGGATAAGCCCGATCCCAGCAAAAAAGAAAATCGCTCCTAAAACCCCATAGATAATAATTTCCTTAACGTTTTTAGATCCGCCGCCATTCATAAAGTTAACGGCGGCCATAATCAATCCTACAATGCCTAACACGGAAAGGATAATGCCCAATATTCTTTTTTCCATATACTTGTTTACAACATGTTTTGCAAATAATGTACCCCAATTGAAAAAGCCTTCCTTTAATAGCCCGGCTAATTATCGTTGCTTACATTGGGTTAGTACTTACCCTTTATAATTTGGATGACAAGCTTCAAAGAAAAGGATGAGTGGTTTTTAAAATCCGGGAATTGTCATAATTTTGTCATCCCAAAACCAAGACTATGCAACAGTGCTTCTTTCTTGTTTTAAGCGTCTTTGTAAGCGTTTTAACTCAAGGCCAAAAAATTTCCGGCCTTATTAGGGATGACCAGGGAAAAGCGCTTCCGGGTGCTTCTTTGGCTTTAAAAAAAGCGGGGGACTCGTCAATCGTAAAACTTTCAATTAGCACTGCTGAAGGGAAGTATGAATTTCCGGTTGCAGAGCAGGGAGGATATTTCGTTTCCGCTACTTTCGTCGGCTATGGGTCTAAGAACACGAATTTGATAAACGTTGAGGGTTTTAAGGATGTAACTGTTCCTGACATTATTCTTTCAAAGATCACCGGAAATCTCAGGGAAGTTGTAGTCACTTCCAGCAAGCCGATAGTTGAAGTGAAGGCAGACAAAACCATATTGAATGTTGAAGGAAGCGTAAATGCCGTCGGGCAGGATGCGCTCGAATTGCTGCGTAAATCACCTGGTGTTATGGTTGATAAAGATGATAATATCAGCCTTAGCGGTAAAAATGGTGTACAGGTTTTCATCGATGGCAGGCCTACGCCTTTATCGGGAGCAGAACTTTCCGCCTATCTGAAAACGTTGCAATCATCCTCTATCGAAGCTATCGAGATCATCACCAACCCTTCTGCAAAATATGAAGCAGCAGGTAACGCAGGGATCATCAATATACGTTTAAAGAAAAATAAATCGTTTGGTACCAACGGGTCTGTGAATGCGGGATACAATATCGGCATATTCCCAAAATATCTCGGTGGTTTTGCTTTAAATAACCGCAACAAGTTTGTAAATGTATTCGGCAATTACAACTACTACCATGGGCGTAATGAAAGTAAGATGTTTCTATACCGCACTTTGCTCGACACATTGTTTGATCAGAAATCAACAATGTCATTCACCAATAACAGCCACAATTTTAAGGCTGGATTAGATTATTTTATCAATAAAAAAAGCACCTTCGGTTTAATGGTAAATGGAAGCTTGGGAGATAATGTTTTTGGTAATATCAGCCGAACCCCAATTTCTTTTATTCCAGCGGGTAAAATTAACCGTGTTTTGGTAGCAGATAACAGTAGCGAGTCGAAGCGACGGAATGCCAACTTCAATTTGAATTACAGGTATGCCGACACGTCGGGCCATGAGTTGAACCTTGATGCTGATTACGGACTGTTTAAGATTGAAAGTGACCAGCTCCAGCCCAATTACTACTTTAATGACAGTGGGGATTTTTTACTGGATAGCCGCATTTATAATATGGTTGCTCCAACTGATATAGATATATATTCGTTCAAAGCTGACTACGAACAGAACTTTAAAAAGGGGAGGCTTGGCCTGGGGGGAAAGCTTTCATATGTTAACAGCGCGAACAATTTTGAACGGTTTAATGTGCTGAGAAGTTTTAAAACCCTGGATACTTTACGCAGTAACCGGTTTGACTACAAAGAAAATATTAATGCCCTTTATGTAAATTATAATAAATCGTTTAAAGGGTTCATGATCCAATTTGGAGTTCGGATGGAAAACACTAACGCGGAAGGAATTTCAAACGGCTTTCAATGGAAAAACGATGCATACGAGGCTTACGATTCTTCTTTCAACAGAAATTACACCAATTTTTTTCCAAGCGCTGCTATTACTTTTAACAAAAAACCAACGAGCCAGTTCGGATTACGATACAGCAGAAGGATCGACCGCCCAGCTTATCAGGATCTCAACCCTTTCGAATTCAAGCTGGACGAATACACATTTCAAAAAGGCAACACTCTTCTAACCCCGCAATACACAAACAGTTTTGCCATTACGCACACCTATAAATATAAGCTGAACACCACGCTGAATTACAGCCACGTAAAAGATGTGTTTACACAATTGATCGATACTGCAGAAATTTCCAAAACCTTTATTACTAAAAAGAACCTGGCCACGCAGGATATTACAAGTCTCAATGTCAGTTACCCTCTGCAATACAAATGGTACAGTGTATTTTCGAACCTCAATGCCTATTACTCTCACTACAAAGCTGATTTTGGTACCGGCCGGACAATTGATCTTGATGTTTTTGCTTTCAACATTTATCAACAGCATACTTTTAAATTAAATAAAAAGTGGACGGCCGAGTTAAGTGGATTCTATAATTCTCCTTCTATCTGGCAGGGCACATTTAAAAGCAGGGAAATGTATGGAATAGATGGAGGGTTGCTCTGGAGTATCTTTAAAGGGAAGGGTACCCTTAAGGCATCTGTCAGCGATATTTTTAAAACAATGAGATGGCAGGGCACAAGTAATTTCGCCAGCCAGTATATCAGAGCTGGTGGCTCATGGGAAAGCCGTCAGTTCAAAGTAAACTTTACTTACCGGTTTGGCAGCAGTGAGGTAAAAGCAGCGCGCCAGCGAAAAACGGGGGTAGAAGAGGAAAGCCGGAGGGTTGGAAGCCAGGGTGGCGGGATAAGTAATTGACAACTTCGGTTCACTTGTTAGTGTATCTGATCTGCCATCTTTGGATTTGCTGCTATTTAATTGAGCCGCCGGCTTATGTAATCATTGAGGCCGGAAATGGCAACCCATTACCATGGTTTCAGGCTTAATTCCAAAATTTTTTATGTGCCAGCAGTAATGGTGCAACCTAAATAATGCTAAAATCATCTATAAACGGGAAAGCTTAAGCATGTAGAATGCTTGAACACTTCTCCATAGTTTTACTTTTATGGTGTTGGTTTTGGTGTTTGTCTAATGGTTATGTTTTATTTGTTGCGAGCTGCCTTCGGGCAGCTTTTTTTATTCGGGTAACATGAAGGCGGGGTAACCACTTTTGGCCTTAAGCAAGGTGCGTAGAGCATATGAAAAACATTACAGGTCTTAATCCTTTAATTCTTCACAACTATACCCGGCATCTTTAAGCATTTCTTCCACCAAGTGAGGCTGTAGATTACTTGCTTCGATCCTTAAGATTTTATCCCTGTCCTGGAAATCAAGGTTCCACCGGTGGATTCCTTTGGTGCTAATCAGATGGGGAGCTATGTCATTCAGGTGTTTTTTGAAGCGGATATTCGTTTTGAAAACAAAAATTTGCATAAGATGTAGTTTAGGATAGTATTGCAGCTTTATTATTCTGCCTGAGGTTTTTCAGGAGCGGAACTTTTCCTCCAGCGGGAACAACGGCTTTGCCAGGCTTGTTGAAATTTTTCTTTTTCTTCCGGCGACATACTGCTCCACTTATGCTGCAGGTGTTCTTTCCAGTGCAGCCTTCTTTTGCTGCCCCATCTGTCACCACCGCCAGGCCGAAAGCCGCCGAACAGGATCTTCGACAGTAGCAGGATTCCGAGGGCCTGTCCGAAATTGATTGGAGATACCCCGGTAACTGATGGCAGTATTGCATTCCATAAAGTCATGACCACCCAGCCGAATACCAGCAGAGCTGTTATCCCGAAAAGAAGGAACAACGCTATTTTGCGTGGCCAATGTTTATTACGCATATAGAGGTACATTTAAAAATTTAATAATTCATCCCGGAGCGTACGTAGGCGTTCCCTGAGATGTAAAACAGCATATCGTTTTCTGGACAACAGGGTGTTGATCGTTTCCCCGGATTGTTCAGATATGGCCTTAAAGGAAATCCCTTCAAGTTCATGTAATATAAAAACTTCCCTTTGTTCAACCGGAAGTTCGTCAAGGGCGCGTGACAATTCATCCCAAAACAACGACCGCAGGTACTCCGTCTCGGGATTGCTTGTGTTATCCAGTAAAAGGTCCGTCCAGGGAAATTCATTTCCTTCGTTTGCCCGGAAAATATCTTCAAGTGCCTCCGGGTGCTTTTTGCGTTGTTTGTCCGTGATTTTATTCCTGGCCACGGTAAACAACCAGCCGGTTAACCGCTCAATAGGTTGTGTGTTGCCTAAGAATTGGTAAAATACATCCTGCAGAATGTCTTCAGCATCGGCTTCTGATTTTACCCGTTTTCTTATAAAACCAAGTAGTCTTTTACTGTAAGTATTTATAACCTGTGCTATAGTAGGATGTCGGGGCGTCATTCCGGATGTTATCGTAATAACTTTTTCCATCTTATTATCAGACGAATGTAAAATGGGAATATTTTAAATGCAGTGATTTATTTTTAATCCGTTTAGAATACCAATTTCCCGGATGTTAACTACCCCGAAACTAAGGTTCTATCCTTGCCTCCGGAAGTAGTATAGCTCTTATGGTAAACCAATCATTGGATGCACAACTAAACCGGGAAAATAAAATGAGATATCATCCCAAGGAAGGGCCATTTACAAAAGAGATGTGGCCGCTTCCCTCTATTTAACAGGGTTGTAACAAGTGAAAGAACTGGTTTCTCCGGGAATTTTATATCTATTTGTACCCTTACAAAGAAAGATAATCCTGATTTACAAAAGCGGCATAAATTTAGGTGGCTATTATACAAAAATTTCTTATGAAACTTACCGGTCTCTATATTTTCAGTTTGTTCGTTATTTTCCTGACAGCCTGCTCTACTGCAAAAGTATTGAACACAGAGAAGGCAGAGGGGGTTGACCTAAAAGCCTACAAAACGTTTGATTTTTATAAAGTGGAGGCGAGTGGCGACACGACGTCTCAATTATTTAATGACCTGATTGAAAAGCTTGAACACGCAATAGCCGTGAAGATGCAACATTTGGGATATCTAAACAGTAAAACCAATCCTGATTTACTTATTAATATCGGAGTTGTTGTGGACGAAAAAGTACAGACCCGGCAAACGGATTTCAGAACTGACGCGCCGCGTTATTCTGGTCAGCGCAGGTATTCGTGGAAAAGCCGGGAAGTGGTTACTGGCAGTTACCGCCTGGGTACGGTCACCATTGATCTCGTTGACCGACAGCAAAATAAGCTGGTTTGGCAGGGAACGGTGGAAGATATTATCCCTGAAAAAGAGTCGCGTGCGGAGGCTTCCATCGGAAAAGGAATTAACAAACTGTTTAAAAACTTTGCTGCCACTCCTTAGCAATTGTTAAACGCTGATGCTTCCTGATTAACCAACCTCGTAAAGGTCTTTCCACGCCGTTGTATACTTTCCTGATCTTAATTCCTGCCTCATTTTCCAGTTTCGTGTCAGGCCGGATGACACAAATTTTACAACATCGCCTCTCATACTGAAGTTTACATTATCAATGGCATCCATTAGTAAACGGCTGGTTTTCCCCGGCGATGCCTCAAATAAATTTCCCTGAACAGAAGAATCGGGAACCAATCCACTTAGGATCACGCCCGCTTTAAGATACCTGGAACCTTGTTTAAATAATTGATCAACTAACGGTAATGCGTGTTGAATGATCTCATGCGTTAATGATGTTGGTACTGGCAGACTTGCATATTTATGAAGAGTAGTCGGGTTATACCCGTAGTTATTTCCATAGTCATTTGATACAACAAATACTTCAATAAATGTTGCAGCGCAGCGTTGGCGGCGCAATTTCTCTGCCGTTCGCGAGGAATACGTTGCGACAGCTTCTTTTATGTGCTGGATATCATAGACAGGTTTTCCGAACATCCTTGTAGTCGCGATCATTTGCTTTGTCTCAAGGGGATCTTTCAAATCGATACAGGCTTCTCCACGTAATTCCCTTATCAGCCTTACGCCAACTACGCCGCCCAGGTGTTTTCGTGCCCACTCTTCATTTAACTGGCGCAGGTCCCAGGCGGTATATATTTTCCTGTTTTCAAGTTTCAGGGCATATTTTCTTCCTACCCCCCAGATACCTTTAACAGGTGTGTTTTTCAGCACATGTTCAATTCTTTCGGGCGTATTGGCAATTACGACACCTTTGGAGCCTTGCTTATCCTTTTTTGCCAGGCGATTGGCTGCCTTGCAAAGCACTTTCGTAGGAGCAACGCCGATGGAAACAGCAATGCCTGTCCACTCTTCTACCGTGTGTTTAACAGATGCGCAAAAACGGGCTAAGTCCTTTTCAGGCAAGTGGCTTACGTTCAGAAACGCTTCATCCACAGAATACACTTCTACGTTTTCTGTTCCTGCCATCAGCTTTAAGGTTTGCATGACGCGCTGGCTCATGTCGCCATACAGATTATAATTTGATGAAAAAACCGCTACTCCATGTTCCTGAATAACGTCCTTAGCCTGGTAATAAGGCCCTGTCATTTTTATCCCCAGGAATTTTGCTTCATCACTCATCGAAATGATACATCCGTCATTATTGCTTAGAACGACAACAGGCTTATGGCTGAGGTCAGGACGAAATACTTTTTCACATCCGCAATAGAAACTGTTACAATCTACAATGGCTTTCATACAAATAGCTGATTAGTCAGTTACTGTTATCAATAAACTTACGAGTCCCATGATTAAGCTCAACAGGAATAATCTTATGTTCCACAACGTACAGGCGAATCGATTGACGGATGCTACAGGGAATGGATCACATAGGTCACAACTCCCCATATCGAAAAGTCTCCACATGATAAATCAATATCAATAGGAGCAATCCTGGCCGATTCCGGAATCAGCCGGACCTTGTTAAAGTTCTTTTCATACCGGCGTATCAGCATTTCGCCGTTCAAGATAGCGATCACGACTTTTCCATTCACGGCTTTTACAGAACGGTCTATAATCACCGTGTCTCCTTTAAAAATGCCTGCTTCCGTCATGGCATCGCTGTTTACCCGCATAAAGAAAGTAGCAGGCTTGTTGTGTATCAGTTGTTCATTGAGGTCAATGCCGCGTTCCATGTAATCGTCTGCTGCCGCACTAAAACCCGTAGCATTGCTTACAGCAATATCCGTCTGAGAGAATCTCCTGCTTCCATTGTACGCGCAACCGTAAAAATTATCTTGTTCCATATAAATAATTTGGTAAAACTAAATTTTTTAGTAAATTTATACTAAAATAATTGACAATACAAGCTTCTTAAAATGAAATCTGAACAGGTAATCAAATCTTCTTGTTTTAATCCGGGAGCTAAGGGTTTGCGTGAGTATATGTTTATGATCAATCCTGAAGAAAGCATCAATGAAATGGTTATGCAGGAGAAAAGAGACTTCTTTACAAAATATGGAGCGGCCATTGCTGTTAACACAAAGCCTCATATCGCAGTAGCTAATTTTGTTGGAAGAGATGAGATGGAATACACCCTCATCGGCTGGATTCAAAAAATTTGTTCTATGCAGAAAGGCTTCCCGGTAACTTTGAACAACTACAGCAGCTTTCCACTTCACACGATTTATTTACGGGTTCAGGATCCAGAGCCTCTTCTAAGTTTTGCGAAGAAGTTAAAAGTTATCAATGAGTTTATTCAGTGTTCTTCCTGTGCTCCTTTACAGTTGACATCAAAGCCGCATTTGATCTTAGCAGGAAAATTGACCAAAGAGATTTATGAAAAAGCAAGTAGAGATTATGCCCAGAAAGATTTTCATGAATCGTTTATGGTTAATGAGCTTGTATTACTTAAAAGAGACCACCATTACGACACCTGCAAACTTGTAAATGTGTTCCGTTTAAATGAATGAAGGGAAAATGCTTCGGGGTACAGATAAACGGCTGCTATTATTCGCTTGGTATTCACGCAGTTATCCCGATGGTATTTTAAAACATTTTTATACCCTTTCGCCTCCGCATGAAAGATAAAAAAGGGATGCGCTTGCCGGAGGCCCATATGCGTACGCTGAAGAAATCGATAATAAAGACCTTCAAAAAAAAATAATATATGGAGACCAATTTGCTGAACATGCCTGGATACCGGAATGAAGAATACCTTCTTGTTTTAAACCCGCACCTGGACCTTAGGAATAAAATTGTGAATATAAAAAAAGAATTAAGCGGAGCTCTTGATTCACCGGTTGCCCACGGAGGTAAGCCGAATATCACTTTGGCGAGATTTACAACGTGGCAAATGATGGAAGAAAAGCTTTTAAACCGCCTTAAGGTGATTGCTATGGGTATTCCGCCTTTCAGGGTTTTTTTGAAAGATTACGGAAGCATGCCTTCCCATACCATTTTCATAAATATCACCACCAAAATTCCTATCTATGATCTTGTAAAAGAAGTTCGCAGCGCGAAAAGGTTAATGAAATCTCCTGATCATGAACCTTATTTTATTACAGAGCCTTTTGTCACCATTGCCCGTAAGCTTACTCACGAGCAATACAAAACCGCATGGGCGGATTTCTCCCATCGTAGCTTTACAGCAAGTTTCATTGCAGACGGAATGCTGCTTTTAAAACGCAGGGAAGGCGAAAAAGCATACCAGATTGTTCAACGTCTGGAATTTCAGAACCTGCCGGTTACTACAAAACAGGGAGAGCTTTTTGGTTAAAATATAGGGCACGTTGCCGGGTGGAGTTAAATGAATCACAGAAGTTTTTGCGGCATGCAGAAAACAGGGCAGCTTTTTCTCAAAGAAAAGCGGGCACAAAAACCCGGGGTAGCTACATGCACGCTTATTAAAGAATAAGGTTATCCTTCCTTAAACAAACATGATTAATTATGAGTGAAGAATATCAACAAGAGGAATATGATTCTTACATTAAGGGCCGGGGAGCACAGTTCAATTATAAAAACAAGTTCAATAAAAATGAGATCGTAAAAGAGCATGTTGAAGGAATTGATGATTGGATTGACTCCGGCATACAGACCCAGTATCTTGAAGATGCCGCTAAAGGAATCGTAAATAAGGTAGATAGCCCCGACATCGGCATGTTCTACAGCATGAATCCTTACCAGGGATGTGAACACGGATGTATTTATTGTTATGCGCGGAATTCATTTGAATACTGGGGGTACAGCGCCGGGCTTGATTTTGAGAGTAAGATTATCGTAAAGAAAAATGCCCCGGATTTATTGCGAAAGTTTTTAATGGACCCGGCCTGGAAATCTGTACCTATCGGTTTAAGCGGTAACACGGATTGTTACCAGCCTGCAGAAAAGAAGTTCAGGCTTACACGCCAGTTACTTGAAGTATGCCTCGAATTTAACCAGCCGGTTGGAATGATTACGAAAAATGCGGGCATCTTAAGAGATACGGATATTTTAAAGGAAATGGCAGCAAGGAGGTTGGTTTCCGTATTGGTTTCAATAACTTCCTTTAATGAAGATCTGCGACGGGTAATGGAGCCTCGTACAACAACGGCCAGGCAGCGCTTAAGGGTTATCAAAGAACTAAGTGATGCCGGCGTGAGAATGGGAGTTATGCTCGGACCAATGATTCCGGGTTTGAATGAGCATGAAATGTCAGCAATTATGAAGGCTGCCAGCGAAGCAGGCGCCGTATTTTCGAGGTATACGTTCATCCGGTTGAATGGGGCCATTAAATTCCTCTTTCACGACTGGTTGTACAAAAATTTCCCTGACCGTGCGGATAAGGTCTGGCATTTGATTGAACAGTCTCATGATGGAAAGGTTAATGACAGCCAGTGGGGGAGAAGAATGCGGGGAGAGGGGGAGATTGCAACGATGGTGGCTCAGCAATTTGAAAAATATAACAAGCGATATGGACTTAATAATGAAAGATGGGAACTGGATACATCACGATTTCAAAGACCCGGCGGGCAGATAAAGCTGTTTTAACCGGAAATTTAAGGATGATTCTGCAACCTGCCCGTTTACAGGTTGGCATTGACGGGTTTTTTGCTACGGAGCCGAAGGTTATAGATGATGCAAGCACCTCTTCGATATTTCACCCGTGATTGTATGCGGCTTTCAATGTTGAATTAAACATAAGTGCCAGGGAAGCATCGCAGGCGGAAAGCTTTGACATGGCGAATGCTATCGTGAAATTCACGCTCTTTTGAACTTTGGTTCTTGAAATGAACAATATTTTTCTCCTATTTTTACCGCTTAATAATATCCCATGCAAGCTGTAATTGAAGGAATTGAAAGTTTGTTCATATCCTGCTTTCAAACTGAGGCAGACTCAATTGAAAAGTTGCCGCTCTCCGGCAGCGACAGAATATACTACCGGATTTTTGCAGATGCTGGTACCTACATTGCCACCTACAACCTGAATAAAAAAGAAACGGTTACATTTATTGAGTTCAGCAAACATTTTAAAAGTAACGGCTCGCCTGTTCCGGAAATCTATGCTGTAAATGATGAATCAACCATTTATATCCAGGAAGATTTTGGTAACGTGTCGTTGCTTAATGAGTTGGAGCGGTGCGGATATAGCGGGTATGTTTTTGGCCTCTTTCAGAAGAGTCTTGAAAAACTGGCTTATATGCAGATCGAGGGGGGAAGAGAACTAAACTATGAATTATGCCTTACAGCTAAGGAATTTGGAAAGCAGGCTATATTAAGCGACCTGCTTTATTTCAAGTATTATTTTCTCGATACCCTAAAGTTACCTTACGATAAACAGGCGCTTTTAGATGACTTTGACCTGCTCAGCAGCTATCTTACAAATACGGAGGATAAACACTTTATGTTTCGTGATTTTCAAAGCCGGAACGTAATGATCCGAAACGGGGAGGTGAACTTCATTGATTTCCAGGGTGGAATGAAAGGGGCACTGCAATATGACGTTGCATCGCTGTTGTGGCAGGCTAAGGCCGAGTTGCCGGACGACTGGAAAAACACACTCCTCGATAAATATATGGACTCAATTGATTTTCTTTTATGGAAACCCGTGAACCGCGGTGCGTTTACCAGTCAATATAACGGGTATGTATTGATCCGGTTACTACAGGTGCTTGGCGCATACGGCTTCAGGGGTTTATTTGAGCGGAAAGCGCATTTTTTGATCAGTATTCCTCTTGCCCTGAAAAACCTGAAATGGTTTTTATCAAACAGAAACATTGGAGTTGATGTTCCTGAATTTATCAGGATGCTTCTGCTGATTGTTGAAGACGAGATCATCCATCGGTATCAACCCGTACAGGCTACTGCAGACACACCTTTGATCGTTACCATCAACAGCTTCTCCTATAAAAAAGCCCACCCTGAGGATATCACCGAAAATGGAGGTGGATTTGTTTTTGACTGCCGGGGGATATTAAACCCCGGGCGGCTAGAGATTTTTAAAACACAGACCGGGCGGGATAAACCGGTAAAAGACTTCCTGGAAAATCAGACCAGGATGCCCGACTTTTTAAATAACGTTTTCAACATTGTCGACATCTCAGTTGAAGACTACATCAAACGCAACTTCAATAGCCTTATGGTAAGTTTCGGTTGCACAGGTGGACAGCACAGGAGCGTGTACGCTGCGGACGAATTAGCCAGGCATTTACGGAATAAATTCGGAGTAAAAACACTGGTTCGTCACATGATACAGGATGAAAAGAACTGGGTAAATTGAGCTATATGCTAAAACAGCAGATGGTGCTGATTTCTTAACAAGTTAACCCATGTCTTGCGATTTCTTGAAACAACACTGATAGCCGTAGGCAAATTTCTGAAAATGCAACAAAAAGTTTCACACACCAGTTCAGGGAGGGCAGTAAAAGCAATGATTCTTGCTGCGGGTCTGGGCACAAGGCTGAGGCCCTGGACTGACCACCATCCTAAAGCGCTGGCAGAGGTAAACGGAAGGTCTTTGCTTCAAAGGAATATTGAATACCTGCAGCAATTTGGCATCACTGATGTAATCGTAAACGTGCATCACTATGCTGACCAGATCGTAAATGCCATCGAAGCTAACCATGGATGGGGCAGTAATATAAGTATATCTGATGAAACAGACCTTGTGTTGGAAACCGGAGGAGGATTAAAGAAAGCGGCCTGGTATTTCGATTCGGGCGATTTTGTAGTAATGAATGTTGATGTGCTTACCGATATGGATCTTGGGTTGATGATCTCTTTTCACAAGCAGCAAAGGCCTGCTGCCACGTTAGCAGTTACTACCCGTTTAACATCCCGCTACTTCCTGTTTGATCATAACAACAATCTCTGCGGGTGGAGAAATGTAAGTACAGGTGAAGAAAAATTGACTATGCCCCATCATGAACTTGTTCCTAAAGCTTTTAGCGGCATTCATATCATTGATCCGTCGATTCTTTCCCAAATCAGGCACGAGGGAAAGTTCAGTATCGTAGACCTGTACCTTGAGCTTTCAAAAACATTTATGATCAAATCGTTTGACCATACTCAATCATTGTTCATAGATGTAGGCAGGCCCGAATCGATTAACAAGGCGGAACTTCTCTTTGATTAGATTAATTCATCAGATCAAAAGGTAGACGGCAACGTTGAGAGCACAGGGGAAGAGCAGGGAAAACACAGCGGGCAAGCTATAAAAAGAAAGTTAAATATAACGAAGGAAGAAACCAGAGGAAAAAACCACACCGGGTTTTTGAAATTTTGAACATATGGCTAAATTAAAACTCAAAGGGAGAGACCTTAGAGCAATCGGTTTTCCGGAGTCGCCCGTGATCAGCATCACTATGAACCTCATGGAAAAGTTGTTCAGGCAGAAGGAAAAGCAACAGGCTCTGGATCTGCTCCAGAAAGTACTGGCTGACCCGAAGGCCTTTTTAGCGGATGAAAATCTTGGTAAGATAGCCCAGGCATTAATGCCCAAAACTGTTCCTGGCGGTCCGGAAATCGCACTTAACAGCACGGCCGTTCACTTTAATGTTTTCGGTGCAGAACATATTGAGGAAGGAGCAATGAAGCAGATGAACCAGGCGGTACGCCTGCCTGTTTCAGTAGCCGGCGCCCTAATGCCGGATGCCCATCAGGGTTACGGCTTACCGATAGGCGGTGTACTGGCAACAGTCGATGCGGTAATCCCTTACGGCGTTGGAGTTGATATTGGCTGCCGCATGTGCCTGTCAGTGTTTGACATTGACCCGGATGATCTGACAAAAAAAGAAAATTATTTCAGCCGGGAATTAAACGAAAACACGTTGTTCGGTGCGGGAAAAGAATTTAAACATCCAACCAGCCACGAGATACTGGATAGAAAAGAATTTAATGAGATTGGTTTATTGAAAGGATTACAGTTGAAAGCAGCAACGCAGCTCGGGAGCTCGGGTTCAGGGAATCATTTTGTAGAATTCGGGATCGTGCACATCACGGAAAGAGACGATCATCTTGGATTGCCACCGGGGAATTATACCGGGCTATTGTCTCACTCCGGTTCCCGTGCGCTGGGGGCCAATATCGCTAACCATTTTACAAAATTAGCGAAGCAGAAACGCCGGTTGCCGGGAGAAGCAGCCAATCTGGCCTGGTTTGGCATGGATGAACAGGAAGGTATTGAATACTGGATGTCGATGAACCTTGCTGGTGATTATGCTTCAGCGTGTCATCATGTGATCCATTCTAAAATAGCAAAGCAGTTAGGAAGAACGCCGTTGAAAATGGTTGAAAATCATCACAACTTTGCGTGGAAGGAAACGCATGGGGGTTCAGAATTGATCGTTCATCGTAAAGGAGCTACGCCTGCCGGAAAAAATGTCCTTGGTATTATACCCGGGTCTATGACGGCAGCCGGTTTTATTGTGAAGGGTAAAGGGGAAGAAGCTTCATTAACATCGGCTTCGCACGGAGCAGGAAGAAAAATGAGCAGAACCCTGGCGATGAAATCCATAACACAGAAAGATTTAAAAGAAATGCTCTCGAGGTACCAGGTAAAGCTGATCGGTGGCGGACTGGATGAAGCACCTGCCGCGTACAAGGATATCGACGTTGTGATGCGGTCACAGAAACAACTGGTAGAAGTGGTGGGAAAGTTTTATCCGAAGATCGTAAAGATGGATGGATGAACAGAAGAAGTGAGAAGGCAGCGTGAAAAGCCAGAACAGCAACAAGTGATGCCTGGCCTTTCCATTTTTATGGCTTCGTACTATTCCTTTTTCAGCTGGTCAAAAATGTAAAAGAGCGGCGATTCTTCCAGCACCCGGCGTTCAGGGGCTATATTTTTATTTCCCCATTTAACCAGGCGGATAGCACCGTTGTCAATCTCAAGCCCGCTGATGTCTCCGTCGCTGAAACAACAGCATCCGGTATTAAAATAACTTGGACGAGCCATTGTCTTTACTATCTTTTTACCGGCGTATTCTATCTTTCTCTTTGCTAACTCATTTTCGAGGAGCATAACAGTTCCGGTGTCGTTATCCTGTTTAGCTATGATCAACTGCTTTGCCAGGAGATCTATATGATCAAGTGAAGCAAAGACCGGCTTATGTGTATGACCGGAGATAAAGATGACGTCATGCTGTGTGGCGCTCCATTCATACATCAGGATATTATGCTTATCCACCAATTCAAAAGAATCCGAAACCCTGTCCATGCTGATTTCAAGGTATCGTTGAATAGGTGTCCAAACGGCTGCCACTACCCATTTACTAAAAGAATTTCCATCGCTTTTTTTATCGCCCTGGTGCCCATGTGTCAGAAAGATCGAATGAGCAATACCGTTATAGGTTGTTCTTAAGACCACTCCCTCATATACTTTTAACTTTTCTCCGAGTATGGGTTTAAGATAAAGGTTTTGCTGGATGGTATATTTCCACTCAAGGTCATGATTCCCGAATACGCGGACGTACCTGTCTGTTTGAAGAAATTTCGCCTCTTCAAGCAGCGAAATGCGGTTTTTATCTATGGCAGTTTGCGGTGTTGTTTCCCATAATTCTTCGCAATCACCCAGGTTGATCAGGCTGTATCCTTTTTCATGATAATATTTTAACGCAGCTACATAGTTTCCTTCAGCACGAAGGAAATCATCCGCGCGGTCACCGGCGCCCTTGTGCTGATCTGAGAAGATGATGAATTTACCGGTATAAATGTCAAAAGGAATAATAAGCCCCTTTTCTTCTTTATTGTCATTGATATCCTGCAATAATTGTGAAAGCGAAGCAAATATATCCCTCTTCATTGGAGAAGATGATACCCTTTGTGCAAAACGCGTAATCCGTTTCTGAAATAGTCGTTGCAGTAGTTTACGCAAATTTACTTTTCTGTTTGAAAGTGGTTACAAAGTAACAAAGTACCGAAATACAAAACACGAGTGCGAAATTAGCAGTACAAAATACGAAGGGAGACATAATAAGAAGTACAAAGTACGAAGAACTTAAATGGAATTGTTAGTTGGGGTGAATTTGAATTGTCGCCGTTGGTAAGGCGCCACCGTTGTTGCTTAATATTGTTCAATCCTATCCTTAAAGATGCTACTAACCCTATTATCCTATTTTAGCCCTCGTTATCATTTATTCAATAAGGTATTGACTTAAATGGGCTCCGATAGGAGCCTCGTAAACATCACGTGGCTCCTATGGAGCCGAACCCTGGGGGCATAATTTGCTATAAACACGAGGCCCCGATGGGGCCGTTCCAAATTTTCAACCTTAGTAGATAAAATGTTCTTGCCAAATCGATCAACCTTATTACATTATTTCAGCTCCGCCGTCATTTGATTTCACGGTAATAAGGTAGAGTATGCCTGATTACCAATGGCCAGTTGAGGCGACAATTTGAATGCACCCGTTAGTTAGGTTTGGCCTGCCCGCATCAGGAAACCACATCATCAAACGTTAGCCTCGCTTATAATATAATATGATGATCAGCAAGTTTTCACAGTACCAATGTCACATTTTTTGCTGTATGTTTTGTTTCGTGGTTATTGCAAAGGTGACAATAAAATAAATGTTTTACAAAGAGCCATAGCTCCCGTAAACACGTGGATGGCAATGTTCAATAAGCAATCCTGTACATGTACTTTCCCGCTTGATAACCGTTGGTCAGCAATTAACTTCACAAAACAGAGACGCGGTTTACAATTCTTACCCGGATATCCGGCTTGCTGTTTAATGGAACAATGAAGATTAGATTTTCCTCCACTGTTTCTCCAACACCTATGTAATATCCTACCTGAACTTTTTGATTTTCCATCACAGTTTTCCCCTTGTCATCTTTTGTAGTGACCCTCGCGGTTACAAACATTGGTTTTGCGTTTACTTCTCCGGTTTTGGAAGTAAGTCTTGCGCCTGTAGCGTTGACGCAATCAAATCTCGCCAGGATTTTGTTTTCAGATTCGGATTGAGTCAGGCTTTGTCCGAAAAATACGACCCGGCTGCATTCGCTCTTATTCGTCGCATATAAAGTCACTTCATACCTGCTAAAGTCTTTATTGCTGACTTCCCGGCTGCTGGCATTTCTGATGGAATATCCGTATTCAATTCCGTCGGACAATAAAGGGTCTTCTTCTGTAATGGATTTTGCCTGTTGCGCCCTGGTCATCGATGTCAATACGCCAAGGAAAAGAATACATATAATTCTCATAAAAGATGATTTGAACTTTATGTATATGGTTTTGTTTTTTGTGACGAATGGCATTTATGTTTGTATCAATGCCATTTTCTTTTCTGGTGCAATTTGCGCATAGAAGTAAGGAGAGGCAAGGCATGGCTTAACGAATCGTTATAAGTGGGGATTTATCTGTTGTGAATGGTTAATCAACTGCTGTTTGGAAAACCCCTGCAGGATTAATGGTCTAACCTGAACGAGTAAATACGTATTTGATCATATAGTATCCGTTGTCTGATTCACCATGCCGGGTTAAGACGGGGGATAGGATAGCAGGGTTCAAATCACCCGTACTACGTGACATCATGAAAAAGTTTATAAAATATTCTCCGATAGTTTTACTGTTTTTGTGTGCAGTGTCGTTCCGTGTAAACGGGCAGGTAAAGTATGAAAGGGAATATAACCTGAAGAAAGCAGAAGTTCCCGCTTTGGCTCTGACATTTGTTGATTCATGCTGCCCGCAGGCCAGAGTGAAATGGTACGGAGAGGAAAGTCTGCAGGGTAAATCTATTGAAGCAAAGGTCGGGAAAAAAGGGTCGCTGTTAAGTATAGAATTCGATACCTCCGGACACGTAGAGGATGTTGAGAAAAAGATCCGGATGGATCAGATTCCGTCATTTGTCCGCCCGGCAATTGCCAACAATTTAGATTCTCTCTACCAAAAATATACAGTACAAAAAGTGCAGGTGCAGTGGGTAGGATCGGACCGGGCACTGCACGATCTCATTCAAAAAGAAAACAGCACCCTGCCATATACCACCAGGTATGAAATAGTATTAAAGGGCCGAAAACAAAAAGAGGCAAAGATGTACGAACTGTTATTTGATAGTGATGGGAGGGTACTAAGTGTGTTGGAAGTTCTGCAGCGAAATACTGATAATCTGGATTATTAACCATGAAGCTACATTTTTTGCTTTCTGTGACATTGATGCTGTTGTTTAAGTCAGCTGCCTGGTCGCAGGGCATGTACCGTGCAGGAATACTTCCTCAGATTAACATGAACATGCCGTTGAACAAACAATGGCGTTTAAACACAAGATTAGAATCGAGGCAATTTTTCAGCGAAGGGCGTTTCGGCAATATGTTCAAGGCGGCATACCGGTACGGCCTGACTGACATTGCCCTGGTTGCCTCAAGAAGCACAGGCGTAAACAGCTCGGCCGGGGCCGGTTACCTGATCAGGTTTGAGGATAGAGTGATGGTTCACCGGTTTATCCAGCAATATTCACATGTAAAAGCATATGATTTATTCAGGCTGGGACAGAGAATTTCAACTGACCAGACGATTCGCTCCAATGAACCTGTGGAATTCAGGCTTAGATACAGGATCAGCCTGGAACGAGCGTTAAACGGTAAGGAAGTTGACCCGGAAGAGTTTTATTGCAGGCTAAACAACGAGTATTTATTATCCCTTCAAGGTGGAGTGTCCGACCTGGAATCAAGACTGCTGCCGGCATTGGGATATGCAGTTAATGACAACAACAAATTCGAAGCAGGGTTAGACTACCGGCTCGGGGATTTTGTGTCAGGCGCATCTGACAACCAGTTGTGGTTGCTTTTAAGCTGGTATGTAAATATCTAAAAACACGCGGAAAGTATCGCGAAAATTCTTACTTTAATGGTACAGGATATGCACGCCTGCTTATTACAAACACATTCATTATGTTATTTCTTATAATAATTGTTAAGGTGATGTTCTTCTTCCTTCAAAGCCCTAAGGCAGCATTCGAAGAACAAACAGTCGATGCCAATATTACCATTGGCTACGGAATAGCTTTAGGAGATGTGGACGGCGACAAAAAGCCTGACATCCTTCTTGCCGATAAGAAGCAATTCGTATGGTACAGAAATGGCGACTGGAAAAAGTTTGTGATGATAGAAAATCTGACGCAGCATGACAATGTATGCATTACCGCAAGGGACATCACAGGCGATGGAAAGGTTGAAGTGGCAGTTGGCGCGCAATGGAATCCTTCTGAAACAAGCGATACGGGGCAGTCAGGCTCAGTTCATTATTTGATCAGGCCTGATGATCCTACCCAACCCTGGAAGGCAGTTGAATTGCATCATGAACCCACTATTCACAGAATGCAATGGGTAAAGTCAGGAGAAAAATATTACCTGGTTGTAGTACCGCTTCACGGGCGTGGAAATAAATCAGGTGAGGGAGAAGGGGTAAAAATACTGGCTTATGAATACCCGAAAAATATTAACGGGCAATGGCGATTGTTTACAATAGATGATAACATGCATCTTACCCATAACCTCGAAATATCAGAATCAAACGGGGATAAAAAGACGGACTTATATATTTCCGGGAAAGAAGGTATCCGGGTTGTTCAAAGGAATCTGTCAGAAAGTGCAGGTGGCGCTCAACCGCTGACCGGCCTTGAACAGGGAGCGGGTGAGGTTCGGATTGGAAAAGCAGCTCCGGGGAAAAAGATGATTGCTACCATAGAACCCATGCATGGTGATAAAGTGGTTGTATACCTGTTGGATGATAAATCTAAAAGGATCATCATTGATGACCAGGTAAAAGAAGGCCATGCACTGGCAGTTGCGGATCTTTCAGGGACAAACAGCGGCGATCAGGTGGTTGCCGGATGGAGGTCGCCAAACAAAGATGGCAAGGTTGGAATAAAGCTGTATACTAAAAAAGACATTCCCGGTGAGCAATGGGAATCGCAGTGGATTGATGAAAATGGAATGGCCTGCGAAGACCTTAGAGTAATGGACCTGAACCAGGATGGCAAGCCCGATATTGTTGCCTCGGGAAGGTCAACGCATAACCTGAAGATATACTGGAACAAATAGCGGTACAAGTATTCAGATGTGTTGGTGCAGAATTCAGAGCAAAAGTTCGGGAAAACTTTTTCCTTTTTATTTCATGACATCATTCTCCGCCGAAAGTTTATAAATTACGCCGGTAGGGCTAATCGCGCCGATTTTATCCTGGGTAACGACATATATCTCGCCCTGTTCATCAACACCGAAGCTATTTATCCTGAAATCAAAAGCTTTGCCCGTTTTATCTTTGAATACACAGTCGTGTTTTACCCACTGGTGATTTTCATTTTTTTCCGAGTAGAAAATTTTGAATGCCCAGTCTCCAAAAATATATTTTCCTTCCATAGCCGGATATTTATTCCCCCTGTAAACGTAACCACCTGTAATGCTCAATCCCTCAGGGTGTTTATATTCTATTACCGGCAGCGTGTAATCACCGCCGTTAGCATACATAACACTATCAAACGGATGAAAACCTTCCATAGCACGCCAGCCGTAGTTTTTACCTCTTTCGATGATATTCACCTCTTCGTACAGATTCTGGCCAACGTCTCCACAAAACAGTTCTCCTGTTTTGGGGTCAAAAGAAATACGCCAGGGCATTCGCAGGCCATAACACCAGATTTCATCCCTTCCCTCTTTTCCAACAAAAGGGTTATCCGGAGGAATGCCGTACGGGTCTCCATGATCAATATCGATACGTATGATTTTGCTCAAGAGCCGGTTCAGGTCCTGGCCGTTGCCGATAGTGCCATGCGCATCTCCCTGGCCGCCGCCATCACCGAAACCCATATACAAATAGCCATCTTTATCGAATACAATATTGCCGCCATTATGATTTTGCTCGGGTTGTTCTACTTCGAGTATGATTTTCCTTCGCGGATTTGCCATATCCGGGTTGTCGGCACTAACCTTAAACTCTGCCAATACCGATTTGTTGTCAAAGCCTTTTTTCGAAGGGGCGCTGTAATGCACAAAAAAACGCCCGTTGGTTTTATACTGCGGATGAAATGCAAAACCGAGGATGCCAACGTCCATATATTTGTTTTCCATCTGCACCAGGGAAGTTTTTATATTCAGAAACGGTTCTTTTAATAATTCGCCATTTTTCAGAATCATGATCCTCCCTGCCTGTTCTGCAATGAAGAGCCGTCCAGACCCATCGTGGGCGTTCTCCAGCGCCAACGGAGCAACCAGGCCCTCGGTAACTTTTTCAAGGTCAAATACCAAAGTGGTATTATTTTGTGTAGTTGTTGAATCCCGCCCTTTTAGGGCTTCTTTCTGCTCAACAGTATTGTTATTGCAATTATGGAACAGCAGCCCTATAAGTAATAGAAGTAAACACTGATTCTTTTTCATAAACAGCTTAAACTAAATTTTGCGAAATTTCCGAGGTTTGGATGATACATCTTGAAACCTGCCATTCAAATGTACATCTAAACATTAATGCGTTTAAGGCCCATCCATGATTTGCGATTTTTCAAACGATATTTTCGGGGTTCCCGGTGATAAAGGTCCTCCCGGGAATTAAGGCATCTGTAAACCTGATTCGTTAATTCAACTGCCTCCTGATCCAGATTATAGTAGTACTTTCGGGTAACAAATGAAGGTATTCATTTAATCATCACATTCATTATCAATAAATATCAACGTAGGGCCATGAACAAAATAACCAGGAAATCGAGAAGAGATTTTATAAAGAACGGTGCGATGGCAGCAACAGGATTTATGATTCTGCCGCGTCACGTATTGGGAGGGAAAGGATTTACAGCCCCGAGTGATAAACTCGTCATTGCGGGCGTAGGGGTTGGCGGTAAGGGACAATCTGATATTGCCAGTTTCTACAAAAGCGGAAAGGCTGAAATTGCTTATTTGTGCGATGTAGACGATCGAAGGGCAGCAGAAACTGTAAAGGAATTTCCCAAGGCAAAATATTATAAGGACTGGCGCGAAATGTATGACAAAGAATCGAAAAACTTTGATGCCGTTTCAGTTTCAACGCCAGATCATAACCATGCCATTATTACCATGCATGCGATGCAATTAGGTAAGCACGTGTATGTTCAAAAGCCGTTGACTCACGATATTTACGAAGCCCGAATGCTTACTGAGGCGGCTAAAAAGTATAAGGTGGTCACCCAGATGGGAAACCAGGGCGCTTCAAATGACGGGACAAGACAGTTAAAAGAATGGTACGACGCTGGAGTGATCGGGGATGTTCATACGGTTTACTGCTGGACAAACAGGCCGATCTGGCCGCAGGGCATTCCATGGCCGACAGCACAAGTGGACATACCCAAAGAGCTTAACTGGGATTTATGGCTCGGAACAGCGCCGCAGAAAAATTATGTTGACAAACTCGTTCCATTCAACTGGCGCGGCTGGTGGGATTACGGAACCGGTGCGTTGGGTGACATGGGATGTCATTTGGTGGAAGCTCCGTTCAGGGTACTCGATTTAAAATACGCAACAGACGTGCAGGCTACCGTCGGAACTGTTTATGTAGATGCTATGAAGCAGGGTTATTTTCCTGAAAGCTGCCCGCCTTCAAGCCACGCAACTCTCACGTTTCCTAAAACTGACAAAACACAAGGCAAGGTTATCCTGCATTGGATGGATGGTGGAATCCAGCCGGCGCGTCCGGAAGAATTGGGGGCCAACGAATTGTTTGGCGACGGAAGGAACGGCACGTTATTCATCGGAACAAAAGGAAAGATGATGGCAAGCACTTATGGTGCAAACGCAAGATTATTGCCATTAAGCCGTAACAAGGAAGTGAATGTTAAACAGACCATCCCGCGGGTACCAGGAGAAGCAGGTGGCCACTACGCACAATGGGTTGAAGCATCAATTGCCGGCTATGGAAAAAAGGAACTGAGTTCACCATTTGAAACAGCAGGCCCATTGACAGAAGCATTATTGATGGCAAACCTTGCAATCCGCGGTTATGATATACAGAAGCCTAAAGCCAACGGGCAGGGTTTTGATTATCCGGGCAGGTTTATAAAACTGCTCTGGGACAATGATAACATGCGGGTTACCAATCTGGAGGAGGCCAACCAGTTTGTGAAGCGCGAATACAGAAAGGGCTGGAACTTTAGTGCTTAAAAAAATATTTTAGCATATTTTCCTTTAAAAGGCGTGTCTCCATGAATAGTATTCCACTGGTTACTATTCATGGAGACTTTTGCATGATAGGCTAATGCCGATAAGCACCTGTTCAGTCGTTGAGCGCTGGCAATGCAACGGGAGATTTCTTACGCTGTCTAAATATTGGCGAGGAGCCGGATAACGATTAGCAAACGCCATCGGGAACAATTCTCTGCCCCGGGTTTTTCCGTCATTTTCGTTTTGCGGCGCAACTATCCGCTTTAAGTGTTACTGCTGTTAAGTATTAAGCTAAAGTGATATACACGCGGAACTGCAAAGGCATTCCGTAAACGATTTACCCGCAAATTATCTTTGTTTGTATCCATTGATAAATAATCAAGCCTTGTATTAGTTTGCGTCCGAAATGACATTCAACTTAAACGCGGATTCGTAAATAACGAATAAAGTTACTAAATCTGATGAAATCATCTACTTCGTATGGTATTTTTACTATTTTTATGCGTGGTAACCGCAAATTGACCTTTAGGCGAACGAATAATTTAATGATTTTTAACCTGTTTTTTTCCTATAAACCTTTCCTAAAATTTTCTTTTGTTCTTAGTTTGAGTTTAAACTGACATCTCGAGATTACTGAGTCATATGTAGTAATTTATTCATACAACTATGCTGTTGAATGAGGAATAAGGTTATACCAATTCTAACCAAAGAAATTGAATATGTATTCGCCAGGAAAGTCAATTCTTCCCGCGACTGTCTTCTTTTGAGTGAAGAGGTTTTTCATAAAACGGGCATGACCATCAATCCCAATACCTTAAGGCGGTTTTTTGGTCTTGTTAAGTGGAATTATCCTCCTTCCGCGGGCACATTGGAAATTTTGGCAAAATATTGTGGATGTCAATCTATTGAAGAAGTGTTGACTATAAACCATGAGGATCATACAAGCATGGTTTTTACCCGTGAAAATATCTTACATTATCTTGTAAGTATTTTTAAGGAGATTAAGGTAAAAAGTGTGAACGATGAAACCTTTCTTTTTTTAGTGAGGCATACGATAATTTTTATTAATAGAAATCCTCAATTGATCGATGAATTTCAACGTGAAGTAGCTAAAACAAAAAATGGCCAGGAATTTTATTTTGAGCAATTTGTCAACATCGATAAACTGGATTCCTACTATGGTGATGGTCTGCGTTATTATGTTAACGAAAAAAGTGATGCAGAAGCAAAGGTATTTGCTCATTCGTTGTTGGTCTTCCGGTATTGGCTTACGGGTGAAAATGAAAAGCTCGAAAGAGAGTACAGCCTTGTCTGCGAAAATAAATTCAGCACATCTTTTCATCCCTTCGTCTCTGGCAGATACTTTGCCACTTGTCTTTATCATGCGCATGTAAAAAATCTGGCTACAGAGAAACTTTTACAGGAAGCGTATAAAGTATGGTCTAAATTAACTCCAGGTTTAGAGAACTACAGATTATTTCCCTGCTTTGAATATGTATTTGGTGAAGCTCTTGTACTGACTGGACATTATCAAGAGGCTCTTATGTATATCCAGGCAGCATTAAAAAATTATCCCGAACAGCACAGCTATGTAGATGTGAGTTACTATGAAAAATTAAAGTTATGGGAAGCATTTACATTGGTGAAAACAGGAAATATGCTAATAATAGAAATTGAATTAGCAGATTTTCATTTTTTGTCAAAAAAGTATGCAACTATTCTTTACTTGTTAATGAAGTTGAAAATTAAAAGCAGGGATAAAAAGATGAGACTGCAATTAAATGAGTTGGTAAATGATACCGGTTTTAAAAGGCTGGCCAAACTATAACCACGCTTTGGGGAAGGATTTGCCCGATTCCCAGATGTGCCAATTCTTCTATTGAACAAAAAAGAACATTTACCTATACAAAAGGTTAAGTACTTTCACTTAGAATGTAACCCGGTATTTGAATACGGCGTGTTTGTCAAATATTAGGCCAACTATTCCAAGTTTCCCCAATCCTTTCAGAAAATTTTTAGATATTGACGATTAGCTAATGGCTAATCAGTTCAATACTTCTAAACGAATGCTCGTATGAGGTGCTTTTAACAATGGCAAGTAAGCATTAAACCTTGTTATGCCCAATCTAAAATGCGTACTGCTATTCCAAGAATTAATTGGTTTACCACTAATAACGTAAATATTATGTCGCCATCTACAGGATTAAAACAACAGGATTTTGGTGAAAAGTCACTCCCGTCAATGAAATTGGCAGACAAGCATCCGTTCCGGGCGTATAAGAATCCTGTTTTGGAATTTAAGGGTTCAACACTTCGTATCTCTATCATTACGGTAACTTTTAATAGTTCAGCCACTATAAAAGATACACTAGAAAGTGTCAGAACACAAACGCATCCGAACATAGAACATATAGTCATAGATGGATCTTCTACGGATAATACAATGGAAATTGTAACTTCTTATCCGCACATTGTCAGATGGATTTCGGAAAAGGATAATGGCTTGTATGATGCTATGAATAAAGGCATACAGTTGGCCACCGGGGATATTGTTGGTATCCTTAACTCCGATGATATATATTCAGATAGTAATGTGTTATCAAAAGTTGCTACCGCGTTCGCAAAAGATAATTCAGATTCTGTATACGGTGATTTGGAATATGTCAGTTCCCAAAATGTAAATAAAGTGGTGAGATGGTGGAAATCCGGTGGCTTCAAAAGATCTAACTTTTCATTTGGCTGGATGCCTCCACACCCTACTTTTTTTGTAAAACTTAAGGTATATAAAAAAACCGGCTTGTTTAACTTAGCTCTAAAAAGTGCCGCAGATTATGAGTTGATGCTACGCATTCTATTTAAATATAGACATGATGCTGCTTATATTCCGGAGGTATTGGTTAAAATGAAAGCCGGTGGGGTAAGCAATGGTTCATTAAAGAAGCGGCTAAAGGCAAATAAGGAGGATAGAATGGCCTGGAGAATAAATGATCTGCACCCTTACTTTTTTACCTTATACCTGAAACCGCTTAGAAAAGTCTTTCAGTTTATAAACCGGAAAAGAATCAATATAGTCCCTTCTTTGGGTTTTAATTTCCCGTCATGATCTTTCCCGTTACAGATATTCGCTCTTTTGGTTGTAGATAGTATTTTAGGCCTGTAAGGCAAATTTATTCAAGCTTAATACAAATCCTATGTTCAATATTTTCTTATCACTTTTTCTTTCTTTTGCAATCACTTTCTTTTCCATACCAGTTATCATCAGAATTGCTGAACAAAAGAACCTGTTAGATATTCCTGATGAACGTAAGATCCATACAAAATCTATCGCTTCCCTTGGAGGTTTTGGCATTTTTGCAGGTTTCATATTGTCCTGTTTAGTAGCGATATCATTGCCTTCCGTCGCCAATTTTCAATATATTTTTGCGGCCGGATTTATCATCTTTTTTCTCGGACTAAAAGATGATATTTTAATTATTGCGCCCATAAAAAAATTTATTGGGCAGGTATTAGCGGCTTTGCTTGTCGTTTATAAAGGAGGCATACAAATAAATGACATGCATGGCTTCTTAGGCATACATCAACTTCCTGAAGCCATTAGTTTACTGCTTACTCTTTTTACCGTCTTAGTAGTGATTAACGCTTTCAACCTCATTGATGGGGTAGACGGGCTAGCAGGTTCCTTAGGATTGATGGTGACATTGCTTTTGGGGTTGTACTTTCTTAAAATTGAGATGTTCCCTTACGCTATTTTGTCTCTTTCATTAACAGGTAGTCTTGCAGCATTCTTAATCTTTAACGTAAGCCCTGCTAAAATATTTATGGGTGATACAGGTTCGCTTTTAATTGGATTAATTGTCTCGATACTCGTTATCCAGTTTATCAATATCGCACCAGGCAATTCAACCTTTTCTATTGATTCATCTCCGGCTATCGGATTTAGCCTGTTGATTATTCCGCTTTTGGATACTTTGCGGGTTTTTGGGATGCGCATGATCAATAGGCGATCGCCTTTCAGCCCGGATAGAAATCATATTCACCACCTTTTATTGGATAAAGGACTTTCCCATAAAGCAGTAACATGTTCATTGGTGATCACTAATGGAATATTCATTGGATTCGCATATATAGGTTCTTCAATAGGCTGCACATGGCTAATCCTGACAATGTCACTGTTTTTCTTTTTAGGCATAACTATATTAATTGTATATCCAAAGCGGCGCTTAGCTGTGGCTAAAGTGAGGAGCAGCAGTATGTTGAAGTTGCGCAGGCCTTCTACTATAGTAATATTAACCAGCGAAGCGGTACTTGAGGACACGAATTAGTATTTGGAAATTATACTTCATTTTATGGTATCTCGTTAAATAATCAGTAGTTTCGTTTCCGATTGATAATAGCTGTTTATGGTGTTTTGTGTTCGTTTAAGTTTATTTTGCCTTATCTTGGTTTTCCTTTGCTCCTCCTGCAATTCTGTCAAAAGATTAATTTATCTTCAGGATCATCAAAAAGATGATCTAAATACAGAAAAAGTGCTTAAAACAATATACATGCAGGTGGCTCAATATCGATTAAAAGTGGGGGATCGCCTTCTATTGAATATTTTCAGTCTTACCGAAGAAAGGTTTAATTTTTTTAATAAGCCTGAGGTGGAAGTCAGGATAGATAATAGCGGTCAAGTAGAACTTCCCGTCATGGGCTTTATCTCCGTAAGTCGCCTAACTATTAAAGAAACAGAAGAAAAGCTTAAATCGGTTGCTAAAGAGTATCTAAAGAGCCCTATCATATCGGTAAAGCTTCTAAATTTTAATTATACAGTATTAGGAGAAGTTTCTAAGCAGGGTACATATAACGTATCGGAATCAAAAATTAATATTCTGGAGGCAATCGGGCAAGCTGGTGGATTAACAGAAAATGCGAATAGAGAAACAATACGGATAATTCGAAATACAGGGGATTCTGCTAAAGTGTACCAACTTAATTTTCTGGAAGATAATCTTATTGGATCTTCAAACTACTATTTACAACCAAATGATATTGTCTTGGTTGATCCAATAAAGTCATACACTTCTCGCCAAGAAAGTTTAGCTAAAATTGGCTTAATTGTTTCTGTTATAACAGGACTATCTGTTGTATTGTTACAAGCATTTAAATAGGGAATAAGTTATTTACTACTGACCGGACAGATGTATTAAATAAATTAATTAAACTTTTTCCATAAACTCAAATTAGAGTATCAAACCCATTGATATCTTTTAGTTTATAGTAATATTTAAATTGATGAAAAAAAAATAAACATATTCTTACTTGCATGGGTGAATATTTTAGTGTGTATATAAACTTCCCCGGAATTGGGACGATTAAAGTTTAGGCTCAGATGAGTTAATTTTAAACTGTCAAATATGAAAAAGCAAAGAATTACGGAAACTCAGATCATCAATGTTCTGAAACAATAGGAAGGCGGTCGTGGCGCTATCGATGTTTGCCGAGAATTTGGGATATCCAAAGCCACCTTGTTCAACTGGCGAAAGAAGTATAGTGGTATGGATGCCTCTCATGTTAAAAAACTAAAGGTGCTCCCAGGAATAAAACCGGCGTCTAAAGCAAATGTATGCAGAGCTAAGGGTGGATTATCAGCTAGCTAAAATGATAATCGAAAAAAAGTTGTAACGCCCTTTCAAAAGCGTGAACTGGCGGCTTGGAGCATGGAACAATCCAAGGTCAGTATAGGGAAGGGCCTGCCGGGTGAGTGGCTTACAGCGATCAATTTGTATTTCCAGCGACGCTACTTGTCTAATTTAAAACTTTCTTAAAAACGATAACGCTTCATGTACCAAAATGTTATGTAAAGGATATGAGTCATCATTATTAAAATTGAGAGTTAAATTGCAGTTAGGGCCAAGATTGCATTATTTTGTTAAGGTGCTGCTAACCATTTTAGTATGGTTACTTTGAGTTTTGGATAAACGAAACAGATTTAAGCGGTGTTTACTTAGTAATTTGTATTGGCAAAAGAAAAAGTATAAGTAATTGAACCAAATTTTACTTTAATGATTAATTTTTTAAATAAAATTGATTTAAAGTCTTTGAACTTATGGAGTTAGGAAAAAGTAGTCACGAAAATAATATTTTGAATAAAAAAAATAAAAAGTCTGCTTTTCAACTACTGTTTCAGCAAGTAATTGATTACAGGTATCTCTTTTTGGCAAGTTTTCTAATTAGTCTAATAGTTGCGTATTTGATAAACAGGTACACAAAACCAGTATACATGGTAAGTACATCTATATTAGTAAATGAAAAAGAAAGCAGCAGTAAGAATTTAGAAAGTTTACTATATGGAGAAGGAAGAGCAACTACACCCGTAAATATTTTATCCCAGGAGATTGCTGTTTTAGGTTCTTCTTCATTTATCTATCGTACACTTGATTCACTTGATTCAAGAATATCATATTTTATCGAGGGTAAAATTGGCAAAAACGAAGTATATGAGAATTTACCTATCCAAGTTATTCTAAATGATAAAGCATCTGCGTACAAGATCATTAATAAAAGATTTAAAATTTCATTCTCAAATGACAGCAATTACACCCTTTTTAATATAACACCAAAAAATTCGACTGCTGGGAAATATAAATTTGGCAATAAAGTTTTTATAAATGGCTGCCCTATTACTGTTCGTACAACAACGTATTTTAATCCAAACACTAATAAAAGTCTGGCGTGGGAATTCTTTATCCAGGATTTGCATGATCACGCGCAAGAAATTAAAAACGAGATTAATCTCCGCACAGATGGATTAGAAGGTTCATCGGTTATATACATTTATCTTCCTACTAATGTTCCACAAAAGGGCATTGATTTTCTGAATGAGTATACAGCTCAATATATAAAGTATAAATACCAAGAAAAGGACCGTTCTGCCTCCCAGGCGTTAGCTTTTATAGATGACCAATTGAATATAATAAGTAGTGCATTAACTGGTACAGAAAGTTCGTTGGAAAATTTCAAGACCTCTAACACATATTCTGATGCATCTAAAATGACAGATAGAAATTTTGATGCATTGACTCAATTAGAAAATGACAGATCAATGTTATTGGTAAATGAAAGATATTATAATTCAATGTTAAATGATCTAAGTGGAAATAAAGGACTCAATAAGTTAGTTGCTCCTTCTTCATTGGGAATACAGGATGCGTTAACTGATAATCTAATAAAGCAATTGGCCGACTTGCAAATTGAAAAAAACACTTTCTCATCTGAGGGAAATTCTAAAAATCCACTTTTGCAGGATATAGATTCGAAAATAACCAACATTAAAAATACTCTAAGAGAAAACATAAAGAACTTATTGAATAATAACAAAATAAAGTTAAATCAAACTAATTTGCGGAGAAGCCAATATCAGTCAAATGTTACAAGCTTGCCTAAAGCTGAAAGAAGATATATAGATATTAAAAGAAACAATACACTAAATGAAAGTGTTTATCAGCTTTTAATGCAAAAGAAAATTGAAGCTAGTATTTTACGGGCTGCGGCTACTGTAGAAAACAAAGTGATTGAACCGGCTTTCTTAACTAGTATTGAACCATTGAAACCAAAAAAATATAGTACTTATACTTTTGCATTACTAACTGGGTTGGGTATTCCATTAGTAATATTATGGATAAAGCGAATCTTTAATAAAAGAATTTATGGAAGGGAAGGTATCTATGAAATAACTTCAATACCGTTAATAGGTACTATTTATCATAATAAAGAAAAAGCCTCGATTGTAATTAATTCAGATTCTAAAACAGCTACGTCAGAATCTTTTAGAATGATTAGAGAGTATTTGAATACTTTAAAAAAAAATACAGGGAAAAAAGTTTTCCAAGTCACCTCAACTAGTAGTAACGAAGGCAAGTCCTTCACCTCATTAAACCTTGCAATTTCTTTAGCTATATCTAAGAAAAAGACAGTGTTACTTAATCTTGATTTGAGAGTTATAAACGATTTGTTTAACACTTATGGAAGCCGTTTAGGAATAAGTTCATTTTTAAAAGAAGATATAGATCATAAGCAAGTGATTTATGAAACAGACAATGGTTTTTTACATTATGTACCTGCTGGAAGGTTACCAGACAATCCCTCTGACTTATTTACAGAGGAAAAGTTAGGGGTTTTATTTGATTACTTAAAGGAGAATTATGAATATATAATAGTAGACACACCTCCGTTAAGTATTGTAGTAGACTCATATATTATAGCGAAGTATACTGACTTTAATCTTATTGTGGTACGTGATAGATACAGCTTAAAAGATAAGCTCTATGACTTAGATGAAATATATCGAGACGGTATAATCAATGACTTAGGTATCATATTAAATGATGTAAAGCTTGATGTCAGAAGATATGAAAATGGCTGTTATCTTAAAAGATAATATACTTACTAAGGAAACTAATGGGGCCCTTGTTATGCTCAGATAATGTATTAATCACTTTAAAAGTTTATTCATCTTGAAGAGCAAAAAGAATATTATAAAAGCGTTCGGGGCATCATCCTTCGGTTCTGTTGTAGGTCTAATTAATCAAGTTTTGTTGGTTCCTCTATTTATTTCCTCTTGGGGTGTGCATCTTTACGGTGAGTGGCTTATACTATCTTCAATTCCAGCAATAATAGCTACCAGTGGGGATTTGGGCTTTGCAACTGTAGCAGCAAATGAAGCAAGTATGAAAATGAGCAGCGGGAATAAAAAAGGGGTCTTACAAACTTTTCAAAGTACTTGGATATTCGTTTCCGCTATATCACTTTTCCTCCTTTTTGTGTTTTTTATATCGATTGATTTTTTTTCTTTTAAAAATTTTTTGAAACTAAGTCTAATTTCAAATCACGAGTTGAATTTGATCATTTTGTTTCTATTATTAAAAATTTTCTTAACTCAGCAATTCTATTTAATGATTTCTATATTTCGGCTTGAAGGAAGATATGCACAAGGTCTCTTAATAGATAATTGCATAAGATTAGTCGAAGTAATGACAGTGGGGTTATTACTATTTTTTTCTTTTTCACCAATATACATTGCATTAAGTATGATGCTTGTCACGTTGGTAAGTACAATTTTTGTTAGAATATATCTATATTTTTTATGTTCTTGGTTCAACTATGGTTACTATTACTTTAGTTTTAGTGAAATAAAAAGACTTCTTCCAGCAGCAATATCATTTATGTCATTTCCGCTTGTAAATGCAGTGAATATGCAGGGGATTTTAATAATAATTGGCACTATGCTCTCGACTCAAGCTGTGGTTGTATTTAATACTACAAGAAGCCTCTTCAACATAATAAAACAATTAATCAACACTTATAATTACTCAATTCTTTCGGAATTGTCATTTGCATTCGGCAACGGAAATATACAATATATAAGAAGAATTTATAAAATTACAATTCAATTGTATTTAATATCGTGTATTGTTTTTGTCATCGGTATTTTAGGTTTCGGCGAAGAGCTTTATGTTGTATGGACAAAAAATCAAATTAAAGTGAATACAGTATTTTTCTATGGTTTTTTAATAAGTACTATACTTAGTTGTTTATGGCAGAATGGTTGGATAATATTAATCTCCTCTAATAAACATACTAAATTGGCAATAATCAACTTTTTTGCTAGTATGTTATCATTAATTTTTGCTTGTGCTTTTATTAAAACTATTGGTTTAATGGCAATTGTATTAGGGTTTATTATGATGGATTCGATATTGATAGTATTTATAACGAAAAGCATATTGAGAATATTAAATGAAAGTTCTTACAGTTTTTTTAGATATACCTTCAGTACTTGACAGAGCAGTAGTATAAGATTAAGGTGATAAAATAATTTGCTAATTCTGTTCAAAATTCCATTTTAGGGTTAGGTCATTTTAAAACTTCTTAATGAAAGTTCTTCACATTTGTCAAAGAGATGATGCTCATACAGGTGGTTCTATGCAAGTCGCATATAGTCTTATTGCTGAACTAATCAGAATTGGAATTGATGCTCATATTGTATTTGTCTATGGTGTAAGATCTTGGATTGGAGAACAACTAGATGAACGAGCACATTATTTAGAATTGAAAAGTTCTAAAGATGCTTTATATAAAGGATGGAAATTATCTAGATTAATATATGATCTAAAGCCAGCTATCATACACCATCATGATGGGTTATTGTGGACATATATTTTGCATTTGCCATTCACTTCAGCCAAAGTTATTACACATGCACATGAAACTTATAATAGTGATTTAGGAACCATAAGTAAATTCATCACTTATATTCAGAGAAAATTTACAAAAAAGCTTATATGTGTTTCTCGAAACACACAGAGTTCATGGCTGCTACAAGGGTTCCGGTTCGAGGATACATTAGTAATTAGGAATGGAGTTGACTTAAATAGGTTTTATCCTCCTTCAACTGAGCAAAGATTGAATGCGAGAATGGATTATAGGATTCCAGTTGATAAAATAATTATTGGATATACTGGACGTTTACATATTAATGTAAAGGGTAATGATGACTTTTTGCATGTAATGGCCGCACTACCAGATAACTACTATGGAATAATTGCGGGAACTGGGGGTGATGAAGCGGTACTTAAGCGAATGTCTGTTGATTTGAGATTAACAGAAAAGGTTAGCTTTCTTGGAAGTATTCCAGATATACAAAAAGTATATCATGTTATAGATATTTTCTTGTTTACTTCACACATTGATGCATTCCCTTTGGTTATACTTGAAGCCATGGCTTGTAATATTCCAATTTTTGCATTTAAAGGGGAAGGAGGTGTTAATGAAATTCTTTCAGAAACGACAGGAAAAATATTGAATGAAAGAAATCATTCTAATATGGCAATAGAGATTGATAATTACTGTAAGGCTCTGAATCAGAACCAAAACACTCGAAAGATAATGGAAGAGTTTTCATGGAAAAAATGTGCTAAGAAGGCATTGGAAGTATATGAGGAAGTCTTAAAAAAAAATGTTTAAACTCATAAAAAGTAAGTTATTTGACATTAATGAAAGCTCATTAGAAATTTAATAATAATATGCAAAATTTAGATATTATTTCATTTCATCCTGGAACACAACATAATTTCTATCAGGGAAATCAAATATATAAAATATATGGAAAGTATAAACATATAACTAGTTTATACTTTGATAAAACTACAATAAACAAATGGCGAAAGTTTTTTCCTGGAATTAGTCAATATCTATCAAGGCGATCATCAGAAATCCATAAAGGTATAGTTATAACATATCCATTTCCGGAAATAAAATTACTAATTAAACGTCAACTTGGTTATAAGGTTAAAAATGTCGATTATATAAAAAGAAATGAGACTTTACAGGCGTTGATAGTGCGGGATTATGTTCCCCCTAAAATTTTTATTGGTTATGATACATCAAGTTGGCTTGTATTTGAAAAATGGAAAAACAAATCATTTCTGATTTTAGATTTAACTATCGCTATTCCCCAATATAAACTAACCTTAGCAACGGAAAATAACTTTGATCAGAGCTTTATAGATACTCAGACAAAAGGTGACGCTATGCTATATGATATATACGCTAAAGAAATCGCCTTAGCGGATTTGATTTTATGCGGGTCTAATTTTGTAAAAAATTCTTGCTTATCAATCGGAGCTGATAATAAAAAATTAGTTGTATTACCCTATGGTGCAGATTTAAAAAAATTTCATTCTTCTGTTGAAATCAAAAGATCGGATACCATAAAAGTTGCTTTTATTGGGACAGTAAATTATAGAAAGGGCTCTGATATTGTATTCCATGCCTGGGAAAAGATAGTTAAAACTTTTCCGAATGTTGAACTTCATTTTTTTGGAAACATTCAGATAGAAGTTCCGCCGAACTTAAAGAATACAAAATTTCATGGCTTTATACAGCAAAAGGAGTTAATATCTAATTTGAAAACAATGCATATATCAATTTTACCATCTTTTCTCGAAGGTAGTTCTTACGCTATATATCAATCAATGGCATTAGGATTAGCTGTAATCACTACTCCTAATGCTGGTAGTATTATAGAAACTAATAAAAATGGTTTGCTAATTGATTATGGTTCTGTAGAGCAATTGATAAAAAGTTTATCATTACTGATACAAGATGATAACTTGAGAGAGATATTAGCTACTC
>JBGSYC010000163.1:0-22949 GCA_041751095.1 Flavihumibacter sp.
CATCTAACGAAAATTTCTACTAACTTGTCAGTATGATTCATGAGTTCAGAGCATTTAATAAATTGGTTTTTTCCTTATACAATTTAGCTCTGAACTTTTTCATTTCAAAGAACTTTATAGCCTAACATAATATTTATCAATTAGTTAACCTCCGAACTGACGTTAAGATAAACGAACCACAACAATATATTTCTCCTTAAAAAAGTCTTCTCCAAAAAACTCAGCGATGTCGACCTGAACCGGCTGTGTACCGCTTTCAGAAATTTCCTGCGCCAGATCGCCGCCTTTCAGGCAGATCAAGCCCTGGGGAATGAATGCTTGTGCTGACGAGCCTGCAACGTCAGTGTGTTTCAAAGCCGGGTTTTTCCGGAGCAGCGGCTTGCTCCACTGCCACAAGTCGTGCAAGGGCGCTACGGCCCTGGAAACAGCATAATCGAATTTGCGGTCCCTGATCTCTTCCACCCGGGTATGCCGGGTGCTTATATTTGTTAACCCGATAGCATCCGATACTTCTTTAACTACCTTTAGCTTTTTGCCGATGCTGTCTGCCAGGTGAAAATGAACTTCCGGGAAAAAAATGGCTAACGGAATTCCCGGAAATCCGCCGCCGGTACCAATATCTATCACCTCCGTACCTGGCTTAAATTCACCAAGTGCTGCAATGCTCAATGAATGTAACACATGCTTTTCATAGAGGCCGTGAAGGTCTTTTCTTGAAATCACATTTATTTTACTGTTCCAGTCATTATACAATTCGGGTAAAGCACCTAACTGTTCTACCTGGCGTGGAGTAAAGTCGCTAAAATATTTAAGGATCAATCCCAGGTCGGGCGGGGTTTTTTCCATATTGAGCTCGCAAAAATGAGGTAATAAAAAACCATCCAGATATCAAGCAGCCACCACCAGGCAAAAAGATCTTTTTCGTTAAGTTTCTCCATACTCCTGTAATAGATCAGGCCTTGCAAAGTAAACCTTACGAGGTATACCATCAAAACAAGTCGCCAGTCGTAAAAAAATAAGCTTAACACAAACAGCGGATAAAACAGGAAGTGGGATAATGAATATAACCCTAACAGGAATTTATGAACGGGCTTATAAAATTTTCCGGTAGTATAATGCCTGGTTTTTTGTCTGATCCAGCCACTAAAAGTGTTCTCCGGCTCCGACATGGTGACGCTGTCGTGGTCTACAACTACATTCGTATTTTTCCCGTTTGCTACCAGGCTTATAAAAAGATCGTCATCACCACTGATGACATGATTGATGGAAGAAAATCCTTTATTTCTCAGGAAAACACCTTTTTTATAGGAGAGATTTCTTCCTACGCCCATGTAAGGCTTGCCGGCAAGAGCATACGAGAGGTATTGCAGCGCGGAATGAAAGGTCTCAAACCGGATAACTTTATTCAGCAGTCCCTCTTTTTTATAGTAGGCGCCATATCCCAAAACAACCTCGGTTTCTTCGTCATAGCCGTCCTGCATTTTGTGCATCCAGAATTCCGTTGCGGGCACGCAATCGGCGTCTGTAAGCAATACGATCTCGTGCCTGGCTTCTTTAATTCCTATTGATAAAGGATACTTCTTCCCTGGGATTCCCTTTGCTTCCTGCGTAAGATTTACCGGCTGCAGGTGCTTGAACGTTTTCTTTAATCCCTCTAACAGAAAACGTGTCTCGTCCTGGCTGTTGTGGTTTACTACGATTACTTCATGAGTGGTTGGATATGTTTGCACGAGCACGCCGGGAAGATTTTTTGCAAGGTTAGCTGCTTCATCTCTCGCACAAACAACAACACTCACCGGATGCTGCTGGGATCTTTCTTTTAATTTCGGCTTGAAGAACGCAAGTCTCCTGAAAAAGAATAAATAATAAAACACCTGGATTAGCGTGATCAGCGCAAAAGCATAAAATATCACCTCTCCCCAATGAATCCTGATTGGCATACAATTCTACGGTTAACTGCGAAAATAACAATAACCGGGAATGCATACGATAAAAAGGATTCAACAAATGGGAATATTATGGTTTCTGTTCAGTCAGGCAACTGAACCGGTGGCATGTTCCCGGATTACATTGCATTTGGGCCCTTTCCTGCCCATAGTTTCAAATGGGTTTTGGAATCTGGGTTATTTTATCAAATTTTGAATGTAAATAAAAAAGAATGAGAAAAGTTTATGTAATGATTGTCCTGGGATCAGCATTCATCAGCGCATGCCATTGTAACGGGAAACGGATAAAAGGTAACGGGAATGTGACAACAGAACAGAGGGCCGTGACATCGTTTGACGAGGTTGACGTGGAAGGGTCTCTCGACGTATACGTAATACAGGGTGATATCAAACCTGTACGAATTGAAGGTGACGAAAACCTGATTCAATTTATTGAAGTTATCCAGGAAGGAGATAAGCTTACGATCAGGAACAAAAGGGGGTATAACCTTCGCCCATCGCAGGACATGAAAGTATACCTGACCGCGCCTGATTATAAAAATATTGATGTTTCAGGGGCTTGTGATATTATCGCTGAATCAAAGCTCAACAATGATTCCGATCTGAGCCTGCAGGTGAGCGGCGCGGGTGATATCAGGATGGAACTGGACGCGCCAAAAGTCCGGGCACAGGTATCAGGAAGCGGTTCGGTGAACCTGAAAGGTGAAACAAAGGAATTTGAGCTCAGGATCAGCGGCGCCGGAAATGCACACTGTTATGATCTCCTCTCCGAAAATACAAGTGTTGACATTTCAGGCGCCGGAGATGCGGATGTTTATGCCAGCGTTAAGCTTGATGCCGAAGTAAGCGGTGCGGGTACTGTGAGGTACAAGGGGAACGCTAAACAGGTAAATCAGCAGGTTAACGGCGCAGGCAGTGTAAAAAGGGTGGAATAGGCGTCCAACCTATAAGGTTCCCCACCTATAAGGTTGGGAAATGAACGGTTCTGATTTGAGCTAAAGATCTACATATTTTACGCTTATCCGGATATCTTTATTTCTCCCTTTGTCGTCAGTGCACGATATCTTGACGGGCCCTTCCTCAGGAATAAAAAATTGTTTCGTATTGGCTTCGGATGACTTGTAAAACTTATCGTTGATGTACCAGAATACCCTGCCTGCATCGCTGGCGATGCTGCAGGTAAGCTGGAGTGGCTCCGGATTTTTTTTGCTGATAAAATATGCTGAATTATTATCCGGAGAGGTAATTACAGGATGGTTTTCAGCAAAGATTTTCTCACAGTCAGGATTATGCCGGGGTATTTTATCATACGCGATTTGGTTATCATCAAAGTAAGATTGCATTTCAGGCGATATCATCCTGAAAGGTTTTTTCCTATACCCATTTTCAGGCATGCAGGACCGGCAGTAGGCTATTTTTTCATCTGCTGAAATAATCATCTCCCGCACATGCTCACATTTTTTCGATGGTGAGATCAGGGGAATGAAGTAATCCATCAGTGTTTCAGTGCATTGATCATCAGGCACCAGCCCTGTTTCCCCACAAACCAGGCGAGTGTCGCAATCACCGGGTTGCCTGAACCATTCCTGGTCACTGTCATAATCGATCGTATTAAAAATTTTAAAAAGAAGGGGAGTAGCTATGTCTGCTCCGTTCAATTCCGGGATGCCCTGGCCTGAAAAGTTGCCTGCCCAGACGCCGATGGTAAAATGCCGGTTGTAGCCAATGCTCCAGGCATCACGTCTGCCATAAGAGGTGCCTGTTTTCCAGGCGATCTTTGGCATGCGTTCCGTACTTTGCCAGTTAACCGGAAAGTCGGGCCGGTGTACCCTGGAAAGCGTTTCATTGATCATAAAAGCAGCCGCGGGGCTTAATACCTTTACCGGGCTTCTCATGGTATCGCTGGTGGTAATTGAGGGTTTTATAAAAACGCCTTCACTGGCAAAAGAAGAATATAGCCCCGTGAGCTCTTCAAGGGTTGTGCCACAGCCTCCGAGTATTAAAGACAAACCCAGCTTGTGCTGGTCGTTTTTTACCTGCTGAAATCCACATGCAGCTAAGGGCTGTACCAGCTGATCTTTACCAAGCAGTCGCAGGCTTTTTACCGCCGGGATGTTCAACGAATGTTCAAGTGCATACTCCATTGAAACGTAGCCGTTAAACCTTCTTTCATAGTTCTCAGGTGCATAGCCCCCGATATTCACAGCAACATCAGCGATAACGGTTTTGGGCGTCATCAGGCCGGCGTCTATGCAGAGTCCATAAAGTAGAGGCTTTAAGGTGCTTCCCGGCTGACGTATGGCCGCCGCACCATTCACCTGCCCGCCATCGATGGTGTCGGTAAAGTTTGCAGACCCTACATAGCTGATCACTTTATGAGTGAAATTATCGATTACGATAACAGCTGCATTCCGGATGTTTTTGTGATACATTCCCCGTGCATAATCTTCCACCAGCTTCTCAATCTTTAGCTGGGCGTTAAGCTCTATATTTGTTGTGATCACACCATTACGCTCTTGTTTAAGTTTATAACAAAGCTGGGGAAGTAATTTAGGAAACGATCCCCTGTTTGCAGTTAGCGGTTCACTGAGGGCATCGTCGATTTGTTTTTTATTGAATATATTTTCCCTGCCAAACCTTTTTAACCAGTTGTTTCTTTCCGCAACGATCCGGCTATTGTTTCTACCCATTACCAGCAACGAAGGGCGGTTAGGGATGACTGACAAAGCGGTGATTTCGGCAAGTGATAAGTGGTCGGGGGATTTGTTAAAATAGAGAATGGAAGCCGCTTTAACGCCTTCAATATTTCCGCCATAAGGAACCAGATTGAGATATAGTTGTAAAATCTCATTCTTACTGTACTTCCACTCTAACTGAGCAGCCCGGAATACTTCGATGCATTTGTTGAGGTAGGTTCGTTTCTTTGGTTCAAGCGCCCTGGCTACCTGCATGGTGATCGTTGATGCACCCGAGGTTCTTTTCAAGCGTAATATGTTTCCGGCAAGTGCCTTTGCCATGGAGAAAGGATTGATGCCCGGATGATGATAAAAGTATTTATCCTCTTTTTCAATGATCGCTTTGCGAAGAAGGGGCGATATTTCATTCAGGTGGGTCTTAAGCCGCCACTTCTGATCTTTGGTAAGATAAGCATGAATGATCTCATTTTTATTGTCTGTGATTATGGTTGAATACTGCACGTTGTCCGGCACGGGAAACAACCATTGTAAAAGGTAAACACACGCGAATGTTATGGCAACAGCAGCCGAAGCGCGCTGAAATTTCTTGATATGGCGGATTGATCTCTGCATTTAAACTGATGATCATTCAGACGAAATCTCCGGAAGCATTATACCATCTTTTCCGGCAAGTTAATACAGGAAATTGAATCAGCATTTTGATGCTTTACAGTGCATTTTACCGCAGGCGCTTTCAATGTTTACGGTAAATCAATGATGATAATGTGTGATCATGGCACCCAACAATAAAATACTGTAGAACACGTTCGGAAATGCCTGCACCTAAGCAAAAACATCTACCCTGGTAGTGAGTCATGCTTCATTGTCAGGGTTTAGTAAAAATAGCAAATTTTTCACGCCATTCTTTACGTCGTCTTTTTCTGCCATCCGGAGTTGAGGGTATTTGATCATTCGTTTCTTAAGAATATAAATTGTATTTTTCGGATCAATACCCTTTTGAAAACCCATCCTATGAAACAACTTTTTTTCGCGGCATTTTTATGTCTTTTTGCGGCTATGATCACGCGTCAGGTTTATGGCGAAGGCACGCAGGGATTAATGCCTAACAATACAAACGGCACCGGGTTGATCGTTTCAACCACTTCTTCGTTTCCTCTTGGCAATGTTGGCAGCTACCTAAGTTGCCCGGTCGACAACAGGATATATTTTAATATTAAAGATTATACGAAAGAAAACCTTTACTATGGTTTTCGCTGGAATCTCCTCGGTCTTAGCGGCACAGTAACGTCATATAACGATGTGTACATGAAAATTTACGACCCCACGGGAAGCCTGGTCAGTACCATCAGACTGCCCGTGTCGGGGGCAGGATTTATGACCAGTTACGCAAGAGCGGTTAACGGCCCGAATATCGGAACAGCAACGACGGGTTATGATCCGCTGGAGTTTATACCTTTAAAAAACGGAGATTACTGGGTTGAGTTTTATCGAAGCAGCAATGGCGGAACTTCAGCTATTAGCGGTGGCCAGTCAATGCTTGCTCCTTTGTTTGACATGACGGTCGCACAGACGAATAATGTCAGGTTTCCTGGCCGGGTGCATTGCAATAAGTGGGCTTTCTCGGTTTATGATCCTTCTACTTATTACCAGTCTGCAACATTGTCTTCACAGGCTCCCTTTTACGCTTACAGCGCAGATTCCGTTGTCACAAAAGTTGCCTTCCGCACGGGATTTCTGCCCCTTGCTTTTGTAATAGCAGTCAATAACTATGGCGTAGTGAATACCGGAAACTGGATACAGGACAGAAGGTCGGTCAATAGTACCTCATTGCCGGCCTTGTTAAACGGGTACAACGTGTTTTTAAATCCCCCCGATACCACCTTATATCCGCCGTGTCCGGCACCTGTGGCGCCGTCCCTGGTAAGTCTTATCATCGCCGGTTGTCACCCGGGTCCTTATGCAATAAGATTCAATGCGCCGCAGCGGGGCGATTACTATATTTTACTTGACCTCAATGGCGTTTCGGGCTACCAGGCCGGTTCTGCTGACCGGTTTTTTGAAGCAATTAACCAGTTGCCTGGTGTAAGTTCAATAGCGTGGGACGGGTTAGACGGCCTAGGCGTACCTGTTCCTCAGAACACTCCTTTCCCGATCACTTTTTCCTTCCGGAAAGGCCGTATCAACGTTCCCTTATATGATGTTGAATTAAATATCAATGGCCTTGAAGTATCGGCCATATCACCCGTTTACCAACCCAATGCCAGGTTATACTGGAACGATGCTCTATTATCAAATATCGGGTCTACCTGCGGAACTTCCGGCGATAATAACAATAACGTCAGTGGAATCGGTTACAATAACGAGATCGTGGGCCAGGTGTCTCCCGGCCATGCATGGAATGGAAATGGCAACAGCGGTTTTGCTATTCCCGCGCCGGCCATATCAAATAACAATACGGACACAAGACAGTGTAACGATTTCGGCAATGCCCGTTTAATAAACACCTGGGCATGGGGGATTGAATTAACCCGCTCGGAGACATTAACGCTCGGATGTATCACTGTTTCAGGTACTGTCTGGGACGATGCCGATAACAGCGCTGCCGGTACTTTTATAAATATAAAAACCGGTAGCGAAGCCGGCACGAATGCCGGAAATAACCTGTATGCTATCCTGGTAGACCCTGTTACCAATAACGTATTATCCTCGGCCCCGGTTAACGCCGATGGAACGTATACGATTAACGGCTGCCCCATCAATGTCGCGAATATTCCTGTCATAATTTCCACCACCCCGGGAATTCAATGGAGCCCTGCTCCTGCAAGTGCGGTTCCCGCTGACTGGATAAACACCTCGCCAATCCAAAAAAGCTTTAGTACCGGGGTTGTTAACATTACGGGTATTGATTTTGGTATTGAGCAGTTGCCTAATTCAAATTCGCAGAACTATACAATCGCACGGCCAGCGGTAAATAGCTACCTTACCCTTAACGGAGATGGGACGGTAAGTTACCCCGGGCCTTTGTCGGGTTCCGACCCTGAAGACGGTATTATGGGAAGTGCAAAAAAGGTGGTTATAACACAGGTGCCGGCCAATGCAGTGTTATACTATAATGGCAATATTCTCACTTCCAATTCCGTGATAACAAATTACGATCCTTCTCTGCTTCGCATCAGGTTCACGGTTCCCGGTATAATAAATACTTCTTTCCAGTATGCATTTGTTGATGCTGCAGGTAAGCAGGATCCGTCACCGGCAAACTATGTGATCAATTTCGCTTTTGTGCTGACGTCTGATCTTATTGGCTTTTCTGCCGGTAAATTGAACCAGCATATTATATTAAAATGGACAATGTCGCGCGAGAGCGCTCAAACGACCTATACCATCGAGAGATCGCGGGATGGAAGATATTTTGAGAGGTTGGGTATGGTGATGGGTGGAGACGCTGTTCATCATGAATTCAGAGATGACCATCCCTTACGGAACGTATCCGCTTATTACAGGTTAAAGCTGGATAACGGCGCTACGATTTCATACAGCCGGACAGTAGAACTATATTACACCGGCAGCGCTGTTGCGGAAATAACGCCAACCAGCTTTTCAGACGTGATTAAGGTAAGATTACATGTAGCAGGCCCCGGAAATGTTTCGCTCCGGCTGATAGGCCTCAACGGCGTTGTTTACAAAGAATTAAACGTGGCCTGTAACAAGGGAGAGAATAATTACCAGTTAAAGAATTTGACGCTTCTCCCTTCTTCGTTTTATTTGTTGCAGGTTGCTTTGCCCGATCAGTTGCTTATCTACCGGCTTTCGAAAAAATAGCTCGCGCTCCAACCTATCACCGAAATGCAAATCGTTCTATCTCGTAGACCCCCGGGAACGGGCGGGGTTTTCTCTGCCGATGTGCAGAGGCAACCACAATTCTGACCTCAGGCTTTACATTTTAAAATATAAAAGCGGCCTGGCGCGAGAATGCGGCGCAGGATTGAGCGTGGCGTTCTCGTGCCTGGCATTGAAGGAAGTTAAAGCACTGCTATCAGAATCTCTGCTAAAGTAAAAGGCACGAGTACGCATCGGCACATTGGCCAGGCCGCATACTCACGCCAGGATTCGGGGGAACCCCCACACCCGAAGCCGTATAAGGCCCGGATCATTGCATCTAAGGACTGACTATTCTATCAGCCATACCCCATACCCCATGCCTATTCTATCACCCTTATCGTTCCTGCCCCATGATATGAATGATAGCCGCCATTATACATTGCATTAGCGCTTACCGGCCCGACGCGGTAAACCCCTGTGGAAACCGCCCGCAGCGCATAGTAATAGTTTTGCCTGTTGGCATTCAGATCTACAAACAAATTTATCCTGTCGTCGCGGATGTCAAGCTGTGTAGGGCTTCCTGCATCCTTGATCCATTCCATTCCGGGTAATTCTTTAATCCGGGGATTTTCAATCTCACATCCGGCGGGCAGGATATCTGTAATGGCTATATTGGCGACATTACCGGAATATGATTTCTCAAGACTGATCCTGACCACTACCAGATCATTTTGCTTAAAGGTGCTTCCGATCAACATTCTTCCGTAACGGTCGAAATACGTTCGTCGTACTTTGATGTAGCTGTCTTCTTCTTTATAAGAACCGCTTGCGCTAACCCCTTCACTTTGCCACCAGTAGTATAAACGTCCTGTTCCCCTGGACGAAATATTTACTTGTGTGCCGCCCAATTGCGCGGCTGTCAGCGTTAGTGCGCGGTCACTTACCCGGCCAATCAGTTTGCCGTTTACTTTTACTTCTCCGGTGACGGTTGAATTTGCCGCGGCCTTCGCCAGTTTGCCTATGGCAAGAAAGCTGAACGCGCTTTCCTGCGTGGAGTACCAGGATCGTTGTTGTAATTTTTCTATCACGTGTTCCGCCATCACGGGTATCTGGGCATTTCCCGCATCGGCTTCGATAAGTACGTTCAGCGCAATGGCTTCATCCCTGATGTCGGAATAAAAGCTTCCACCGGTCTGCGGGACAGATTCTTCGCCACTGAAAGAGCCCGGCAATAATGCCCTAAAGCTGGCTTTGTCACCCGCTATTGCAAAGGCCGCCGACAACAAATAACGGCTGTCGAGGCTCAACACCTGGCGATTAGATTTATAATAATTCATCACACTTATATTCGGCCGGCCGGCCATTGCCAGAACATACAATGTATAAGCCACCTCTTTCGGCGCAATCTTCCGCTGATTGTCGCGGTTATACACGTAAGTAATGGTTTGCCTGTTTTTTAGTTTATTATTGATGTAAGCCATTATGGTTTCAACAAGAGAGTGATCCACGTCATATCCCGCCTTTTTTGCCTCAAGAAGAAAATGTGCGGCATAGGTGGTAACCCACCAGTTTTCCGTGGATTCGTTATCCCATAACAATACTGAACCGTTATACAACTGTCGTATTTTTATCAGCCTGATGGCTTCCTGAACAGCAGCGTTAGCATTCGTATTTGGCTTCCCCGATGGCACCTGTTCCGAAAGGTCTGCATGATACAAGCGGGGAAAGGCAGAAGATATTACCTGTTCGGTACATCCGAAAGGATACTGCATCAGATAATTCAACTGGTTCGCTACCCGGAGCACCGGCGAACGGCTTACAACCAACCTGTAACCTGCTGTAGCGGGAATGAAATCACCCGTCCCTATAGATATGTTTTGGACGGCATTTGCTGTGATCGAACCGCTCCCCGAATTCTTTTGAAAGGCAGAGGCGGGCCTCACACTGATCTCCGTTTCTTCGGTGAATTTTTGACCCAGACCGTTTACTTCGATCATTACTTTGGCAGTATTTATAGCGGTAGACGCTACGATCTTAAAAAAAGCTTTGGCTTCACTGTTGGCGCCAAGGCTGATCGTCCGGCTGCTGCTTCCTGTTACCTGTAGTGGGCCTGAAACTTTAATGCGTGTGACGGCCGTTGTACTTTTGCCTGTCGTGTTTGTTATGGTAACAGGCATGGATAGGGTATCTCCCGGAGTAAGGAAACGGGGCATTGATGAACTTAAAACAATGGGATCTGCCACCGTCATCAGGGCCTCGGCTGAGCCAAACCGCTCATCTTTGTAAGCAACTGCCATTAACCTGACCTGCCCGCTGAACCGTGGTATATCAAAAGCAAAGTTCGCATCACCATTCCCGTTAGCCTTTGTGATGCCGCTCCAGTACGAAAGGATTTTTATCCGTTTGGCCGGCATCGGGTTGGTCCGCCTGCTTGTTTCAATCTCGCCATCACCGCCCGTACTGCTTAACCTGGCTCTTACCTCGGGGAATAATAACGGATATATGTCGTACCCGGTTACCTCAAGCGCTTTTCTGGCATTGAAGTAGCCATAAGGATCAGGTGTTTTAAACGACGACACCTGCAAAACACCGTTGTCAACAGCAGCGAGGGTAACATAGCTCCCTGGCGCCGACCGCACCTTTACATGCTGGCGCGTACCTGAACGTACCGATTTTTGAGCAACAATCTCAACGCCTATTTTCCTGCCCTTTTCTTCAACATTTACACTTTGAAAGCCGTGAGCCACCGTAAGCGGAATATCAGAAACATCGTGAGGCTTGATAAGGACTGCCGTAATATAAACGTTGGGAAGATGTGCAGCGGATAATTTCATATCAATAGAAACCGAGCGCTTTTCTACGTTGACATATTGGTAGGATAATACATTATCCGTTTCCATAGTTACCAGCATCCTGCCACTGAAAGGCGTTTTAAATAATATCTTCGCAGTTTCCCCTGCGAGGTAAGATGCTTTATCCGCACTGATGTCGATATTACCTTCATTATTGACTTCAAAAGAGTGATTATCGCCACCCCAGCCGCCATAGCTATAAAACGACCGGCTAACATAACTATTGGCTTCGGGTAATGATAGCCGTATCTCGTATTCACCAGGCGACCTTGGAGTAAATGAAAAGCCGGTGTTTTCACCGCTGACCGCCACGACCTGGTCTGTTACCAGCTTATCTTCCTTCTGAGAATCGTAGCGGAACAGGTTTCCGGATTTTGCCAGTACCGTCCTGTATTCGTGTTTGATGATCTTTACCTGTGCCTTTGTGCCATTCACCAGCACGCCATCTTTGTCGACTGCGATCAACGGAAACCGGACAGCCTGGTTAAGAGAATAGTAACCGTAGCCATCCACTCCAAGCCCAAGAAAAATCGGTTGCGTGAAGATGTCGGCTTTCGTACTCCTGCTTACCGGTCGTCCGGTTTCATCAAACACCGTCGTAAAAAATGTGGATTGAAGCATGCCTATGTTCCGGTAGATTTCCGGAACATTGTACAATATGGTTGAGTTCCCGCTTTCGTCCGTTCTTCCTTCTTTTACAATCTTGTCAAAGAATGTTTTCTGATTGGCGAAGGTAAAATCATAATGACTATATTTTGGTGAGGAGAAGCTTTTTTGCTTCACCTGGATCTCTGCTTCATAATTTCGATTTGCGGCAGGCGGACCGAAAAAGTTTACCGCATTAATGTGAAGCATAGTGGCGTCGCCGGGCTGCAGGATGGGCTTGTCGAGCGTCGCGGTAACCCTGATTCTGTCTGGTACAAATTCTTCAACCATAAATGGCTTAGATGATAACAGGATGTCATTGGCTGTATACAGCTCAAGTGAGTAGGTGCCGGTAACGGCAGATGTTGAAATGTTCACGTTGCTTTCAACAGAGCCCTGTTCATTGAGGTTCTTCCGGAATGATTTTAACTCTTTTCCGTTTGGCATGAGAAACTTAAACTTAACCGGCACTTCACCCGGGGATTTTAAAACCCTGCTCCGCACGATAACGGAAAAGTTAACCGTCTCGCCGGGACGGTAGATATCGCGTTCAGCATAAATAAATGCGTCCAGACCAGTGTTGTTGCTGCGTTTACCGCTTACATCAAACCTCGAGGTGCCGGTTTTAGTACTATTAAAAGGCAGGTAATTAAAATCATTTGCAGACTTTGCAATGATCAATGCAGGCCTGAAACCTGCAAACTCTTTTCGTGCATAATTTATTTCCGCTACGCCATCGGCATTGGTGGAAGCCATCCCGAGCAACTGGCTGTTATACCCATACAAAAGCATGTTTACACCATTTACCGGTAACGTGCTTTTGATGGAGTTTGCGAAGATGAAAACTTTATCTTTCCCTTCTTTAGCGATCAGCCCGATATCGGACAAAGAAATAAAGCGGCTGTCTCTAACCCAATAGTCCCGGGTAGAACGGACCATCACATGATAAATACCCCTGAAGTCCGGCAACCTGTCGCTGATGTTGAAATTCAACAGGCGGCTCCTTCCGTATCTGGGTAATGAAGCGGCGTCTATTTCCTTTTCATAAATAACATCTCCTGCGGTTGCGTCTCCTGCATCTTCAAAAAACTCCTCGCTGTTTTCAACATTTTCTGACAGAGATTCTTTGGGATAGTATCCCGACTGGTTTGCAGTGAGAATATTGTTTTCATATATCTTTGAAACAACGATTTTGATCTTTGGCACATTTGTTAATTGGATCTCGATATTCTTTGCTCCCTGGGCTGAAAGATAAACGGCTTTGTTATTTTTAAAAGCGATGGAGGGAGCAAGATTTCCAAAAGCAAAGCTTTCATGAAATTCTTCTTTGAGCACACCTCCTATCTTACCCTGTAAACCCTTTTCAATGGTAAGCTCATAACTTTTCGAAGCGTCGAAATTTTCACCTGATACCAGGAAGCCGTCCTCTGTCAGTTCAACCGAAAATTTTACAGCAGGATTCAGCCTGATGTGCGAAGCAAGGTTTGCAAAAGGTAATTGCTGGCTTGTGCTGACGGCTATTGTTCCTGTTGTTCCATCATGTTCTGACATCACATCGTTAATGTTCAGCACGTAAGGTGAAGGCACCATCCTCCTGGTTTCGAAAAGCTGTGCCATTCCGTTCCCGCCTCCTGCCGGCGACAGGCCTTTGTTTATGACGATTTTAAGATCATACTCCCTGTCTTCTGCAACTACGTCCATCAACTGAAGCGACATCCGGTTATGGGCAGACAGCGTTTGTACGTGATAGTTGATCCTCTTACCGTCAGCCTCTATCGTGATGTTATCTTTTGCAGCGGCGGGATCTACAGGATAATTAAAATAGAGGTCAACCTGAGGTACGGCGATCCTTGCGTTCTCATCCTTCAGGACCCATGAAACGTTTATATTTTCCGGTGCAAGACCTGGAGTATGGAAGGCTATTTTATCCGGATCGCTGATACGGCCATATGATGAATGCCGGAGGATTTCACGGGTTAATGAGGCTTTGTAGGAAGTAGCAGGAGCAAGCGGGCGCGAGGGAGAGAACACGAGTTCGTTGTTGTTCTCCCAGCGGAACCTTCCCCGGATATCCGGTTCAAATGAGATATATTCTGACGAGTCCCAGCGGTTCAACATCGAATCTGTTACCAAAGCCCTGCTGAACCGGAAGGTAAGGTTACCAAGTTGCGGCACTTCATCTTTTGCGTTTGTAAACTCAAGATCTACGGTAGTCCGGTTACAGGAAGAAAACAACATCACCACCGTGATGGCGATTAATACAGGTTTATTAAATAGTAAGGACATAGAGATGAATATGAGGATGGTTCAACATAGGCAACCAATTGGAATTTCAAAGTACAATTTAGTAACTAAAATGTAAAGCCTGATGTCAGGATTGTGGTTGCCGCAGGTACACGGGCAGAGAAAACCCTACCTGTTCCCCAAATCCTGGCGTGAGAATGCGGCCTGGCCAATGTGCCGATGCGTACTCGTGCCTTTTACTTTAGGAGAGATTCTGATAGTAGTGCTTTAACTTCCTTCAATGCCAGGCACGAGAACGCCCCAAATCCTGGCGTGAGTATGCGGCCTGGCCAATGTGCCGATGCGTACTCGTGCCTTTTACTTTAGCAGAGATTCTGGTAGTAGCGCTTTAACTTTCCTTCAATGCCTGGCACGAGAACGCCACGCTCAATCCTGCGCCGCATTCTCGCGCCAGGCCGCTTTTATATTTTAACTTAATGATATTGCCTTACCGGGCCTACGTGGTCGTGAGTCTTACTTCACAGTCGGTTTAAGCAACAATCAGTCTTAGATCACCTACATCATGCCTGGAAATTATATTCCGATCCGATGTAAAATCAAAAAAACATTATAACTTCTTCCGTATAATCCCCTTTTTTAGCATGATTAACCTACTATCACTGTTGTTTTTTTAATGGCCATCGCAACAAACAGCCTGTGCTGAACCTTATGCATCTAACTATTCAAATGCTATTATGACCTTTAAGCAACGGATGTTGTTGTTATTGTTATCGGCGTTAAATTTTACCCATATCCTGGATTTTATGATCATGATGCCTCTCGGAAATTTCCTGATGCCTCATTTCAATATATCTGCTCGTTTTTTCAGTTGGATCGTTGCTTCCTACCCGGTCACCGCTTTTGTATCCGGGATGATTTCAGCATTTTATGTGGACAGGTATGATCGTAAAAAGGTGCTCCTTTTTGCGTATACCGGCTTTATCATTGGTACGCTGTGCTGCGGAGTAGCGCCCGGCCCTTATGTTTTGCTGCTGGCAAGAATACTGACCGGGCTGTTCGGAGGACTGATCGGCGCACAGGTATTGTCAATTGTAGCAGACTCATTTGCCTATGAGATACGCGGAAGGGCAATGGGAGCCGTTTTTGCCGCATTTTCCATCGCCTCTGTGTTTGGCGTTCCTTTCAGCCTCTATCTTGCCAAATTCTTCAGCTGGCATGCGCCTTTCTTATTCATTGGTATTCTTGGAATTCTTATCATCCCACTGATCTATCGTTTTATGCCGCCCATGCGAAAACACCTCGAAGATCAGCAGGAGGAACGTATAAAGGCAAAGGCGGTACTGAGTGGTATGTTAAAGAACAAAAGCCAGTTGATTGCCTTATCTCTTTCAGGTTTGTTGATGTTAGGTCATTTTCTGATCATACCTTTCCTTAATCCCTATATGGAGTTCAACGTCGGCTTCACAAAAGATCAAACGCCTATGATTTATATGGTTGGTGGCGTGTGTGCGCTCGTTTCGTCATTTACCATCGGGCGCCTTGCAGATAAATACGGCAAACTCCGTATTTTCCTGATTTGCGCCTTATGTTCACTTGTTCCTATTTTCCTGATTACAAACATGCCTGCCATTCCGTTTTATCATGTGCTCATTGTCTTTGGCATATGGTTCGGCTTATCCACGGGGCGCAGTATTCCCGCGCAGGCAATGATATCCAACGTTGTTAATCCGGCGAACCGCGGTCAATTTATGAGCTTCAATTCCTCTTTCCAGCAATTGTTTACAGGGATGGCTTCCATCATAGCCGGTATCATAGTGACTACAGGAGTAGACGGGAAAGTTTATCATTACGACCTGGTAGGATATCTAAGTGTGGCTATTGTATTCAGCACTTTGTTTATCGCAAGAGTCCTGGCGAAAAGGCAACGCCTTACCTGATTGCCATACGGTTGCCATAAGCTGTGGTTCAGGGCTTCATGACTCTATATACCGGATAGCGCAAATATTCAGGCTCTGCAAAGGCCGAATTTTTAAACACAAAGTCCAGTTGAGCCGCTGCGCTGTTCGCAAAAGCAGTGTCCGCTTTTTTTCTTTGCTCAAGCCGGGATTTGAGCTGCGGGTTACTTTTCAGAAGCTCTCCGGCAGTGTCTTCAAATACGTAGGCGCTATAACCTTCTTTTTGGCTAAGTATCGCATCAAAAAAATTCCAGGCAAAATAAGAATCGTTACCCTGGGGCTCCAGCACTTCGATCAGAAAGCGGTTTGCTGCCTGATCCATGGGAACGTAATAATCCCCTTTCCTGAAAAATAATGAAATGCTGGTGTCGTTTACTTTAGCATTGCTGTTTGGATGATGAGATTCATACGGGCGCGAAGTGGCTGTATAGTCGGCTATATGGTAAACCCGCACTTGCAGAATGGTGTCTTGCTGCAGGCGCCGCATCTTCACTTTGTTGATCTTTAGCAGATCAGTAACGCCCCACCAGCCCTGTGGAATCACGTATGCCTCCGGCCTCTCAACGTTTAAGGATGGCTTGTAGTAATTGTAGAAGTCTACATATTTTTCAAAAGGTTTGCTACGGTCATAATACAGTCGTGGCAAACCAGAAACTTCACTCTGCTTTTTACCTGCTGTAAATCCTTTGAAGTTTATTTTGGAAGACCTGCTGCTGTCAGGTTCCCACCTGATGGGAAATACCGGTTGACTGGCCACGGCTTTTTTTGCTTTGGTTCTGAGTGATGTTAGTTCGGTTGCGTTACGGCCCCCAAATGCGATAAACGCTTCCATCAGGGCGTAAGTGGACAATACCCTGACTTTGTAAGGCTTTAACATGTGCGTTTCCGCAGTAAATCCGAATGTATGCCATAGCGTTGCGTATCCACTGGAGTACCTTGGGCTGTCAAAAAATTCAGGCCAGCCATTATCCGGGGTATCGCCAAAAAAATTGACGTAAGGCACCAGGTCGTAACCTTTTTCTTTCATCAAAGCGTAAATTGCCGGCTCGAATTTCGTATTCATAAATTCTCCCATCACACCCCCTAACTTGCTGTGCTGGGAAGAAATCAACGTCATAACATGCTGGTAGTCCGCCCCGTTGCTTACATGATTATCAATGAAGATGTCGGGATCAAGAAAATGAAATATGCCGGCAAAAGCCCTTGCTTCTTTTGAATCGCATTTGATAAAGTCGCGGTTAAGATCAAGGTTCCGGGAATTGCCCCTCGATCCGAACTCTTCAGGTCCGTTCTGGTCAACCCGGTAATTGGTACTCCGGTTCAGACATCCGCCTATGTTATACACGGGGATAATTGCAAGCGCTACGTTGCCGGGAATTTTTTTCTTTCCCGTAACCAGGTCGCGGATCAATAACATGCTGGCATCTATTCCATCAGGTTCTCCGGGGTGAATGCCGTTATTGATCAGGATAACTGCTTTATTCGTTTTGTGCCAGGCCGAAGGGTCAAAGACGCCGTCATTGGAAAACATTGCCAGGTGCAGGGGGTAGCCTGCATCGGACATTCCTGTTTGGATAAGGGATAGCCGCGGGGAGGCTTTGTCCAGCTTACGATAGAACTGTATGATCTCAAAATAATCAGGTGTTTGTAAACTATTGCTCTTTTCGAACAGTGTCTGTAATGGCTGCCCGGAAGCGTGAAGTGAAAACAGGTTCACCGATATGATCCACAACCAATTTTTTATATACCTCATGTTCTTGAAATAAATGTCTGCAAAATGCTGCCGTGCGCGTACCGTTCAGGTGTGTTTGCGTTTTTGGGGAAGCAATTTATTCCTTTAAGACAAAACACAAAAAAACCTGCTGTTTTGCAGCAGGTTCTCAAAATATCGTAATTTTTTACGCTACCGGAGTTTCGGGGGATGCTGCCGGTTGCGCGGTAGCAAGGGAATTTGCTTTTCTGGCAAGCTTGCTTTTCAGATTGGCTGCTTTATTTTTGTGGATGATACCCCTTTTCGCCAGTTTGTCAATCATTGAAGCAACAAGGGGAAGGCTATCATCATATGCTGACTTATCTTTGTTTTCCTTCAGATCGCGGATAGCATTACGTGTCGTTTTCCCGTAATAACGGTTGATATCCCTGCGCTTTGCCGCCTGGCGCATATCTTTCTTTGTAGCTTTATGATTTGCCATTCTCGAAAATTTTGGCTGCAAAAGTAGCCCCGGAGCGTTGAAATACCAAATATTATTCAAACAAGGCTGTAAATGCTTCTGAAATAATGTACACCCAAACAGGGGTTCGTTCTTCTATAAAAATGTTTTGGGCCAAATACAAGCTGGTAGTCAGGTATTTTCATGGGGCAAAATACTTTTCTTCTCCCTGAAATACAGTATTATATTCATCAAAAACATGTAGGTTTGTATGCCTGTTTTGACGGGGAAACGGGATTTAATATATTTCCTGAATCCCTTATTTCCCGAACAACTGGCTTTAGTGTTGCACATGAGTCGTTACCAGACAAATTAATAATACGATGAAAGACTTTTCATATATAACAAATTCATCCCCATCTTTTATCGAAGGTTTGTACCAGGATTATTTAAACAATCCTGAAAGCGTCGATCCTGAGTACAGGAAGTTTTTCGAGGGCTTTGATTTCGCCATGTCCAGCATTAAGACGGGTTCGAACGGCGCTCCCACAAATGGTGTTCACGTTGCTTCCCTGGTGAAGGAGGAACAGGCAAAGCCCGTAAAACCGGATCCGGAGAATAAAGATGAGTGGAAAAGAGAGATCAGTGTTTACCGGATGATCCTTGGGTACCGGAATAAAGGGCATTTGCTCGCAACAACAAACCCTATCCGGCCGCGTAAAGACAGGGGTGCCAACATCGATCTGTCCTTTTACGGTTTCACAGAGGCAGACCTTGACAAGGAATTCAAAGCAGGCAGTCTTGTCGGCCTGGGCACAACTACGCTCCGGAATATATTAAATCGCATGAAGGCATGTTACGCCTCCAATGTAGGGATCGAATTCAAATATATCAGCAACCAGAAGGAAGTCGAATTTTTGACCAGTGCGATGGAGAACAATTTTACTCAGCCCCTGCCCATAGAAAAGAAGCGCCGCATCCTTACGAAGCTGAATGAAGGCGTGATGTTCGAAAAATTCCTGCATACAAAATATATTGGTCAGAAGCGGTTTTCTCTTGAAGGAGGTGAATCCACCATACCAGCTCTGGATGCAATTATCAACACCGGTGCAGAAGGCGGGGTGCAGGAAGTGGTGATCGGAATGGCACACCGCGGCCGCCTCAACGTGCTGGCCAATATTCTCGGTAAAACTTACGAACAGATATTCAATGAATTTGAGGGAACTGCCATACCGGATCAAACGATGGGAAGCGGAGACGTAAAATATCACCTTGGATTCCGGGCAGAGCACACCACACCTGACGGCAAAAAGGTCAATCTGCAGTTGTGCCCCAATCCTTCACATCTTGAAGCCGTGGCTCCCGTAGTGGTTGGTTTTTCGAGGGCTAAGGCAGACGTCATCTATGAGAGTGAATACGACAGCATAATGCCTGTGCTGATTCATGGGGATGCGTCTGTCGCCGGCCAGGGGATCGTGTATGAAGTGCTGCAAATGAGTGGCCTTAAAGGATATTATACCGGGGGCACCATTCATTTTGTGATCAATAACCAGATCGGCTTTACTACCGATTTTGATGATGCAAGAACTTCCGATTACTGTACAAGCCTTGCGGCAACCGTACAGGCTCCGGTTTTCCATGTCAATGGCGATGATCCCGAAGCGGTGGTTAAATGCGTCGAGATTGCCACCCTTTACCGGCAGGAATTTAATAGTGATGTTTTTATTGATATGGTATGTTACCGCAAGCACGGCCATAACGAAGGGGATGATCCTAAATACACGCAGCCTCAACTTTATGCAATCATTGATAAGCATCCAAATCCCAGGGAAGTTTATTCAAAAACGCTTATCGCAAACGGTTCCATTGATGCAGAACTGGCAATGGAAATGGAAAAGAAATTCTGGGCTGAATTACAGGAAAGGCTTGATGAGATAAAACAGAACCCGTTACCTTATAAATTTCAGAAACCTGAATTATGGTGGCAGGATCTTCGCAAGGCAACACCCACGGATTTTGATGAATCACCGGTAACAGCCATCAGCGACGCTGATTTTCAAAAAACTTTTGACACCATTATGTCGTGGCCCGAAAACTTCAGGCCCCTGCGTAAAGTAGAGAAGTTGCTTCAGGAAAAAATAAAGCTGTTTTCGGATGAAGGTAAAACAGACTGGGCTACGGCGGAGTTGCTTGCTTATGGAAGCCTGCTTTCAGACGGATTCGATGTACGGATGAGCGGCCAGGATGTTACGCGGGGCACCTTTTCGCACCGCCATGCCGTTTTAAGAGATGAGAACACGGATGAATACTATAACAGGTTAAGCAGGTTACCAGGCAGTAAAGGAAAATTCAGGATTTATAATTCTTTATTGAGTGAATACGGCGTTTTAGGCTTCGAATACGGCTATTCTATCGCTACTCCGGGTGCTCTCGTATTGTGGGAGGCGCAGTTCGGTGATTTTGCAAACGGGGCCCAGACAATGATCGATCAGTTCATTGTGGCAGCCGAAACAAAATGGCAGAAAATGAGCGGGCTTGTATTGCTTTTGCCGCACGGTTACGAAGGTCAGGGCCCTGAGCACAGCAGTGGCAGGATGGAACGTTTTCTGCAGATGTGTGCTGAATTAAACATGGTAGTTGTAAATATTACTACCGCATCCAACCTGTTTCATGCCCTTAGGCGCCAACTGGCATGGCCTTTCAGGAAGCCTCTTATTGTTTTCTCACCCAAAGCCAACCTTCGCCATCCGGGAAGTCATTCCAGAAAAGAAGAATTTACCAGCGGACGGTTTAACGAGGTTTTGGATGATGCATTTGCCGAAGATGCTAATGCGGTCAAAAAAGTTTTGTTTTGTTCAGGAAAGATTTACTTCGATATGGCCGAACGCCAGGTGAAAGAAAACAGGAAAGATGTTGCGTTGATCAGGCTCGAGCAGTTATATCCTCTGCCATTAAAGAAATTAGAAGCTTTGTATAAAAAATACAACCGGGCTACCTGGTTCTGGGTGCAGGAAGAACCTCTTAACATGGGGGCTGCTTCATTTTTGCAGATGAATCTGAAATCCATCAATTTTGGAGTGATCAGCCGCCAGCCAAGTGCATCCACTGCATCCGGGTATATGAAGGTGCACAAGCAGGAGCAGGAGGAAATCATTGAAACGGCGTTTAGTATATGAGGTATGGGGTATGAGGTATGGGGAGTGGGTAGTAGGCAGTGAGTAGTAGGCAGTGAGTAGTAGGCAGTGAGTAGTAGGCGGGCAGAGAGTAATTTTGATTTCACCATTGAAGAGCGGATGAAAGCAGCATATCAATGTATAAAAACCAACAGTTCTAACCCATATCCCAAACTTAATACCCCATACCCCATACCTCATACCCGTTAAAAAACTAACTAAATCATGACCGATATTAAAGTTCCAGCAATAGGAGAGTCAATAACTGAAGTTACGCTGATCAAGTGGTTGAAAAACGACGGGGAATATGTAAACAGAGATGAAGTGATCGCGGAACTGGAAAGTGAAAAAGCCACGTTTGAAGTAAATGCGGAGAAAGCCGGAACTTTAAAAACGCTTGGTAAAGAAGGGGACACGTTAAAAATAGGCGATGTTGTGGCCAGAATCGACGAGGCGGCTTCGAAGCCTGAAGGTAATAAGCCTCCTGATCCTGTCTCTCCTCAACCGGCAGCTCCGGCACAAGCCGCTGCTCCGGTAGTGAAACCACATGTGGAGCAACCCCAGTCTACGGGCAACAGCCAACCCGCCGCCAGCATGCCGAAACCTGCACAGGCCGATGTAAAAGCTTCACCGGTTGCTGCTGCCATGATAGCAGATAACAAAGTTGATCCGGGTTCGCTGAGCGCCTCAGGTGTTCACGGGAAGATATTAAAGAATGACGTGCTTGATGCACTAAACAATCCTGGAAGGATTCCGGGAAAGAGCCTTTTTAGCCGTGAAGAGAAGCAGGAGAAAATGAGCAACCTCAGGAAAACGGTGTCGCGCAGGCTTGTGGAAGCAAAGAACACTACAGCCATGCTTACCACTTTTAACGAAGTGGATATGAGCCGGATTATGGAACTAAGAACGAGGTACAAAGAGGCATTCAACAAAAAACATGGTGTGAACCTTGGCTTTATGAGCTTCTTTACAAAGGCGGTTTGTTTTGCCCTGCAGGAGTGGCCCTCTGTAAACGCATATATCGATGGTGAAAACATCGTGTACCACGACTACTGCGACATTTCTATCGCCGTCTCAGCTCCGAAAGGATTGGTTGTGCCTGTTATTCGCAACGCGGAAAGCTTAAGTATGGCGGAAATTGAAAAAAAGGTTGTGGAACTGGCTACGAAAGCCAAAGAGAATAAGCTGAGCATGGAAGAAATGCAGGGTGGAACTTTCACGCTCACCAATGGCGGCATCTTCGGTTCCTTAATGAGTACGCCTATTATTAATATTCCGCAATCAGCGATTCTCGGGATGCATAAAATTCAGGAGAGGCCCGTTGCAGTCAATGGACAGGTAGTCATAAAACCGATGATGTACCTCGCCGTGAGCTATGATCACCGGATCATTGACGGGCGCGAATCGGTCAGTTTTCTGGTGAGGGTAAGAGAGTTTCTTGAAAATCCCGAACTCCTTCTTTTCGG
>JBGSYC010000164.1:0-4105 GCA_041751095.1 Flavihumibacter sp.
GCAAGTCCAATTGAATACCCTCATAGTTCGGCGATGTTTTATGGTACAGGCAAACAAGGAGTGTATGAAGTAATTAATTATATGGAGATAGAAGATATTAATTTAACGGTAAACTAGTAACGCCGTGTCCCTGCCAAACACAAAGCCGGGAAAGGAGAGTCGGCGAGAACCCTAACCAATCCAATTAAATTTGTGGCAACGAACATGAGAATTAGGCTGACACTAATAGCTTTTAAAATGCAAAGCAGGTTCATAATTTTGCGTTATTCAAACAATATCTTTTTTCCTTTATGTTTAATGGATATTTCTTCGCTTTAAGACAAGAGTACGTAAGCCCTCCGAAAGAATGACTGTTTTATAAATAACTTTTTTTCAATTCCAAAAGTTTCGTATTGAATTTCGTTAACAGCTTATTTGTTCTTTCTTCTAGAACTTCTATAATGGCTGCGATTGAAAGCTTCTGACTTTGTAGAGCCGCTTTAACTGTATCAGCTTCTGATGAAAGTTTTTGCAAGAGTTCTAACTCGTTTATTTCTGTGTCTGTTGTTGCAGCAATTTGAGTGATAAGATGTACTGTAACAATATCAGTGAAAGATGCTTTGCGATCAATGAATTTTTTGATATCGTTTATATCTGCCTGGCCATCTCTGTCATACAAAATTGTAAAAATTTGTTTCAATAGTTTTAATTCGCTTTGTTTATTGCTGTTTCTAATAAAAAAATTTGAAAACTGTTTAAATAAATCTTTTGATTTACTTTCACTGTTCCTGTTTGATGTTATGTTGGCCTCTTCTTCCATTTTATCTTAGTCTTACATCGCTTTTAACTGCAATTGTTGGTTTTTTATCCGATCATCGGTTCACTGGAAAGCTTTTTATTGCTTCGTCTCCTTGCTTTATTAGTAGCTCCATACTGCTTTTTTCCAGAAAAATTATAATACGATCGATATTCTTATATCCCAGCTTTTTTAGCGGTTCACTCAGCGGAACCAATTTTGTTCGATCATTAAAATCTATCAGATCTGGAAGAATCCATCCATACAAGTTTTTATCCTTCGCATTTCTTAGCGAGCATTGAATTCCACAAATGAATTTTTCGCCGCCAATCGTAATGGCATAACCTATTAGTTCATCAATTTTCATTCCTAGAACAGTGTCAACGCTTGTGAAAACTATATGAAAGATATCCTCTCCACTATCAGTAGTGCCCCTGCATTGTACCACACCGAGCATCCAGTTCATGTTATTTCTATTCTCAACTTTCAATATACATTTTAATCACTACTCCTCACCTAAAACTCCTTTCTTTACTAAAAAAATCCTCCACATTTTTTGGTGATTTCAAAAAGTTTTCTACTTTTACACCTGCATCAAGAGTTACTGACGGTGAACGTTGGTATGCCAACCGGGTCTCAGACTAACGGTGGAGTAGTATGCGGGTCAGAAGGCGGCCAAAAGTTTGAATACTCTCCTTCTAATTTTCCATTCTATTTCTTGTTGCAAGTATTTTTTAATTGTTAAACATTTAAAACAAATGACAAGAAATTTATTGACATTATCAGCCCTGCTAGTATTCGCATTCATTACAAATGCTCAAACAAAAAAAGATGGAACTCCCGACATGCGATACGGAGTGAACAAGCAATCCTACGGGAGTCATCATTCAACAAAGAGTTATAATACAAATTCTGACACTCGTTATCAAAGCGGCTATTATCAAAGCAATGGCACTTATGTTGACCCGCATCGGAAAACAAGTAACAACGCTACTAACCATGATAACTTCTCCAGTAAAGGGAATTATAACTCCTATACCGGGTCAACTGGAACAAGAGCAAAAGACTACTCTTCTGAAGCGAAAAATTATGGTAGTGGCAAGACTATAAATACCGGACCGAAAGGAGGCCAGTATTATTATAATAGTGCAGGCAACAAAATTTATGTCCCAAAAAATGATTTCAAATGAGCAACAGACGATTATCAAAAAGAGACTTGCGGAAACAACTACAACTAAATAATGAAAGATCAAAAGAAGTTTGGAAGCAAATGAAAGCAGCAAGTTCTAAGGAAAAAAATCCAATCGGTACTAGAGTTTCAGTTCGAGCACTTTCGACAAATATGAAAAATCAATAACACAGTTCTTTAATTTTCTATCAGCATCAAGAGTTATCAACGGTGAACGTTGGTATGCCAACCGGGTCTCAGACTAACGGTGGAGTAGAATGCGGGTCAGACTGGCCAAAAGTTTGAATACTCTCCTTCTAATTTCCCTGTATTTTCTTGATGCTGTTTTTAGTATTCTAAAACTCAGCATATGCTTACATCTGATTTCAAAGAACATAGACAAGAGAATCTTTTGCTTATTGAAAGTTTCTTTTCCATGATGCCCCTGAAGTTTCAAAGTGCCGGAGAATTTTACGCGATTGTGAAGGAGTTTCCTCTTGAGGTACTGCTGTTTGACAGCGGGTATTCTAATAAGCAAAAAAAATCTCGTGAAAAGGTTTATATCAGCCGCAATCCGAACATCAAAACATATCAACAGTAAAACTTAAACAATGAGCATTAAAGAAAGAAAAAAGCAAGAACTCATTCTACTGGAGATGCTGGTGCAAAACAGGTTGAATACAGTCGCCAATTATTTCCTGTTCCAGGATTTATGCAGAAGATAATCTGTTGAATATTTAAAATCAAGGCAGTTCAAAAGTAAGAACCGGAACAGTAGATACCATGCTGTAAGTTTTCACCGGAATATTGTGAAAACCGTGAACAAATATTGCAAGGCCTTTGGGAAACTGTTGCTGAAACCACGTGAAACTGAGTACAAAAGAAAAAAGTATAAGTATTTACTTAGAAAACTTGAACCGTTATTGTTTCAGCAAAATGAATAAAATTGAATATAACTCGCTATAAGCAAAAATAATCTGCTAACGAAATCATCTAACTATCAAAAAATGTTTGGAAACGACTCAGAAAAACATGTGAAAGACTTGTACAGATTCCTACGATGTGGAGTAAATTCCTGTGTTACCGGATTGTACTTTTCATGCCTTCGCCGCAGGTACCCTCTTCATTATTTACACTATATGGAAGAACTGCATGAAATAATACCTGAAGGTTTTAGGGGAGAGGCAATAGGTGGAGTGAATAAGCTGTACATGGAACTTAAAACCTTTCTTATCACTCCGCCTGAAACTGAAGAAGAAATTAAGCGGTTTCATGAAGTACAATTCTCACTTCAGTTGTGGCTGCAACAGTGTAATAAGTTGAACTAATGACCGTAAATCAAACAGATATGCAAGCAGGTTCAATTGTTCTATGTATGATGGCAATTTTTTAACGCCGTTGTTGGTATGCAGCCCCGGCAAAGGTGCTGTGGCGTACCTACAACCGGGATAAAGACAACTTTTATTATTTTCAATAAATGGCTGAAATAATCACTGAGTATCCCCAATTTTTTACTGCAACAAATTTATTCTGGAACAAACTACTACTACTTTTAATTTGCCAGCCGAGTCTCATTTGGATTTGTGCGAAGCAATGGACTCGGAGTTGCTAATGTGCGCCGAGTCCACGCACCACACAAGGCCGTGAGGTAAGACATCGGCTTGCAAACTTTTATGCTGGAACAGTCGAGTAGGCAAGGGCATTTCAGCCCAAGCCCTCCACAAAACCGTGCTTGAGATTCTCACCTCACACGGCTTTTCTCATTCAGCATAAAAAGAATTTTACACATAATTGAACTAAACTTGATCGTCCACAGATTACTCAATGTTGTCTTTCTTAGTGCAAATGAATGAGCTGAACCCTTCGCTCCATTTCCATTACAGAAACTTCATCACTACTACGATTCAGTCCGAAACTCCTCTACGCACCGGTTCTCTTAGAGATACCTTGAATTACCTTTTTGTTGGTAAGGCTTGTGGCACATCGTAGTGGTAGTATTCCCAAGTTCCGTACAAAAGCCCGTATTAAGTTCCTGTCATCTTAATGCCGGCCAGTCTGTAACCAGTAAACAGTTGCCCGTTACAGTTTGTCCTGTCAGCGCCGTGATGCTGGCAGTTTTACTGACTATTGGTTCTTTCGACATGTCTTCAATGATTCACTTG
>JBGSYC010000165.1:0-1842 GCA_041751095.1 Flavihumibacter sp.
AGCCTAGTCCCTCCATTCGACCAATCAGCCTTCCTTGCTTGTAACGCACGTCAGCAAGAAGCGGGGCGATCTTGCCCTGATCCCACGCGAACTTGGGCCAGCCTTGAAGTTCATGGATATATATAGCCATTCGTTGCACCACTTGCGACGAATATATCATTTATTCGCCGCATTGTCAATCTTAAATTACGCAAGTTGTGCGGCGATTAACCCGGTTATTCGCCGCATATTGTGTTATTGACCTTCATCATTAGTATTAACGGGCAATTGCTATCGTAAAAGCAGGATGGTCTTTCTAGTATTACCGTCCAAAGACTTGAACGAGAAATTTTCAAGAGCCACCCCACTTTTGAATAAAGTGGAAGTATTAGATTTAGAGATCGAGCTTTTATTCTCGTTAAATTGTATCTGAGCTTTTTTTGAGATGAATTTGATTTTATCAACACTATCAATCTTTGTATTGTTAGTGTTGAACGTACACCACTATTTGCCATACGTCCGTCTAAGAACATTTCTAAATGTTTTGGATGTGGTGCAGGTGGCGATGATGGCGGTGCAGGCAATGACAGGATACAGTTCAATAGCGCAACTGCGGCTGTAACGCTCAACCTTGCAACCAACGTCAATACCGCAGCGGCGGGTGAAAATGACTCCGCCCTGAGCTTTAAATTATAGGGCACTTATACTCGGCTATCAGTATAAGAAGTTTAGACCCGTTGAATTATTATCAAAAACAGAGTGAATTTGCTGGTATGAAGCAAGTAACCGTATATATTTCTGATAAAAATTACCCGTTCTTCCTTGGAACTGGTAAAAAGGCTTGGCTTCGTCAAGAAGGTGGAAGAAAAAGAACCTACAAAAGATGACGTTATGTCCGGCATCCGTGAGGCTGTAGACGAAGTGAAACTCATTAAGGCCGGAAAGCGCGATGGAATTTCAGCCAGGGGATCTGCTGAGTGAGTTATAACGATGAGTTATAATATAATTGCCACAGCCGTTTTTAAGCGTGAGCTTAAGAGGCTCGCTAAAAAATTCCACTCTCTTAAGAATGAGTATGCTGCGCCGATAGAAACCCTGGAACAGGATCCGCTTCAGGGAACCCCTTAAGGCAATAACTGCTATAAAATCAGATTATCTATTAAATCTAAAGGCAGAGGAAAATCTGGTGGAGCCAGGATTATTACCAATATAGTAATTGAAGATGAAACTGTTTATCTCCTTTCCATCTACGATAAATCTGAACAGGGGGATATTTCTAATAAAGAACTTAAAGAGCTTCTAAAGCAGATCTAATTTATTTAATATTATGGGTAAAAGTCCGCCCATTGGGGATGAGATAGCTACGGCGTTTATTTTGGATAAATATAATTCCGGAGTCGCGTTGCTTAAGCAAGATAGCAACGGTAATCTTAAAAGATTGCAAACCTCCCAAACTGTACAACCTAATGGAGGTACAACTTATACGCAAAACAATTTAAAGGAAAGCTTTGAATGGGACAGAAGCAACAAACCATTAGCAGCAAGAGAAAAGTGGACAAAAGAAGATGCCATTAAATATGCGAACCTCACTATTGTTGACAAAGAGTTTATGGTGTAGACCAATAAATTAGTGCTTCAGTTCGCTAAATGTCAGAAATGCAAATGAAATCATATAACCAAAGCTAGCGTAAATATATGAATCCTGATGGCACTGCGCATTCATCTTAATTCCGCAAGCTAAAAAGGCTATTCGCTTAAAACCCCCGACACAAAATAGTTTCAGGGGTTTACAGCGTTTTCAGTTATTCACTTGTCTAAGTGATTGCACAAACTTCTAACGCTGTGAAAGTACAACAATCCACT
>JBGSYC010000166.1:0-2156 GCA_041751095.1 Flavihumibacter sp.
ATTTCATTGCTTCAATTTTATAAAGCAAAAATGGAAAGCATTGAATTATTATCGGTTGACATTTGTTAAGATGATTGGGAGGAAATGATTTATTGATAATTATCAATCCATCAAAGTGGATAAAAAAAACCCAATGATGTCAACGCTTTTTGAACACACTACCACGCTTTTAAACATCCGCAAAGGTTAATGTCTTTATCAGGATGCTATCATTCTCCAATATTGGGTAAGTCAAAATATTCATTTATTGTCTGGTCTAGTCGTTGGCACAATAAATTGAAATTTTCCTGGTTGGGTTTTAGATTTACAAACTTGTCAATTAACCTGCTTCGCCTGTAAAGAATAAATGTATTTTCTACTGTCGGATTTATTTTATTTAAGTCTATTTCAGATTCCCTGTCAGAAAAGGAAGGAACAAAAGTTAATGCAACTTTTTGTAATTGCAATTCTTTTCCAAGTGTTGCTAACTCTTTTTCCCGGCTGCTTTTATTATATTTCTCTTCGTTGCCATAAACAAAATATACTTTTAAATATTTCTCTCTTTTCTTGCTTTCAACTTCCAGAAAATTCAACCATTGTTTTATATCATCCCAATCGGGGTTGTTTCCTACGAAATAAAGTATACCGTGATACCATCCATATTTACATATGGGGCAAGTTCTTGTTCCCTTGTCGGGTCCCCAGGCATGATAGGGTATAAATGAAATAATATCTTCTCCTATGTTTCTTCCAGAGCTTAATTCAGTATTTAATGCCTGCTTAGGATAGCCAGGAATATTTAACCCGAGAATGATATTTCTCTCGCCTACTTGTAGGTCGCCCTTTTCAACCATTCTTAAAACGCCGCTTCCGCAACGATTTTCCAGTTTCTTCCTTTTTGCAGTCGTCAAAAGTTTGTCATCATCAAACACAAAATCATCAATATAATATTCCTTTCTATCATTAGGCTCTTTCACAGTAATATGAACGTGGTCAGGTTCGTCTCTTGTCGGATACGTTCCCGGTCTTACAGTATAAATAAAATACTTACCCGCTGTATCTGTTTTAACCCAGCCTCGGATGTAACCATGCGTTTGGCCAAGTTCGTTGGGTGGCATACTTCTACTTTCTTCTGCCTTGTGTAAATATTTGCCTTCGGTGTTGGTCTGGTAGTAATACAACAGCACACCGGGTGCAGGCGTTTTTCCATCCAATTGGTAAACGATTCCAGTTAATAGAATTTTTTGTCCGTTTTGATTCCAACCTGCGCTTGTGTCAATAGCACTGATGGTCTTAGGAATACCGTAATAGGTAAATTCACTGTTTTCAAACGCGCCACCAACTGCTTGTTGATTGTTTGCAGTTCCATTGCTATGTATTGTTTGCCCATTACAACTTGTGATCAACATGCACAGTGTAAATGCCAGCCCGGTTTGATACAGATAATTCATAATTTATAGTACAATTAAGTTTTAAGGCTGATGTTCTTTTCCATTAATAAAAACTTGTCCGCCAAGCTCTATTACTTCAAAATTCATCCAGCCCTTTTTCGTTTTTCGCCAGGTTTCCATGTGTTTCTGCGTAGTTAAAACCGTGTCAGTTGTCTTACTATCTCTTTGAAACATTATTCTTTCCCACCGTTGAGAAGTATAAACAATTGCACTATCGCCAATAAGTTTGATGCTGTCGGCAATGTATTTATTATTTAATGTTCGGTCTATTATTCGCCAATCTCTAATTGTGCATTCTCTTTGTTTTTCCCTGCTAATAATTTCGCCACTTTCATCATAAATTACAAAGCCTTCAGGAATTAAGTCCATATATAGTTCAATGTCTTTGGTTTCAATCGCCTTAACACACTTGTCTAACTGGCTTTGTATTTCTTCCCTGATTTGAGATTCGGATAGGCTTTTCCTTACGCCGCAGCCCAAAAATGAGGTTACAAGAGTAGGTATAACAAGTATTACTTTGATAAACTGTGATATCAATTTGCCCTGATTTCATAGCAAAATACGCCACTGCATTCCCGGAAAGCCAATGCATTCACCCCTCAACAAGTAAAATGCGACCAAACGATGAGTTTATAATGTATCCTGATGAGTTTTTGAAAATTGCAACTTGAATTTTGGAGCAAAATTCCTGCTAAGGCGGATTTCTATTCCATCATTCATCAGCAA
>JBGSYC010000167.1:0-17390 GCA_041751095.1 Flavihumibacter sp.
GGGTGCTGCCCTTTAAATAAGGCAGCAGCGTTTTGCCGGTCATGCGGGGCAACAATGGAGCACCTCCGGCCTCCAGAAGGTAACGGGTAAATCCATCAATGAAACGATATCCGTAGCTACCCGGCCGGCTTTAACATGGCCGGGCCATTTAATCAACAGGGGCACGTTTACCCCTGCTTCATACAAGGTGCCTTTGGCCCTGAGAAAAGGCATGCCGTTGTCACTCGACATCACGACAATCGTATTGCCTCCTACGCCCTGAGCTTCCAGTGACCTTAAAATCTCGCCACAATCCTTATCAAAGCGCCTAATATAATCATAATAGTGAGCCAGATCCTGTCGGGTACCAGGAGTATTAACCAGGAAATCGGGCACCTGTACGGTTTTGGGATCGTGGGGTGGATCAACCGCACCGGGATTGTAGGGGCGGTGTGGGTCGGTAGAGCCGAACCACAGAAAAAACGGTTTGTCTTTAGGCCGCTTGTTAAAAAAAGCAGTTAAATCTTTTTCCCCCTTAAAATCAAACTGGTGCTCAATACCTTTTTGGTGCTCCTTGCGATATGCTCCGGTGAAGTAGCCTTGCTTTTTCAAAGCTTCTATGATGGAAGGAAATTCCGGAAGCACATCCACATGCAACCTCGATGAACCGGTGACATGCGGTACCCTGCCGGTAAGCAAAGCGCCACGGCTCGGGCTGCACTGCGGACTGGCCACATAGGCTCGGGTAAAGCGCATCCCTTCAGCTGCCAGTCTGTCAAGGTTAGGGGTGCGAACGGCTTTATTATCGTAACACCCTACCTCCGACGCAGACTGATCGTCCGAAATGAGGAACACGATGTTGGGAGGTGTATCTTTCGCAACCGTATTATCCCGGAATGCGAATGATGTAAAGCAACTAAGAAAGAAACCTAAGAATAAACAAATGCTTTCTTATCATATATTTTGATCTTTTAAATTATTTTATCTTAATAAATTATAGATAATCCTTAAGTGTATCCGGTAAAGATGATTCAAAATGGGGATTATGCTACCTGCTAAACCATGTTCTTCTTTGTGCCTAAGTGGTTCCTTTCGCGGCGAGGGAAACCGCAAAGAAAAACAAAGGAGGAAGCACAGAGAAAACAAAGGCAACCTTAAAGACCAACGTAACCTCAAGTAAAAAATGTTAGGGAACTCTCCTTGGTCCCCTTCTCCGCGCCTCTTTATATCAACAAACTTTAATCACCTGCATATGTAGCAATGCGCCTAACTTCTCGATTTTTGAACCAATGTGACCAACGCCAACTGCACAGTGGTGGGCAGGTCCATAGCTATTCCAGCTATTGACAAACTTCCTGGCCCCTACCGGGAATTTATACCGGCTGTTGGTATTACCTATTTGCAGAATCGGGCCGGGCACAGACTCACCTTCTGCGAAAAGCAGCATTAATCCCCCATCTTTTTTTTCGGCTACCGACAGCAAGGTTACGGGGCCATTTTTTACAGACATTTCAACAGACAACCCGCTTCCGACCTTGCCGTGATATACGCCTAATGGACGAACTTTTGTTTTTCCCTCCGCAATACCGATATGCCCGGGGCCATCATGCCCCATCAAAACAACGTCAGCTTTAAAATCAATTGCATAATATTCTGTAAAGGAACCTCCCGCACCAAAGCTATCCATGATCTTCATCGCCTGCGCATTCTTGATTTCATATTCACCCGCAACCGGAACGCTGTTAGCCGTTAACAACGAGTTTCCCAAAATTATAGACGCAATGGCATCTTCATTTTCGGGACTACCGGTGCCTTTGTAATAATAGGCCATAGAACCTAACTTGTATTTAGCGACAAGTCTATCCAGTGCAACAGAAGTGACTGCTGCTTTATACAATTCTTCTTTTGAACAATCGGGCTGCACATCGAAAATCTCACGGAACAAATCGACCCTGTTAAAGGCTTCCCTCTCATTTACCTCTTTTCTATGTGAAACCAGCTCTTCCACTTCAAGGAGCTCTATATGCCCGCCAAAATGCGCATAATGTTGTGTGAGGTCGCTATATATATCGAGCATACCGCTATAGTAGTGCCCCAAACAACCAAGCCTGTTATAAAACATCGTATGGGCAACATTAGCGGCCTCTACCCATTCCGTGATCTCATTCCAGCAGTCGGGGTCGTCATTAAGCATACCTGTTATTTGATGAAATTGAATACCGGCCCGATTAAATACATTTGCCATTTCAGGTACGGGACAGGCGGAACAAAAGGCCAGCCATTCACCCGTCATTTTAGTGCGATCAGCCATAGCATTGAAGGATGCATAATCAATGGCTGGCCCCGGGGCCAGGTTCAAAATGATCACCGGCACTTTCGCCCTTTGTACAACCGGCAACACGGTAGACGACAAAGCATAAGTGGTAACATACAAAAATATAAGGTCTACGTCCGCTCTTCTAAATCCACTGCCCGCTTCGAATGCCTTGTCAATCGTGTCAATAAGCCCCGCATTGGTGATTTGCGGATGAATAGCCGAAAGCTTCTTTTCTACCACCTGCATATATCCTTCCAGCCGCTCTTTTAATCCTGCAAACTGCGGCCAGTATGTATCGAGACCTATACCAAATAAGCCAATTTTTAAAGAGTGCTTTTCCATTTTACCGTTTGCTTTTTAATGATAATGTGCTGATTTGTTTTGTTGCGTTTTACGGAATGCCGGATGTTATGCATTTTCATACAAGATTAGTCCTTGCCGGCCAACTTACTGAAGTAAATGATGGCGCAGCTAAAATAATATCCTTTTTAGCTAAAGCTCTATCAAATCATTATATCCTTATTAAATAATGCCAGCAACGAAAATCCGCGTTTGAAATAGCCCCATTCTTGGTGTTTATAGCAAAAAATCCCCCCAACAGTTCGGTTCCATAGGACCCACGTGAAGTTTACGCGGCTCCTATCGGGAGCCGAAGAATTAATTAATAGCATTGCTATAAACACGAGGCTCCTATCGGAGCCGATTTAAGTCAAATTATTACCTTATTGAAATTAAATGGTGGCGGCGCTAATCAAGGTAATAAGGTTGTCTGGTTTTTATGCAATTTTTTCTACTAAGGTTGAAGAAGGGGCAAGCATTAATGTTGTGAATTTGAGTGCGGCTCCTAAAAGGTTCTATGATGATTTAGGGTACAGCCATTAGCGAACGCAGATTACAAACCTTAGTAGAAATAATTTGAAATAGCCAATGAAAACCTTATTACCCTATTGATTCCGGTAGGAACAATTCGTGGGTAGAAATCGAAACAACCCTAAACCGCGTTCCATAGGAACGCTTCGTGCTATGTCCTTTAATCGTCGGAAGATATGAACCTCAAAAGCACGAACCGTTCTCCTATGGAGCCGAAGAATTAATTAACAGCATTGCTATAACACGAGGCTCCTGGCGGAGCCGGCCAGAAAATTTTATCTCTAAGGTTGAAAAAGCAGTAAAGCATCACCCGGTAATGTCTGGTGAATTTTACCAAATGCCGTTTTCCAAACGACCGGCGCTGTAAACGAGCCAGCCAATAACGCCCCCTTATTTACAATTTAAATTTGTGCTGTATTGATGTATATTCTTCCGAGGAGATATCTAAAACCTGCTGAATTGAAAGCGGCTTGGAAATAAAGCCGTTTACAATGGAATAAGTCGCGGCTCTATTCACGTCGGCAACATCATTCGAAGAGGAAAGCATAAAAATTTTACAGCGACCCATGAAAGATTCCGGCAGGTGTTGGAAACGATCCAAAAAGCCCCACCCATCTATCACAGGCATATTGATATCAACAAAGATCGTGTATTGAAGTTCGCTGGTATCTGATCGCATTGCCTTTTCCAATTCCATTAGGGCACTACTGGCGTTTTCAAAAGATTGAACCCTATATTCGAGCTTTGAATTTTGGATGATTTTCGAATGAATATAATTAAACATCGGATCATCGTCAATTAATATAATATCTCTGCTACCGTACATGATTGGAAGATTATTGCGCCTGGTAAGTTAACCGGCTTTTTGATGTTGTACAGATTGTATCCACTTTACAAGACTACATCGGTAACGTAAAATGTTGATTATTGTTTTGTGATCATGAGCAAAGATAATGATAGCAGAATGAAACCTTCAATCAGGATTGATGTTCATCGTTTTACAGGGAATATTGATCACAAAAGACTTTATCCACTCAGCAATGTAATCAATGAATACGCGTTATCATGCATAAGAACAATAAGCAATGACAGATATACTAAAGAGAAACAACGTTACCATAAAAGGAAGCGGAGCACAAACAATTATCTTTGCGCATGGTTTTGGGTGCGACAAAAACACATGGCGAAACGTAGCTTCCGCATTTGAAAGCAACTACCGCGTTGTCCTTTTTGATTACGTGGGTGCCGGACAATCGGACCTCTCAAGCTACAATTCAAAAAGGTATGGTACTTTAAATGGTTATGCGGAGGATATTCTGGATATATGTAAAACCCTTGATATAAAGCAGTCCATCCTCGTAGGCCATTCAGTCAGTTGTATGATTGCCGTACTTGCGGCATTACGGGAGCCGTCATTTTTCAGTAAGCTGGTCTTTATAAGCCCAAGCCCTTACTTTTTTTCCGACGGTGATTACAACGGCGGATTAGAGAAGCAGGCTATAGACGAACTATTTGAAATGATGGACAGCAATTACCTGGGATGGTCTTCTTTGATGGCGCCAGCTATTATGGGTAACCCCGAACGGCCTGAGCTTGGCGAAGAACTTTCCAACAGCTTTTGCTCAACGGATCCTGTTATTGCAAGGGAATTTGCCAAGGTAACCTTTTACTCAGACGCCAGGGTAAACCTTCCACTGCTGCAGGTTGAAAGCCTTACGCTCCAGTGCTCTCAGGATATGCTTGCTCCCGAAGAAATCGGCACTTATATACAAGCAAATACACCTAACAATTTTTTGGTGAATTTAGCAGCTACAGGACACTGTCCGCATTTAAGTGCGCCTGAAGAAATAATCAGCTCGATTAAAGCATACCTTGCGGCACCGTTAAGCTGACAAAGGCGTAAAGCCCTTCCATATGCCTCATATAAATGGTGATTATATATTAGACAATGCACCTTGCGGCTTTATCTCATTTAATGCCGATGGAACAATCGTGCAAATGAACCTGATCCTGCTGAAGTGGTTAAATTCTACAAAGGAAGATATAGTACTCAAAAAGAAATTCCAGGATATTATCAATAAAGGTAGCCAGCTCTACTTCCAGATGTATGTATTTCCACTACTGAACATGCAGGGGTATATCAATGAAATAAGCTTCAGCCTTGTTTCATCACAAAATATAAACATCAGCTGTCTGCTTAATGCATCTGTGATTAGGAACGACGATGGAACAATTCACCTTATTAATGCAAGCCTGTTTAACATTACAGATCGGAAAAAATACGAAGTCGAAATCCTGAAAGCAAAAAACCAGGCAGAACAGGAAAAAGAACGTTTTGAATTTTTGGCGAACACCCTTCCCAATATCGTATGGACGGCCCTGCCATCAGGTGAAATAAATTTTCAAAACGACCGCTATGTTGAATACTTCGGTCTAAAGCGTTATCAAACAACTTTATCTTTTTATAGAAATGTACTATTCCCGGAAGATTTCCGCAATACCTTAGGATTGTGGATGAAAGCCCGTGCAGAAGAGAAAGACTTTGAATGTGAACTGCGTTTAAAAACTATGCATGGCACGTTCAATTGGTTTTCTGTACAGGTAATATCATGCAGGGATAAAGAGGGGAAGCTGCTCATGTGGCTTGGTTCCTGCACGGACATTCATGTTGGTAAAGAAAAACAACTTAATGTATTAAAGAAGCTTCACCAGGAACTGGCAAACACATCCTCCATTATCGAGCACAATGCACAAGTGCTAAAAGAAGTGGCTTTTGCACAATCCCACCTCGTCCGAAGCCCGGTCTCCAAAATTTTAGGATTGATATCCCTGTTAAAAGACCGCGAAGTGGATGAAGAAACCAGGTTCATCATTTCCCTGCTCACGCAAAGCACGGAACAGCTCGATAGCATTATATCTGAGATCGTGGAAAAAAGCCATACCGCACCGGAAAAAGACCACGTATATTGAACCAACTTTGAAGTTCTGATCCCGAAAAAAGCTATTCACCACCGAACAGATCAGTAAATGCACTAAAGCAAATGAAAAACAAGAAGGTCTTTTATGTTCACATTCAACATTGCAAAGTTTGCATTTTGTATGACCCCGGTCTTTATCTTATCCATTGATTTTGGAAGCTCAGCATCATAAACGGATGATTCCTGTAAAGCTTTTTCATTTTTTATACCAACTGCCGGTTTTGTTCCGTCAGGGTTATGTCTGTTCGATGTGCCGTCTTTTATAACACCTTTATTTCTTAAAGTAACCGACAAACTTCCTGATGAAGCCGGAAGCGAGTCAAGAACAACGACAGCTCCATCTACTAAGAGGTTATGAAATGCACGCAGATTTACATTAATAGTGACATTACTCCGCTCCCGTTCTCCGTTATCACCGGTTACTTCATTTGTGGAGATGTACTTTATCAATAACGTATCATTACTGGTAAGAACCACCATGCTGTCTTCAGGAGAATGTTGATTATACGTGTAGCTCATCGTATCAGATTGCTTCAGATGGCAGGTGAGGAAACCAGGTCCGGGAGCAACGATGTTTACTACCTTAAACTCAGTAAATGAACCCGAATGCACACGTAAATCGCTTCCGGGATTTTTAGATTTTACGACCGTATATTCACCTTTCTTCACCTTGGCCTTTAAAGTAGCAGCAAGTACGAAAGGAACGGTAAAAATAATGATTAATAATCCGAGTAATATTCTGTTGCTTGTTTTCATAACCGAAGTGTTATTTAGGCAGTGAATTGCTTTTTAAATTTTACAAACCTTAGTGCCAGATCTTCGGGTTCAAGTCCCAGCATATTCATCGTACGGAACACAGCAGGCAATTCTTTTTCTAAAAATTCTGTTTTTCTGTAAGCCACAGCACTTTTGTAAGCCTGTGGCGTAATGAAATACCCGATCCCTCTTTTATCGTTAATGATTTCCTGCTGTTTTAAAAACTCGTAAGTACGCATTACCGTATTGGGGTTCACTTCGAGCTGCATAGCCAGTTCCCTGACACTTGGCACTTTATCTTCAGCCTTCCACTCTTTCAGTAAGACCTTCTCACATATATAATCCGCTATTTGCAGATATATTGCCTGGCCGTTGTTATGAAATTGCATAATTCCGTTTTGTGATTAGCTAATAGGTTGCTTTTTGTAATTTCTATATCTCTTTCTCTTTAAGCCTGAACCAGGTTACCACCCAAAACAGAGGAACCCATGCAAATTGTACGGTATATTTCAGCATATTCTTTACCGCTGGTGAAATTGAATAAAGCAAATACCCGCCAGCATCATTTTTCCTCAAAGAAGTGACCTCCCATTCGCCAGGCATGTTGTAATGAATCCGGTTAATATAATAACCAAATGCAAAAATTACTGCTGAACCTATCACGGTAGTAAGAACAAAGGAGTAACGGGTGAAATAAACAGAACCTAACAGGTACAGCGAATGAACAGCAAAGTATGCATAGATAAAATATTTGATTGCTCCGCCAAAACCGTGTTCGAAATCGTTCAGTTCTATATAGGCGGCGCCAGGATGTTTTCTGATGTATTCTTCTATAAAAGCAACTGAAACTGATTTAACTGTGTAAAAGCAAATACAATAAACTATCGTAAACACAATCGTTGAGTAAAAGACGGTGCAAATGAGCTTTTCTAGATGAGTAGCAGGCACACTTAGCCAATATATTCCTTTGTCTTTACTGCCAAGCATACCAAACGACATGGCCGCAAACGCAGCGCCTGAGGTAAATAAGCCGAAAAGAAAGATAATATACGTTTCCTGTTCATAATATCGAGGGCCTCCGGTACCGATCCAGAAAGCAAAAACCAGGGCAAGCAAACCAAATAAGGCCAGCGCAGAGAAAATGTATAGCCTGGAATTTTCAAAGAATTGCTTGGTGATAAGCTTACCAAGTCTTGAAAAGCTGAATGTTGAAGACATAAAATATAATTAATTCGTTTTGATTAATATTTCAGCTGACCTTTGTACTGTTTGTTAAATACATCTCTTACCGCTTCACCATTAGTTATTACTGCTTTATACAAAAGTTCAAGGTCAAGCCGGGTATCTTCGCCGTCCATATTAGCACAAACAACTGCGTTGCCCTGCAACGAAGGTTCATTGTACAGTGAATGTTTCACCTCTTCATGATCAAACGTTATTTTAAACCGGATCCGCCGGTTAATTGCATCTATGGTCTGGTCAAATAAAATACGGCCTTCATCGATGATGGTTATCCTGTCAATAAGGTTTTCCAGATCCTTTACCTGGTGAGTGCTTATCACAATACATTTCTGGTCATCAACGGCGCCGGCAATTACTTTGCGGAACTTGCTTTTACTCATGATGTCCAGGCCGTTCGTGGGCTCGTCCATTAATAATAAAGCGGTATTACATGCAAGGCCAAAGCTGATCAGAACCTTCTTCTTTTGACCGTAACTCATACTTTGCAGCGTATTCTCCTGTGGTATGTCAAACTCCTTAAGGTATTGCCTGAATTGTTCCAATTTAAAGTTGGGATAAAAGGGAGCGTTAAGTTTCACGTATTTTTCAACGGATACATCCGGCAGGTAAAACTCTTCGGCAACCATGAAAACACTTTGTAAAAACACCGGTTGTCTTTTGCCGGGAACGAAACCCATCACATCAATTGTGCCTTCACGGGGAAAAAGAAATCCTGCTATGCATCTCAATAAAGTTGATTTCCCTGTGCCGTTTTTCCCCAGCAGACCATAAATATGACCAGCCTGTAACGACAGGCTAAGACCATTAAAGACCTTTTTCTTTTTATAACCGAAATGAAGATTTTCGATGTTGATCATAGCCAGTGCTTTAGTGTACTACTTAAATAGTACACTACAAATGTATACAAACATTTCAACTGTCGAAATATATTTGAAGATTATTTTTTGGAACATCCCTTTCGTCCGGATGTTTTGCGGGGTTGATCATTAATCACTATCTGCAAAAGCCCCGGAATCTTTCATTTCCCGCGCAAGATGATTCTTTGGCGGAAGGCAAAAGGGGCTGATGAAGATGCTTGCTTTCCTGTCCGCCTGCCCTTTCAAATCCACTCGGCGATTCTGAATGTAAAACAATCCCGTGCAGGGGTACATATACCTCTCTCCAACTTTGCCGTAAATCAAAAAGTCACGAGGATATTGACTTAAATTTTAACTTTGATATACTTTCGCCGGGAATGATCTTAATTTCAAAATGTTAACCAACCCTGATTTAGTTATGAAAAGCCGACTTTTACTACCTGCGTGGCATTTGCCGGGAATGGTATGCGTTATGTTCTTCATTACTACTTTCGTACATGCTCAGGCTCAAACGGTATCCGGAAGGGTGAGGTCAGTTGCAGACAACCAGCCGTTAACCGGCGTTACCGTACAGGTAAAGGGTACTTCCAACAGCACAGCCACCGATGCGAAAGGAAATTATGTATTAGCGAACGTTTTATCATCGGATTCCCTTTTCTTTTCCTCTATTGGATTTGCAGGTGAAACCGTTGCGGTTAATAACCGCACAGCAGTAAATGTCAGCTTGCAGGTAGAAGGTTCTTCGCTGGACCAGGTTGTGGTGGTGGGATATGGCACGCGGAGGAAAGGCGATTTGACCGGTGCAGTAACCCAGGTGGATGCTAATGCGTTTAAGTATCAGTCTACCACGCAATTTACTGAAATGCTGGCCGGCACAGTCGCCGGGTTTAGCGCCAATCAGGGCACTTCAGCGCGTGGAGGCGCTTCAATGGAGATCAGAGGCCCTACCTCATTGAGTGCGGGAAATACTCCCCTCGTTGTAGTTGATGGCGCAATATTTTATGGCAATGTGCTCGATATTAACGCCAACGACATTGAGACAATTAACGTGCTGAAAGATGCGAGCTCGGCAGCCATTTTTGGCTCCAAGGCAGCATCTGGCGTAATTATCATAACAACCAAAAAAGGCAGGAGAGGAAAGCCCACCATAAATTTTTCTTCTAAGATCGGCATCACGGAGAGTTATAATGAACGGAGGGGATTAGGGCCTAATGAATACATAAAATTCCGGCAGGACTTTTTCAAGCAGCTGTCTCCCGCAACCAATTATAACTTTTACACACATCCTGATGAGCTGCCTGCCGGTTTAACCATTGCTCAGTGGCGGGCCTTAAGTTCCAGCGCTCCATTGGCTGATAACATAAAAGAATGGATGGCCCGCATGCGGTTTTTCCCTACAGAACAGGAAAATTATCTTAAGGGCAAAACGATGGATATGTACGATGAAGTATTCAGAAAAGGTGTTAGGCAGGAATACGACCTCAGTACTTCCGGAGGATCGGAGGTGTCAAGCTATTATTGGTCGGTGGGATATAATAATTTCGAAGGAATAAGGGTTGGTGACAAATACTCAAGTATAAGATCAAGGCTGAATGTCGATTTCAAAATAACGGACTGGCTGAATGTTGGCCTGAATAGCCAGTTTTCGGACAGAAACGAAAGTTCTGTTCCTGCCAGTCTGAACTTTTATGTAAATAGCCCCTACGGGCAAATGTTTGACAGCGCTGGTAACCTGCAGAGGTATCCTCATGGGCATTCTGACAACCCCCTTTTAGAGTACTACCGGAGATCCCTGACGGATAAAACAAACAGCCTTTTTGCCAACCTTTACGCTGAACTAAAACTTCCTTTGGGAGTCAAGTTCAGGGTGTCATTCCAGCCATACTACGAGTCGTACAAGTACCTGAGTTTTACAACCATCAACCCGCGCCTGGGAAGTGTCGTTAATGAAGTGCCATCAGGTACAAGGCGCGAATCTTCGACAATGAACTGGATGGTGGATAACCTGCTAACCTGGACCAAAAAGATCGGAGAACACGATATCGACGTAACACTCCTGGCCAATGTTGAAGAAAACCGATATTGGTCCACGTCAATGTCCAATAGAAATTTTACGCCAAATCAACAACTTGGAGCTAACGGTCTGCAATATGGTAATTCTCCGCAAATTTCAAATAACGACAGCACCAGTACAGGCGACGCACTCATGGCCAGGTTAAATTATTCTTTAATGGGCAAATATCTTTTAACCGCATCGGTAAGGCGGGACGGTTATTCTGCTTTTGGCCTTGAAAATCCAAGGGCTGTGTTTCCTGCATTTGCCCTGGGCTGGGTAGTCTCTAATGAAAGATTTTTTAATGTCCCTTTTATAAACAGATTAAAACTAAGAGCCTCCTGGGGTAAAAATGGCAATAGGGATATCGGTATTTATTCAGCATTGGCGAGAACAGAATCCAATTTGTGGTATGACGGAACCAGCGTCCGGGTAGGTGTATTCAATTCAAGCCTGGCTAATACCGGACTATCATGGGAAAAAACCACTTCTCTGAATATAGGGTTAGACATGGCGTTTTTGAATAACAAAATTGATCTTAGCGCGGAGGTTTATGATATGACCACCACAGACCTTTTGATGAATCGGATACTTCCGAGAGTTACCGGCTTCTCTAATGTTACCACCAACCTTGGCGAAGTTGAAAACCGGGGATTTGAGCTGACGATAAATACAAAAAATATTACTAACCCTGGCCTTTCCTGGAGATCAGGCGTGGTGTTCTCACTGAACAGGAACAAAATCAAAAGGCTTTTTGGCAACATGGGATCCTATACGCTTTTGGGAGAAAAACGAAACGGAGAAGTTCCCGATTTTACAAACAAATGGTTTCCTGGACACGCAGTTGATGCTGTCTGGGATTATGATGTTACAGGGGTATGGCAGGGGCATGAAGCCGCTCAGGCCGCTAAATATAATATGCAGCCGGGAGATTTTAAGGCTGTTGACGTTAACGGGGATGGTAAATACGTGGATGTAGAGGATAAAAAATTCATTGGGTACACAGTCCCCAGATACCGCCTTGGTTTCAGAAACGACATTAGCTTTTGGAAGAATTTCACAGCATCGGTTTTTGTTCGTGCCGACCTTGGCCATATAGGCGCTTATAATGTGGCTTTAAACGGAGGTTTTGAATCGAATGACAGATGGAACAGAAACAACGGGCCTGTACCCTACTGGACAGCAGACAATCCAAACAACGAATATGCCCGTCTTAACGTTAATACAGGAAGTTACGGAGGAGGGTTGATGATATACAAGCCACGTTCATTTGCGAGAATCCAGGATATAACATTAACGTATGACCTTTCCTCCACCGCGAGGAAATACATAAAGATAAATAGCCTGCAGGTTTTTGGTTCGGTAAGGAATCTTGCCACCTTTACAAAATGGCCGGGCTGGGATCCTGAAGGCTTTGACCCGGTATCAGGAAATATAGGAATGAGTCCGATGCCAAGGACTTTCACTATCGGGGTTAACTGTTCACTATAAACATTGAGTTAATAAGACAACGAAATAAAATGAAAAGACTTAAAATATTTCCCCTCGCTCTGGCCCTGTTTCTGCTTTTGTGCAACTCGTGCAAAAAGGACAGGCTTAAGCCCGATCCGCTTTCCTTCTTTACACCCGAAAACGTATTTATTGATGAGGCAGGTTTTGAAGCAGGGTTGGTAACATGCAGAAAAGAAATGAATGCTGAAAACCATGGCGACCTCAGTTATATTGCGAATGAAACCAGCTTTTCTGATCTCGCTGTTCCCCTTCGCCAAAGCGATTGGAGAAAAATTACACCAAGCAGTAATATCAGGGAACCTGTTCTTACCTTTTTCAACAATGCCTATGGACACATTAAAAATGCGAATACGGTAATAACAAGAATAGATGACATCAGGTGGAATAATCAGAATGTCAGAAACAGGGTATTGTCGGAAGCGTATTGGTTTCGTGCATACTGGTACTACCGGCTGGTAAATACTTACGGGGATGTTCCCTGGGCGGGAGAGGAATTAAAGGGCGCCAAACTGGATTATTTTTCTACCAGCAGGTTGGCGATACTTAATCAGCTTCAAAAAGACCTGGAATTCGCGGTGCAATGGCTGCCCGTTGCACCTCCCAAACCCGGAGACGTAAGCAGGGGAGCTGTTAACCATTTGCTGGCTAAAGTATATCTGTCAAATGGCGATTTCGATAGGGCGATAACAGCAGCAACTGCTGTTATCAACGGCCCGTATGCACTGATGACAAGCCGGTTTGGAATTGACGCTGCCAACAGATATCATAACGTTATGTGGGATTTACATCGCTGGCAGAACAAAAACATCAGGCAGAATACAGAAACAATTTATGCCACCGTTGACAGGCCGGACGCAGCACCAGGAACGTGGTTCAATCCAGTAGGTACTTATTCAATGCGGAATTATGCTCCATCGTACTGGAAGGTACTGGATGCAACGGGTAACCGGGCAACCAATTGGGATACACGGTCGGGCGATACCCTGGGCATAGGTAATGGTGATGTGAGAACAAACCATTTCTTTAACTACTGGATATGGGAAGATAAACAATACAAATGGAACACTACTCCTGATATGCGCAGGGATAACAGTAACTGGATCGAGATGGGTGACTCAACTGCCGAAATAATTACCGTCAGAGCAGCATCTCCGAACGTAGGGCAACCACTGAGCAAGAAATATTACAAGAGTCTTTTGGATACAACTGATACCTGGTATCCCTGGCCTTACTACAAAATTTATGTTCCCACGCCCAACACGGCCCAACCGCATGGCGGACAGGGTGACTGGTATACGTTCCGGGTGGCGGAGACTTTTCTGCTGAGGGCAGAGGCTTATTTCTGGAAGGGCCAGAATGCGCTTGCTGCTGTGGATATAAATAAGGTCAGGCAGCGCGCTAACGCTCCTCTTATTTCGGCTGCAGACGTCACCATCGATTATATCTTTGATGAACGTGCCCGTGAGCTGTACGCAGAAGAACCAAGACATTCTGAAATGGTAAGGATATCTTTCATATTCGCACAGTTAAACAGAGATGGATACAGCTTGAAAACGATCAGTGAGAAGAACTGGCTTTTTGATCGTACCATGCGTTATAATCCGTTTTATAGGCCACCCGTATATAACTTCTGGGACAATACCGCTACCATTTTTCCATACAATATGTTGTGGCCCATACCACAGTCGGTTATAACGGCAAATACGTTAGGCAGGATCAACCAGAATATTGGTTATGCCGGCGCGGAACTTAATGTTGCTCCGCTTGATAAGATACCCTGATCATTTTCCTGTGCCGCACATTACGCGAAAAACAATTTCTCAGGGTAAGGTCTATGAATTTTTCCTGGAAGCCATCCTATGGTTACACGGCTGCTCCCGCGCGTTTTACCATGAGCCTGCTGTATGAGCCTGCCGTTTATACATGCAGCTCCCGGGTTATTAAAAGCTTATCTTTCCCGTTTTATTACATATGAAATCCCATTTTGAAACGCCAATACTATTTTTGATCTTTAACCGCCCCGATACCACCCAGGTGGTTTTTGACCAGATCAAAAGGGCTAAACCAAAATTTTTGTTCTTTGCTGCCGATGGGCCCCGCGAAAATGTGGCAGGTGAAAAAGAAAAGTGCGAAGAAACAAGGAAGATTATACATAGGGTTGACTGGGATTGCGAGGTGAAAACTTTTTTTCGCGATAAGAATCTGGGGTGTGGCCTTGCCGTAAGTTCCGCCATTACCTGGTTTTTTGAACAGGTGCCTGAAGGCATTATTCTCGAAGATGACTGTTTTCCGGATTTGTCATTTTTTCCCTACTGCCAGGAACTATTAATAAAATACCGGGACGTAGATCGCGTAAAGCTGATTGGCGGGAATAATTTCCAGAATGGCATAACCCGCGGTGAAGGCAGTTACTACTTCTCGCATTATCCCGAAATCTGGGGCTGGGCCTCGTGGCGAAGGGCCTGGGACAATTACGATTTTGAGATGAGTGGCCTGGATGAATCAAACGAAGCACTAAACCTCACCGAGGTATTCAAAAGCAGCAGGGAAAGAAAATACTGGTACGGAAAATTTCTGGAAACCAAAAAAGGAAAGATCAATACGTGGGATTACCAGTTTGTGTATGCTATCTTAAAAAATAAGGGAGTCGCCATCAGCCCGCAGGTAAACCTGGTAAAAAACATCGGGATTGATAATAATCCAACCCACCTGTCTTTACGCGATTCGCACAAAGATGTAAAAACACACAGCCTGGTCTTCCCCCTCGTACATCCCGAAATGATTGTTGATAAAACCGCCGATCTATACACTTTTTCGCGGATATACAGCAGGTCGCCTGAGAGATTAGTCCGGTTAATAAAAGAGAACGGGGCCGGAAACTTTTTGCGGTATACGCTAAGACAATTTTTTAAGCACTCCCTCTTATGGATATCAACAGTTTATTCATTTTAGTCAGACAATAGTGTATTTTTATATCAATGGTAAAGAAAATATTACAACTGCTTAAACGGACGCTAACAAAGCCCGAGGGTTTGGAATTAGACGCTGTTGGTCCGGTATCCCGCTTTTTTGGCGAAGACAGGGGAACACCCATAGACAGGTATTATATTGATAAATTTCTCTCCCGACAAAGTCATTTAATTACGGGAACGGTTTTGGAAATTGCAGAAGACCGTTATAGCAAAAAATATGGCCGCAACGTTTCGAAATACGAGATACTGTTTATAAATCAGGAAAACCCAAAAGCAACCATCATCGGTGATTTAACCGATCCCGGCACTTTGCCTGCAGACGTGATAGATTGTTTTATTTGTACCCAGACCTTTAACTTTATTTATCATTTTGCCGATGCCATAAAGGGAGCTTACCAGGTTCTAAAACCTGGAGGTTATTTATTGGCTACCGTTGCCGGACCTTGCCAGCTTTCCAGGTACGACATGGATCGCTGGGGTGACTACTGGCGATTCACCACCTTGTCTGCCAGGAAAACATTTGAAGAGGTATTTGGTATGGGTAATGTGGAGATTGATTATTATGGAAATTGTTTAGCTGCAGTAAGTTTGGTAAGAGGTATCGCTACGGAAGAGATACCACATGAAAAGCTGGATGTTAAAGATCCGGACTACGAGGTTATCATAACTGTTACTGCCAGGAAATCCTAACGCATAAATTTACAATACCTTGCAGCTTTCAAGCGTCTACAAATATTACGGTGCGCTGCACCTTGTAGGAATGTAGAAATAAATAACATGCGCATGCCCTTTGTATGTACAGAAAAGCGCTTCGTAATAATAACAGGTACAGCGCACCGCTTATATGGGTAAAATTAAATTCTGTTGCCAAAGAATTATATTACGGTGCGCTGCACCTGAGTTCAAATTGAATTGGAGTTCTACAAATATTTTGGTGCGCTGCACCTGATTTGAAATCATAATTTTTTCTGCAAATAATCTGGTGCGCTGCACCATTGTAAGAATGTAGAATAAATAACAAGCGAGCCCTTTTTATGTACAGAAAAGCGCTTCGCAATACAACAGGTGCGGCGCACCGCTTATATGATATACGGCAAATACCAATGCTCTGTGTTTGCAGAAAAGCGCTTCGCAATGGAACAGGTGCAGCGCACCGCTTATATGGTAAAATTAAATTCTGTTGCGAAATAATCATATTACGGTGCGCGGCACCTGATTTAAAATTGAAATGGAATTCTACAAATATTTTGGTGCGCTGCACCATTATTAGAATGTAGAAATAATGACATGCAAGCCTTTGTATTTGCAGAACAGCCCTCAGTAATATTAAAGGTGCAGCGCCCCGCTTATATTTGTAGAAACAAGTTACCGTTGATTATTAAGGTGCAGCGCACCGTAATATGATGTTATGGCAAATGCCTATACCTTATATTTGTAGAAAGGCGCTTCGTAAAATAACAGGTGCCGCGAACGGCTTATTACCTGGTTATTAAGGTGCAGCGCACCGCTATATTTGTAGAAACAAATTTCGTTGATTATTAAGGTGCAGCGCTCCGTTTATATGATAAATTAAATTCTGTCGTGAAATAATAAATATTACGGTGCGCTGCACCTGATTTGAAAATAAAAATTTCTCTACAAATATTATGGTGCGCTGCACCCTTTAAGAATTGTAGAAATAAATAACATGCGCACGCCTTGCATTTGCAGAAAAGCGCTTCGTAATATAACAGGTGCAGCGCACCGCTATATTATGGTTTACGGCAACCATCCCTTAGGTTTTTGACAAATTCCTGAAATTCTTTCAGGTGCTTTTCCCCGACAAATTGTTTCAAATGCCTTGCAAAGTGGCTG
>JBGSYC010000168.1:0-16908 GCA_041751095.1 Flavihumibacter sp.
ATGAACGTTTTACCTTTGACCTGGGTTTCGGACGTAGCTGAAGTTTGCTTTTTCATTTTATATAAATTTGATTTTAAATAGCAAAGTTCTTCATTGCAGCCTTTCGGACTGCCGCTACTCCGAAACCTTTTTACATATAGACTCTACCGTGGGTTTACCCATGAGGTCTGTGTGCAAAAGCCGCCGGTGTACGCTTCCCCTTCATTTGTCATTTCAAAGCCGCCGATGTACGCTCTTGCACCTAAGGCAATTCATTGCGGCGGACTTTGAAATCTCCGGCATTTCCGCGAGCAGTTGTTTAGTCAGGTTGATCACCAATCACAGCCTGCAAAATTTTCAGTGATCTTTAATTTCGCCCGCAACAAAACCGTTGGCTCTTTTGTTCCGGAGGAGCAATATGTGGGTAGAAGCATAATCCGCCCCGAACCGCGTTCCATCCAAACGCTTCGTGCTATGTTGTGTAATTGTGGTATGTTGGAACTTCAAAAGCACGAACCGTTCCTATGGAACGGACTTTATTTCTTTGCCCGTTCTACCCACGGGGTGTTCCGATGGAACACGAAACGCTACTTCCTTTGTTCCATAGGAACAATTCGTGGGTAGAAACGAAGCCAACCCTGAACCGCGTTCCATAGGAACGCTTCGTGGGTAGTCCTTTATAATTGCGGGAAGAGATGATCTTCAAAAGCACGAACTGGCTGTACCGGACTTTATTTCTTTGCCTATTCTATCCACAGAGTCCTTAGGTGAATCGGGGCTCATGAAAGATGACAAGAGAGTCACAGAGAAGTAAAACGAGTCGTGGAGTCGATCACACATCACAGCCTGCAAAATTTTTTGGTGATCTTTCCTTTCGCCCGAAAGGTCGCTAAAACCAAAAAGGGGCTCATGAAAGATGACAAGAGAGTTCGGGGTATAGGTATTTGCTGTAAACCATAATACTACGGTGCGTTGGATCTGTTATATTATGAAGCGCTTTGCGCCCGCTATCGCGCCTTAGGACTTCCCTTCATATTTAGATCTGAAATCTTTCTACGGATCTTTTTCATAAACGTTATTCCGGGATCTGTTTTTTGCGTGAGGTATTCGGGGTCAACCTCTTTCCATAACGGGTGCCCGATAAAATCCTTGTATTCATAGTGCCCGATAACATATTCTATCGGATAGCGTTTACGCAAATATCTGATCAATGCTTCGTTTGACCTGAGCTGAGCTCTGGTCAGTGGGTTCTTATCGCTGCCTACGTTCTCTACGCCTATAGCGCAATAATTTAACCCGATCACATGTCGCGCGAAGGCAGTATCAGGAAGCTGCCGGAAAATCGTTCCATCGCGGTCTACGAGGAACTGCGCCGCAACATTCAGGCTGCTTGCCCCTGCAATACCTGTTCTGCTGCCGGGCAACAGCGTGGGATTCATAGCATCAAAAGATTGTTCCAGCGTCGGGATTGCAGTCCAGTGCAGGACGATCATTTTAGGAGTGATGGACGGCCAGGCCTGCTGTATATGATATCTCTTTTCCATGTATTCCACAGAAAGCTTTTTTCGCTCTTCATCATAAACCACGGGCTTATTGTGGATACGGAAAGTGGCCCGCGAGCAGGAACTGAAAAGGATTAAAAATATAACAATCGATGGCAATGATCTTAAACGTAGGCTCATGTGTGCTATAATGGATTTTTTTCTTTTGCAATGCTGTCTAACGGTGATGAGTAAGTTCTTAAAATGCATAAATCACTAATACAGTCTTTCCTGTCCGGTGAACGTTTATTTTTTTAGCTTAGGGTCAATATAGGTGCCAAACTCCGAAGCATTTCCCAGCCGCCAGTAATAGTTATACAGGCACCTGGAAATTTTTTCCAATACCATCTCTTCGTCTCCACCGATCTTATAATTTTCCATAATGGCAATCGCATACGGGCGCTCCGGCAGGCTGATGATCGCCCACTCCGTGGATACGCCCCTCAGCGAACCGGGCTTATACACAATCGGGATAGCAGCCGGAATTCCTTTGGCAACCCTGCTTCCTTCACGCGCTGCTTTCATCATCGATAATACCTCCGATGATGTCGCCCTGTCCATGAATTCCCCCTTGTACAGCATCTGGAGGATCTTAATGGCTTCTGCCGGTGTGGACACATTTTCCTGCCCGTTTGCAGAAGCAGCCGCATCCATCATCTTTCTTCTCACGTGTGTATTTTTAAACCCCATAGAGCGGAGGGAGGCGTTGATGGCATCCATGCCTGCAAGATCGATGAGCAGGTTGGTGGCGGTATTGTCACTAAGGGTCATCATCAGCACACAGAGATTCCTGATGCTAAGGGAGGGGGTATCCGGCAGATCTTTTAATATTCCTGAACCTCCGGCTACCGTTCGTATTTTCCGTACATCGGTAAGACTGAATTTCTTTTGGGATGCCTGTTTATAAATCTCCATCAGGATAGGGATCTTGATGGCACTTGCCTGCGTGAATACCCTATTTCCGTTTAATGAAATTGTTTCTCCACTTGTAAGGTCAACCGCCGCGAGGCCGGTAACAGCCTGCGAGGAATCGACTATATCCCTTATCTGCTTTTCCGTTTTCTGTCTTAACAATTCCGAACCCGGATGTTGAGCAATGGTGATACTGACATGGAGTGTTGTCAGGATGAAGATGAATGATCGCATGATCACCTTCCAAAGCGGTGATCCGGCAGTTGAATAACGTTTTATGGTCGTTGTTTTAATGATTACGGCCGATCCCACCAAAGCCGGGTTCTCAACCGGGTCTGTTCTGAATTGTCGCCGACGGCTTCCGGATTCCGGTTTTGTTCGTTTGTTTCATACACCATAGCCCTTATCCAGTCATTTGGATTTGTGGCGCTGAAAACAACCGTGTTCAGGTTTGCAGGCCTTTGCAGGCCCGGCCCGTAGATCTGCTGGCTATAGTCCATCCGACGCATATCCACCCACGTTTCAGGATTAAGGCATAATGATATATATTTTTGACGCATGATATGGCTGAGCCCGTTAGTAAGGCTGGAAAAATGAGCATTAAGGCCGTTGGCAAGCTGTGCCGCCCAGTAGGCATTTATCTCGGCAGCGGGAACCCCTAACTTGCGCATGTTTGCTTTAACTCCCTGCTCGTATGCCGTAATTGCGCCGGTGATATCATTGGAACGGAGGCGCGCTTCAGCCTCGATCAATTTTACTTCAGAATAAGTTATAAAGGGGAAGGGAGATGTTTGCTTTGTATAGAAACCGCTGTTGCTAAACCTGCCGTAGTCCACTTCATTCTTAAAGGTTCCAGTGCCGCCCTGGCCGCCTGCCAGACCAAGTCCGGAACGGAGTCCGCGGTATTTGCTATCGGAAGGCGCAGGGCTCATGATCCGGGAGATACGCGGATCCTGGTAAACAGCTTCCGTGACCGGAAGCTTTGTAAGGATATCCACAAAAAATTGCGTCCAGGTAAAATAGCGGGGATCGGTAACGCTGGTAAATCCTCCCCAGCTATACCAGGGATTTTCATCTGTTTGCTGTCCCCCGGCAAGGTAGGGGAATTCAGCATCCATCCCATCTGCATTAAAGCCGTTGGTACAGGCCTCGATGATCTTCGCGGGAACATACAATGACCCTTTCCTGGAGAGATGGTTCAGGTATCGTGCTTTAAGCGACCAGGCAAAGCGCTTCCACTTCTCGACATCCCCTTTGTAAATGATATCTCCATTGCTGTTATTCAGGGGCGTCTTGTTGGCGGTGCTGCTGAATGCAGCAATGGCTTCATCCAGCATTTTATCTATCTCCTGGTACACTACCTGCTGCGAATCCACTTTAGGAGTCAGCTTTACCTGCGACTCGCCGTTGTACGCGTCTGTAAGAACGATTGCTCCGTACTGGTCTGTTAGGAGGCCGAAGTTAACCGCCTTCAGCAATTTCCCTGCACCGACAAAATGCGGAGAACCATCTTTTTCACCTAACAGTGCCAGATCCACGCAGTTGGGTATGGCCCAGGTATAAGCGTTCTGCCACAGAAAATAGCTGGCGGTCATTCTCCATGTTTCCGCATCTTTGTTTGCTCCGGTGGTGTTTTTCGTGGCGCCATATTGCATAATACCCGCCACTTCGCGCGCCGCGCGCCACATCGAAGCCCCGTTAGTAGTGGTGATCGCTCCCACCAGCCTCGTATCTACGGGAACCTGAGTGGGGTTATTGGGATTGTCGTTAACAGCAAGATATTTTTTACATGAGCTGCCAAATATCAATGCAGCGATAAGCACCATGGTAATTTTATGATGTATATTTTTCATAATAGTTTCATTTAGAAAGTAAGTCTTAATCCGATATCTACGCCACGGGTGGCAGGAACGCCCAGGTTGTCCATGCCGAATGATCCCGATCCGCCAACACCCGCACCGCTTCCTGATACTTCCGGATCAACACCGGAATAATTGGTGATCAGGATAAGGTTTCTACCGGTTACGTTCAACTGCAGGTTTTGAACCCGAATTCTGCTCAGGATACTTTTTGGGACAGAATAGGCAAGCGTCGCATACCTGAGCCGGTACCAGCTGCCATCTTCCACGAAATCAAATCCCTGGGAAGAGTAAATGGTTTGATAATAGTTTTGGTTGAGGGGCACGCTTAACGTGTTTTTTGCTTTGGTCGATTCTATGATGCCGTCGAACACCATGCTCTGGCCTCTGTTCAGCGTTTTGGTGCTGAGGCCTGAACGCACGAGCGCGTTTTCAGTGGCATTGAAAATATCACCCCCGATCCTGATATCCCAAAGGAAGGCGAATGATAGTGATTTATAGGTAAAAGTGTTCGTCATTCCGCCGACCCAGTCAGGTGCGCGGTCTCCGATATTTTCCAGCGTTGACTTCACCTGAGGGTAGCCCGTATTGCTAAGCAGAAGCTGGCCGGACGCATCCCGCTTCCATACACTTCCGTTGATGCCGAATAAAGAGCCATTCAGAAAGCCGGCGCCCTGCGCTACATTATTAGCCACCCAGGCGTCTGATAGCTCCACTCTGTCAAGCGTGCCGGGCAGCGCTTTCACCGTGGCTCTATTCCTGGAGAAATTGAAATCTAATGACCACGTGAAGTTTTTCCGTACTACAGGTCTTGTTGTCAAAATGAGCTCCACGCCTTCATTGTCGATCTGGCCTCCATTCAGGTAAGCCAGAAAGGTGCTGGAAGAAGGAGGCGTGCGTGTGCCCAGGATCTGGTCGTCTGTGCTTGTTTTATAGTACGTGAAATCTACCCCTAACCTGTTCCGGAAGAACCGGACATCGGTGCCGATCTCAATGGAATTCGTAAACTCAGGACGCAGGTCGGGATTGCCGAAAAAATTATTGACGTTAGAAATAAAACCTCTCGGCGCGATGGTGAACGTATTTGTTGCCGTGGAAAGCGTGGGTGCGAGCACGTGAGGAGGAGCGTCCTTTCCAACCCTTGCCCACGCGGCCCGTATCTTGCCAAAAGAGATAAAAATATCCTCTGTGATCAGTCCGGATTCTTTTAACAGGTCTGTCAGCAGCACAGAGGCGCTGACAGAAGGGTAGAAGAACGAATTTGATTTCACCGGCAGGGTGGATGACCAGTCGTTGCGGGCGCGGAAGTTAAGAAAAGCAAGTCCCTTATAATCAATGTTCAGGTCTCCAAAAGCTCCGACGATCCTTCTTCGCGAAACAAACTGGGAAACTGTCCTGTCTGACTGCACGGTGTTGTTCAGGTTTGGAAAATCCGGTGCGATAAAGTTCCTCCCAAAAGAAGAAACGCTCTGCGTGCGGGCATTTTCGACGTTGTGCCCAAGGGTTAGGCTGAAATTAAATTTTTCCCGGAAAGATTTCCTGCCGGTTACCAGCAGGGTTGACGTGGTAATCTGGTTATTGGCGGATGTTTGGGAGATAGCTCCCCTTTCTTCAGAAACAATCGTTGTGCCGGCGGAACGTATGGAGGTGAAATTATCGGTAAAATAATCAGTCCCTATCCGGTAGGTAATATTCAGGAAAGAGAATGGGTCATAAATGATATTTCCGATAGCAATGATCCTGTCTACGTTGCTGGTTATGGGCTTTTTTTCCAATCCCCAGTAAGGGTTATCGGCCCCGGTAATGGTGCGTTGTGTTTTGTTGGCGTTCAGATAGTTTGACATGTCATCATTCCTGGGCCAGAAGAGAGCGGCCATAATCCCGTTGGCATCGCCCTGGGAAAAATAAAGCCGGCTTGTTTTGTTGTAATTGGCGGAACCGCCCACTTTTAGCTTGTCGCTTATGCGGGTATCGGCCGCAAGGCGGAAGGAGTATCGTTTGAACTCAAGATTTTTAACAATGCCATCCTGGTCAAAAACCGAAGCGGATGAATAAAACGTAGAACGGTCATTGCCCCCACTGGCGGATATATCGTGCTTCTGCGTGAAAGCGGTTTTGAAAAAGTTACCCAGGTTATCATAAACCGTCTCGCCGGGCTGAAAAGCCGGTCCCCATGAAGCGGTAGAAGCCGGATTGAATACTCCCTGCTCACCCTGCTTATAAACAGATTGCAGTTCCGGAACCCTGTTGACCACGTCAAATGAAAAGCTATTCGAATAGTTGATCCGGGTTGCGCCGCCGCCTTTTTTCGTAGTGATCACAACCACGCCGTCGGCTGCGCGAAGTCCGTACAGGGCCGCTGCCGAAGGCCCTTTTAAAACGGTAATGCTGGCGATGTCTTCGGGATTGATATCGATGGCGCGGTTCGAAGCAGGTGCGGCAGAGGCACTCAATCCTCCCTGACCCACAGGCGTACTGTTATCGATCGGTATACCATCCACCACGTATAAAGGCTGGTTGTTTCCGCTTAGTGACGTACCCCCGCGGATAAGCATGATGGCTGATGCGCCGGGCGCACCGCCTGAATTGGTAATCTGCACACCCGCCACTTTACCCTGCAGGGCATTGACGATATTCGGCTGATGCGAATCGGTGATCTCGCGCGATTTCACTTCCTGAACCGAATAGCCCAGGGCGCGTTTCTCCTGCTCCACGCCGAAAGCTGTTACTACCACTTCGCTAAGTGATTTTATATTTTTTTCCATAGCCACATCTATACTGGCCTCGTTTCCTATCGTTCTTTCAACAGGAGTAGCTCCTACAAAAGAAAAGATGAGAACCTGCCCCGGGTCGGCCGTGATCGAAAAATTACCCCCATTGTCTGTTAAGGTACTTCTGCTGGTGCCTTTTACGGCGATGGTAACACCTGGAAGGGGCAGGCCGTCCTGTGAATCCGTAATTTTTCCCGTAAGTGTTTTTTGCTGGCCATCTGACTCCAGGGTAATTAGCAAAATGAGAGGCAGCATAATGGCGCATAAAATTCTTTGCATAAAAAGTGACTTGAGGTTAATGAACTTCTCTTATCCGTTATGGCAGGCGCATTGGTCGGGGATCAATGAATCAGTTGTATTAAAAATATGTAAACAAATGAAATCAGAATAATTTTTTATTCAGGCGGAAATTATGACCGTAGAAACTTACTATAAGTTAAGGTGCGCTATTGGAATCAACGCATTATTTATGCAGCTGTTCGGTGTGTTCGTGGTTGGTTGTGTTCTTCGTGTCCAAAAAGTAGCACAAAGAGCACCACGCTTACACAAAGTTCAGGAAGAGGAACACACTTTTTTTGGATGAAAAAATTAAACCCGGCGATTCCCTGAAACAGCCTTATTTTAGTTTAATATTTATTGTGCAACGAATGCCTGGTTTTCCTTCATTACTTCTGTAACCGGTTTTAGCACTCAAACTTTAATGCCTGATGAAAATAAAAAGCTTCATTGTAAATGTGGTAACCTTACTGTTACTGACTTGTTCTATTGCCACAGCGCAAACGGATCATATCGGGACAAACGTAAAACTTCCGCAACATCCCAGGATTTTAATGCTTAAAGGAGAAGAAGAGGCAATAAAGAAAAATATTGCCCGGGATAAAACCTGGAATAAATTACACCAGGCAATACTGCAGGAAAGTGATCAGTTAATCTCTGCCGAACCAGTAAAAAGAATTCAGATAGGCAGGCGATTGCTTGACAAATCAAGAGAAGCGTTGCGCCGGATATTTTACCTTTCGTATGCTTACCGAATGACCCGGCAGCAGAAGTATTTTCTAAGGGCTGAAAAAGAGCTGTTGGCTATATCGGCGTTCAGCGATTGGAACCCTACCCATTTCCTCGACGTAGGTGAAATGACAATGGCAGCATCTATAGGATATGACTGGCTATACGGGAACCTGTCATTGAATTCAAGATCTGCGATTAAAGATGCCATCCTGAAAAAAGGCATTGAACCTTCCCTTGATTCGAAATATAATTCCTGGCTTAGGGCCGAGCACAACTGGAACCAGGTATGTAATGCCGGTATGGTGTATGGTGCTTTAGCCATTTATGAAGATCAGCCTGAACTTGCAAAACAAGTGATCAACCGTGGTATTGAAACGATCGTTTTGGCTATGAAGGATTATGCTCCTGATGGTGCTTATCCGGAGGGCTATTCATATTGGGGTTACGGGACAAGCTTTAATGTGATGTTTGTCAGTGCGCTGGAAAAAGCCCTTGGGAACGATTTCGGTTTGAGCGCCCAGCCCGGTTTTTTGAATACAGCCCGTTATCTGGAGAATATGACCGGGCCGTCAGGAGACGCCTTCAATTACTCAGATGCAAGATCGGCTGGCGAGCTTCAGCCCGCAATGTTTTGGTTTGCCAGTAAATTAAAGGACCCGTCAGTGTTATGGGTTGAGCGCAACAGGTTAAAGAGTGGGGATTCAAAAAAGCACGTAACTGACAGGTTGCTCCCCGCTATCATGCTGTGGGGCGGAGATATGAGCATAGATAAAATACCGGCACCTAAAGCTGATATGTGGGTTGGGAAAGGTAAAAACCCTGTCGCTCTTATGCGCACATCATGGACCGATCCTGATGCTATTTATCTTGCGATGAAAGGCGGCTCCGTGTCAGTTAACCATGCACACATGGATATCGGTTCATTTATAATGGAAGCTAATGGTGTAAGATGGGCTATGGATTTTGGCATGCAGGAATATGAGTCGTTAGAATCAAAAGGAATACAGTTATTTGGAAGAACCCAGGACGCTCAACGGTGGAGTGTGTTCCGTTTAACAAACCTGGTACATAATACTATAACCGTAAATAACCAGCACCAACGGGTAACGGGACATGCTCCTATAACCACTTCGTCAAACAAGCCCTCTTTTATGAATGCTGTTACAGACATGACAGAGGTCTATAAAGGTTCTGTAGCTAAGGCAGTAAGGGGAGCAGGGATAGTCGACCGGAAGTATGTTGTCATTCGCGATGAAATAGAAACACTTCCGGAAGAAACAACCATACGCTGGACAATGCTAACGCCCGCAGCCGTAAAAATAACCGGCGGCAATAAAGCCGAGCTTACAAAGGACGGTAAGAAACTGATTTTGCACGTTCAGGAACCTGCAAATGTGACGGTGAAAACCTGGTCTACTGATCCGCCCCGCGATTATGATGCCCCCAACCCGGGAACTGCTCTTGTAGGTTTTGAAGTGAAATTACCTGCCGGTGCCAAAAACGCTCTGGTGGTTGAACTTATTCCTCAACAAAGTGGAGATGGTAAAACCGGTAAGATGATGCCGTCACTAAAGAATTGGAATCAGTAATGGAATAGTTGCGTGATCACTTCAGATAGTCACCCTATTGGACACAGCGAAGAGTTGACACGCTGAAAAACTTGCCGACGCTGCCCTCGCTATTTTTAGTAGGCACATTTGCAAGGCACACAAAACCCTGACACAAAGCCAACCTCGCAAAAGAGCTAAAAATGCTAACAGACAAACCTGCCTATCCAGGCTGACGAATATACCTCATCATTGGTTTAGGACATCAGCAATAATACTTTGCTCAACGAGATGACAGTCATGAAGCCTATAACAAATTCAATTTAATTACCTTCATGCGCTAAAAATTGATTTTGTATCATAGAATTGCCTAACCTGACCATGCAGGGAGAGAAATGCAATTAATTGAAAAGAATTTAAATTATGACCGACAACTTAGAACTGGAAAAAACCCTTTGGAGTGCTGCAGACAAACTTCGCAATAACATGGATGCTGCGGAGTACAAGCATGTGGTACTCGGATTAGATACAGAGTTAACAAAGCGATGGCAGAACCGTTTTACATGGGTCATGTTTTGAAATCCACCCTTTGGAAAAGCCATGTTAATTCAATTATTGGAGGTTCGGCACAGCCTGGAGCTAATGCAAAGCAATTCGCAGCATTTTCATTTCCGTTGCCAGATTGGCTAACCCAATCCCAAATCGCCTCCATCCTCTCCTCCCTTGACGACAAAATAGAACTCAACCTGTTAATGAACCAAACCCTTGAAACAATGGCACAAACCATTTTTAAAGAGTGGTTTGTAAACTTCAACTTTCCGGTTTTTGATGGTGAGTTGGTGGATGGTTTGCCAAAAGGTTGGAGTTATAAAATGATAAAGGAAGTTGGGAGAGTGGTTACAGGAAATACTCCTTCTATTAATAATCCAGAATATTTTGGCGAAATAACTCCATTCATTACTCCAACAGATTTTAAAAATTTTCGAAAGCTAATAATTGATGCAGATGAGATATTTATCCAGTGAAGGTGCACTTGCAATGGCAACAAGATTTTCCCGAAAAATTCTGTGATAGTTACATGCATCGGCTCTGACATGGGGAAAGTAGCACTTAACAAAGTGGAATGTGTAACCAATCAGCAAATCAACTCAATTATACCAGACAATAAAATTATTTCAGCAGACTACTTATATTATGATTTGCTTTTTAAGTATAATTACCTTAGAAATATTGCTACTGGTGGTTCAACAATGCCCATTATTAATAAATCAAGATTTGAGCGAATAGAAATAATTGTTCCCGCATTCGAAGTAGTTAAATCCTTTCAACTTTTAGTGAATGATTTGAATAGCAAGCATGAAGAAAATATCAGGCAAATAAAAGTATTAACCCAAATTCGAGACAGCCTATTACCAAAACTAATGACCGGAAAAATAGAAGTAAAGGGATAATTCTAACCCCCCCCCAATTCGAGAGGTTTAGAAAACAAAACATATTCTAACTATGGTGAATTCGCCGCAATTAAAAGAAGATAATGAGTAAGAATAGTAAAATAATCGTAAGCGGAATTGAAGTTTTTATTTACAAAGACAAGCAGGAAGATTATATTTCGCTTACCGACATAGCCCGTCACAGAGATGCGGAAAGAAGCGACTATATTTTACAAAACTGGATGCGAAATAGAAGTGCTATTGAATTTATTGGCTTGTGGGAACAGTTTAATAATCCAGATTTTAATTCCATCGAATTCGATGGAATTAAAAATAATTCAGGCTCAAACAGCTTTTCATTAACTCCCAAAAGATGGATAGAAACCACCAATGCTATTGGAATTATCTCAAAGACAGGCAGATATGGTGGCACGTTTGCCCATAAAGACATTGCTTTTGAATTTGCCAGTTGGTTAAGTGCAGAATTCAAATTTTATCTAATCAAAGAATTTCAACGCCTGAAAGAAGATGAAAACAACCGCCTGAAATTAGATTGGAACCTGCAACGCACGTTAGCCAAAGTGAATTACCACATTCATACCGACGCCATCAAAGAAAATCTCATACCGAAGGAGTTGACTAAAACGCAGGTAAGCTTTGTATATGCCAACGAAGCAGACATGCTGAATGTAGCACTTTTTGGCAAAACAGCCAAACAATGGCGTGATGAAAACCCAAATGCAAAAGGCAATATAAGGGATGAAGCTACCATAGAACAGCTGGTTGTGCTAAGCAATATGGAAAGCATCAATGCCGTATTCATCAATCAGGGATTGCCTCAAAACGAACGGCTTGTACAACTGAATAAGTTGGCTATTACTCAAATGAAGTCGCTGCTCAACAGCACGGCAATGAAAAAACTAAAGTAAGCAATGAGGGACAGCATCAGTGAAAACGAAACAGAAGAAATAGCAATAGACTATTTACAAACAACGGGATACTATTTTATTCATCAACGGTTTGCCATTAGTAGTGATAGAATTAAAAAATGCGACAATTTTTAACCACAAATGGACGTGATGTTTGCAGGCATGCTCAACAAAGAAACCTTGTGAGCTTTAATTCATCATTCCATTGTATTTGAAAAAAGTAAAGATAAAACGCTAAAAAAAGTTGCTGCCTATCATTAATACTATGCCGTTAATAAAACAGTAACCACTAAGTGGAACTGCCGCGGGAAGGAGAGGCCGGTAATAGTGTGCTTATGGAAATGAGTAAGAAGGAGACAAATAATAAAGTTATTTTTGGGTTCTATAGTATTCTGAGTACACGAAAATATACATCCGAAATCTTTAAACAGGTAACGGGACAGTCATTCGCAATTTGATGGATGCACGCATCGATAAAGGAAAATTTTAATCAGGCTTAATGAACATGGAAATCAAAAACCAGAAACAGCGCGGATTTACACCTGTACTCATCGCGGCAATATTTAGTAGCTTAAACATGTGTTCAGCACGTGCACAAAGCAGGGGGGAAAATCTCGATGAGGCAAAGGTGACTTCCTATACGCTGCCAGATCCTTTAAGAACTGCAAACGCCAAAAATATTACGTCTGCTGACGAATGGATGAAAACCGGACGTCCGGCGGTGCTGCAATTATTTCAGGAGCATGTATATGGAAAATTCCCGGGTAAGCCGAACGGCTTGCATTTTAAGGTAAATTCAATCGATAATGAAGCGCTGGCTGGGAGAGCAATCCGGAAACAGATAACGGTATTTTTTGCCAGGGCGGCGGATGCGCCCGCCATGGAAGTACTGTTGTATTTACCGAAAGGAGGGAAGAAACCTGTGCCGGTATTTGCCGGACTTAATTTCTACGGTAACCACACTGTAAACGCAGATACTGGTATAACACTCTCTACCCGTTGGCAACGGAATACCCCCGACGCAAAGGTTGTAAATGACCGGGCAACGGAAGAGGCAAGAGGTGCATCGGACAAAAGCTGGGTGATAGAAGAAATTATTGGCCGTGGTTACGGCGTAGCAACAGTCTATTGCGGCGACCTGGAGCCTGACCACAATGATGGATGGAAAACCGGCATCAGAACTACCATGAAATTTGAATTAGGTATTAAAGAGGATGATTGGGGTGCTATCGGAGCGTGGGCCTGGGGTTTAAGCAGGCTGCTCGATTACCTTGAAAACGATAAAGACGTAAATGCCAGGCAAGTCGCTGTAACCGGGCATTCGCGGTTAGGCAAGGCCGCACTTTGGGCTGCCGCTAACGACACGCGTTTTGCATTGGTGGTATCAAACAATTCCGGCGAAGGAGGTGCGGCCCTGGCCCGGCGTAACTTTGGTGAAACCATAGCTATCATCAATAAATCTTTTCCGTATTGGTTTAGCCCAAAGTTCAGGGAATATGGCGGTAAGGCAGATAAGTTGCCGGTTGACCAGCACATGCTGTTGGCCTTAATGGCGCCGCGTCCTTTGTATGTAGCCAGCGCTGTTGATGACGCGTGGGCCGATCCCAAAGGTGAATTTTTGAGCGCTATGAACGCTGAACCTGTTTATGCCCTGTTTGGAAAGAAGGGCCCCGGCGTAAAAGAAATGCCGCCTGTGAACCAGCCGTCAGGCAACACTATTCGCTATCACATCCGCACAGGGGGGCATGGCATTACCATCTACGACTGGCAGCAATACCTGTCTTTTGCCGACGAGCAATTCAAAAATAGCATGAAGTGAAATGATAAACATTTGTGGACAGCGTATTTTTTGAACATGGGATAACCGGAGTTATATGATTACCTTATAAATATTTTCAGTTCGCCGCCAGATGCAGATCGTAAAATATTGTACTGTCCGGTGTATGTTGATTATGCTTTTTATAGATAATTTTCCTGTCGTTCAAAGCGCTGGTCTGGTGGCGGCTGGCATGAAGGTTACGCGGCTCCTATGGAGCCGAAGAATTTATTCACAGCATTGCTATAAACACGAAGATATTTACTTTGATATCCTTTTTACAAAAGAGAAGTATTATTTTACGTTTTCGAAGTGATCGGTCAGGAATGGTAAATTTTTCCACTGGTATATGGCGGGTGTAGTACCGCGTAAAAAAACTCTTCTTCGTTAAAAATATATTATTTGAAAGACTCGCGCCACGGGAAGGTCTTTAATTGAAAATCAAAAATATGAGCCTTAAATTGCAATGGGTTGCGGTTTATTTGACGGCGTTGTTGTGCGGATGTGCAACGAAGTTACAACCCGTCAAAAGCACGGTGCATGTGATCGACAAAAGCCCGATGAACTCCCGTTTGATTCCAGGCGACATCCAGGGCCAGGCTCTCACGCTTCTTGCTAAAGGTAAATCTACCCCATTCAATTGGGGTTACCGAATATTGGATAGTTCAGGTATAACTATCCGGTGGCACGAAAAAATCAGTACGGACTCCTTCCCCTTCGCGAACTTTAGGATAAGTACTGCCACTGACATAAGAGAACCTTGTGTGCTCGAAATAACCCTTGCAGAAAGTGGTGTGAAATTAGGCGAAATAGAAGTAAGTTATGGAACCTACCTTCAGGTTTACGAATTGGTATTAAGGAAGAGTGACCTGCAAAATGTAATTGATCAGGGAGTAAGGATCAGGCAAATATCAGGCGGGCAGCCAGCGGGAATCTTCAGCAGCAGAGATAAAAACATCTCTGAAATATTTCGTCCCCACCTGCTAATGTACGGCACAAAAGTGCCGGGGCCAGATGAAATTAAGCGAATGATACTATACGGTGAAGTTTATCAGCCCTTTGGCTGGATGGAGGGCGTTGTGATGGACGGCCTCCAGGTTTTATCCGCTCATGAACCCAATAGTGTACAGAGTTTGCAACGGAGGTTTAATCAATATTTTACGGCATCATCATTCAGCTATACCGGACTGTTTAATACGCCCGTCTTCAACACCATCATGAATGTGGAAACCATCCTTCCTTTTGCGTTGTACGCACGGTACCATCCATCACACCCATCGCTGGAAAGAGCAATTGACTTTTGCAGGCAACACCAGGATTCCTCAGGTGTAATCAGCGATGATCCCTCGGCGGCTTACCCTGTCATTAAAACGGAAGAATGTTATACCGTTTCGTATCCACTGGCAGTAGTAGGCAGACAACGGGAACAAGAGGAACTGCTAAACCTTGCCGTTAGAAATTTAATGGCCAGGGCTGCTGCCCTGGCTGACACAACCGGCATATACCAACGTACAAACAACACCGGAGGCAGGGAATACAAAAACTGGTCGCGGGGAGTTGCGTGGTACCTGTTGGGATTCGTCCGTTCATGGGAGCAGTTAAAATATCATGCCGATGCCGATAAGGTAAAGAAAGAATTTATCCGCGCTGTCACCTATGTGATGCAATTTCAGCAGGAGGATGGCATGTGGTATTGCTTTATGCATGAACCTGAAACAGGGATAGAAACATCGGGCACCGCTGGTATAGCAGCTGCATTAAAATATGCGCATCAAATCGGTATAATGGATGAGAAGGCAGCCATTGCAGCAGGCAAAGCAACTGCTGGTTTGATGAAATACATTACGCCTGATGGTTTGCTTAAGGGAACGTCACAGATAAACCGGGGCGGTGAAAAATTGCAGCGCGGCGGTTTTAGAATCATCTCTCCTTATACACTTGGCTTTATGGGGTATTTGATCAGCGCCGGTATTCCGGTAAAGTCTCAGAAATGAGGTATGCTCACAGATGATCATCCGTTCCGGGGGATTCTCTTTATCTAAATGAAAGGGTATAGGGTGGAGACAACACCCACCTCTGAAGGAAAATTGCCTGTGTTCAATAATTGAAAAAATATTCATGCAGCAGGCCGCCAGCCGGAAATGGACGTATTGTGTTCTATGGGCTTTATAGCTGATTAGCGGTGAATGAAGGATGTTGGTTGAAAGTACCTTTATCGGCTTCATGCAACATCTCGAATTTATTGATTGGGATCACTTTGAGTACCAGTACCATCGTAAGTATGCAACGGGCAGGTTGTCAGATTACGTCGACTTTTGCTGGGAGACTGATTTTGACCACCTTTTAGCTGCAAACAAGGAGGGTTTCTCTGATGTGCTGTTTCCTGATATGGGTTATACATATCTTATTAACCTGGGAACTCCTTTTGTTATGCAACTCGATGACAGCCATTATGAAGTGAAATCAAACGGCTTTTTACCCAGGCATCGTTTTATAACCTGTCACCACGTTACCGGTAACCGGTTATTCGGTATTAAGTTTAAGGTCAGCCCGGTTGTGTTTCAAAAGAAAGTGGATTTTTCGGAATATAAGGAAAGGATTTTTCCACTCGCGTATCTTATTGATAAAAGCTTGCTGGGAAAAGTAAAAGAGGCTTCAACCTTCCCGGAGAGGGTAAGCCTTGTTTTTGATCATTATACCGATGTTATAGACAAATATGAGTCTTCATTAAAAGCGGTTAGCGTAGTAACAGGAATTTTAAATAACTGCATGGATCAAAAACAGTATAACTTTTCCGTAGCAGGCCTGGCACAGGAATCTGGTGTCAGCAAGCGTTCGTTGCAACGTTATTTTGAAGTAACAACCGGCTTCAGCACTAAACCTGCGCTCCAGACGCTCAGGATAAGACAGGCTTTGAAACACGTTGCCGAAGATCCCAAATCTTTCAGTCACCTTAATTACGGGTATCATGATTACAGCCACTTTGCAAGGCATTTGAAACAATTTGTCGGGGAAAAGCACCTGAAAGAATTTCAGGAATTTGTCAAAAACCTAAGGGATGGTTGCCGTAAACCATAATATAGCGGTGCGCTGCACCTGTTATATTACGAAGCGCT
>JBGSYC010000169.1:0-1816 GCA_041751095.1 Flavihumibacter sp.
AAAACCTGAGAATTATAACCGGGAAAAATATTTGCCAATAGCCTCTGTATTTAAAAGCGGTAAGGTGAAGCAAATTTTTACCGAAAGCGCGGAGGGAATTTTACGGGTTCAACCTATAGCCAATCGAAAAGCGGACATCAACGACATCAAAAATGCTCCGGTGAGAATGTCGTCCCTCGGAAAAAATTACGACTATCCTGATGGCAGTCCTGAAGTTAGAAGGCGTATCATCCGTGAACATCGGGAGCATATTTTAGGCATGATTTACTTTTTGCAAAACGATGAAAGCATTTCCTCATCCATTCGTAACGAAGCCAGCGTATGGGGACTTGCAAAAGATGAATTTATTGACAACGATAATTTTCCGTATCGTTTGTACATCCGGGAAGCTCGCCGTATTATGGGAGATACAGTGTTTATTGAACATGATACCTACCAGGCTTCAAATTCTATTCGCAGTGTACTAAAGCCAAATTCAGTAGCTATCTGCGATTACGCACTCAACTGTCACGGAGTATCTCCTCCCGGCCCTGTTTATCCTGAAATGACGGAGGGTGATTTCAACCATCTCCCCCAACCGTTTCAGATACCGTACGAAGTGATGTTGCCCCGCAAATTTGAAAATTTGCTGGTGCCTGTAGCCATTTCTTCAAGCCATGTTGGTTTTTGTGGCATTCGTTTAGAGCCAACCTGGTCAGCATTAGGACAAGCAGCAGGTTTAGCGGCCCATTTAAGTCTGAAAAATGGCGGGGATGTTAGAAAAGTAAATGTTGCTGAGTTACAGGCCATTTTGCTTAAAAACAAAGCAAAGATTATTTACGTAAGCGATGTTGAGGCCGGTTCACCCTACTTCGAAGCCATTCAATATTTTGGGGCAAAAGGTTTTTTTCATGATTTGTATCCGCTGCAGCAAGTAAACCTGGTACCAATTCCTGTTATTAAATTACAATACCGTAATGCTGCTTTGTATCACAATATTGAGCCGGAGAAAACCCTGGACCGCACATTAGGAGAGCAATGGATAAACAAACTTCCCACTAATCAGCAGGCATTAGCAAAACAGCTCTTTTCTTCAAAAACATGGACGAGGGGAGATTTTCTAAAAGCAGTTTATGAAAAAGTCTTAAAATAATTCACCTATGCTTGATCGTAGAAATTTTTTAAAAGCCGGGGCATTAACTTCCCTCACGCCACTTATCTCCCAGGTAAATTTTGCCAGTATTAAAGCTGCCAATGAAATGACAGAGCCTAAACGGTCACTTTCCGTAGTAAAAGAGACGGATGTAATCGTTTGTGGTGGTGGGCCTGCAGGCTTTGCGGCGGCATTATCTGCAGCACGTACGGGCGCAAAAACCACACTTATAGAAACGCATGGTTGCCTTGGCGGCGTTTGGACCGCTGGCCTGCTTAGTAATATTATCGACTATCAAAACAAGCCGGGTATAATGAAGGAACTGGTACACCGGCTGGAGAACAGTGATGCGCAATATTCAGCCAAAGTATATGATGCAGAATTAATGAAGCTGGTTCTTGAACAGATGTGCCTGGAGGCGGGAGTGGATATTCGCTTATACACAAGAGTGGTGGCAGCTTATAAAGGTTCGGGTAACAAACTGGAGTATGTAGTAACCGAAAGTTTTTCGGGCCGCGAGGCATGGAAAGCCAAAGTGTTTATTGATACTACCGGAAATGGTGACCTGGCGGCACAGGCGGGATGCTCGTTTAAAATTGGCCATCCCGAAACAGGGAAAACCCAGCCTGGTTCGTTAATGGCAATAATTGTAGGGCTCGATGAAAAGGCTTTAGTGTCTGAAGG
>JBGSYC010000170.1:0-3042 GCA_041751095.1 Flavihumibacter sp.
TGAACTGAGAGCAAAAACGGATGAGTTTAAAGCACGTATAAAAAAACACCTCGAAACGATTGATCATGCAATAGTAAAACAACAGGAAGAAGCGGAAGCACTGGCGATAACAGATATGGCGGGAAAGGAAGCCACTTATCAGCTGATTGACAAGTTAAAGCGCGACCGCGACGAACAGTTCGAGGTGATTTTAAATGATTTACTGCCTGAAGCCTTTGCTGTCGTTAAAGAAACTGCACACCGCTTTTCCACAAATACAGAACTCGTTTCTTCGGCTACTGAACTGGACAGGACGTTAAGCGTGACGAAAGATTATGTAAGTATAATTCCCAACCCGTCTGGCGGGGAGGGTGATTGTTCAGTTTTCAAAAACAGCTGGACAGCCGGAGGGGGTGCAATTACCTGGAATATGGTGCATTATGACGTACAGCTTATAGGCGGATCTGTGCTGCATACAGGTAAGATTGCAGAAATGGCAACCGGTGAGGGTAAAACCCTGGTTTCTACATTGCCTGCTTACCTGAATGCCCTTGCAGGCGAAGGTGTTCACATTGTAACGGTAAATGATTACCTCGCCCGCCGCGACAGTGAGTGGAACGGGCCGATATTTGAATGGCTTGGATTAACAGTAGACTGCATAGACAAACATCAACCCAATAGCGAAGACCGGAGGAATGCATACTATTCAGATATTACTTACGGTACCAACAATGAGTTTGGTTTCGACTACCTGCGCGACAACATGGTGCATAACCCCGATGAACTGGTTCAGCGCAAACATCATTTTGCTATGGTGGATGAGGTGGACAGCGTATTGATTGATGATGCGCGTACACCTCTGATCATTTCAGGCCCTGTTCCAAGAGGAGACGAACAACAATACCATATATTAAAACCACGCGTACAGCAATTGTTTGAGGCACAGAGACAGGTGGTGAATAAATTTCTGACCGAGGCAAAAAAGAAAATTGCTGAAGGCAATGACGATCCCAAAGACGGAGGCCTTGCGTTAATGAGGGCCTGGCGTGGCTTACCAAAAGCCGGCGCGCTCATAAAATTCTTAAGCGAGCCTGGTATTAAAGTAAAATTACAAAAGACTGAAAATTATTATCTGGCAGACCAGCAAAAGGAAATGCCAAAGGTCGATTCAGAACTGTTCTTTCATATTGAAGAAAAGAACAACCAGGTAGATCTTACCGATAAGGGATTGCAAATGATCACTAAATCCGGAGAAGACCCTGAGTTTTTTGTTTTGCCTGATATTGCCATTAAGCTTGGAGAACTTGATAAAAATACATTAATGGATGCGGATGAAAAACTGCATAAGAAAGAAGCCATATTAAACGAGTATTCGGTTAAAGCAGACAGGATCCATACGGTTCAGCAATTACTGAAAGCCTATACCTTATTCGATATCGATGTTGAATATGTTGTTATGGATGGGCAGGTAAAAATCGTGGATGAACAAACGGGCCGTATACTCGACGGGCGCCGCTATTCAGACGGATTGCACCAGGCTATAGAAGCAAAGGAAAACGTAAAGATTGAAGCCGCCACACAGACGTATGCAACGGTAACGCTACAGAATTTCTTCCGTATGTACCACAAACTTGCAGGGATGACCGGTACTGCAGAAACAGAAGCGGCCGAACTGTGGGACATATACAAACTTGATGTGGTTAAAATTCCAACCAATGTCCAGGTTATCCGTAAAGACCACCAGGATCTGGTTTACAAAACCAAGCGTGAAAAATACAAATCTGTAATAGAGGAAATCGAGAGTCTCAGAAATGCGGGCCGGCCTGTGCTCGTAGGTACAACGTCAGTGGAAGTGAGCGAATTGCTCAGCAAAATGTTGCAAGGCAAGAAGATACCGCATAACGTTTTGAATGCAAAGCAGCATGCCCGAGAGGCACAGGTTGTAGCCGAGGCAGGCTTAAGTGGAGCTATAACCATAGCCACCAATATGGCCGGCCGCGGTACGGATATAAAGCTCGGCGCCGGCGTAAAGGAAGCGGGTGGTCTTGCAATTATTGGAACTGAACGGCATGAAAGCAGAAGGGTAGACAGGCAATTAAGAGGACGGGCCGGCCGCCAGGGTGATCCTGGAACCACCCAGTTTTATGCTTCGCTTGAGGATGACCTGATGCGCATGTTTGGAAGTGACCGGATTGCGTCCCTTATGGATAAAATGGGATACAAGGAAGGCGAAGTTATCCAGCATAGCATGATCACGAAATCAATTGAGAGAGCGCAGAAAAAGGTAGAGGAAAACAATTTCGGCATCCGCAAACGTTTACTTGAGTATGATGATGTGATGAACAAGCAACGTAAAGTAGTTTATGAGAAACGCAATCACGCGTTGTTTGGTGAAAGGCTTGCCCTTGATCTTGATAATGCGTTCTATGTGGTAAGTGAAGGTTTGGTAAACTCTTTCCGCGAACAGGATGATTTCCAGGGTTTCAAGCTGTCTGTGATCGTTAATTTCGGACTGGATACATTGATCACCGAAAATGAATTTCAAAAAGGGAATGTCAATGATGTCACAGAGAAACTTTACCAGGAAGCCATATCAAACTACCAGCGTAAAATGGAAGAACTCCGCCAGCAGGCTATTCCTGTCTTTCAGAATATAAAACGAACCCAGGGACTTCACATCGAAAATGTAGTAGTGCCATTCACTGATGGCCGCAAAGCCATACAGGTACTTGCCAACATGCAGAAAACACTTGATAGCGAAGGCCGCGAAATCGTGAACTCGCTTGAAAAAACGATTACGCTGGCCATGATCGATGATACATGGAAAGAACATTTAAGGGCCATGGACGACCTGAAACAAAGTGTTCAGACGGCTTATCTTGAGCAAAAGGATCCACTGGTGATTTACAAAGTTGAGGCTTTTAACCTGTTTCGTCAAATGGACAGTGAGGTCAACCGGGATATTGTATCTTTCTTATGCCATAGCGGAATTCCTATTGAAGAGAATAATGCTGCCCCTGTAAGGGAAGGGAAAGAACAAAAAACAGACATGAGCAGAATGAA
>JBGSYC010000171.1:0-35833 GCA_041751095.1 Flavihumibacter sp.
AAAATTGTCGATCTTATTCAGGGATTGTAATGCTTCATACCGTTTCTTCGCTAAGGCGATAAAATTTGCTTCTGTCATCGGTTGAAAGTTTGGTTTCACGAATTTAACCCTTTTTTATCGCGACAATTTTAAATGCACCCAGATTCTCCGGCTTTCCTCATTTCTTTAAAAATTCCTAACATCTTTCCAGTTAAGGTGTAAACGTTATCTAAGCAATCCGAAATCGACAACCCGTCTCAGATAAGCTTTATCCTGTATCACCCAGGTAACTTCATAACTGCTTCCTGCCTCTCTGTTCAGCATATAGATGTATATCCTGCGACCGTCTGGCGAAATAAAAACACCATTATGCGATTTTGACGAACCGGAAGCATCCATGTAAGCAAATGTGGGGTTGTACAGGTCTGAGAAAGCTAAAGGAGGAATCTTAACAGTATCCCTTCCTATAATCACTGTTACTGATTCAATAAATCTCGAAGGAACTTTTCCGTAATTACCAAAGTATGGTTTGTTATCTATTTTCACGAGGTGTTTTTCATCGTAGTAGGTCAGTTTATGCTTTGCCTTGTCGAAGTTGCCTGCAGTAATAGTCACCTGGAGATCGTTGCCCCCGAATTTCATATAATTGGCACCGTAATTTGAGACCGGTATTGACTTCAAAGGCAACTTTCCAATGCTTTCCTCAATCCCGGCAAACGTAAAAACTGCCAGGTCACTCCTGATGTCTTTTTCCCTGATCTTCAGAAAGTTGTCTTTCTTACTCCGGTAATCAGGAAAATCCTGTCCAATGCCGATAAGTGTGCAATGGACAACAAGAAAATACAATAAAGAACTACAAAAGAATTTTGGAATCATCTTGAATAAAAATTTTTATTAATGAAGGCGGGGGAATTGTCCGGGTTTTTCTCCCATTCATATAAGATATTGCAGAAATGCAAATGTTATCCGGCTTCCGGCCTTTCAAGATTAGAGGGACGACGAAAACCCGACGCGTTATAATAACGAAAATTTCAAAAGAAAACGTATGAGTTAGTCAATTAACTTTTCATGCAGAAGGTATAATTCGCCGCGGGTTGGTCTTGACGTTATGCTATTTTCTGGAGCATTGTCAGTTTACGGTAAATGCTTTCTTCCAATTTTATCAGATCATAATGATTACCCTTTTCAACGATGCAGCCATCCTGCATAACGATGATCTCGTCGGCTTCCATGACGGTGCTTAAACGATGTGCAATGACTAAGGTGGTTCTTCCCTGCATCAGGTTATTTAAAGCTTCCTGAACCGATTTCTCCGATTCGGTGTCGAGAGCCGAAGTTGCTTCATCAAGAATAAGTATTGCAGGGTTCTTGAAAACCGCCCTGGCGATGCTAAGGCGTTGTCTCTGGCCTCCCGACAGGCGAATTCCCCTGTCTCCGATATTCGTTTGATAACCATCTTCTGTTTGCAGAATAAAATCATGGGCGTTGGCAATCTTTGCCGCATGAATTACGTCTTCGAGCCGGGCGTCAGGCTGACCCAGAGCGATGTTGTTAAATATCGTATCGTTGAAGAGGATGATCTCCTGGGTTACAAAACTCATGTGACTCCGTATCGATTCCATGGTATAATCCCTTACATCTTTTCCATCTATCATTACCATACCCTCACTTGTATCATAGAACCGCGGAATGAGATCGGCAATTGTTGATTTGCCTACTCCGGAAGGGCCTATCAGGGCAACCGTTTTTCCTTTAATAATCGAAAAGCTGATATTCTCAAGAACCGGCTTGTCGGTATACCGGAAAGAAACATTTACAAAATCAATGCGGTCTTCAAATGATCTTAGTGTTTTGGCTCCGGGGCGGTCTGTGATCTCTACCGGTTTGTCGAGGATTTCTATGATCCGTTCACCGGCTGCACGGCCCTGTTGTATGTTGGTTAACGCCATAACGATAGCCTTTGCCGGCCTGATCACCTGTGAAAAGATAGCAATAAAAGCGATAAACTCACTTGCCTGAAGCGTGCTTTGCCTGTTAAGGACAAGGCCTCCCCCGTAAACAAGGATGCACGCCACCACCAGCACGCCTGCAGCTTCTGAAAAAGCAGGAGCAAGTTCTCTTTTATTAAATCCCTGCAGGCTGGCCTGGCGGTAAAAGTCATTTTCCTGTCCAAACCTTTTCAAAACAAACGGTGTGGCATTAAATGCCCTGATGATCCGCATACCTGTGAGCGTTTCGTCAATAAGCGTAAGCAACCGGCCAATTGACGCCTGTACGTCTCTGGCTTCTTTGCGTAATCTTTTTGTGACCATTGCGATGCCTATTGCTGAAACAGGTATGATCACAAGCGTAAACAAGGTGAGCGGAGTTGATATTGAAAACAACGCCACAAAATATCCGATAAGCAGGTATGGTTCTTTGAATACTACTTCAAGAGAGCTTGAAGCAACGCCTTCTATGGCATAAATATCAGAATTGAGCCGGGACAGCAGATCGCCTTTATGTTCTTTGGTAAAATATCCCAGATGCAGCCTGTTGATCTTGTCGAACAGGGCTTCGCGCAATCGCTTAACAAGCAGGGTTCTGGCGTTGATAAGGCAACGCTGTGCCAGGTAACGGAAAAAGTTGGTCAACGCTACTGATACCACGATCATACCGGCAAGAAAATATAAAACATAAACGGGATTGATAGACTTCAACCGGTATACGTGGTAATGGAAGAAGTCTTTCAAAAACGCAACAGTGAATGAAAAGGAAGGTGCAGTGGAAAACTTTTGCGCTTCCGCGGTGTTCACCGGGTCGAATAAGAAGTTTAGTAGCGGAATGATAAGGGTAAACTGGAAAACGCTGAAGAAAACTCCGATAAGTGTGAAGATGAAAAACGGTGTAACAAATTTACTAAAGGGTCTGAGATACGCCAATAAGCGGCTATAGATTTTCATGAACTAATAATTCTTTCTGTTTCAGATTGCTTTAATAAAGCGACCGGTAAATGTTGATATACTCCTTTGCTGTTTTTGTCCAGCAAAACGATGTGCTTCGCTCTTTTATGGCATCACACATATTAAGTTCCTCATACTGGCGCATGCCCCGGGTAAAAACCTGCTGCATGTTAGAGGCATTAAAATCGTTAAAGTAAAAGGCCATATCACGGCCGATCTCCGGCAAAGCAGTCTTGTCTGATAAAAATACCGGTTTTCCAACAGACATGGCCTCTGCTACGGGCAAGCCGAAGCCTTCTGCGAGAGACGGTAATGCAAATGCAAAGCAGTTCGACAGGTACCATGACTTCTCCATTTCAGATATACTACCCAGTACGCGCAGGCTGTTTTCTACTTTTAATTCCTTTGCAGAACATTGAATAAAACGAAGGTATTTAGAATCATCCGGACGGCCCGCAATTAACAGCTCCAGGTCGTGATTTTGTTTTAACAAAGGCAAAAGAACATGAAAGTTTTTTTTTCTGCTAATTACACCAAGCGAAAAAAGAAACGGCCTTTCGGGTTTGTACGAATAGCTATGAAGCGCGGGTGCTTCAAGCGTATTTGTACCGTTATAAATCACATGCACGGGCTTGTTTCCGGTATCGCAATGTTCCATCACATCTGTATAACAAAATTCTGATATGCATACGATAGCATCGCTCCTGTCAATATTATGCTGCAGATGCTTCAGGTATTTCGCCTTCCTGCTTTCATTCTTTTTTTCGTATAGAAAATTAAGATCATGAATTGTTAAAATTACTTTAATGCGGCGGTTGCGCTTCGGTACGTAGTTGGAATTCTGATAAGTGGTATGGAATATATCAAAACCCTTTAAAGACGGCATGAAATATTTCTGTAGAGAACGCTGCTGAATGAAGGAAACATCCGGATCGAAATGCGGCACGGCACGATCCGGAGAATAAAAAATCAACTCCTCAGAACCATGATCGAGGTTGCGTTGTATATGTTTTCCGAGATTCAGGCAAAAATGAAACAACCCGGTATTTGTATATTTCATCCTTTCGCAATCAAATACAATCCTCTTCATATAAACGTTTAATTTGCTCGAAAATTATCATGCCGTTCTTCAGATACCATCAGCACTCAAAATCCATACCCATTTGACGTAACCACAGCCTGACAGTGCATGACATCCATTAAATGAAAAGCGTTGCTCTGAATATTAACTAAATTATTTTGAATATTTTTAATGCTTATTACACGTTTATCACCTATATCTGCATGATATTGTACGTTATTTTCCTTTGATCAATTATCACCATGTCAATAATACTTGATTGCGACCTGATGCGTTACCGGAATACAGGCCTTTATCATTATTGCCTTAATGTTGGAATCCGGGTGAACGAGCTGCTTAAAAAGCAAGACTTTCCGCCAATGAAAATGTATGTGCCCCCTGCTGAAACCACTTCTTTCGGACAGCCCGACCTTTGCATCCCCGAGCAAAAATGGCATCGTTTCTTAAGACCTTTTTTATGGAACTGCAGGGTTTGGCACGCCCCTTTTCAGTCAGGACGGATTGTTCCCGACAGGCGTATTAACCCTTTCGCAAAAGTGGTTCTGACCATTCACGACCTCAATACGCTACATGAAGGAAAGACAGAGGTGGAGCAAAGAAAAAACATTTCTCATACACAGAACCTGATCTACCGCAGCGATGTAATTGTGTGTATATCGGAATTTACCCGGAATGATGTTATGAAGCATTGCGACGTAGGAAACAAGCCGGTGTATGTTATTCTTAATGGAACCAATAAGTTGCACGAGCCTGCACTAAGTGAAAACTCCTGCAAACCTGTAAGGCCTTTTTTGTTTGGACTGGGAGATGTGAATACTAAAAAGAACTTTCATGTATTATTGCCATTGCTGATGCAAAATCCAGACATAGATTTGGTTATTAGCGGCCGCCTTGACGAGCCTGCCTATGTATCACGTATGGAATCTCAGGCAGTGCATATGGGTATTTCGGACAGGCTTTACCTCACGGGACCTGTTTCTGAACAGGAAAAAGCCTGGTACCTGAGCAATTGTCTGGCTTTTATGCTGCCCTCCCTGGCGGAGGGATTTGGCGCCCCGGTTGTAGAAGCCATGTGTTTCGGCAAGGCCTTGTTTCTGTCGTGCCGCACCTCGCTCCCGGAGATCGGAGGCAATGTAGCTAATTACTTTACTTCGTTTGAACCAGAGCACATGCAGCAGGTTTTTAAGGAAGGCATGCAACGTTTCAACCAGGAAGGTATGGCAGCCGAAATTATCCGGAGGGGACATGAATTCGACTGGGAGAAAAGCTCTGCAAAATATTTGGAAGTTTATCAATCGCTATATTAATTATGCCCGACGACATACAAATAACCACAACACCTGAAAGAACCTGGAACACAAGCCTGGTTCACAATTCGGAGCGCAGGAGGTCTGAATTGTGCAAAGCTAAAGACTGGCAAACAGACTGGTATAAAAGGTGGATCACGGAGCTTGGCGAGCCTGCCAGGTTCCACAGGAAGCAATGGGAGTTTATATTTGTCATGCAGGCCCTTTGGGAAAGAGGTTGTATAAAAGCGGGGAATAAAGGACTGGTGTTTGCAGTCGGGTCCGAACCGCTGCCTTCAATCTTTGCCAAATACGGATGTGACATCCTCGCTACTGACATATTTCCTGAAACCGGCATCGAAAAGGGATGGACTACAGGCAATCAGCTTTGCTTTGGCCTTGATTCACTTAATCAACGCGGCCTGTGCAGCGATGAGACGTTAAGAAAGCATGTGCAATACAAACCCGTTGATATGAACGACATACCTGCATACCTTAAGGGCTTCGACTTCAACTGGTCAAGCTGCTCATTTGAACATCTTGGTTCCATAAGTCAGGGCCTGGCTTTTTTGAAACAACAACTCAGAACATTAAAGCCCGGCGGGTGGGCAGTTCATACCACGGAATTTAATATTTCATCGAACGACGTGACCCTCGATAACGCAGGCACGGTCATATTCCGCATGCGTGACCTCGAACAACTTGCCCGCGAACTGAGAAGTTCAGGGCACCATGTGGAAGAACTGGATTATTCGCTTGGCGGCCTGCAGGAAGACTTTGCAATAGACATCTTTCCCTATGCAGAAGACATACATCTCAAGCTGCAGTTAGCCGAATATGTGGTTACCTCAATCGGGTTGATCATCCGGAAAAAAAGGTCTGTGTTTTCAAATTTGATGCGAAAAACAGCAAATGCATTACATTTAAGAAAAACAGCAAATGCATTACATTTAAAACGTTAACGGCATCCCGGTTGATAAATATTGCTTCAGCACTATTTTATATAACCGCCTTCAATATTCGATATTCATTTTCAGTATAAACAAGCTATGCTCTGTTATGGGGTTCATCAATAGATTTGACCTTACAAGGATCATGAAGGAATACAACATTGATTCTTTCTTTGAAACTGGCACATTCAGGGGAGACGGAGTTGAATATGCCTTGCGATCGCCGTTTGCAAAGATTATCTCGGTTGAAATCATCAGCGAAATTGCCGCGGAAGCAAGACAAAAATTCCTGCTGCAAGACAATGTGAACATTATCACCGGCGATAGTCTATCCATCCTTGAAAAAGAGTTGCCAAAACTTACCGGTAACTGCTTATTCTGGTTGGATGCACATTTCCCGGGAGCTGACGCGGGCCTGACCGCCTATGACGCAGATACGGAGGAATCGGTAAGATTACCCTTATCAAAAGAGGTGGAAACGATACGCAGGCTTAGGCCGGGTTTCCATGACGTTCTCATCCTCGATGACTTGAGAATTTATGAAGATGGTCCCTATATTAACGGGAATGTCCCTGCTGATGCGCTACCCAGGCAAGACCGGAACACAAATTTTATTTACAAAAATTTCAGTGCAACCCATGTTATACTTAAGTCATACCTCGACGAAGGATATATCCTGATCTTTCCAAAAACAAAGTACAGGTTAACGTTATTAAAAAACCTGTTCACGGGAAAAGCGTTTCAGGCTGATCATTTTCTCCGTGACTAAAGTAAACAGCTTATTGTGAAAACCTCCGCTAACCTGCTTCACGTTGCACCGGATAATCAGACACAAGGATTTAATATAGGCGCTACACATAAAAATGATGCCTCCGGAAGCCATTGAGTAACGGCGCGAAGGCATCAGCATTATAATCCGGACAGGGATGTGACTTCCCGGAACTCTTGATTATTATAGCACGAAGACCAAAAGGTATAGAACAACGGCTACCCCGAAGCCTATCCAGGTCCATTTTCTAAAATTCTCATCAGTCGAAAAAATATAAGCGCCTATAACGCCAAGAATACCAAGGAGAAGTCCGAGAAAGAAACCACCGGCGTTAAAGCCGGAGAAAGTATCAGCTTTCTGTAATTCCATTTTCATTCTTTTCTGAGTGGCCTTAAATGTAAGGCGTTCAAAAAAGTTAAGCTTCTTACCCCGTAGTTCTCCATATTCGCGGGGAGTAAGTTTAACGATCTGCTGCATGATAATCCTTTCCCTTTCTTTTTTGCGGATAGCTTCCTGATTGGGCGATTCAGGTGAAGGAATTGCGAAAGGAACAGCTGAAAAACCGTTTTGCATCATAAAAAGGAAGGCCATGGGAATAAACAAGCGTTTTAGTCTTTTCATGTCGGTATATTTTGGTTGAAAACGAATTTAGTACTAAATGAATTATTATATCAATCCATCTGCAGAAATAATTCATTAAAATACATCCACCTAATGTGAGGTATAGATAAACCGCAATAAGAGAAAGGGTGTGCAGGACACCTTCACCGTTACAATCATTTCTACTGAGATTTGTTATCTGCGTTAGCTACCAGTTGCACCCGAAATCATAATAGCGCCACTGTAGAGCCGCACTTAAATCCACGACATTAATGCTGCGTCATAATCTTCGTAGAAATAAAGGCCTAAATCGGTACCACCTTATTACCTTAACTGGTTCTGTAAAGGGAGCCTGCTCTGGTAAATCGAATCAGAACTATGGATGTATTTCCTTTCAAAACTAACGTTTCAGAAGTTATTTTTACCCGAATAAAAAAAATTGCAAATCGCTTGATAAGCTACGCACTGTACTTTTGAAAGCTTCCTACCCTTGGAAATTTTTATTATCCAGCCTAGTGTTAAGTTAATCATAAACGACGGGTACATTTTTTTTTATTTTTACTATTGCATCCTTGTTTGTAAACCAGCAGTTGATCATGCTGTTCTTATTATTTCTATTATGTTGGCATGCTTTAATTTCCTCTTTAATCTTCCATGGAGGATATATGTTTATTGAGGCATTGCCCGTTCAAAACATGTAATTCTATCTAGGCCATATTCAGCCAACTGCCATGTTTTGGCGTAAATGCAAATTCAAATCTATCCCAAAATTTTTTTGCTTCTGCTGGTTCCAAAGTTTCATAAAATGAAGCCGGCCCATGTGTATTCCAATTATCCATCACCAACGTTATCCTTTTTGCTCTTGGATATTGTTTATCTGCAATGTCTTTCATAAATGCTGCCCAATCTTTTTTGTCTTGTATTCTGTAACCTCTACAATCCGTTTTCCTGTTAATGGTTCATTAGCCATGAATATATTTACTATGCCGTTCCTTATGTATTCATAATCTACCCTTGCCTCCTGGCTTGGCTTCATTTTGAACGATGTCCGCTGTTCATCTATTAATACGTCACAACGTAGTTAACTTAACACTCGTGTAATGATTACTTAATTATGCACATAATGTCTTTATACTTTTTTATCTGCTTCTTGCCTTGTAAATTTCCATTCAATACTTTTCTTATTTCTGTTTCTCTCCTTTGACGAAATTCGTAAGTCTGATGTCAATTTCTCCGGCCTTCAAATCTGACCCGGTACATTGTCTGTCCATTATATTAATTCTATCTCAGCCATGTTTAACCAGCTTCCATGTTAGTGTGTATAAATAAATTGAAGCGGCATTAAGCTCAAGAGTCAATGAAGGTATTGTCACCAAGCGTTGGTCGAAAATTCTTTTGAACGCATCATACATTTAAGACCACACACAGAATGTTTCTGAACATTTTAAAAAAAAAATTTTAAAATGTTTGAGGTATCAATAATCTTGTTTAGGTTTACATAGCCGTTTCTATGAATTGCATTCCCACTCTTCCTGAATACTAACTACTACCGTTTGATTACCTACCCTAACGTTTGATTACTTACCCTAATTCGTCCTACTACATCGCTATTTATTTTATTGTATGATCATTTCTGTTTTAGAAGTGGGTTCTATGTTCACATGTATGATAACACCCTAAAATTTTGTCCTTTTGGGCACAGCGAAGGAGCTATATATTCTCTACGCTCAATATGACAAAGAGAAAAGTACTTCAGGGTAATAAAAGGTAAAAGCATTACAATCCATATGCTACACTTCTAGTAAAAGCTGAAAGAACATGACAAACGCCATACGATTGGATATAGCACCCAGGAGGCGTGTATAAGTTCTTGGTGTAAAAAAACAAAAAGTATTAAAATTATTTTTGTTCTTGCATTTACATGTGTTATTGATAGCAATATCAACCTTTAACGGCAGGACAATGAAAGCAGTCAGTCCTTTTTACTGGTTGATACATCTGCTATACAAATGCTGAGTGACACACCAGCACCATAAAAACGAATCTATTAAAAAGAGTTAGGGCAAATTAAAAAATCCGTACCACACATTGAGTCAGAAGCAAACGTTCTATTACCTCTATCTATTGAAGGCATGATTGAAGATAAGGGTATTGAAAGTACTGACGGTACATTATAACTGAACCTATGTAATGAAAATAGCGTTTATGATTTCTTGTATTAAAACTGAAGTAAAGCATTAATAGGCGCTAAAATTTTGAAAAGTAATATTATTTTCAAAATCTTTAAATATAAGCTGTTGGAAATCAAGCAATAATGTGCATGACTAATAAAATAAAAGGACTAAAGGAATTAAGAGAATTTGGATATGGTAATCCAAGTGTAAAAATTGCTGTTTTAGACGGTTTTCTAGACTTGAACCATAGATGCTTTAATAGGGTTGATGGCAAATTGATGCCGTTTTCTTTAGCAGTACAACCATCTTCATCTGGTTTGGCTTTGAAACATGGAACAGCTGTTTGTAGCTTAATATTTGGAAAACCAGGAAGTGAAGTTGAGGGGGTGGCTCCTGGATGTAGTGGCATAATCATTCCAATTTATTCTGAAGATAATATGGGGAACTTTTCTTCCGCCTCTCAAGTATTACTGGCCCGTGCAATTGAAATAGCAATAGATCAAAAAGCTAACATAATTAATATAAGTGGCGGACAGCTTTCAGTAACCGGTGACCCAGAAATCTTTCTTAAGCAAGCTATTGAAAAATGCTATAAGAAAGGAATTTTGATTGTTGCGGCTACCGGAAATGAGGGTTGTAACTGTCTGCATGTTCCTGCCGCTCATAAATTTGTTCTTGCTGTAGGCTCAATGGATGAACACGAAGAACCAACACCGGAAACAAATTTTGGAATTTCTTACCAGGTTAACGGCCTTCTTGCACCAGGGAAAAATTTGACTGCTGCTCTTCCGGGAGGAGGAACTTTTACCACCAGTGGTGCTACCAGTTATGCAACTCCAATTGTTTCAGGAGTGGTAGCATTACTAATGAGCGTTCAACTTAATCGTGGATATCCTCCTGATCCGTATATAATTAGAAGTATACTTGAAAAAACGGCTATTCCTTGTATTTCCAATGGGAATAATGATTGCCGCAGATTTATGCGGGGGAAGTTAAACCTCCCTGGTGTTATAGAATTAATAAAGAAAAACCCGGAAATACTTGCTTCAGGATTTCATAATAAATTAACTAAAAAATATACTGCTATGGAGTCAAATTTTTTTAACAAAAATGCTAAAAGTTCAGTAACGAATGACGTTATGGCCGTAGAGCCTTCATGTAATCATAATCATGATAATCATGAGATACACGACCACAAAGACAGTGATGAACCTGATGAGCCGGATCAAAAGCGAAAGAAATTTTTAGAACACGAAAAGCTAACGTACAGTTCTGATTCGGTAGTTAATTCTGCTGGCAAAACACTTCCTGAAATAAACCCCTCGGAAATAAATGTAAACACTAATATGCCGGAAAAACAGAAACCTTTATACAACTATAATCAATTAAAATCTGGAAAAATGGAAAATGCAATAACCAGCCAAAACAGAAAATTAGTTAATTCAAACATGGCAAATTCAGCTCTTCCCGTTAAATCGTCAGCTAACATTGATCCGTCTGACTGCGGCTGTGGTTGCGGTGGCGCTGGTGGAAAAGTGGTTGCCACTGGCCCAGTAATAGTTTATGCTCTAGGTACAATCGGTTATGATTTTGGAAGTGAATCTCATAGAGATTCATTCATACAATCTATGGGTGATGGACGTAATCCTCATAATTCGGCTGATTTGATTACTTATCTAAGAGACAATCCATGGGCTGCCTCCGAACTTTTATGGACATTGAACATAGATGCAACACCTATTTATGCACTTTACGCTACCGGCCCATACTCCAATGTGGTTTTTGAAAGAATTTTAAATAGCCTGGAAGAGCAGCAAAATGGTAATATTCAGCGTATTTCTGTACCGGGCATAGCTGAAGGGACAACTTCACTTTTAAATGGTCAAACAGTAGTGAATCTTTACCCCAACCTTCGGGGAATGTATTCCTGGACTACTGCAGCCTTAGTAGCATCGACTGCGGCTGGCGAAAGAGGAGAAAACAGGGTACTTGCCGAGAATGTTACGAACTTTTTGAACAGGGTGTATTATGAAATGCGTAACCTGGGTGTTACTGCCGAGGAAAGGGCCGTTAATTATGCTGCCACGAATGCATTCCAGGTAAGCGGTGTTTTTGCATCTGCATTGCGGGAAAACCTTGAACTTAGCGATATTGACGTGATAAAAAGCCCTATCTGTCGCCCAGGCGCGGATTGTTATGATGTGATTCTCAGGTTCTTTAATCCCAGGGAAAGGCTTACCCAGGCAGCAAGACAATACCGTTTTACTGTGGACGTAAGCGATGTGGTTCCTGTAACAGTAGGTGAGATCAGATCCTGGTCTGTTTTTTCATGAAAATTTCAAATTTGATAATTTTTTACTGAAATAGATAAGTATGCAAGGTCCAATAAATGATTATAATTATAACAACTTAATTGGGAGTACGCAAAGGTCGGCAAGCAAGAGAGTTTTTGCGCAAACGATGAAAGGTGTTTACTCGGCTGCTATTTTGAAAAGAAAAATTAAATCTGGAAATCCGGTACCGCTGGACGAAGATCCAGGTTTCATTTACCGAAGATTCTATTATAATGAAAACGGGGATGTTGTTAAAAGAATATTGTTCGACGAAGGCGATGATCCTAGTCAACGCGGCAATATTCAAATGAAAGAAGAATCCCAATATAATGAAGAAGGTAAAATTCTCTCCAGTAAGTTTATCACGATTGACAATATCATTAGAGAAGAGTACGAGTACGATAATGAGGGACACCTCTTAAAATACACGCTAAGCAATCCTAAGCTATCTGCAGATAAATATGAGAGTAACGAACTTGATGAAAACGGCCGTTTGATAAGAATTACCAATTATGGTCTGATCGGGACGCCTGAATATGTAAGTAATTATATCTACTCAGAAGAATCCGACAAAAACTACGCATTTAAACACGTAACAAAACCTGATGGGGCACTTTTAATAACCTTTTATTTTACGTATGAGGCAGATGGAGAGCAAAGTTATATAACAGGCATTTATGGTTTTTACCTAACTCCGGATGAAATCGTCAATTTATTGGAAGAAAATAAAGAAGATAATGGATGGGAATTACAAAGTGTTTTCAGAAGTGTTTGGGAATACAAAGATGGAAAACAAACGGGTTTTATAAGGGATGAACAGATTCAAAAGGCTCATTTTGATTTTGGCTTTACAAGCACTGATGAAAGAATTGTTACAGACCGTTCCACAATGGAGTACAAGACTATAAATGGAAAGGATTCTCTAGTAAAAATTATTGAGTGGCAGACAAGGTTCATGGAACCGTGGAAAGAAGTGAAGGAATACATATATTATGATGAAGCGGATACCCAGATTTTTCCGCCAACGGAAGCAGAAGTTGATGCTGCTCCGGAAAAGGAAGTGACCGAATCAAAAAACAAACCTTCTTTAAAAAAGAAAAAGTGATAATCTCATTTGTTAACAATCAAACAAAATGAAAACTTAAATAAAACAACTTGCTTTTCAAAACTTAAAACTTTTTATTTTTTAACCATTATAATTTACAATTATGAATTTACCAAATCAGTCTCGTCCTGTTTCAAGGACTGCGAATTCTGATGCCCCTTCATCAGGAATTCAGCCAAGCGATCACGCTTGCAGAGTTTGTAGATGGGCATGTAATCGTCTACCTAGTTGGCCTGGTTTCATCAGGAGAGCATGCAGAGCAGCTTGTAACAGAACAGTTTGTTAGTATATAAATCCGTCTATTTCTGTTTCAAGCCTAACCTATTCGCAACCTGTCTATAAGTAGATTTTAGACGGGTTGCTTTACTGTAAGATTCTTTTTCAACAAGTAAACATCTCAATTATGAATTTACCAAATCAGTCTCGTCCTGTTTCAAGGACTGCGAATTCTGATGCCCCTTCATCAGGAATTCAACCAAGCGCAAGTTGGCGTTGTAGAATTTGCCGCTGGGGATGTAATCGTCTTCCTTGGCCTGCTAGTACTGTATGCAGAGCCGTTTGCAACCGCACAGTTTGTTGATTACAAAAAGGAACTGTTTTCTATTCCCAGTTTAAATTTCTGTCAACCTATCCGAAAGTAATTCCAGATAGGTTGCTTTACTGTAAGAATCTGTTTCAACCAGTAAACATTTCACTTATGAACTTACCTAATCAGTCTCGTCCTGTTCAAAGAACAGCAAATTCTGATGTTCCTTCATCGGGCGTTCAGCCAAGTCAAATTACACAAGGGCATCATCATTCTATACCTTGCAGGATTTGCAGAGCAAGATGTATCCGGCTGCCTTTTCCCCTCAGGCGTTTATGCCTAAGACAGTGTAATCGTTTTATTTGCAGGTAGTTTTCTAAGTTCTGGTGCCGAAATCTTTAGTAACTTATCCGAAAGTAAATTTGGACGGGTTACTATACTGTATCAGTAAAAATTTTTTTAACCAATAAATTTCAACTTTATGTATTTACCCAACCAATCAAGACCTGTTCAAAGGAAAAGATCGTATTCTATCGGAAACAAAGTATCATCTATTAGAATGTCTGATGACATGGAAGGTGGTGACGATGATGAAACGGAAGGTGGTGACGATGATGACATGGAAAGTGGTGACGATGATGAGGGAGGTGGAGAAGAATAAAAGAACATTCATCTCTCCACATGCCCTATTTTAGAAGTTATGGAACAGGCAATATTTACGGGGGGCCTAACTGGTTTTATTAGAATTAAGTTAGGCCCTTTATTTATTTTATTTGAAAAATAAAAACATGGCAAGTTATTTAACTTTCACACCATGAACTCTGACATAAAGGATCCTGCATTAAAAGGTTTTGAAGATAATGTGACTGATATATTAAAATCATTAAAAATAAGTGTCGGGCAGACACTTTTGACCGTTCAAGCAATGCTGCTTTTAGTTGCAGGAAATTTAAAGTGAGTGTAGCACAAGTAAAAGAATATGCATCCGTTGGGGAACTCGTTGATGAGTGGTTGGAAACCAAAAAACCAGAGCAAATAAAAAATGTGGAATATCAGGCAGGTAGTATCTCTTTCAAATCGGCTACACCTTTTGTGCTAAGCAATCTTAACTACTAAACACAGAAACTCCAAAGTACATTCTAACTCATTTGGATATACCTGATTACAATTTAACCGTCTTCAAGATTCATTTTGGAGCGCTCACGCTTAAATTGAATGACAAAGGCGAGCGCACCCTGCGGGCTGAAGTAGTGGTACACAATACCAAAGATCTGAAAGGCAAAGAAGCTTCAAGCATTTACCACCATTTGTGAAAAGCTAAAAGACATTGTGCACTCTTTTTTAAACAACTTACTCCATGCACATATATCAATGATTTCAGAGACGAATTAAAAGGACTGTATTTGATCAGCCATTCGAGGTCTTCCATAGTTTAAAGTCATCCCAATATATCTGCAAGGTCTTTTGCCGGCTTCTCATGAAGTCAATGAGTTCTTTGGAGGTGTATAATTTTATCGGGTTGTAATCGCTTACACCATTGGGGTTAGCATCACTGGTATTGTGCGTGATTTTTTTAAGGTCAAAAATCACCTTCTTGTTTTCATTTTCCGGCGTGACGGACAAATAAAATCTGCCGCTTTCATGGCCTCCTTCCCGGTAGTAGAAATCCATCGTGAACCATTTGCCGATAGGAATGCTTTCTGACCTGTTTGTCTCCTTCCAGATAGTTGTGTACTTCTGTTTTCCGTCAGGAAATAGCTCACAGTCCTGCGCATCTATAATAAAATACAGATCGCTTTCGCCCGGTACAGGTTTTCCAATCCCCAGCGTAATTCTAAACCGGTTTGGTACCGCCTGGCTCCAGGTAATGTTATTCCAGAATTCAGCAATGGTAAGCCAGTGAATCTCTTTAGGGTATTGCTTAACAGTATTAAAGTCGTCATGCAGGAAAACGCGGACGGACTGATGAAATTCCTTCATGCCTTTGCTTCCATAGATATTACCTTGGATGCGCCCTTTTGTTCCTTTTACATTGGGCTGATTTAACCAGAAATGCAAAACATGATTGGCCGGATTTGAAGGCTCAGGGATAATCCGTGCGTACCGCATGGTTGAATCGCCACCTTCGTATTGTAAGTTGAAATTTCCGATATCGGGGTGACCATCAAAATGATCAACCCAGTTATTGGGAGGAGGGAGAGATTTATCTTCACCGATAATGTCACTATCAGCATTGCGGGGGATAACTGTCGCATCCCTTTCAAAACCGGACTGAAAGATCAGTGATTCATGAGAAGCAGTTTGGTAGGCAACGGGCTTTTTGGCACATCCTGCATAAATGAAAGCATATATCAGGCACGTTAAACAGGCTCTGTTCATGATTTTATTGATGGGTTATTATTCAACCGTTTTAAGAAAGTAGCGAATATAATGTTTTCCTGATATAACTGACCCCTGCCGGAACGTAACTGATACATCATGTTACATCGGAGAAGAAACGTAAACTTTGTAGTCTTGTCTTCCAGCATTATAATTGCGACATATAGAACAATTTTAATAACAGACCCATGACAACTAATCTTAAGAACGAGCCTGATCTGAAAAAAGTGGCGGGTCCGTCCGATCATCTGGCAAACGAAAGAACATTTTTGGCCTGGATACGCACGAGTATTGCGCTGATGGGCTTTGGCTTTGTGATTGTAAAATTCGCGTTGTTTATCCGGCAGATGTCTTTTGTGGTAGCGGAAAAAACGTTAGTTCCGGAGGCAAAAGGTTATTCAGCTGAAATAGGTGTAATAATGATAGCCTTTGGGGCAGTAGTGGCTACCCTCGCTTTCCTGCGGTACAGGAAAATAGAAAAGCAGTTGAACAGCAATTCCTATTTTCCTTCGAGGCTTCTTTCTTTAGTACTTACTTTATCAATCTTGGCGGGAAGCATTCTTTTAGTGTTTTATTTGCTCCCTAACATCTAATTTTATCCGGCAACTGGTCATTTGTTCTTCCGCAGCTTTTGTAATCCTGAAGGAAATCAAACGAGACTTACAGCGCCAGCGAATCTGACTTTATCATTTACCGTTTGATAGGGCCCCTGCTTTATTTCAATCAATTCAGCATCTTCCAGGAACTCAAAACCGTGGCCTCCATATGCTAATAATATTACATCACCACGGAGAATAATACTGCTACTTATCACTTCCTGCTCATGATTATAGAAGTCAACCCTCACTTTTCCCGAACGTACCAGCAATACCTCCTGGGTGTAAAACACTTTTCTCTCAATATGCTGTCGCGTGTGGGGTAGCACGATATCTCCCTTTGGCCGTTTCATATACCGCAACTGTTGAGAAAAGTCGCCGGGGGTAAAGAATTCAGTACCTTCCTTCCTGTAGGAAGACCTGATTATAATTGCAAGCGTTTGTATCCCAACTGCTATCCTTTCGATCATCGATAGTGATTAAATATATTGCGGAATAAGCCCGCCGGTAATGCTGAAGCATGGCAAGTATGCTCCATCATTTTTGAAAATTGCGAAAGAACTTCCACATTAAGAGCAAATTGACATTAGAAATTGATTAGAATTTCTTATTTGCTCAAAAAACATGCAGTTTACGCCTGGTGAATAGCGAATACATCGATTAAGTGTACACCATTAAAACCGTGATCCCATACATAGATCAGCAAGGAAATCCACCATCTATAATCAATTACGGTTTATTTTCAACATTGTATAACTTCATCTTCACGGAAATACCCTGTTATGAAAAACCTTATTCGATTAATCACCCTTTTTACGATCATCACTTCGTTCCGCCCCGAACCGATCACGTGGGTTGCTATCGGTGATTCTATCACATACCTGAATGAGCACCCGGATGAAACGGGTAACCGGATCACCAAAGGCTATATGACCAGGGTGGTTGAAAAACTACCCCACGTAAGCTACATTAACCAGGGTCATAATGGCTGGACCTCCGGCGATATCGCCCGGGAAATTGAAAAGATCGGACTGGTTAAAGCTGATATTTATTCCGTTTTCCTCGGCACTAATGACTGGTGGCGCGGCCGTCCCATAGGTACCTTTACCGATTACCAAAACAACACCGGCAATTACACTGTGTATGGTTCTTTCCGGATCATTATAAATAAGCTTCGCGACCTTAACGATCAGGCCACCATTATTTTATTCACACCCATGCAAAGGGCGGACTTTGTTTATATCCGGAACGTGAAAAATAACGCCTATGGTTCTTACAAAGAAAAAAACGGCCAGTCATTGTCAGAAGTGGCAGATGCCATAAAAACAATATCCAAACATGAAGGGCTGCATCTCGTCGACTTATATTATAAAAGCGGCATGACCCTCAAAAACCTTGTGAAATTCAAGCGATTGAAGGATCCACAAACAGGTGCATATAAAAATTTTCGATATCCGGCCTTTACCGGGATTCCTTTTGATCCTGAAAAAGATGAGTACCCCTACCCTCCCGAGGCAATTGGAATGACGTATGACGGCCTGCACCCGTCCGATAAAGGATATGCCATTATTGCCCAAATGTTGATCAAAACTTTCAAAAAAATTGATCCGATCCGATAATTTTGATTCTTTACCATAGCCTCCGGTTCTATGCAAACATCAAACAACGTTCACCAGCAATTCGCGTCGTTCTTCAAAAGCGAAAAGCTCAAACCATACGCTTACCTTGTTGCAAAAAAACTCTCAGAGGGCCACATTTGCCTCAACCTCGACGAACTCGGGGATGAACCCGCTGACCCTTCATTTTATGATCAGAAAGAGGTACTTGCAAATCAAGATGTATTGGCTAATGAGCCGCTGGTAACATCGAACAATGGCCCAAAGCAACCTTTTGTACTTCATAACCGCAAATTGTACCTGCACCGGTACTTTACTTATGAAACCGGGGTGTTGGAACAACTTAAGTCATTCGCGGTTACAAACCGCAGGGCTATTGATGAAAGATATGCCATGCTGGAGGAACATGCGGATTTCATCAGGGCGTTGTTTTCTAAACAGCCGGTAACCAGAAGCAATACCCCTGTGGAAAATATCGACTGGCAACTGATAGCTGCGGTATCCGCGTTATTAAATAATTTCACTATTATAACTGGTGGCCCGGGCACAGGCAAAACCACAACTGTAGCCCGGATACTTGCCATCCTGTATACTGCGAACCCGGCCCTCAAAGTTTCCCTTGCCGCACCCACGGGTAAAGCGGCAGCACGCATGTCTGACTCTTTAAAGAATGCCTCGACCGACGTTCCGGAGAAGGTAAACGCCCTATTCGAAACAATCACCCCGGGCACTATACACCGGCTTTTGAAATATCGTCCCGATTCGCTGTATTTCAGGCATAACAAGGACAATCCTGTAAATTATGACGTGGTGATCGTAGATGAAGCTTCCATGATCGACGTAGCGCTATTCGCAAAATTGGTCAGCGCTATCGGGCCAGACACAAAACTGATACTGCTTGGCGATAAAGACCAGCTTGCGTCAGTGGAAGCCGGGAGTATTTTTGGCGACCTTTGCAAAGCCCAGCCTTCATTTTCAATTTCCCGGAAAAATGCAACGGTCATTAACTCGCTAATTACAGAGCCTTCGAGGCACATTACCGCCGATTTCATATCGGAAAACGATCATCACTTACTGTCAGGGCATGTAGTTGAATTAAAAAGGAGCCATCGTTTCAACAGCGATCAAGGCATTGGCATGTTTAGTAAAGCTATCATAACGGGTAACCAGGAGAAGCTTAATTCGTTTCTTCAAAGCAATGCCGGCGAACAGGTTACCATAGACACGGTATACGACGAAAGGCTGTTTGAGGATATCATTGAGGGGTATGCATCTTACATACAAGAGCCGGATATTCTCAAGGCGTTAAAATTGCTGAATACATTTCGGGTGTTATGTGCAATAAGGGAAGGTGAACATGGTTTGCATGCAACCAACAGAAAAATAGAAAAATACCTTCAACAAAAAAAGCTTATCAGGCCGGCTTCGGAATTCTACGAGCACCGCCCGGTAATTGTTACCAAAAATCATTGTGACCTTAATCTTTTCAACGGCGACGTTGGAATCATCAGGCGGGATGAAAATAATGTGCTCAAGGCGTGGTTCGAAGATAGCTCGGGCGCGTTAAAATCAGTGTTACCGGGCTTTATTTCGGAAGCGGAAACGGTATTTGCTATGACTATCCATAAAAGCCAGGGAAGTGAATACGACCATGTACTCGTAGTGCTTCCTGACAGACCTGACATGCCTTTATTAACTGCGGAGTTGTTGTATACCGGTGTCACCAGGGCAAAATTAAAAGTAATGGTACAGGCACCGGCGCAGGTTATTACAGAAATTGCTAAAAGAAGGGTAAAAAGAGCTTCAGCAATAATGGAAAGACTGGAAGAAATTGCCGGACATTGAGGCTTTCGTCAGTTTGGCTTCTGACGGTCAGCAACCACCTTCCACCTTCTTTGGAGATGCCAGCCGGCTGTCGCATGCCGGCGTGCAAACTGGTTTAAAAAAAATGAATGTAGGTTCGTTCAACATCATACAATGTCATTACAACTAAATATATCAAATTCATTAACAGCGTTAGCCCGAAAATTATCGGCTGATTTGAAACATCAACAGGGCAATGTCTTCCAGCCGCAATTTATCGTGACGCAAACGGAGGGAATGAACAACTGGCTGAAACTACAGATAGCAGCCAATAATGATATAACAGCCAATTGCCTGTTTGTAAGCCCTAATGAAATCATTCAAAAGGTTTACTACTTTCTTGAAGGCAAATCTACGGGCATGTTGTCCGCTCAAAACCTTACCTGGTTACTATACACCATTTTGGGAGAGAAGGATTTTATCCGGCGCTTTGAGAACGTGGCTTCCTACTATAGCCATAACGGCCCTGATAAGGACCTGAAACGAATGGCTTTGGCGGAGAAAAATGCTGACTTATTTGACCAATACCAGGTTTATCGTCCGGAATGGATCGAGCTATGGAACAATGAACCCCCCGATGAACCAAACGCTGGTAACTGGCAGCGCTATCTATGGACGAGGGCAAAACAACTATCACGCGAAAGGCTACCCGATAAAACAGTGATCGGCAAATACATCAGGGACACCCTCAAAGATCAGGGCGGCCGGGAAAAGTTAAAGGCAAAGATGCCATCACTGCATGTATTTGGCCTTTCGATCACAACGGATTATCATCTGCAACTTCTGTTCGAAATATCGAAAGCTGCCGATGTTTCGTTTCATCTCGTTAACCCTGCCCCGTCAGTTTACTGGTTTGAAGACAGGAGCGAAAAGCAATTGGCAATACTGAAGAAGAAAGGCCTGGCTGATAAAAACGAGAACAGTTCGGGTAACCCATTGCTCACCAGTTGGGGCAGGGTTATACAGGATACTTTCATGCTGCTCTTTAAGAACGAAGAGTTGCTGAACAGCTTTGAAGAAGTGTCGCTGGAAGAGCCGCCGCAAGACACCCTGCTTCATAAAATTCAAAACGACATTTACCACGGCATGTCGAAGGAAGACAGAAACGTTCTTTCCCTTGCTGATGTTTATGACGGGTCTGTAACCATCAGTTCGTGTTATAGCATTGCACGCGAAGTTGAAGTACTTTACAACTACCTCGTTCACCTGGTGGATCAGCGTAATGAAAATTTATCCCCGCGGGAAATTGTAGTGATGGTAACAGATATCGACGCGTACGCCCCTTATATAAAAGCTGTTTTCAAAAATGCTCCTCACCAGTTTCATTTTACGATAGCAGATGAAAGCTTTGCCCACGGCGACACCATAGTCAATGCACTGACATCCATCCTTACACTGAACCGCGTGAATTTCAAAGCGGAAGAAGTGCTGCGCTTACTTGATTCGGGCTATATACGAAAGAGATTTGGCCTGACTGATCTTGATCTGGTAAGGAAAATAGTCGATGCTGCCAACATAAGGTTTGGGATAAAAGGAAGTAAAGAAGATGATACCAGGTTTGTCAGCTGGGAATATGGTATTAAGAGGATCATGTATGGCGTATGCATGAGCGGTGATGAAGAATATTATGATCCTGATGGTGAGTTATTGTTCCCTCTTGACATGTCTGAAGGAAGCGAATCGGCGGAAGTGATAAGGTTTTATTACTTTATACAGGTGCTTATCGATAGTGTCAATGACAGAGACAGTGCAAGAACAATTGCCGAATGGGTTGATTACACTGAACGTTTAATTCAAAATCTCATATGTGAACCTGAAGAAGAGGTGGAAGAGGACTATATTCTGCTGCAGGCTCAGCTTGCAAATTTAAACACCGCCGATGAACTTATGGAAGAGAAAATTGCGTTCGATGTTTTTATGCATAGCCTGCTGAAGTCTGTTTCCGTTGCCGTACGGTCGGGTTCTTTTGCGGGTGGAGGCATTACCTTCTGTTCACTCATCCCTATGCGAAGCATCCCGTTTAAGATCGTTGCTTTGCTTGGTTTAAACTTTGATAAATTCCCGCGAAAAGAATCTGCATCCAGCTTCAACCTTATAGAAAAAGACAAAAGACGCCGCGGTGACAGAAATGTAAAAGAAAATGACAAGCACCTGTTCCTTGAAACAGTTCTGTCTGCAAGCAGGTATTTATACATCAGTTATCTTGGCATGAGCACAAAAGACAATACAACGATTCCTCCTTCAGCATTGGTAGATGAATTGATTGATTATATAGAAGCGGGGTGTGACGAAGCTGCAAGGGTTCGTGCCGCCCTCACCATCAGACATCCGTTGCATAGCTTCAGCGCGAAATACAATAAGGCCATGCCAGGCTATTTCAATTATCTTGATTCCCGCATTCAGGAAACTGTACAAATAACAGATGATCAAAAGCATATTGAGGCACCCTCTTTTGACGAAATTACCATGGAAAGTCTGATATCTTTTGTCAGGCATCCGGTGAAGACCTATTACAATAAAGTGCTGGATATCAGATATAATGAAGCGCAGGCGCTGCTGAGCGATACAGAGGTTTTTAGCCTGGATAAATTGCAGGAATGGTCTCTGAAACCTCAGCTTTTAGCCATGAAAAAGCAGGAAGTGGAAAATCTGAAAAAGAGGCTCGTCCGCACAGGTGGATTGCCGTTAAAGAATATGGCAGACGTCGCCATAGATAATCTTGATGAGGAAGTAAACATACTGCGAGACCTGTTCAGTGACTGCATCGGAGATGCACAAGAACACAAAGTTTTGGTTGAAATGACTATCGATAACAGCCGGTTCAAAGGAACGCTTCAAAATATTTACGACAAAAAGCTTGTTTTTGTTTCTTATTCCAGAAGAGAGATGAAGCACCTGCTTGACGCATACATCCGTTATCTGACCGCGGCTGCTTCAGAGTTAAATTGCCGGATGTACTTTATTTCCGCTGCAAAAAGGGCGGTTTTTGCGGGTAAAACCATATCACATGCTGAAGCAAGGCAGAAGCTTACAGAACTGGTGCAATTGTATAAGCGCGGCCATAAAGAGGTTGTTGCGTTCTTTCCTGGCTTTGACATAAAGCCTGCCGATGTGGAAAATCTTGACGAAAAGATCTTATTTAAGATTTTTGAAAAATTTTTTCACAACTTTGAATTTCCCTGCGACGATCAATACCTCTTAAATGAATATCAAAAAGGATTTTTTCATTCGGGAAATATAGTTCAGCATTATCAGTCAAATGCTCAGATACTGATTGAACCATTAGGTGATATGTTCCCGGGCTATTTCCAGGAATAAAGGCACGGATGGGCGGCTTAACAATCATGATATGACAGATTTTAAACCATTCGATGCGACAACGGTTGACCTGCAAAACAGCAATCTCATAGAAGCAAGTGCAGGTACAGGCAAAACCTATTCTATCGCGATACTCGTACTAAGACTGGTACTCGAAAAAAAGCTTTCGGTAAAGGAAATCCTTATGGTCACTTTCACGAAAGCCGCGGTTGCCGAACTGGAAGAACGGGTGAGGCTATTTATTCGAAGTGCGTATAAGGCCAGTATCGGGGAAACAATAACTGACCCAACAATTGCCGGACTTGTATCGCGCTGTATCAGGCAGTCTTCACAGGAAGAGGTGGAGCAACACCTCAGGGACGCTGTACTTTTTCTCGACGAAACGGCAGTGCTTACCATCCACAGCTTTTGCCAACTGACCCTTACCGAATTTGCCTTTGAAACCAACCAGTTGTTTGGCGCTGAAACATTACCCGATGATGAATCAATTATTTCCGAAGAAGTAAACCGGTTCTGGCGGGAGAACATCACTACTATCCCTGCTGAATTGTTGAAATATGTGATCCAGGCAAAGCTTTCCAGGAAGAGTATCCGGAACATTGTAAAAGAGCATCTGACGGGAAAAAAGTATTACAACTACGAAAAGGATAAAACTTACTCGTTCTGCGAAGAAGATCATCAAAAGATCATCGCTGAATTGAAAGAGGTTAAAGAAAAGCAAGACTACTTAACCAAAAACATCCACGATTACATTAGAAATAATGAACAGCGGATCAGAACAATCAGTGAGAAAAACAGACATACTAATAAGGCAGGCCTTCACAGTTATCAAACACCGGAACAGCTTATTAAAGATATTCAGCGTATTAGAAAAAAAGGCGACCCTGCATATATCAGAGATGTATATGCGGATATTTTAACGCACTGTGATGACTGCGAAGCTGCAGGTAGTGAGGTGCAGAACAGAATCAGGCAGGTGATCGCTGATATCAATTGCCAGGCGATTAATATTGTGGCTGCCGGCATAGAAGAATACAAGCAGCGCAACAATCTTTTGTCGTTCGATGACATGATCGTTAATCTGCATAAAGCCTTTACGGAAAGAGAGAACCGGCAACTGGCCGAATCCCTGCAACAAAAGTACAAAGCAGTTTTCGTTGATGAGTTCCAGGATACCGACCGGCTGCAGTATGAGATTTTTGAAAAGGCTTTTGGCACCCGTTCAATTCTTTTCTACATAGGCGACCCGAAACAATCCATCTATGCATTCCGAAAGGCAGACATCTTTACTTACTTCAAAGCGAAGAATGATGTTCAGCACCGGTACACGATGAACCGGAATTTCCGGTCTTCGGAAAATCTCATCGCCGCCATGAACATATTCTTCGAGCCTCACCCCGGGTTCGATACCTTCCATTTCAAGGATGCCCCGGATGCCATCAGTTACCGGGCGGTGCAATCACCCGAACCAAATACCAAAGGATCACTGTACAAAGGAGGATCAGCAGTAGTGCCGGTTACCATTTGTGAAGTTCCGGGAAAGAAGGAAATCATCCAGACGGTAACAGCACAAGTTATTGACCTGCTATCCGGCCAGGCGTATAAAATTATCAGGGACGGCAAAGAAAAAAACATTACTCCATCGGATATCGGCATCCTTGTAAGAACAAAGAAAGAGGGCAATGATATCAAATCGGCGCTGTCACGGTATGGCATACCCGCAATCACGATAGATGACGCAAAAGTATTGCAGTCAACTGAAGCCTTGTGGCTGCTTTACCTTCTCCAGGCGATGTCCGGCATTTCCCGCTCCAACATAAACAAGGCGCTGCTTTCGCCATTTACCGGCTACAGGGCTGAACAGATACTCCGGCTCGATGACGAAAAAACGCTGGGTCTTTTCCGCAATTACCGCAGCCGGTGGCTGAACGATGGGGTTTTCACTGCGCTGACACAGTTTATTAAGGACTTTAACGTGAGGCACGTGCTGCTTGACCCGAATACCGAAAGCGGCGAACGAATCATTTCGAATCTCTTTCAGCTTATAGAACTGGTGCACAAAGTTCAAACCAATAAACAGTTGTCGCCACCCGAACTGGTGAGTTGGCTTAGCAGGGGAATTGAAGGCATGGAAACGGAAGGCGATGAATACGAGCAGCGTGTTGAAAGCGATGAAGAATCAGTAAAGATCGTTACCATTCATAAGAGTAAAGGACTGGAATATAAAATCGTTTTTGCCCCCTTCCTCGACCTGGTGGAGCGGGAAGAAAAAGACTTCTACAGCTACCGCCATCCGCATACCGGCGAATATGTCTCCATTGAAAATGAGAAAATAAGCAGAGACCAGCGCCTGCTGATAAACGAACAGATCGAACAGGAAAATCGCAGGCTATTGTATGTTGCCCTGACAAGGGCAGTGTACAAATGTTTTGTTCATCATTCAACCCAACAGAAACGTTCTACCCTGGCGCATTTTTTAGACGCCCTTAGCGAAACTGATGGAGCGCTCATCAAGAAAGAAAACGCGCCTCCGTTCGAGGAAAGATACCGGTATAATCCGGAAGACGACGCTACGCCACGCGTAAAAAATGCTCCCGTTCATTTTCAGCTGCAGCATAACAGCTGGATAAGGATGAGCTATACCATGCTTGCACACAAAGGTGAAGCCACCTCAAGACCACGAAGCGGCAACCAGGCTGACCGGTATAACCAGTTTATGTTCTCCCAGCTCGCCAGGGGCAGCAAAACCGGTAATATGTTGCATTATATCTTTGAGCACGTACATTTTACCGACAAAGGGAGCTGGAAGTACACGATTGAGAAGGCGTTGAAGCAATACATGCCCCAACACACCGAACAGTATCCCGTTATGCTCTACCTGATGCTGCAGCACACATTTAACGTGCCTCTCGAAGTTAATGGCCAGACATTCAGGTTGTCGGAGGTGTTGCACAACGAACGGATTCATGAGCTTGAGTTTGACTTCCCTGTACAACAATATAATCCTGCGGCACTTAACAGGCTTACGACTGCCGGTATTGATGTACGTATATCCCGCGACGAACTTCTGGAAGGCATAATGAACGGTAAGATGGATCTCTTTTTCGGATGTCGTGGGATGTATTATATATTAGACTGGAAGAGCAACTACCTCGGCGATACTATCGGGGATTATTCTCCGGAAGCGCTTGCCCGCGCCATGAATGAAAACAACTATCATCTGCAATACTTAATATACACCCTCGCCGCAAAAAAATATTTGACAGGGAGGCTAAAGAACTTCGATTACAGTGAACATTTCGGCGGAGTGATTTATCTGTTCGTCAGGGGAGTGAGGAATACTGGCAATTCAGGAATATATATCAACAGACCCACCTTGCAGCAGCTGGATTTGCTTGAGGAAATCATGAAAGGAAACATAAAGGAAGATGCAATAAATCCTAAAAATGCAGGGAAGACGACTGTGCAAAAATTGCCTTAACGGTAGGATTTGTTAATGCAAGGTTCAATTGCAAGATCGGATAAACAGGTGCGTCAGCTATGAAATCTTATTTCTTTTTTGATCCGATCTCATCGGTGATCAGGCAAATGAAGTCATTGCCCAGGAAAGGTGGCAGACATTCGGATATCCAGTTACCGTCGATATCTTTCCTGATAACAAAGTGGCAGGTGCCTCCCTGCGGATGGAGGCAATAAATGAAATACCTTCCTGTAGGTGATAATCCCTGCACGGCCGGCGTCATTTCAGGGTGTATGGACACATAACCCGGCTTACCATCGTTTACAAACGGCAGGTTAAAACATTCATCTATAAAGGGATTATCGTTGTCCATTTTAAGAATTTTACCAAATGTTGAAAATTTAAGGAAACAAAATTTAAATCATGATACTGTATTGATCGTGATTTCACCGTTTAACTTTCCCCGGAAAAAACCGTTGCGGTGTTTCGTCTGCGAAAAATTTTCCGGCTTTGGGAAAATGCAGCCGATGGTGAAAAACGGAAACGAATCAGAATCATGGCATTACGATACTGGCACATGGGTTGAATGTATGCCGGCGTAGTCTTCATAGGAATATAGGTCCTTCCTTTTCAGGGAGGGCTTTTTTTGTGAGGTATGCGGTGTGGGGTTGGGAAGAAAAGCGCTGTTTTGAGCGATTCATAGCTGATAGCTGAAAGCTGATTGCTGTTACTCTTCATTCAGGCCTGCGTTTAATACTCCAAATACAAGCCCCTCTAAAAAAGCTTCGATATCTTTCGGGTTTTTTCTCCGGGAAAAATCGCACAGCCGCGGAAGATGGTGCATAAAATAATACTGAAAGTGCGACATCTCTACAACTGAGCTTGCTAAAGAATGGGGATATTTGTATTTAGGGTTATAATCTTTAAACAACGAGGCAAGCCTCGAACACAGATCTTTGTAAGGCTTGTACAACATCACTCTATTGTTTTCATCTACTTCTTTAGACAAGTAGGTCTTGCTGCCTTCGGCAATGGCAATGGCATATAATGACTGCTGGTCGATATCGGTAAAATTGGCAAACACGTTATCTTCCCATACCAGGATGTCTATAAACATCTTTATTTTGTCTTCCGCTTTCGACAGGTTGTTGGTATGAAACAACACCTGAAACTCCACAAATGCCCAATACCAGTCGACAAGGTATATCAATAGTTTATGCTTGTTTTCAAAATAGCGGTAAATCGTGGCTTCGGTGCTTTTAATTTCAGCGGCCAGCTTTTTAAACGTAAACTGCTCATATCCAAGCTCGGATATCAGCTTAATGGCACTACGCACGATTTCTTTCCCGGTTTCCGTTCCATCAGGATCACGTAGATATAGCTTCTCATTAAGTTTTATTTTAAAGTCTAACTGCATTTTGCCGGTTTGATGCAAAAATATTTAACTTTCATGAGTAATAGTATAATGTTCAAAAATAAAATACTTATTATTATTTGTGATAGTATTGCTATTATCATTAAAAGTATATTATATTTGCCCGCAAAAGGTTAAAATGAGAAATAGCAACCCTCATTTACCGCTTACTAACAGGACTTGAAACAACAGAAACCCATCCATCCAGCATAACCATGGCAGGCAGCAATATTTCCATTACAAAAGCAATAGCCAAACTTAACAATTTACTGCTGTTAGACCGGCAGGATATCATAGTGATCTATATGTTTGCCATATTTGCGGGATTGGTGCAGCTTTCGCTGCCCCTCGGCATACAATCAATTATCGGTTTTGTAATGGCCGGCTCAATTTCCACATCCATAGTAGTGCTGATAGGTTTGGTAGTTTTTGGTGTTTTTATCAATGGGTTGTTGCAGGTAAGGCAGCTTGAGATCATTGAAAAAGTAAAGCAAAAGATGTTCGTCCGTTATTCGATGGAATATGGAGACCGTTTACCGAAACTCAATATTGAAAAGCTTGACAAGGAATACCTGCCGGAAATGGTAAACCGCTATTTCGATACCGTATCGCTTCAAAAGGGTCTTGACAAATTATTGATTGACCTGCCGGCTGCCGCAATACAGGTGGTACTTGGGTTGATATTGCTGTCTTTTTATCATCCGGTATTCATTGGCTTTGGCTTTCTCCTGCTGTTTATCGTTCTGGCGATCATCCGTTTTACATCTCCCCAGGGACTGGCAACAGCTATGCAATCGAGCAGCTATAAATACGGAGTGGCTGCGTGGTTGCAGGAAGTTGCACGAACGGTAAAATCATTTAAATACACAAAAGGAACATCGCTGCATGTTCAAAAAACTGATGACCTGGTTGGTCATTACTTAGGCTTCCGGACGCAGCATTTTAAAATATTGCTCACGCAGTTCTGGAGCCTGATCTCCTTTAAAATAATTATCACGGCAGCAATGCTTATACTTGGCGCTTATTTGTTAGTGAATCAGCAGATAAACGTAGGGCAATTTATAGCAGCCGATATCGTCATTATAGCCATCATCCTGTCTGTCGAGAAAATAATCACTAACCTTGATGCCGTATATGATGCTTTGGTGTCGGTTGAGAAACTGAGTGTTATCACAGAAGCAGAAAGAGAGCAAAGCGGCACCTTATCGCTGCCATCAAAAAAAGAAGGCGTATCTGTCGGGTTTAGCAATGTAAGTTTTGCTTACGGAAATGAATCGCCAGTGTTCAACGACATAAATTTTGATATCGGCAAGGGTGAGATGGTACAACTGAAAGGGGTATCCGGCAGCGGTAAATCAACCATCTTAAGGCTGCTTACGGGCGCCTTTACAAAGTATCAGGGAAGCATCCTCATAGATGAAATACCTGCAGCAAATTATGAGGTGCAAAGCCTCCGTCATCTCACAGGCATACTCCTCGGCAGCCAGGATATTTTTCAGGGTACGTTAATTCAAAATATAACGATGGGCAATAAAGAAATCAGCGTGGAAGAAGTATCGAAGGTGGCGTCGATAACCGGCCTGGAAACGTTTGTGCAATCATGTAAGGAAGGCTATGACACCATGTTGCAGCCGGTTGGAAACAAGCTTTCCAGTAATGTACGGAAAAATATTTTGTTGATGCGTTCCCTCATCGGTGAGCATCGGCTATTGCTGCTGGAAGAACCATTTGAACACCTTGCGCAGCCATTTAAACACAATACTATTCAATATATCAAAGAAGACAAAACAGCCACCGTAATTATCGCTTCGGAAGATGAACAGCTAAAGACGTATTGTGATAAAATAATCCTTATTGATAACGCTGGTGACATTGCTTAATGACCGAATACAAAAAGAATCAAAATGAATGATTTCCTACACCTGGATATTGAACAGTTAGCAGGCAAAAGCCACTTTAATTCCTTCAAAAAAATATACCGCATACACCATAGGAGCGGCGTAAAGCTTTGGTTGTGGGGAACCCTGGTGGTGCTGGCAGTGGTTATGTTGTTGCCGTGGACGCAAAACATCCGGGCAAAGGGGGTTGTCACAACGCTGCGGCAGGAGCAAAGACCCCAGGAACTAAATACGATGATAGCCGGGCGGGTAATAAAGTGGAATGTACAGGAAGGTGATTTTGTAAGAGAGGGCGATACACTTTTGCAATTAGGAGAGGTTAAGGTTGACTACTTCGATCCCCAGTTACTTCAGCGTACGCAACAGCAGATAGACGCCAAACAACAAAGCATTGAAGGGTATATAAGTAAGGCCCATACGACCATTACCCAGGCCGATGCCTTGTCGAAGGCAAGGGAATTGAAGCTCCGGTCGCTCGATAATAAGAAATCACAACAGCGTTTGAAAGTACAGGGCGAGGAAGCTGAGCTGATTGCTGCAAACAATGAGCTTGAAGCATATAAAAGGCAAATTAATGCCGCGGTGATTATGCTCGACAGCGGTGCAATTTCCCTTACTGAGTTTGAAAGACGGAAATTAAACTTTCAGAATGCTCTGGCTAAAAGCAATATCATCAATAACAAATTATTACAAAGCCGTCAGGAGCTTTCAAACCTGGAGATCGAGCAACAGTCAGCTGTTCAGGATTATACAGATAAAATAGCAAAGGCCGACGGCGACAGGTTTTCATCTTTATCAAACGCTGCAAGCACGCGGGCTGAAGTGTCGAAACTGCAAAACCAGTATTCGAACTATGACGCCAGGAACAAGCTATACTACATTACCGCACCTCAAAGCGGGCAAATAACGAAGGCTAAAAAGGCGGGCATTGGTGAAATGCTGAAAGAAGGTGAAATGATGGTAGAGATTGTACCAGAACGAAAGCAATACGCAGTGGAATTGTTTATTGAGCCTATGGATTTACCCCTTATCGCATTGGGTCAGAAGGTTCGGTTTGTCTTCGACGGTTTTCCTGCCATTGTTTTTAGCGGATGGCCTGAGAACAGCTATGGCACTTTTGGCGGGATAGTAGCAGCAGTAGAAACTTCAGTGAGTTCGAATGGCAAATTCAGGATTCTGGTGACAGAAGATCCGCTTGATAAACAATGGCCGGCGCAACTAAGAATCGGCGGTGGCGCCAACGGAATTGCGCTGCTTAAAAATGTTGCTGTTTATTATGAACTATGGCGAACCATCAACGGCTTTCCGCCTGAATATTATATAAAAGACGTCGCCAAAAAAAATGGTGATCAGCAGGATAAAAAGTGATGTACCCAAACCTGAAAAGAAATGTTGTTTCAAAAAGTAACCGGGGCCGTAATCATCTTTCTCTTATGGTATCAGCAGGCATTATCCCAGGGCGTGAAGCAGGTAATCTTTACCCCTGAAGCATTTGTTCAAACGATAAAGCTTTACCATCCCGTTGCCAAACAGGCGGATATCCTGGTAGATAAAGCAAAGGCCGAACTATTGAGTGCAAAGGGGGCTTTCGACCCCGTTGTTGTTACGGAAGCCGGCAAAAAAACGTTCGATGGAAAGAATTATTACTACTACACCAACCCTGAATTAAAGATACCTACAACTGCAGGGGTTGCAATAAAGACAGGTCTGGAAAATAATGGCGGTGACTTTCTCACCTCCGATATAACGAGGGGCAAATCAAGTTACCTCGGAGCGGAAATATCTCTCGGGAAAGGATTGCTGATCGATGAACGGAGAGCCGTATTGCAACAGGCACGAATATTCCGCAGTCAAAGTGAACAGGAAAGATCGCTTGTCCTCAACGATCTGTTGTTTAATGCATATGCAGACTATTGGGAGTGGGCCGGGTCATATGAGCTGTACAGCATTTACTCCAGGTATGTAGATGTAGCTGCTGCGCGTTTGCGACTGGTACGTATTGCTTTTACCAATGGAGACCGGGCTGTGATGGATACGATTGAAGCTTTTACACAGCTTCAGAATTACCAGTTGCAGCAGTCGGGCGCATTGCTGAACCTGAATAATGCTAAAGTAGAACTATCAAATTATTTGTGGATGCCTGAAGACAGGCCTTATGAACTTCCGGTAGCGTATGTGCCCGATACCAACCGGTTTGCAAGTACGGTAAGGCCCCCGCAATTAGAAGAGTTACTTGACCAGTCGGCTAACAGAAACCCGGTTCTGAAAAGTTATGAATTGAAGTTGAATGCACTGGAAATAGAACGAAGATTAAAATTTCAAAGCTTGCTGCCAACAGTAAACGTAAATGCTAATTTGCTCAGCAAGGGGTATTACCAGACAAAAGGTATCGATGCTGTAATGCTGCAAAATAATTATAAGTGGGGCATCCAATTCAAAATGCCATTATTTTTACGCGAAGGCCGGGGAGATTATCTTAACGCGCAGTTGAAGATAAAGGAAACTAACCTGGAGCTAAGCGGCAAGCGTTGGGAGATTGAAAATAAGATTCGCGGATATTACATGCAAAACGATCTTGTGCTGCAGCAATTACAAACAAACCGGGAAATTTTAAAAAATCTGAATTCTTTGGTTCGCAACGAAGAATTAAAATTTGCGCAGGGGGAAAGCAACTTATTTCTTGTAAACAGCCGTGAGACCAAAGTCTTGGAGACGATAGAAAAGCAAATTGAGCTTACAGTTAAATACATTAAATCCGGATATGCAATAGAATGGGCGGCAGGTTTGCTGGGGAGATAGCTTTATCATTCATTTGCATATGATTTACTCGGAATAGATAGAAATAATTTGTTGGAAATTGATAGAAAAGTTTATAGTCCTGGCGAGGCTGGAAATTTTTTGTGGAGTATGGTATTGGCTTACGAAGATATTCCCGCAGCAGGATTAATAGCCGAATTTGGAACGAAACGAAGAAATGATGAAGATTATGATCAGAAAGCAATTAAAGAGGATGATAGTTTGGTGAAAAGCTAGATGAAATAGGAAGTAAAAACCCTGTTAAAGTCTCATTGGATAAGTATCTAAAATCAGGACAATCAAAAAAGGATGTCGAAAAAGTTTCAAAAGATCATGGTCGTAAATAAAAAATTTTAAAAACTTACGTTGAAAACGCAATTAAACAATCTTTTTTCTTTTATTGCCTATTTTCTTATAGGGCTTGTAATATACAGTTGTAGAGACTATGATTCAAAATCAAAGCTTAATGCTTCTAAGGAAACGATTTATTTTTTAAATAATAATAGAGACTCACTTTTAGAGGTAATCAATCAAATTAATTCGTTCCCTTTTGCACATGAGGGTACAAACAGTAAGAGGCTTACCTATAAAGCAATTGTTGATAGATATACTAAACTATTAAAAACTTCCTCTTTAAACTTTTTCAAACTAAAAATATCTTCCTTGGATATTGAGAATTTTAATGAAGTTAATAACAGAAGGTTTGCTTTCATATTAGAAAAAGTTACTGAAGTAGACGGAGGCGTTGGATACTTATATTATAACAAGTCTTTAAATCATGAGGATTTAAATAATACCAGAATTTCAAAGCTTTATTTACAAGATAACTGGTACTTTTTAATTATACATAACTTTTAGATTATCCTACATCGGTTTTGTCTTCTAACTATGGTAAAAGAGAAGAAAATTAAAGCGGTTGATAACAAAGCCGTCGGCTTTTTATTTAAAGTATGATTTAGCTTTGAAAAAGGACGAACACTTCACTCGAACATTTACCAGTTCACAAGCAAGAGCAGTTAAAAAAGGTTACGAAAATGATTGTAGAAGCAGTAAACCGGTGATATTGTTTGACAGCCCATGCTACGGGCCGTTGGGTAGAGCACCGGTATACGCAAGGAGGGATAACGTATGAGTACGTGAGGAATTATGACATACTGGTGATCACAACAAAAGGAAAAGCCGCACAGACCACGGGTCGCGGGATGTGATTGGGAACCGGACTCATTTACAAACATGAGGTACCGGTGATCTCTTGTCTCAGCGATTCATATTTTTAAAGCTGTTGGTAATAAGCCACCGGCTTTTATAAATTTACAAGGCATGAGGATTTAATAGTTAGTCCCGGAATATTTTTAAAATCATTGGCATTGCGGGTAAAAAGTGTAAGGTTGTAAACTAAAGCAGTGGGGGCGATGACAGCATCGCCGAGTTTCAATTTTTTACTTCTTCGAAGTTCAATGGTTTTTTGAATAACGGCATCATCCAGGCGAAAGATATTAGCGGTAGCTAAAAACTCTTCGAGTAGTTGCATTTTGGCTGGCATATCATTGTACCCGAGCACTTATATTTTTAACGACCGAAGTATTGAAATCGGTATTAAAAATATTTTCCACAAAAGCGCGCGATGTTGTGTCTTATGATCAACAATAGCGGGCGAGGGTAAGGAGATAAGGAATTAAGCCGTTGGTGTAAGAGCCGGCGGCTTTTATTATAGTGTGTATGGGTCAATAACTACCAGGCCTGGTATGTTATTAAAATCAAAAAGTTTCTGCTGATTAATGTAAGGCCATGTGCCAGGCAGGTAGCGGCGATGATGGCATCAGGCAGTTTTATCTTTTTACTTTTGCGTATGGCAATGGTTTTGTTTGCGATGTCTTCATTAATCAGTAATACGGTAGCGCCTGCAACAAATGTTTCCATGGTTTCCTGTTCGGCAGGTGAGGTAAAGTTGTGGCCGAGTGCTTCCATTTTGGAGATGACCGAGATATTGCAAAACTCATCCACTACGCCGTGCATAAACAGCATCGCTGAAGCCGGTAAAGAAGCCTCCAGATAATTGATAAGGGTGTTGGTATCGAGCAGATACATGTAAAGGCTTTACAGTTGCTTATTCAACCTTTCTTCCCATTCATTGCGGCTTTTTTCCACATCTTTAAGCATGGCTTCGGCGGTTTCTTTAGATAAGGAGCCCGCCAGTTGTGACAGTTTTTTTTTCGGTGCTGGTTCAATATTCACCAGCTCTTTAAGATCCTGGTGTTTTTGCGTGATGGTATCCCAATCGGTGATGGGAACAAATATGCCAGTATTGTTTCCATACCCATCTTTAATTACCTGAAGGCTCATACAAGAAAAATTTAAAATTGTTTATTTATAAACGAGCCTGGTTTTTGCATGTTGTATAAGTCCATCGAGGGAATACATGATACTAAGAATTACATAGCATAGGAGACATTCGGCTCACAAAAAAATGCTCTGTTTAATGCTGTATTTTTTTGAATACCCACCATGACAGCTTTTACTTTTTCTTTGAATGTTTTTTTGTTGGAGTATGTTTCTGCTTTGCCACTTTTTGTTTTGCGTTGTTCCAAACCAGTTCATCCGGGTTGTGTTCAGGGGAGTAGGCAGGTAATTGATACAACTTTAGCATCCCCTCTTTACGTGCAATGTAATCTTTCACCGGTTGGGTGAAGTGAGATTTATGCCCATCGACAATAAGGCTGATGGGTGTTGTTTGTTGGTGCATCATTC
>JBGSYC010000172.1:0-1780 GCA_041751095.1 Flavihumibacter sp.
CTTTCAACCGGGTTCATCACACTTTGAAAAAGCGAACCAAAAATTGCCGGTGAAATTTTACTCCAGTCAAGCTTGCAGCAATCAAGCAAGGCATCACGCATCTTCTTATTAAGGTCTGCCGTAGTTAACCGTTCTTCAAACAACTTTCCATTTACATAAGGAAAGGCAGCTAACTGTTCATCCAATGTTGTCTGCCGTTTGTCTTCCTGCCTGTTTAATACCTGGAAAAGATGATCGAGGCGCTGACCTAAATCGCTGCCGTCTTCATGTGTTCTGGTAGCAATGAATTCATGAAAAGCGTTTTGCTCAAAAATGGTTGTATCATCGGCAAAGAGGCAGAATAACAAACGTACAAGGAACACTTCCAACTCATGCCCGGCATAACCGCTTTCTTCTAATTGGTCGTGCAGTCTGCCCATTAGCTCAGCCGCTTTTATATTCACCGGGTCCTGCTCTTTAAACTCTACTCTCTGGTAACCGGCAATTGGGCTAAACAGCCGCACATATTTTACTACTTCGCTAAGAAAAAATTCATGGCGTTCTGCATTTTCATCGTATAAGTGGAAGGTGTGAAAATCGCAGATAAGAATGAACTTTGGATAATCGTAATCGGCAAGTCCATGGCAATAGTCTTTTGCCTGTTTGTATGCTTTCTCTAAATTTTCGCCCCGGCTTTTCATTTCTACCAGCAGCATACCTGGCCAAAGCAAATCAATGTAACCGGCAGCATCACTAAGTTTTTTTACTTTATGTTCAAACGTGGCTACTTTCTTTCGCTCAATACCAAATATGTTCAGGAACTCTACCAGAAATTCTTTGGCATCTGCCTCTTCACGTTTCGTGTCTTCCCATTTTTTGCTAAAGGTTATTGCTCTGCTTTTTATTTCATTCCAGCTTATGGGCATAGTTTGTTTGTCTTCAGATTGAAAAGTAAATTGATGGGAATATTCTTGATTGGAATGTAACTTAAATGCGCTATATCTAAGTATTAAAGTTTTATACAGAAATTCCTGCCGTGTGAAAAGAGAGAGGGGACACCAGTCTATTTCTTTTCCAGCCTCCAACCATCATCGTATAGAGCAAAGTTAGCTTTATGGGTAGCAGTCTTATTAAAATTGATGTCGGTTAATGCTGAAAAGCCGCTCACATTTTTATATGCTGTTGTATATTCTGCAACCGCCTGCTTACCATCTTCCGTAGTTTTGATACCCGTAACCTCTACCAGGTCTTCATCGGCAAGCTTTACTTTTTGAACGTGGATGGCTTTATCTTTCTCGGAAGTAGGCAGTAAGTAAGGTTGTGCTTTACTTGTAAATTCAACCAATGGCTTACCAACATCTCCCAGCTTTTTAGTGCTTTGAACAGTTACCAATCTCTCTTTGTCAAGCCCTTTGTCAATAGCCATTTTTACAAATTCAGGGTCAGCGGAATAAATATCATAGTCAAGCACCCGTGGATATTTCAAAGCATCCTTTATCATACTGGAAGCTTCTTCCCGGCTTAATTCTACTTTTGACGTACAACCACTTATTACAAAAGCGGTTAGGAGTATAGCAGTTAGTATTTTCATAGTAAAAGCTTTTTATGTTAAAAAAATAAAGTTAGCAAATTCTCACCTTGAATAAGAAACAGAGAGGGCGAAAGGGGATTATATCTCCCCTTGGTCTGCAAACGAAAAATAATTTTCAACAGTTACAATAATGTGGTCTATTAGCTTAACCTCCAGCAACTTGCCAGCTTCTTTTATTCTGCGGGTAAGCTGTATATCTGCCTCACTTGG
>JBGSYC010000173.1:0-6835 GCA_041751095.1 Flavihumibacter sp.
ACAGGATATTTAACCCTATTGGTTTCAGGTTTGCTACTGTTAATGGCTGTCTTCGTCGAAAGTAAACCTGCTAAAGAGGAACAGTTAAACACAGATGGACGGCTAAACATCGTATTCATTTTCACAGACGACCAGCGCGCCGGAACTATCCGCGCCCTCGGAAACCAGGAAATCCTGACGCCGGCAATGGATTCCATGGTAAAGCATGGAACTACCTTTACAAACGCATACATTATGGGGTCTCAAAGCGGTGCGGTATGCGCGCCAAGCCGCGCGATGCTTATGACTGGCAGGCAGATTTTCGGCATTGACCCGGAGGGGAATTCTATTGATCCTCAGCATAAGACCTTGCCGGAATACCTGAAGCAAAACGGGTATCACACCTTTCACACGGGCAAGTGGCATAACGGCAAAGGGAGTTTTGCCCGTAGCTTTTCAAGTGCTTCCAAGATCATGTTTGGCGGCATGAGTGACCATTACCATATTCCAGTCCAGGATTTTGATACTGCCGGCGTTTACAAAAACGATAAGGCATACTTTGAAAACGGCAAACATTCCAGTGAACTGTATGCCGACCAGGCGGTTCATTTTTTAAAGAATTATAAAGCTGAAAAGCCGTTTTTTATGTTCGTAGCTTTTCAGACACCACATGATCCCCGGCAAATGCCTGAACAGTACCGGCAGATGTACAAGCCTGAGAATTTATCTCTGCCGCCAAATTTTCTCCCCAAACATTCCTTTGACAATGGCGAGCTGGACGTGCGTGATGAAATGATTTTGGATTTCCCCCGAAAGCCTCAGGAAGTTAAAAAAGAAATTGCTGATTATTACGCCATGATCACTCATGTAGACGCACAGATAGCCCGCATAATGCAGGCTTTAAAACAATCAGGGAAAGCCGGAAATACCATCATTGTGTTTGCAGCCGACAACGGCTTAGCCGTAGGACAGCACGGATTGATGGGTAAGCAAAATGTTTATGAACACAGCATAAAAGTGCCCATGATTGTTGTTGGGCCCGGCATCCCGAAAAATAAACGGGTTTCGGATTTAAGTTATTTAATTGATATTTTTCCTACGCTGTGTGAGGCAAATCACCTGACCGTACCTTCCACGGTAGAAGGGATAAGTTTATGGCCTGCTATTCAGGGTAAGGTTTATGGGAAGCGAAAATCACTTTTCTTTGTCTACAAGAACTTTCAGAGAAGCGTCAGGGACGGGGATTGGAAGTTGATTGATTACCAGGTAAAAGGCAAAAAGCATCAACAGCTTTTTAATCTGAAGGATAACCCCTGGGAAACAAAAAACCTTGCTGGTGCCCAACCTGTCAAAGTGAAGCAAATGGAAGGGTTGATGAAGGAATGGTTTATCAGAACGGGCGACAAAGTGGACCTCGCTAAAGCTGATTGGGGGGTGCCGGAAATACCATCATGGATGGAAGACATGAAGCGGAAAGATCCAAAGGCTTTAGAAAACCTGCTTAAGATAACAAAGGAGAAAAAAGGGCATACACATTAACATTGTTGCCTGGAATAAGAAAACAAATCATGCGTAAAGCTTTGCTAAAGGCCATTCGTGAAACATCCCGTCAGGGAAAGGGTAAGGGTGGATATGTTATCAGCCCTGCGATGACCAAACTCTTTAAATTGATATTGTGCCTGAGCGCGGCGGGAACGCTTGCCGGAGTGATGGCCGCTTATCGTAAATCACCCGAACCTTCCCTTGGGCTTCAGCCAAATATTATCTTCATTTTAGCTGATGATATGGGGTATGGCGATATTCAATATCTGAATAAAAACGCGCAGGTACAAACGCCTAACTTAAATAAATTAGCAGAAGGCGGTATCGCTTTTACCGATGCGCACTCCGGGTCGGCCGTTTGCACACCTACGCGCTATGGTGTTCTAACAGGCAGGTATGCTTTCAGGTCGCCGCTAAAGAAAGGCGTTTTAGGCGGTTATTCGCCGGCGTTAATTGAACCGGAGCGTGTAACCCTCCCCGGTATCTTAAAGCAGGCGGGCTACCACACCGCTGTCATTGGCAAGTGGCACTTAGGCCTGGATTGGCCGGCTAAAGACGACTCAAAGCCGGCTGTCGAAAGTTTGCCCGATTATGGTGCAAATACCGATAATATAGACTGGGGAGCTAAAATTAAAAATGGCCCCAATGAACTTGGATTTGATGAGAGCTATATTGTTTCGGCTTCCCTGGATATGCCACCTTATGCTTTTATTGAAAACGGAAAAGTGGCCCATCCTTCTTTCTCTACGCCCTTAACGGCCAGTACGCAGCCACGCGGCAATATCTGGAGGGCTGGAATGATAGCTGCCGGATTTAAGCTGGAAGAGACACTGGATATATTGATCGGAAAATCGCAGGAGTACATAGCGCATGCAGGTAAAACCGGTAAACCATTTTTTCTTTATTTACCTTTAACCAGTCCGCATACGCCCTGGCTTCCGGGTAAAGATTACGAGGGAAAATCCGGCGCTGGAACGTATGGAGATTTTGTGATGCACACTGATGCAGCCGTGGGAAAACTCATGCGTACGCTCGATTCGCTTAAGCTGACCGAAAATACTTTAGTGATCTTTACAAGCGATAATGGCGCCGACTGGAAACCTCAGGATAAGAAGAAATATCCAAAGCACCAGGCTAATTATATCTACAGAGGAGGTAAATCAGATGTATGGGAAGGCGGTCACCGGGTGCCTTTCTTAGCACACTGGCCTGCACAAATAAAATCCGGCCAGTGGGCTACTCAAACCATCTGCCTTACTGATATGCTGGCTACTGCCGCGGCACTCACCAGTCAAAAATTGGCGCCGGAAGCCGGCCCGGATTCATACAGCTTTTTACCGGTGCTGCAACAGGCGAATTATTCCAGACCGATACGGAACAGCATCATCCACCATTCCATCGATGGCACATTTGCCATCCGGAAAGGGAAATGGAAATTTATCGATTCAAACGGGAGCGGAGGCTGGGCTATGCAGGTAGAAAAGCCCGGATCGGAACCGGGGCAGCTCTATGATATGCTTGCAGATCCCTGGGAAACCACTAACGTATATACGAAATACCCTCAGGTAGTCCGGCAATTAAAGGCTCTGCTCGAGGAGCAAAAACAACAGGGCTATACCCGCAATATCGTTTCATCGGGGCCGGACAGATAGGTAGTGGTTGCAGGCTTTAGGCCGGTTACCTGGTCACAATCCCGGGTCGCTGTTGCGTTATGGCCGACATCTTTAAAACGAGCAAAATTACTCAAGTCAAGTGTTGAAAAAATAAAAAATAGAAAGGGTAAGCTCCATGTCGTATTGCTCATTAATATTTTTTTCGGAAAGTGAAATTGCATCTTGGCAAGCTGGATAATCGGATAGAGCCTTTAAGCGATGGAAATGAGCTTTATCTATCGTAACAAAATGCAGTTTCTTACATCCTGACGTGTCCGATCTGACTCCTCCGGTATTTAAGCGCCGGAACAGCTCAAATTTTGCTTGTCATCACTTTCGCTTAGGTGAGCTTTCTTTATTTTCGAGAATGTCTAAAAGCTCTGTATTGCTTATTGTCTAGCAATATTCGTTGAGGTTATTTTATGACGTAATATGCTTGCAGCTAACTACCATGGCTTTACGCTGCCGGGAAAATAGCATTTCCGTCCAGCGTGGCAACCGATGAGGAAAATAGAAACAAAAGTTGAAGATTTACACTTGGTTCAAAGTTGCTTGCCAAGCCGAACTACTGCCCAGTGATGCTGCAGCTGATGAACTAAGGCTTCCGTCTGACCCAGTAGTGCAAAACGCCATGTCAGGTTCCGCCAGCGGCGTGGTTCAGTCAACAAAGACTATGCAACAACCCCCAATAGATCGTTTCTGTTCGGGGCTTCTTCCTGGGGCTAATCGCATAGTCTAATATATGTTAGCGGCTGCTCTTTGTTTGGCAGTAGTCAGCTAAAGCTTCGGTTATCATTTTTGATTTATCACCTAAGAACACTGCCTTTTGCAAATCGTTACAAATTTTTTCTTGTTCGTCTCCTGGGATGGGGACTTTGTCTTTTGATGCTAACACTGTCACTTCACTGTTGTGGGACAATGTTCTGCTACTTGCAAACTGATATTTTCTTATTCGGGCGAATGCTCTATTTGTTAAGGCAAATTCCATAAACGGTTCAAATATCAACGCTCTGTCAAAGTCAGCAATTGCTTCGTCAAATTGAAACTCATTCAATTTTATAGTTCCTCTTGAAAAATAAGCTGCTGCATATGCACTGTCAATCTCAATAGCCTTGGAACAATACCTGATTGCTGCTTTGGTGTCTCCTTCTTTATTACCTTCATTACTCTTGGTCATTAACTGATTTATTTTCAAAAGAGTTGGGTCAGGAATGACTTTTCTATTTTTAACAAAAACTATTTCTTTTAATTGTCCAGTAGAATAATACTTTGTGGCAGTATCATAGACTTCACCTGTTTTGTATTTGCTGCGTAATTTAATCTGCCCATTAGTACCTTATTTCTTAGGCGCTTATTTCTTAGATCAACGTATTTTTTGTCAGGATATTTTTTAGAATTCTATGAAACGCTGTGCTGTAAAGAGTTTCAAGAGACTAACAATGACCCCCAACTTTTTTAGCTTTACCGTTTATAAATACAGCTATCGCTGGATGAGAACTGAAAGAATTCAGCTAATCATGTTTCGTAATGGGTAGTACCGTTTCCCGAATAACCCTCTAACGGGGATGCGGACACGAAACATATCCGGTTCAAAAAAGTGAACACTTTGTTTTTAAAATAAAATGATGCTACGTAGCATACAAGGATTAACCTACCGAAGTAGTAAATTTATATCATAAAGATAAGTATTTTCCTGTTTGGTTCCGGCTCGTCCGGCTTAGGTAAGCAGAATTATAATTTATCTGATACGGCACATAATGATCGCTGAAAAAAAAAAGATGCTATCTGATCTTTTGAAAAGATATAGGGAGTAAAGGAACTCTGGAATTTTGGCAGTTCAGGAATATAGGATGGGATGCCTGCATCAGATAAAAACCTTGCAAATTGTCGCAGATGCACTACTCTGGCATATCTGTTAGAATACGTTTCATGCGTACGTCTCTCAGACCAGGCATCCGACATTATCTTCGTGATTCCTGCTGATTGATTTGTATGAGTTGTTAGACGAGCAAATTGACCTAAAACACTGGCTTCCGTTTTCATTTTAAATCCCAGATTTCGTTTGAAGGACAAATATTGTTCAAGGTATTGTGCATGAATATTTACTGCTTTCATTTGTCACCCTCCTTCTTGTTTACCTGGTCAGTATCTATACTTACTGCTGCAACTGGCAAAGCACATTTTCTGAGTGAATTGATATCAACCTTTAAATAGCACATAGTACTCTGTTGATTGATATGACCAAGAACTCCAGAGATGACTGGCAGGGGTGTTTCGATTGTTAACAGATTAGTGGCCAAGCTATGACGGAGCGAATGTGGGCCATGCCTTCTTTCATCAAAACTAATTCCTGAACGAACCATATACTTTTTTAAAATGGCATTGAGATTGGATATCTGCATGGCATCAAAGGGGGCTTTGTGACAAAGGAAAACAGAGGAGAGTTCCGACTCAGGGCGGCCATATTTCAGATAACTGATTATAGCCGCACCAACGTCCTCTAATAATGGAAGTTCAATTGTTTCCTTGGTCTTTTTTTGATTTAAGATGACCAATTGCCGGTCCCATGAAATTTCGTCAAATCGTAAACCGATAATATCTGAAGATCTTAGCCCTAACCGTGCTGCAAGAAGAATCATTGCATAATCACGTTTGCCGGTTGGATTGGCTTTATCTATACCTTCGATCAATCGGCAGATTTCTTCCCTGCTGTAATAAGAAGGAAGCCGGCGCTGTTTGGTGAACTTGTAAGAAGTGATCAACTCAGAATATTGAATAGGCAGTATTTGCCTGCCTTTTAAATACTTCAAAAACTGTTTTACTTTCAGCAGTGTAGTATGCTTGCTCTCTATGCTGTACCCATCAAGGCTATTAACGAAGTTTATTAGGCAGCTTTGATTCAGTCCATCTAAGGATTGTATTTCACGAATATTCAGATAATTTAAAAAAACGGAAAGTTGCCTTGTGGAAGCTTTTATTGTTTGCGGTTCTAAATTACATGCCTGTTTTAAATGAGCGATATATTCACGCATCAAATTACCAATCAACCCATCCAACGCCGCCGCACTAACTGCTTTTCTTTTTTTTCTTATTATGCCTTCCTTTTGAAAATCAGACAAGATAGCTATCGCCCTGATGCGCCGTTTCTCCCGGCGTGAAAGCAATTGGTATTCAACATCTTGGCTTTTATCCACGAGATACTGAATGCCTACATGTCCATCATAGCATTGAATTTTATGCTCTTGGATATAAATGTTAAGGTCTTGCCAGATGATCCTAAATCTTTTAACTGATAATTCGCTGTAACATAAAATTCTGAGATAGGATGCTGCTTCATTTGTCAGCTCCTCGAAGTTTTGAATTTGTGTAATCATAACTATTTCGCTTTTATTAATGGAGGCAAAATTGCCCTTATCCAAAAGGTAGATAGTTATGTATCAGTTTTATGTAAACTTTTGACCACCACACTGGCTTTGGGGTCAGCAAACGCAGAAAATGTGCATAATCTTTTTGTTTACATAATTGCTTTTTGAAGGCGATGGCTTTGCCCTTTATTACAAACGTCTGGAGCAGGGAACTTATGAATTGCCCGTTTGCGATAACTCAGACAGCAGTATGAACATTACACAGCAGCAGTTACAATTCGTTCTTCAGGGGGTTTC
>JBGSYC010000174.1:0-39343 GCA_041751095.1 Flavihumibacter sp.
CAGCGAAATCGCCACGAAAATCAAATTGTTTTTCAATGCCTTTTTGATGTACTTTACGGACTGCCGCAGTATAATAACCTTGTTTTTTTAGTGCTTCTATTATGGATGGAAATTCTGGCAATACATCTACATGTAACCTGGCTGAGCCGGTAGTATGAGGAACCCGCCCGGTGAGTAAAGCACCCCTGCTTGGGCTGCATTGTGGACTAGCCACGTAAGCACGGGTAAAACGTACCCCTTCAGCAGCTAATTTATCAAGGTTTGGTGTGCGTACCACTTTATTTCCATAGCAGCCTAAATCAGCAGCACTCTGGTCATCAGAAAATAAAAAAACAATATTGGGGGGTGCTTGCGCGAAACTTGTACTCCCTATTAATAGCAGTATTAACAATACTTTTAACTTATGAGACATTGTTGTGATAGATGTTTTCATATGGAATTCCTATTTCTCTTGAATTTGGAGCAGATCAAACCCTGGTCGGGGACTTCTATAGCGTTGTTCAACTGTGTGTAGAAATTCTACCTTTAGTTCTATCGGCTTATCGGTCGAGATTTCGATGAAAGATTTTTCTGGAGTTAAATGAATGTTACCGGATTTAATTGCCCAAACAGGACGTCCAAAATGTTCCAGATGTAAGATGATTTTCTTTGGTGCTTCGTTCTTTGGTGGGTCTATTTTTATTATTGCTGATTGTTCATCGTCTGCCATTGAAACCGATAAGCTCATATTTCCAAAGGAAGTAGGTATGTCATTCAATCCTGTTTTATTTCCCGATTTGGTCCATGCCCGAGGCATGCCTTGCAAAAGATGCAGTTGATCTCCGCGTTCTAAAATCATCAAATCCCTTATTAAGCGTATGAATTCTGCGCTGGCCCAGTTGTGAGGCATATCACCAATATACCTTTCACCTTTCATTTGTCCTACAAGATGTTGTTCTTCACGCCAGGTAAGTACGGGACTCGCATGATTAGCAAAAGCATAGAGCGTAGATGCTGCTTTCCTGCCATGCCCAAGCCAGAGGTGAGCATGCGCATAAAAAGAAGCTGCGTAGTTCCAAACACCCTGCGTTAAAAAACCGGTACCGAGAATTAATCCTTCCTGCGTTGTGCCATCCAACATGGCCATAGTCCCCAGCATTAAAGAATCCTCTTTGGAAAAAATTTCACCGGGATGAACTGCCTGTAGAAAAGCCCAGGCTGCGGCTTGTGGTAAATGCTCTACTCCTCCCTTCATTACAGAGGGCACATATAGATTGCCTCTTGCATCTTTAAGCTTATCCCGGTTTCTGGCCGCATCAAAAGTTCTCCAAAAATCCTTATATTCTGCTTGCCAAACAGGTAAAACCGATTTTTTCATCTTATCAGCCATAAAAAGGGCGGCACGAAGCCCGGCAAGATTCCAATATACACTGGTATATCCATAATGTATTCCACGTATGCCTCCATCAATTTTTCCCTTGGGCATAAGTCCGTCATTTACATCAGAAGAATCGTTCAAGCTCATCTTTCGATACTTCATGATTGTGTTTACATCCTGTTCAACCTTTGGCCACATCTTTTCCAGCCATTTCCAGTCGTTAGTTAATTGCGCATGACGCCATATCATCCATAATCGCAAGCCCATTTCTTTCGAAAATTCCACTCCACTCGGCCCTCCACTCGGCCCTACCGCTATCTGCTGTTCCAAGCTGGCGCGGACTTCCTTCCATTGTCCCAGGTATGTGATGGCTTCCATTATAAAAGGTCCGTCTGCTGCCCAAGTGCCCCGGTAATTGTTTGGTCCAACTTGAAAAAGCGGTCTACCATTCCATACTTCTCTTGACTGATAAATATTGCGGATGCTAGAATACAACAGACGCTGTAGTGCCGGATCAGGAACTGTGATTTTGTCATACGGCAAAGGTACCTTGGCCCAAAAACTAATGGCTCTAGTACGCTCTTCCTGTGCATTTGTAAGTGATGTGGGGGCTTTATTAATAATATTATGCGCCTTGATAGACAACGCTTCATATTTTTCATTTATTCTTTTATCATGATTAATTGGATGTGCAAATCTGCCAGGATACAAGGTAATTAGCGTCTGGAATTCTTCGCCCGGGGCAAGTTGTACTTTTGGAAATAATAGTTGTATAGAACCTTTCTGATTTTTAACCGAAACATTTGCAGGATCAATAGACAGAAATATGCCCTTAGGATCGCTTTCTTTTACCAACTTGTTTTCAATTTTATTCCAAAGTAGAGCATCGTGAGTATCAACTTGCAATATTATTTGACTGCTCTCCGTTCGCAAGCCGTTATTTTTCAATGTCAGCCAAAGGTAGTCAACGCGTCGGGGTGCCCAATCCTCAATATTTTCACTTTGCGGTGCTCCGGCCCAAGCTTCCTGATGTAAAAGAATGTTCCCAATTTTCTTCTCGGTTATGACCACTGGAGTCCGAGCATCAAAAAGTTTTTGATGAGTAACTGTAGCGTCGCTCGGTTCTCCAGCTAAAGATGCCATAACGCGAGTGTGAAAACCATCAAAACCATAACCCGTGTAGGAACCTGCACGATAATCATAATATAAATTTCCATTCGATCCAACTATAGTTTTATAGATGTCATCAGGCAGGCCAATACAACTCTGCCATATGAGTGGAGAATATCGAAAATCCAGGGTTTGCGGTTCTAATTTATTTGTTTCATCTTGCGTTGGGTATATACTGGCTTCCAACCTTGTATTTCCTCCATGTTGCGCGGATTGTGAAACGACTATAAGCGGAAAAAAAAATATGAAAGTAAATATGGATCTGAGCATTATATTCCTTTTGTATGAAGCGTTCATAAACTTTTTTGATAAATTCAGCCTGATGTTTTATCAACCCACGCCGAAACATTAAACACGTAAATTTTGAATGTTGGGTTGAAAGTTTAGGCTATCTACAGTTTTATCGTTGACCACAATTCTCGGTAATTAGCCTTTCTGCCAGGTAGATTAGCGTATTTCATTTGTTCCCACAGATCTGCTTGTGATTGTAATTGTAGGGTTTATAAACAGGTTTTTAATATTATTTTGTACTTCTATCGGAACGTAGTTGCGTGGGTTTAGCCTTTAGCAGCCGGATGCCGCAACAACAGTAGACAGGTGACCTTATTGCTTATCCCAAGATTGATACTGCATCTTGGTTCTGACATCGACTAATCCTTTCGAAGCCTCAGTTGACAGTTTACAATTATTCGTCTTCTTTAACACTTACCTGACACCTTTCGGTGCCTTACTCCTTTCATGCTCACTTCCACAACTCTTAATTGCAGCAGCTAAAGGTAGTTTGTAACCAACACCTGCATGTCGATTACGAGAGACCTACTCTCATCTTTTGCAAAGCTTCAAATAATAAAACAAAGAACTAATTCAACGTTCATTACTTGTTCGTGACACCTAATAACCCGGGTTTTGCGAAATATTTGCAGGGTTAATATCTACCTGGCTTCTTGGGATTGGGAACAATACATGGAAAGGCTGGATAGGATATCCTTTTGCACTTAACATCGGAACTAATTGCCCAAAACGTTTCAGGTCGAACCACCGTTGAAATTCAAATGCCAGTTCCAGCCTTCTTTCTTCCAATAACTTTGCTCTGAAAGTTACCGCATTGAGGTTGCGCGGCCAGGCTGCAACTTTAGCCCGCAAACGTACTTTACCCACAGCATCGTAAGCTTCAGCCGTAGGGCCGGATGTTTCATTAATCGCTTCTGCCAGCATTAACAATACATCTGCATAACGTAAAACAATCACATTATCGTCCGATCTTCCTAAACCCGTGGCGGGTAATCTGTAATATTTTCGCACTAAGTATAAGTTAGTTCTTTCTACCCTGGAATTGTAGATGAGAATATTAAATGCCCGGCGGGTATCTGTTGGTTCATAACTATTATACAGGTCTGTGCTTGCCAGTACGTTCCCTGCACCTACTCCTGCTACATAGGCAGGGCCATAGAGATCTCTACCAATAGTTGGGTCATTTGTAAAGAAAAAGTATATCAGGGGATTTCCTTCGTTATTGATAAGATCGTTTATAAACTGAATTTCAAAAATAGATTCGGGTGTATTATCAGTACTAAATACCTCGTTATAATTGGGCATAAGCCGGTATGTATATGGCGCAGCGGTTAATTGGCGCAATAAAGGCAAGGCGAGTTCGGGTTTTTTATTGGTAAGATAAACCTTGGCCAGCAAAGCTTTTGCTGCCCCCTGAGTAGCCCTGCCAATATTGCTGGAGTTATGGGCAACCGGGAGTTTTGACACTGCATCTAATAAGTCATTTTCGATCGCTGTATAAACTTCGGCCTCTGTACCTCTCTTTAACGCAAACGCTTCACCAGGGTCTTTTATCTCAGTTAATGAAACCGGAACTCCTCCAAAAAAGCGCACCAGGTTAAAATAAAAATAAGCCCTGAGAAATTTAGCTTCGCCTATATATTGTTCTTTTAAAGCAGGGTTAGGAAAAGTTATGCCGTCAATCCGTTCAATTAACTGGTTTGAAGCTGCTATACCACGGTACCAGATGGTATATAGATTTTCCATGTAGCTGTTTTCGGTGGTAAATCTATATAAGATGATCTCTCTTAGATTTCCGGCGCCGGCAGCACCTCCTACACTGGGCTGGGTAGTTGCATTATCGGTGGTACGTTCTGTTAAAACGGCCAGATCACTCATTCCCTGCTGCGTAACATCGTAAATACCATATACCGCAAGGTTAGCATCATCCGGAGTTTGATAGGATAACGCTACGCTGCTTTGATCGAGGGGTTTGAGGTCTAAAAAATCTTTATTGCAGGCCGAAATGGCAAACAGGAGCAATAAAGCGGCAAATATTTTATTTGAGTGGTTCATGACATTATTAAATTAATTATTATTTAAATATTCTTTATTCTTTTCAGGAGAATAAGCATTCATTTCTGCCTATGTTGCCCTGATTGGTTTTCATCTTTTTTGGTTATGCAGTTAAATTCATCTTCAATTAAAATGTCACATTGATTCCCAACGAGAATGTCTTGGCTAAAGGATAGATTCCATTATCAAAACCAGACTGTGTTGAACCGCCCCGAGTAGCCGTTTCCGGGTCATAACCCAGATACTTTGTAAAGGTGCGGAGGTTTTGTCCGCTTAAGTAAAGCCTTGCATTACTGATCCTGGCTCTGGTCACCCAATCAGCAGGTAAATTGTAAGCTAAGGTTATGTTGCTTATGCGTAGGTAGGAACCGTCAAATATATAAAAATCGGATGGAACATCGGGTAGGTTGGCAAATCCAAACAAGGCTTTGGGGATATTGCCGGATCCCGGATTTTCGGGAGACCTCCATCGGTTTCTGATCATTCCAATATTGTTCAGGTTACCATTTATATTGGTTAAGGCAGCCAGACTTGAATAAAAAATATCATTCCCCTGAGAGCCATTTAACAATATATTCAGGTCAAATCCTTTAAAAGAAAAGCTGTTGGTAAAGCCAAATGTAAAGTCAGGGTTGGGGTCGCCCGCAAATGCCAGGTCATTGTTATCCACTTTGCCATCACCATTTACATCTTTAAAGCGGCGCTCTCCGGGCTTAGGGCTGTTATCTTGTGGTGGAGACTTATCTATTTCTGACTGGGTATTAAATACGCCATCGGTTATGCGAACAAAAAATTGCGACAAGGGCCGTCCAACCACCGTCCGAGCTGACCCGTTGGCTATAAAATCGCCTGCAGAACCACCCAAAGCCAACACTTTGTTTCTGTTGAAAGAGATATTGAAGTTACTTGACCATTTAAAGGCTGATATAAAATTACGGGTGTTGAGCGAAAGCTCAACCCCGCGGTTTTCTACTTCGCCAATATTTTCGTTACGTCCGCCAAAGCCCGATACTACGGGTATATTTACATTCAGCAGCAGCCCATCAGTATTTGATTTATAGTATTCGGCTGTAAAATCTATACGGTTTTTCAAAACAGAAAGGTCTATACCTACATTATAAGATTTAGTAGTTTCCCACGTAAGGTTATCATTTCCCAGGCCCGAGGCCCTGAAACCGTTTACGGGCGTTTGACTGGCGCCTATTATGTAATTTACAATATTTGTATTAGCCAGGTGGGTATAATTGCCAATCCGGTTATTGCCCGAAACTCCATAACTAACACGCAGCTTCAGGTTATTTATAAAAGATATTCTTTGCATAAATTCCTCTTCAGACAGGCGCCAGCCGAAAGCGGCTGACGGGAAATTTCCGTATTTGCGGTTACTTCCAAAACGGGAAGACCCATCCCTGCGGAACGTAGCAGTTAGCAGGTATTTGTCTGACAGGGAATAATTAACCCTGGCAAAAGAAGATAACAGCGACCATTGCGAACGCAGTTCGGTGCCTCCGTTTATTAAACCGGCAGCATTTACATATTGCACATTGTCGTTAGGATACTGGGTGCCACTGATATTGATGAGCCGGAAATCATTCTTCTGGGCAGAATAGCCCGCAATAGCGGTAATGCGGTGCTTTTCCTGAAAGGTTTTTTCGTAGGTAAGCAGGTTCTCATTTAACCAGTCGAGCTCCTGCGATGAGGATGCGGAACCGGACGGGACACCGGGTGGCACGGCAGCACCTATTGTATTTACAGAACTGTTAAATTCGTGTGTACGGTTAAAGGCGGCATCTATACCGAGTGTTGAGCGAAAACGAAGGCCTTTAAAAATTTCCCATTCAACGAAGGTACTTCCAAGTATTCTTCCCTGGTCAAGCTGGTAATCATCTTCAAGCGCCCGGGCCAGGGGGTTGTTAACACCACTCGCGATAGTTGTTCCTAAAAGAGTTGATCTTAAGGCTCTCTGACTGGTATAACCCCTGTATCCACTGGAATCGTAAGGCCCTACGTTTGGTACATGAAGCAAAGCAGAATTGACTAAACCTCCTTCCCCAAAAAAAGCCCCATCAGATCTTATAGCGCGATTAACCGTGTAAGATGGATTGAATTTAAAACCAATCTTTATTTTTTTATTTATGGTTGCGTCAATATTAGACCGGAAAGAATATCTTTTCAGGCTGGAATTAATGATTACCCCCTGGTTACTAAAATAGCCACCGGAAAGGGCGTAACGAATATTTTCGCTTCCGCCGGTAGCACTCAGGTTATAATTGTTTATAGTTCCTCTTCTAAAAATCACATCCTGCCAGTTGGTGGGCGTCCACTGTGAAGGATCGGTCCAAAAAGGGGTATAGGAAAACCTGCCTCGTTGCCCAACAGGCGTGGCCGGATTACCTCCACTTTGTATCCAGGCATTATTCCTGGCTTCAATGTGAAGTTCTGCGAATTCTGCGGCGTTCAATAGATCCAGTTGTTTAGTAACCTCCTGGAAGCCGGTATAAGCGTCCAATGTTATTTTTCCTTTCCCGGCTCTCCCCGACTTTGTAGTGATAATTACTACCCCGTTAGAACCACGTGAACCATAAATAGCCGTGGCAGAAGCATCTTTAAGAATATCGATGGATTCAATATCGTTGGGATTAATGGAATTTAAAGGATTGCCGCTGGCAATGCCGGTTTGACCCCTCTCGCCGGCACTAACCGGAAATCCATCAATAACATATAGTGGCTCACTGCCGGCAGTAATAGAACCGGTACCGCGTATTTTAACGCTTACCCCGCCACCCGGAGAACCTGAATTTTGAGATACCTGTACACCGGCAACCTGCCCTTTTAATGCCTGCTCTACGTTAGTTATGGGTTGTTCTTTGAAGCGATCAGGAGAAACAGAGCCTACTGCCCCGGTAATGTCTTTGCGCCTTTGGGTACCATAACCTACAACCACTACTGTATTGAGCGCATGCTGCTCGGGCAATAATTTTACATCAACACGGTTTTGTTTATTAAGAGGGAATTCCTGATTTTGGTAACCGGTGAATGAAAAAACTAAAATGCCATTTGCATTTTCGTCTGGAATGTTGAGCAAATATTCTCCGTTAATGTTGGTTGAAGTACCTATTGTAGTGTTTTTAAGAAGAATACTTACGCCCTGTAGTGGCTGCTCATTCTCATCAAGCACCTTACCTTGTATGATAACCTGCGGTGGAGGGGATGAAAGTAAAGCCCCTGGGGGTTCTCTTCTTATAAGAGGTTCTCTTTTTATAACAATAGTGTTTTTGCTAATGATATAGCTTAACCGTTGCCCTGCGAGGGATTTTTGGAGCGCTTCTTCCAAAGGGGCATTGTTAACCTTTACGTCTACAGGGTTGGCCTCTTTTATAAGTTCAGCATCACATAAAATATTGTAACCCGTTTGGCTACGAATTTTCCTGAATACCTGTTCAAGAGAAGCATTCTTTTCTGATAAGGTTACATTTTGTGCGCTTACTGCAAAACTTACCTGGAGAAAGGCTGGGAACGGTAAAAAAGCGAATAGCTTCATTACAAACAGAAATTTTAGCGCAGGAATGGTTCGGCCTAAACATTTAAATTGAGTGTAAAATTTCATACGGTTATAAATTATTAGATTTACTTATTATTGTTTTTTATATTCTTAGGCGATTAATACCACAATGCTTTAAATAGCAGGCATTCTTGCCTGGTTTTATTTGGCTTTTTACGGCATAACAATTATCCTGTTTTCTTCGATTTTAAAATGCACTAATCCGGTGAGTTCGAGCATATCTGTAACTTCTGAAACATTCTTAAAGCGAGACACCGAACCCCACACCACTTTTTGAGAAATATCTCCCCGGTACTCTATCTCAACATTATACCACCGGGAGATTTTTCTCATTATGACAGGTATATTTTCGTTATTAAACATAAAATAGCCGTTTTTCCAGGCAACCGCTTCTTCTGTATCAACAGTAAAGACCTTAATTGTTTTGTCTGCTTTAGATTGTTGTCCGGGAATAAGGAGTTGTGAGAGGCTTGCCTGCGGTTTTTCTCCAGAAGGAGAAGGGAGTGAAACACGAACCCTGCCTTCCAATAAAGTTGTTTTGATTGAAGGTTCGTCATTATAGGCGTTTATATTAAAGTGCGTACCCAATACTTCTACAGTGTGATTGCCTGAGCTTACTATAAAAGGCATATCCTTAGCAGGTTTTTTGAGGGAAGGCGAAGTGATATGTGCCACCTCAAAATACGCTTCGCCCGTTAGTTCTACTTTGCGTTCGTTGCCGATAAAAGTTAAGGGAAAGCGTAATGAAGAAGCGGCGTTTAACCATACCTTACTGCCATCCGGCAGGTTGATTTGATATTGCCCTCCTTTTGGAGTTTCTATAGTATTATATTCCGGTTGCGAAGTTAGAATGGTGGATTGTGAGCCTGCTACCGAATAGATTAACTTGCCATCGGGAGTTTTAGTAATGCTGATACCTGCTTGTTTTGCAATTTCCCCGCTGCCCGCATCGTCTAAAGTAATTTTTGAGCCGTCTGCTAAGGTTAAAACAGCTTTTTGGCCACCCGGAGCAATGTCATTCTTTTCAGGAAGTTGTGGTTTTTTAAATGCCATTTCCGGAGCAGTTGATTTATCGAGATAGAAATATAAACCCGTGGTTATTACCAAAAAGATTACCACTGCTGCTATACGATAAAGGGTGTTTATATTAAAATATAATACAGATTGGCTTGGTCTGATACGCTGATGGATAGCATCAAGCATCCGGGTAGAAAGCTTTTTGTCTAAAGCTTTTTTTAATTCAGTAAGATCCTTACTGTATTGTTCCAGGGCAACTGATCTTAATTCATTAATATCTGTGCTATTCAGATATTTCTCTAACCAAAGCCTGTCATCATCAGACCAGTTTTCTGCCTGAAGCAATCTTTCTAAACGTTGTTTCGTGTTTTCCACTCTGTTGGTTTTAAGTAAATTCGCAAGAAGTGGGTAAACGGGGGGGGGATAATTAGAAAAATATTTTGATTTTAAAAAAATTAATGGGTTGGAGTAAGTAGCAGTTGTTATCAGAAACTCAATAGAAACAAGCACGCTTTTTTTGAACAGTTGCAGAGGCGTTAAAAGCTGTTTTGAGTAGATAAAACCTGAATATCCAATTTAACGATGTGTAACGCGGGGCACAAGGTGAGGACTAGGATAAGGCAAAGCCATTATATACGTATGTAAAAAACTTCTTGAAATGATATGAAGGAAGGGGAGGAATTTCGCTAGAGCTAATGATGGATCGGTAAATTAAATTATCATAAGATTACAAATACGCTTTTAAAAAGAAAAATAATGGAAGAAAAGAACTTGATTTACCCAGGATACTGATTTAATAAGAACCAAAGCATTATCGCAATTTCTGAACCGCCTTTATGCTCTTTGATAAAGCTTTTAATTGAAACCATTGCTGCTGACAGATACTCTTTAACCGTATGTTTAGAAATATTCATTTCTTGTGCTGCCGCTTCATAACTTCTCCCCTCTAATTTACATAAAGTAACTACCCTACGTTTTTGAGATGAAAGTTTTAATATAGCTGATTCTAATAACTCGTACTCATGTTCTAATATGCGAGAATCAGGCTCGTCAGAAACATCGGTTAAAGCTATAATTGAAGTTTTCGCTGAAGATTCACGTAACTTTTTGCGTAAATAACTAACAGATTGATTAAAGCTAACAACAAATAACCAACCACTTACTGTCTTTTTGTAATCAATATCCATACGCCTTTCCCAAAGCATGCTAAATACGTCCTGTAAAATATCACGGGAGACCTCAGAATTTTTAGTAAACCTTAGAATGTTATTATATATAACCTCATGGTACTTCCAATATAGCACATCAAATGCAGCTACCTCATTATTATGCATTTTTATAACTAAATCTGAATCTGACACCATGTTCTTTGTATTGTGAACCTGCAGAAATTAATTCATTCAGTTTCAGAACTATGGCTGCAAGCAATTAAACTAAAGTTAATTTAAAATCAACAAATGACCAATTTTATTGAACATCCCCCCATCTAAGGTCTTTCGTAACGCCAATTCTTATTTCACGAACTATTATTTTAAAATAATGAGGTTCATCTGAACGTCCATTGGTTGCAGCAATAAACGAAACATTGGATTCAAACCCCTCAATAAGGATGCTTTTAAACAGACCCATCGGGGTGCCTTTATTGATATTCAATCCTACAGATACTGCTTTATATGGGTCACTTGATTTACTCAACTACATTTCGTATGGCACCAGTGTTTGCAGCCTCGAATTGAATGCCTACAGCACCGGGATTACCTGAACCTATATCCAGGGTTATATTTTCAAATGTATTGCTCATGGCTACATTAGATTTCTCTCCTTTTATAAAATTAATTACAGGTTTATGAGTGCCTATACCAAAGCCTGGAGTATTATCTACCAGCTTAACTATTGTTTTGTCTTTACTTTGACCCTGAAAATGTATTTGTCTTGAAAGTTCGTTACACAGCCTATTTTTTAAGCTGTCGTATGAATACTCAATTGTATTGCTTATTAAAAAAATTCCGTTTGGAATATATATAATTCGACAAGGTGGGGTTTTAAAAGGAAAAAGAACATGATCCGGCTTACCTTCCCGGGTTACTTTTAGATTAGGATTGGCTTTTTTTAGCGCCACGGTTTGTTTGTAACCTTCAATTAAATCTTTCAATGCATCATCATACGCTCGGATCAGGGCTTTTGTGCAATCATTTTTACCACTTTTATCTGCATTGTAAGGAGGCTTTGTAATATAAAGAATAGCTGCTGCAGCAGAAGGGTAAACAATGTTTTCCTGGCCATATAATTTATATTGCACATCATTAGCGTTTTGATGATGAAAAATCAAAAAATAAAGACTTTGACTATCAACTACTTAGATTAAAAAAATCGTGAAAACATTTTTAAATCGTTTCCGTACAATAGTTCCATACAAGGCAGTATAGACAAGGCTTTCAAAGGTATTTGTTAATGAACATCAAAACGCTAATGATTGCACATTAAAAATAAGAATTACAAATTATGATTTATACAAGATAACCATACTTTGTTATTTTAGAAATCATCATTTCATCTTAAACTTTATCCCGAACGTTCCCTTCCATTCTTTCTCTGGTTTTAAAATCAGTAAGCCATCCTTGTTATTAAAAACATCAATGCAGCCACTCATCGGTTCAATAGGAATGCTTCTTCTATCAGGTATTGTATAGATTTGAAAAAAAGCAAACTTGTCCGCCTCCTGCCATATTACCAATGACCTGCCAGAATATTGTAAGCCAATTTCAATTAATGAAACCGTTGTAATTGTTTTATAACACTTATTCATTTCAGTTTTTCCAATTTGTTTCCAACTTATAAATTCTTCATCTTCTTCATACAAACCCACAGAGATATTTTCTTCATTGGTAATGCAACGACTACATTCTGGTAATTGTTATTTTTTACATAATTGTACAGGTGAAACCTGTTTGGGGATGAATACGGTAATGCTCACTTATATCAAATAAAAAGGGATATCCTGTTTGTTCACCTTTATACATGTATTCAAGTTTTATAAATGAGGTACCAATTTCCTTAACCTTCATTGAAACACTATGGATAAAGCCATGAACGGCATGACGCTGCTTTGCATCATTCCCTTTGAGTTGGTATTGTTAGCCTGAAAATGGAATATACCATTACTAATTTTGTTAGCAAAAAGAATTAGAAATGCATGTTTATATGAAGTGTTTGCTTCCACATCCTCTACAAATCCCTGCAGCACTACTGTTTCGCTACCATCATCATGTAAAACAAGATTGGTTAAGCCCCACCAAAAGAAGGAAGTACCGAAAACCATGGACTTTCATCAGGCGCTCTGATAAATATTTCCCTTGATTGATTACGTACTGACATGCTTACCATATCTTCATTTTATCGTTTACTTCTTATATTGTCTTGCCCAGGCATAAGGCTCCTATCTTTTTAGATATTTAAAAACTTCGTCAGTTGGCTCAACACCTAAACCAGGGCCATCAGGCAAATGATAAAACCCTGCCACGCATTTCATATTCCCTTTCAAATATTTTAGGTTATTATCAAATATTGAATGCTGATATTCATGATAAACAAGATTAGATAGTGCTGCTGATACCTGTAAACTTGCCGCCTGAAAAATACCAATACCAATACTGGCATGTGGCATCACCGTATTATTAAATGCCAAAGCCATCTGGCAAATATTCCAGAAGGAAGTAATGCCTGTGCGACCCATCTCGGGTTGAATTACGTGCATACATATCTCTTCAAAACGCGGGCGGTATTCATATACAGTACGTAATTCCTCACCTATAGCTACCTGAGTTTTTACAGAACGTACCACCATTGCCTGGCCTTTTATATCCTCAGGTGCTACCGGAGCTTCAGCTACATATAAGTTATAATCTTCCAAACGGGTAATTAACGAAATAGCCTCGGCTGCTGTAAATTTCCAGTGCATATCAATTAGTATATTTGTGTCATCACCCGTTGCATTTCTAAGTGCTTCCATTTCCTTCACGATACCATCGTGTGATACTGCCGAAGCAAATTTGAATGCCTTAAAGCCTTTGTCCATCCATGATTTGGCAAGCGTTGCCCTTTCGGAAATAGTGGGCATTGGCAGCCCAGATACATAAGCTGCAAGTTGTTTGTGTCTTGCTGAACCGAGAAGCTGGCATATGGGAAGCTTGATCAGCTTGCCTTTTAAATCCCATAATGCTATATCAACAGCAGCGATAGAATCATGATAATAACCTCCAAAAAAACCCCTTACCCTCATCATGTTGTAGAGATCTTCATAAATCATTACCACATCACAAGGATCACGTCCTACTATCATAGGCCCAATTAATTCTGTGATAATGGCTACAGCAGCCTCGGGCACTACAAAACCCACACACTCCCCCCATCCATAATCACCACTTTCCGATGTGATTTTTACCAGCACGCTCTGATCGTACACACTGTACACACTTTTATTTCCCGGCCTTACAAAATATCCTTTCTCATTAACAGCACTCCCTTCTTCTAACGGGCCTAAATAGGGTACATCCCTGGGAATACTTAATGCAAATGCTTCTACAGATTTAATAACAGTACTCATTTTTTTATATACTCTTTTAATTTATTAAAGTGAATGGGCTTACCAATAACAGAAATAATACATTCTGTATGTTTATTGTTACGAATAATGCAGCGAATAAATCCGGTTCTATAGCTCATTTCAAACATATCAAAATGCGTAGGCATTACTATTGCCGGATCAATGGTTTCTGTTAAAATAAAAGTCTGTTCCAAATTCATGTTTCCATATTTACCGGTAATGCATGGCATCATAATATCGACCTCGTGTTTTTTAATATAGTGTAAAAAGGGATGATAATCGGTATCTCCGGTGTGGCATATGATGATACCTTCAGCGGTTGTAATAACAAAGCCCAAGCTGTCTAAAACTTTGTCGCCATTGGGTATGCAGAAAGTTGCTGCTAATGAAAATTCATATAATTGAAAAATATCCCCGGCCTCAATCAACCGGATACTTTTCTCAGGCACACCATATTGCAATGGCATTTGTGTTTTGTATCGTTTGAATCAAATTCATAAATACCGGATCATTAAAATTTTATTTGACTGCCAGCTTGATTTAATGGTAAAAGAAATAAATAACGACCCGGATAATTACTACCAGCCCCAACCAAAGAAGATAATTTTTCAAACCTTTATATTTCTTTATTTCTTCGGGAGGAAGCCTTGCATAAGATGGTTTCCACCGGATATCTATATCATACACTTTTTCTGTTTTAGGTTTGGCCAACACCGAAACAATCACCATAATTAAAAAGGATATTATCCAGTTTACTAAAGCACGGTTCAGAAACGGAACGAGGTAAGGTGATAGCGGCTGTCCAAAAAGCTTTAGCAGGATCCCAAAAAGAAAACCCAAAACAAGCGTACTGTTAGCTGCTGCTGCAGATGCCCTGGGCCAAAAAATGGCTGCTAAAAAAATAACAGAGATAGGGGGAGCAAAAAAAGATGCCAAATCCTGGATGTAAACAAACAAACCCTGTCCTAATAACAAAACAAAGGGTGCCCATGCCATTGCAAGTATTAAAACTATAGTTACCACCCATCTTCCTGTGCGTATCAGTTGTTGCTGGGTTGCATCTTTTTTTAAGTAACGCTGGTAAATGTCAATGGTAAAAATGGTTGACACGCTGTTTAACACACTGGATACGGTGGACATGATGGCGGCGACCAAACCGGTTAAAACGATTGATTGAACCCAGGCAGGCAATGTTTCATGCACTAATTTGATAAATACCTTGTCCTGCTGTAGGCCCGGCCCAAACAAGGCAAACGCAATCATAGCCGGCATCACAAACATGAACGCCAGAATGCCTTTTAAAAAGGCAGTTAATACTATACCCATACGGGCATCCCATTCACTTTTTGCACCCAACGTTTGTTGAATATAGAACTGGTTAGTACAGTTATACCAAACACCCAGTGTAAGCCATAGAGTTATAATTCCAGTCCACGGAGCCAAAGAATTTGTTGCTGGCTTTACCAGATGCATTCTTTCTTCACTCGCTGCATTGTTGATGGCAACCACCTGGTCCCATCCGCCGGCTTTATCCAGGGCTACGACGGTAACCAGCACACCCGCTGTCAGAAGTACAATTACCTGGAAAACATCTGTCCAAACAACGGAATCTAAACCACCGTATATGCAATAAGCCCCTGTGCTAATACCAATAATAATGATACCCCAAATTAAAGAAGTACTTATTTCGCCGGAGGCGGTAGCTGCAACACCTGCCGATGAAAACATATCCTGGAAAAGAAGTCCTCCAGTATATAAAGCACCGGCCAAAATGGCAATTACAGAGTGAACAATTGTTAGAGAGGCAAAAATGGTTCTAGTTGTTGGGTTATACCGCTTCTCCAGAAATTGCGGAATGGTATATATTTTTGAACGGAAATAATAGGGAAGAAAGAAAAAGATATAGAGACAAAGCGGAATGACGGCGAGCAAATCCCAATTGCCGGGAGCAACTCCAAATAAATAAGCTGCACCCACGACACCGATAAAATGCTCTGACGAAACGTTGGCAGCTATCATTGATAAACCGATTGCATACCAGGGAAGTTTGCGACCCGATAAAAAGTAATCATCGGCTGTTTCTTTTTTCTTCTTACCTGTAATGAACCCTATTAGAAGGATAATAAGAAAATAAATAACAAAAATGATGATAGTTAAAGTCATGAAGCCCGAATTAGTTTTTTAACGAAGTAAGGCTCTATCGTGTCATAATATTCATCAAACAAACTCAGGTAAATATCATCTGGCACATGAGCTGGTGCACGGCAATGATCACTTTCTATTATTCCCCTGCGCTTTAATATCTTTTTTTCAAATGAAATAATCATTTCCACATCCTGGCGTATGTGATTGAGTACTCCATTCAAAACACTATGTAGTTCAAATACTTTAACCCTGTTTCCTATTTGATACTCGTTGTATATCTGAAGATAGATGTCATACATAGAACACCCGGGTACTACGCCAACTGCTCCCCTGTCAAGTCCCTCAATCATTTGGAAGCCTGCATTACCAATAAATATTTTTGCTTTGTTGCCTGAAGCTTTCAAAAGGTTAGAGATATACGTCCCGGAAGGTTTATTCTCAATTTTATATACGCTGATATTTTCAACTTCCTGGCCCAGATTGATTAAAACAGAAGGATCAATGCCAACCCCGGTTTGCTCGGGAGCATACTGAACCATAATTGGAATGCTAACCGATTGACCCACCTGTTTCATGTGTTCATATAGATTTTGAACGGTTGGCTTTAAAAAGAAAGGAGGCAACAACATTAGGCAATCTGCTCCCGCTGCTTGTGCGTATTTCGCGAATTTGGTAGCCACCTTAGTGGCATGTTTAGTAATAGAAATAATAGAAGCAACGTTTCCTTTTTTACATTCCTCTACTGTTATTTTTATTAATTCCTTTTCTTCTTCTTCGGTTAATTTGTAATACTCACCTGCTATGCCAAACAGGGTAATTCCATGGCATCCTCCTATTATTAAAGTGCGGGCCAGGTTGCGATAACTATCATAGTCAACATCCCCATTATCTGTAAACGTGGTGGCAATTGCCGGGCAAATTCCTTTCAGTTCCATATTGTGTTTTTTGGTTTAGTATTAAGATGGGTTAAACATAATTTTTAAACTCTTAGACGTATCGGTAGCCAGTGAAAAAGCCTTTTCATACTCTTCAAGGCTGAAAGTGGCAGTTATCATCTTAGAAAAGTCCACTCCTGAAGTATTGAAAATGGCTGTTGCGTATTCCCATGCTTTATGAGAAGAAGAAAACACGAACACAAGGTCAATCGCGTTATAAGCAGCTTTCTCCCATGGGAAACTTGTTTCCCCGTGAATAGACCCTGCTTCAATGATTCTTCCATTTCGCTTTACAAGTTCAAGCGCTAACAAAAACCCATTGATATTTCCGGTGCAATCAACTACCATATCCGGTTTCTTATTCTTATTATGCTCCAAAATGTAATCAAGCGCATTAGTGGTAGAAACATCAATGCAATGGGACACACCCATTTCCCCGGCAATCTTGAAACGGGTTTCTGCAGCATCATTCAAACCAAGCAAAAAGACATTTGCTGCCCCGGACGCTTTTGCAACAAGGGCGCATAACACACCTATGGTACCCGGCCCGATCACAGCCACCGTTTCACCTGGTTGCAACCGACCCTTTACCAGTACTCCTTCACATGCAACAGCAGAAGGCTCTATAAGTGCGGCCTGCTGTAAATCGGTGCCTGCATGTAATTTGTGAAGGTAATTGCTGTTCAACAGCACATACTCTGCAAAGCCACCATTTTCTGTCCACCCAACGATCTGTTTGTGCAGACAAAGATGATAATTGCCATCTCCGCACATCTGGCATTCACCGCAGGATTCAAAGGTTGTTTCAGATACAATTTTATCCCCCGCAATAAAATCTTTTACTCCGTCACCTACCTCTGTAATAATTGCTGAAAACTCGTGACCCTGTACAACAGGAGGAACATAGATAGTATTGCGGCTGTTTAAAATATCAACATCGCTGCCACAAATACCGGCATAAGATACTTTAGCCATTACCTTATTGTCGGATACAATAGGTATGGGTAAATCTACTAATGCTATGTCCCCTGGCTGCCGTGATTTTTTTTGTAATGCTTTCATAGTTTTTATTTTGTTATCCGGTACTGATAAAACGCGTAGTTAAGTTTATCGGGCAGTGACAACCGGGCGGTTTTGTCTTTCCCAACCGTTGCCTCAAAAGTTTTTCCGTTGCCGGATAAGTGTTCAAAGCGGTATTTTCCTGGTTCCAATAAAGGCAGAGCCATGACCTGGGATGAGTTCTCATTCAATTCCCGGAAAACAACCAGGTAACCATCCCGAACGTTGGGTTGTTGCGATTGGAAACCCGTCCACGAAAAACCTCTTGGCTCATTTCCGATTGGCAGTATAATACCCTTGTGAATTGCATGCCAGTGCTTTTTATAGATTGTAATGATTTGCTTGAGTTTCTGAGCGTATGTTTCCGAAAGTCCGGTGGTTTCGAACCATGCCATTGGTTTCGCAAACATCGTTACTGCAAAAAGGTAGTCTGCTGAATAATTTGCAGGAGCAAGAGGATCATTAGGGTATTTGTCCTTGCTGCGTTCATTGTTGAGGAATTCCATCCTAAGGCGCCTGGGGTCAACATAGTGAGAGAGTTGCCATAAATTTCGCAATGTTAGGTGGGGGTAGTACCGGCGCAGGTCGGTGTAGCGGTTTTCGAGAAACAAAAAACCATACTGCATCCCGGAGAAGTATCCAGGCCGGTTGCCACCGGATATATCCAGCTCTATGGAAACCTTGCCCCCTGTTTCCTGCACCATACGGTGCATCGCTTTGTGGATGTTGGCTTCCCCTGTTTTGGTGGAGAAATTGATGCCGTCGTACTTGAAGTAATCAATGCCGTACTTCCGGTGGAGATTAAGTAATACATCGGTATCCTTCATCCAGTTGGCGTAGTCGTGGGTTCTATCCGGGTTGTACCACATCCCGGTTTTGAACCCCAACTTCCTGGCAATTCTTATTAAAGAATCAAAACCGTTAGGAAACCGCTCGGGATTAGGTGTCCAATAATCGGGGCGGGACCATTGATTATCCCACATACCGCCTTTGTCCCGGTTTACCGAATTGCTGGAAGGTCCTTTTTGCCAACCATCAATAAAATAAAGGTGGTCGATGCCAATTTCCACGTTTCGTTTCATTTCTGCCAGCAGAAAGGATTCTTTCATCCTCCCGTCGCGGTTTCGGTCTCCCCAGATGGAGTGCCAGATCAACTCATCGTGAGCAGGATCGTACCGCCGGAAATTTCGCTGGTAACGCTGTAATGCTTTAATGCGTCCGGTTTCTCCGCCCTGGTATACAAGAGTGGTGAATGGATAGCTCTCACGCTGACCGGAGTTGCCTGCCCCTAAGCCAATAAAAGCAAAAAACTGGTCTTTGTAGCGGATGAGGTCATTCTCTGATTTGACAGGGCGCTCATAAGGCAGAGGTGCTTCTTTTAAAAACATCAGACCATCCCCTTTGAACTGGTCTTCAAGATAAAAAAGATTAGACTTCAGGTTCTCAATTGAATTAGCATGCGTAGTAAGGTACTCATCCACATTAACCAGGTTGTCGTTTACGTCCGTGTTTTCCACCAGGGAAACTGCCCCCAGCATTTGGTGAACGTACTCAAGGTGGTACATCTCATTTAGATCCAGTCTGTAAGTAACGGCCTGACCAACAGTTTCAATGCCGGAGCTAACAGAATCTATATTGCTTTTGGATGCTGTCAACGTATCTCCATCTATCTCCAGCCACGAACTGATCGCTCCGGTTTGGGGGTAAATTTTGAAGTGAGTGATTAATATGCCCGATTTGTAAGTTGACCGGATACTAACCTTAAGAGATTTTACCTCTACCACAACCTGTTGCCATTCCCCGGCTGTGGTGGTGGTAGAAATCGCTTGTTCTTTCATCTCATACTCCGGGCTTGGAGAAGGAGTATTGCTTGCTTTCAACAATTTTTCTTTTCCGGTGGTTAGGTCTTTAAGGGAAACATTGCAGGCCAAACCATTCTGGATCTTCCATTTTCTTTCGATAAAGCTGTTTTTGATAAGTAATTCTTTGTCATTCCATTCGGCGACGCAGTCCAGGTATGTTTTGCGCTGGGTAAGTGAGTCACCGGGTGGTATAGCGAACAGAAAAACAGGCATATGCTGTGCCAGCAAAAAAGCAAAAAAAGCCAGGTAAATGCTCCGATTAAATTGTAAGGTGCTTAATATATTTTTCATCTAAGAATTTTTAAAAAATTAAATGATAGTGCTTATACTACCTTTTTCCTTAGTCCTTTTTCCTTAGTCCTTTTCCCTTAATAGACTCCAAACTGTACACTTTGACTTATCATACTGTATTTAGCTTCGAAATGTCCGGAAAGCAAAACGGCCTTCTGTATAAGGATAAGTATCTCTAAATTTAAAATAATTTTCCCCTTTCACATTCAGTTGGGTCATTCCCTGATATACGAAAATCCGGATCGAGTACTTTTTTCCAACTACCGGGAAATGTGCCGGATCGGTGTATTCCTGAATAACGGGCTTTGTGCCTCCGAAAGATATTTTCGGAAACGGGATGTGGTGTTACCATTTCCCCCCAAACCCGCGTAATATAAACTGGGGCTATCGTACCCGGAGAATTTGCCGTTGCGGAAAAATAATCTCAGCCCCTTTTCGGGGAAAGAGCCATGCAAAACTGGTTAAGGTTGGCTCCATTTGATGATCATCAGCAACAATTTAAAACTATGTAAAAGGTTCTTTTGCCTTGCCTTTATTTGTTACCGTGAAAGCAGCAGGTAAACCCATTGATATCACGAATACAGCAAGATATTTAAAGGTGGATCTAAAAGCGGGTGTGAAAAGGGTGATTATCCTGAAATTCAAATTCTTCATCTGTTTAATTTAAGCCTTATAATAATTGCATATCATCTATGATAAAGTAACCTTCCAGGAACTTTCCAACGTTTTTTGGATCTTATTTGAACAGCCAGATCCGCATTCTTGTTATCGCTGAAATCCTTTTTCCCCTTTTTGCCTTATTATAACTGTATTCCGAACTAAATAATAAGTCAGGGGTTGATCCTTAAAACAAACGATCAACACAGATTCCAACGTTGCATCTTTAATATCTATGGATACCGGATAGGCTTTTTTTATAACGTAGGTGTTGTACAAAAAATGGCACCCGCATTGTTTTCTTATCTCATTAATTACTTTCTCTAAAGAAATATTATTTTGCTTTAGTGTAATATTTTGTGCATACATATGCGCATGCACCTGAGATATTCCTATGATCAAAAAAAAAATAAAAATTTCATATAACCATTAAGAATTTATACAAATTGCAGGATAGACCCTGCTATTTGCAATAGCGAAAATCCGTACATTTGAAATGAGGTTTATAAATAATTGTTTAACCAACGTTATTATGTAATCTTTTGATCAGGTTCGTGACAGCGCTCCTGTTTTAGGTCTACCATAAATGAATTTTTATTAATTTAAAGGCAATATGTATCTTTTTCCTGCTCTTGGGTCGGTATATAGTTTCTCAATAATAGAGATCATTTTAAGCCGGCACACACATAAATTTTGAATCCGTCTACAGAATTATTCCCGGCTGCACAGAAAAAATATATAGCTTAGAAATATGCAATGCCCAAGTTAGCCGTACGGAATAACCCGGTCTGCTTTTCAAACTTTAAAATATCCAACAAAATTTTGTGAGAGTAAAACAAATCAAAACCAACCTGATCATGAATTTGCATTTAAAAAATACAGTACTGCTTTGCTTTTTATGCATAGTTGTGTATGCGCAAGATCATAAAAAACAACCGGCTGACTACGATGCCTGGTTCGAAGAACGAATTAAAACCCATCGATTGAAAAAATACAAGGATAATTTAGCGCCCTATCGCAACCATACTCCTAAAGAAATATTCCGCATGATCAACGAGCAATATAAAGATGAACCTAATGCCCGGTTAACCCGGCTGGGGTTTGATTTGGCCGTTCAGGCAGACAGGCTGGGAGATGAAACCAAAGATAAAGAACTGAAGGAACTGGCAGTGAACTTAGCAGAATATACCTTAGAAAGGTATTTTTTGCCGGACGGCACTTTTTTGGAGTATGACTGGAATACCTGGGTGAAAAAAGAAGAGATGTGGCGTACAGTGCCCTGGGGAGTAGCTTTTCATGGAAACAGTATGGCTGATGCTTACGACCAGTTAGCAGATAATTTTACGCCCAGACAGCGGGAAGAATGGAAAGCTAAATTTAAAAAAACCGGTAATTGGATATACAAAAATCCTTTTCTGGGTACTTACGTTTTTAACTGTACCATAGATCTAAACCGTTTGCTCTGGCGTATTGGCAATATAATTCAAAAGGAGGAATGGAAAGAATGGTCGTTGAAAACATCTCACACACTCATTAAACGACATGTAGATGATCAGGGGTTTATTCATTGGGAAAATGAAGGTGTTTCAGGACGTTACCAATTAGTTGGCACTGAATTTTTATCTCAGTTTGCTTGGGAAAGCCGTGATCCTGTCCTGGTGACTACCATGCATAAGATTTTCGCTGCGGCCATCAATTTTACAACCCCTACTTTATTGTGGATGGGCAATTTTGGCACCCGTACTAACTACCTGGATCAATTTTACCATGGTATTATATTAATAGAAGCCGCCCTAAATAATCCGTATGCAGCGTACATTTTAAAAAAATACGGTCAGCCTGATTGGAGTGATGATCTGGACCTCTGGAAGCAGGCTCTCAATAATCCCGTAAAAGAACCTCCCTACAAGGCAATAGCGGAATTTCCGGGGATATCAGGAACCGTTTTCCGGGAAGGGGATTTTCAGGCGTGGTTCTTTAATTATCCCAAAAGCCTATGGGCCAGAGGATTTGCCGGCTTATGGATGAAATCGAACGACGCTGTGATCTTTTCTACAATGCATTCTGTGCCCGGAAAGATTGAAGCGGCCAAGCTCAGGTATGACAACCCGGACGACTGGGCGGGCTTCCCCCATGTTCGGGTTAATGGAGCAACTGAAAATTTTGATTCACAACAAAAAATGGAAGACTTACAAATAGATAAGAAAGAAGGCATTCAGGTGAAATGGAGAGAAAATATGTTATCACCATTAGGAAAAAATGGAGGCGAAATGAAGAGCCATTACACTTTTAAAAATAATATCATGACCATGGACATCAACCTGGCTAAACTTGCAGGGCAAACAAACATTGACTTTCATATTTTGAAAGGGGCGAACCAGGTTTATGGTTTATGGGCCGGAAGTGAAGTAGACTCTATCAGGGCTAAAGCTTTGCCAGTTAAAGGTGGGGGCACCGGTAACCGGACATTTTCCGTAAAGGATACCAAAGACTTTGCCTTACAGGTAGGTAATAATGTTTATGCATTTCAATGTAAGGAGATTCCAAATGATGCCCAGGTAATACTTGGCCTTTTTAAGCCTAATGGCCTGCATACCCCAAACGAAGGAGGAATAAGGATGCGGATTGTGTTACCTGAAAAATTAACAAGCGCTACGCTTTCCCTAAACTTTGAAGGTATAAGTGATAAAGACGCTGACTTGCCCGGGAGTAGTAAGTAAAATTTATAGTTTGTTTTGCCAGTTAATTCCCGCCGCCTAACTCGTAATGATGATTGGCAACAATAGGAAAGCTAAAAGTACGGTGTTTTTCATGATAAGTAAATGGGACAGGTTTACCAGTATGGGTATCTGTTATTTCTAAGCTCTTCGGATTCCAGCCCTTGTTTTTACTGTTGATAAATGATTGCGAAACTCCGTCCGGATAAGTAAAGATGTAGGTGGAACCGGCTGGGCCAACAGAATAAACGGTGGCTCGCAACCCCTCTTTTTCTTTTGTCACAATGATCCCTTTTCCGCCGATAAAAACGGGTATTTTCGTAATCGGAAAATCATATGCTGGTAAGGTAACCGGCCCCTGATAAACGATCCCCGTTTCCCAATCCTGCCATTTACCTTCGGGCAAGTACACGTCGCGTTTTTGCACGGTGGCATAATCACTGCCATAAGCCGGAACAGCTAATAAAGACGGACCTAACATCCATGAGTACTGCTTCTTCTGTTTATTTGCCAGGTTGTACGTGTTGACATCATTAGGGAAAGCAATAGGTAGCGGTGTAACCGTGTGCGGATAACCGGTAGTAAAGCTTTCGACGACGGCGCTATAAATATAAGGAGCCAGTTTGTTGTGCCAGTCAGTCGCTTTTTTTACGACTGCTTCGTATTCAGGATTTTGTAGATGCCACGGTCCTAAACCAACCGACATAGCCGGACAAACTGCCGCCGTCATAGCGTTCCTGACAAAGTATAGTTTATGGTCATCGGTTAATTGAGCTGGCAGATATTTGCCCGCAACAATATCAGGGTAAACGTTCGGAGCACCACTGGCGGCATAATTTAAAAGGTTTATGAGCGGCCGGTCCTGGTCCAAACCGTACTTGGTGTCTTCTAAACGCAGAATATCTCCTGGCACCGAGAAAGCTGAATTGCGTACCATCACCAAATTGCCCTCCCGCATTAACTGCTCGTTCACTTTATTTTGTTTGGCGTCATTATTTAGTTTAGGCCCGTCTTGCAGCATCATGTCTTCTTTATAACCCTTTACGCCCCACTTTCTATAACCTTCTGCAAACCAATGCACGGCCGCCGGATTATCAGGGTTCAATATGTAAATATTGCCCTGCGGGAAATGCACTTTATAAGGAATAGGCTTTTGCTGATTATCTTCTATAAAATAATGGTTCTGGATACCTTGCAACGGGTAGGGGCCATTATTAACAGGGTTATAGAAACCTCCTTCGGTTTTGGGCGCTTTAAAGTTGGTGCGCAGGCCAACCAACAAATGAATATTATGCTGTTTAAAAAAGGCTTTAAAAGCGGCTACGTCAGGGTAACGCGGGTTGGGCAAACTATCTTTCCTGCCTGGTTCAGCGGTATCATCCCAAACGCCAAAGCTATTCGTATTGCCTTCTTCCGGGTTTTTACGGTCGCCTTTCCAGAACCCTGAACCCACAACGGCCCACTTCAGGTGATATCCTTTCTGAAGATACGTTTCAATATCTTTCTGAACCGAGGCTTGAAAAGTATTCCAACCAAGTGAGCCGAAGGCTTCGTAGCCTAATTCAAAGAAATCGTACTTGGGTTTTAAATCCGGGTAGCCTTCTTGTCGCTTTACATGGGCATAATTTTTATAAATGACTGCCGGAGAGCCAAAAAAATAATATGCATTAACTCCGGCAACCTTAGCGGCCCCCATTTTATTTTCGGTTTGATTGATCGCAATTCGTTTATGTCCTTTTTCAAAAATTACCTGTGCCATTCCCTGAGCAGGAAAAATGCTAAAACTGGAAATAAACCGCTGGCCATCCAGTGTATTTAAAAAGTGGTTGTTGTCAAATCCAAATACGTTGGTACTATTACCATAGCCACCGTGATCCCCCAAGCCGTAAGCCGGTAGTAAAGGTGTCGTACGGATGTCAATAATGAAATTTCCGGATTGAGAATTAGTGCCGGTTTCCGGGATTATCTTAAAGTTTAAATATTCATCAAATAACTGAATGGTCACGCTGGCTTTGGCCCCTTTTGAATTGGCAACTGATAATTGCCATAAATGAGGCTGCTGAGTAATTAACTCGGTAGTAACCGCATCATATAATATTGTGTCATTGTTCGAAGAAAAACGTAAACCTGAAACCGGGTGAAAACCGGCTATCGTATTACCATTTTTCCTGAACAAATATTTGAAGCCGCTTTTCTGTACAATGAGTTCGTAGGTTTTTTGTCTACTTTTTATTATCTGAGCCTGTACAGGCAGGGTGCCTCCGATATTAAAAACAAAGCATAAGGCAAGTATGAAACCAATTTTCGAGCGGTGGTTCATCTTTAAGTTAATTTAAAGCGTTTGATAAGGCTAATGGTTTTCTTTAAAAATCGACTTCTTTACTGACTCAATTGCTGATGAGTTAAGCTACCCCATCCCCAATACCTGGATATACCGTCAGGCCTGTGCCTGGCAAGTAACTTAATTGCTTGCGGTAAACTCAATCCTTTTCTGTGATGATAATGATTATAACCTATTTCCCAACCGGCGGGATGAAATTTTATATCGTTCAACGCCGTACATCCAGGTGGTGGTGAAGGTATCTCACCATTAATTATGGTTGCGCTATATTCCATTCCTTTCATCATACGGTTATCTAAGTAAGCGTATAAATCTACTCCCTGGTTGCGAGCCATCTCTGCGATATTTATTAAGCCTCCCAGAGTAAACTGCATGTGACCAATATCCCGGCAGATTTCCTGCATTTTACCATAAGCGGTTATATATTGTTCAATCCTTTCTTTGGCTAAGGCAATCGCCCGGTTAAACTCATTTTTATCATTCTTAAAGATTGCCATAGCCAACAAAGATTCAATCTTTGAAGTTGACCAGTTCCCGGCGTGCCGATCCCAGACCGGAGAGTTTGCCCAATCAGGATTTAGCGGATTGTGATTGGCGCTTCCTGATTTTATCAAAGGAAAAAACTCCTCATCGAGCATCCTTACGAAGGGAGTATCAACGCCAGCATTCCACCCTTTATAGGTGTACTTTACTATTTCAGCCCCGCGACAAAATAAAGTAGCGTACCAGGCTACTACAAGCGGGCCATTTCTTTCAGGGTTAATCTCCTGCAACGTTTCCCCCCAGCTTTTGCAAATATTTATTACGTTCTTCGCGTATTGTGTGTCCTGCGTAATGAACCACATCAGCGCCTGAATATAACATGCTTTTGAATCATTATTTATTTCATCATAGCCAATCCGGGGATTTATATTATTCGTTCCAATATGGATCAATTTCGTTGGAGTTGCCAAATAATCTCTTTTAGCCGGGGCGCTCAGTTTCATTTTGTTAAATCCTGTAAGCCAGGGTTCCTGACTATTTTTTATTTTTGTTCTGATCAACGTCAATTCAGTCAGACTACTCAGGTGTCCCGGATGCTTAAATTGAGCGTTTCCCCATGTTGTTATAAGCACAAATACTATAAAGAAAATATTCAATAAAATCTGTTTTTTTGTTGTCATAGCAACCCAAACACCTGAAAGGCCTCCTCTAACTTTTGCTAAGGTTCTTACAGGAAATAACCTTTTGCCTGTTCTACCTGATTTAATCATAACCGCAATTTTTGTAATTTTAAATATGCTAACATTGCAAACCGGGTTTTTGATTTTGGACAATGCAATCCATGCTGAGTGTTGGCCTATCTTTGAACTTTCATTATTAGCTACCCCTTACCTGTCTGTTAACTCAAATCTTATGGCACTTGCTACCCAATGCGTTGGCATTTTCACTGCTGATGGTAATTGCATTTTCATTACGTTAGTCGAATGTCCATGCCCCCCACTTTCTAGTTGTTTTGAATTTTCAATTAAATTGATTATAAATGCCAGATGATTCTATTTATTCCTTGTGGCCAAAAGCTGTCTTATTACACCTGTACTTTCCTTGTATATTCTTTCAACTTTTGCCATACTTTTATTGAGTTTTACTTTTGCCTTCTCATAATCCCTATAAATCTCCAGTAACTTACCGGCAATTTGTTTTCCATTAGTTTGATCAATCTCAAAAATCCAGTCGTTAAAACCCAAATCATAATACATTTGCCCTTTGATGGTATCTTCAGGTTGCCGAAGGTAAATACAAGGTGTGCCGTTGGCGGCTGCAATAATGGGCGAATGGCACTCGAAACTAAGTACCGTATGGGCTTTTGTATAAACCGAAGCCGCTTCATCAGGCAACCAGTAACCACGTTTAATAATAAATGGCTTTACATTTTCAGGTAAGGGGTTGATGAGTAATTCATCCATAATATCCACCTGATAAGTCATTTCCGGACAGACCAGTACCTTGTTACCAGTTTCCCGCACCCATGCGATCATCGCTTCCCGTAATTTGGCGTGATCCAATTCTTTAAACCGGTTATTAACCTCTTCTACCTCCTTTATTTTTTCAGGCAGCCAGTTGTTATTATTTGGCCTGAATTTGTGGTAAGGTGTATATCTTAAGCGGGGAATGACGCAAATAAATTTCTTGTCTTCCAAACCGTTTTCTTTTAAAAACTGATCACCTTTTTGCTCGTCGAGAATATTGATAAAGAAGGTAGCATCCGGGGCAAAACGAATGTGTGACCCCTGGATACCCACCTTTTTTAAATGTTCAATAGACAGGGTTTCTCTGGTAAAAATAAACGCGGCTTTTTTTAATATACCCTGATGATACTCATTTGGCTTTTCCAGAGTTGTTCCAAAAACTCCAAAAGGCCTGGTAGAATATTTGATCCAGCAAGCCAGATTATTTGCACCTACCAAAGAAGGCCCGGAGCCATGAATCATTAAGTCGGCTATTTTCAAAGCTTCCAATACTTCCGGGCTTTCTGTATCTTTTGCGGTATTTACATCCCCATAAATGATATTTACTTTCGGAAAGCTTTTATTAAGTAATTTTTTCACTTCCTCTCCTTTGCTTCTTTTCCACAGAATTATCTTTGCCTCGGGAAGAAACGTTTCTAAAACATGCAGTAAACCAGGCGTATGACCTATATCACCAATATTAACATCCTGCCAACCTGAAACGAGTAAAATGGTTGGGTTTCTTTTAGAAGTAGCTGCCTGAATAATGTCTGAGAGCATCATACCAACTGCAAATGTTCCGGTTGTTTTTAGCCAGTCACGGCGGTTTATAGGATTTATATTTTCGGCCATTTTATTTTTTTTGTATTATTTTTTAATTACTGGTTGAATAATTATTTCACAGGCCTAAGCTAAGGCCAGGTAATATCTATTCCCTCAATTTTTCTTTAATTAAGATAATTGTGCGTTCATACTGCAATTGCGTTATCTTTCTCACTTTCCGGAAGTGTTTTTATCGCATTAAACCCTGACCGACTGATTTGACCTAATCATTGTAATGATGCAGACGTATATTCAAATAAATTTATTAGAAAATCCCCCCTGGTTATCTTTCCATCCGGTTTTAATAAAGGATCCATTCTTGCCTTCTGTTTCTTCTTTTCATGGTTTAACATGCTAAGCCATTTGTCGGCTGTATCTTCATCAATAATCTTATCCAGATTGGCCTGATGATTTGGATATGCAGGAGCTCCGAAAGCATGTGAAGATGCGGGCCATGAAAAAATTACATTGGATATGTTTTTTACTTCATGAAAATATCCCTGATTACCAAAATATTGAGCCACGCTAAAATAGGAAGAATCAGGTAATACATCACTAAAGTAAGTAGTGATTGCTCCTAATTCGTGTAGACGCTTTTGTAATGTAGAAACATCTATTTGCTGCACATTTCTGCGCGTTTTTATTGCCTGGACAGCAGCTAAACCAGCCGCTTGTCCCAACGCAGTCCATGTCGGTTCCATGCGGAGCGTAGAAAAACCAACGTGACTTGCTGATACAGCAACCGGGACTAATAAGTTATCAACTTTTTTAGGAAGTATAACGCCGTACGGAATTTGATAAGGCACTGTAGGCAAATCAAAAGCTCCTTCGGGAATTTCAGGGTAGTATTGGTCTGGCTTCCTTACGGCATGGCAATCCAGCGCATAATCCGCTACGGCAATACTGGATTTATGTAATGGCGTTCGAATACTATTTGGAGCATTCAGCGCATCTTTTTCAGTAAACACATATTCGCCTATCATCCTTCTTCCTTCACGAACATACAATAGCGGGGTAAAATGATCTGTTTCTTTCCATTCATCGAGAGGTAAGCCATACGACTTTGCTTCCTTTTGAATATGCTCCGGAACCTCCTTATCATTCTGCAAAAAATATAGCATTCCAAGTGTATGATATTTGTGCCGTTCAAAAATTTTCTTACGTACTTCCGGGCTGCCTTCAGGCCATTTATCAACTTCACCAGGAAGGGAAAGTGTAAATGGACTGTAGAAATTATCATTGATGTCTCTTTTGTTATTAGGCAGGTAACTTCCCACCCAAATGATTCCGGCAGCGTTCTCTGCTCTTCCTGTTAATGATTTAAATTTTTCATCTTTTAAAAGTTGTAACAACGTAAAAAAGTGTTCCCGCTTGTATCCTGCAGGCCTGGCAATGGGCATGCTATTAGTTGTATCCTCACTCATAACAAAGCGAAAATTATAGCTTTGAACTCCGCTGTCTCCTTCTCCTGTACTTCCTGGCAAAATCCTTCCGCCTTTATACCAATGACTGGAAACATAAATATGCCCTGCATATAGTTCTCCATATTCCTTTCGTGATTCACGCCCTACGCGGTATGGTACTCCTGCCCTGGCCATCAGGTCACCTTCGTATGTAGCATCAATAAATACTTTTCCAATTACTTCGATAGTTCCCGAACCGGCCAAATTCTCTAACCGGATACTATTGATAGACGTCCTTTTATCTTTTGAAGGGCTTTTTTTAACCGATATAAGTCGATGTTCAAGAAATATCTTTATTGCCTTTTGTTCATTTAACATCTGCTCAAATATGAGTCTTGCTACTTTGGGCTCAAATTGAGCGCCTCTCATGCATAACTTAACCTGGCTGGATTCTTTTCCATACTCTTGTATATAGTGATTTAGTACCCTTTTCATAAACTCCCCGAAAGTACCTTGCACTGACTCATAAGATCTGAAATCAGATTTAGGCAGTCCTCCGGAAAAAAGCCCTCCGACAAATATCGCCTCATCAATTAAAGCAACTGTAGCACCTTCCCGCGCTGCATTTACTGCACTGGCAATGCCTGAAGGAGTAGCTCCATAAACTACCACATCATAAGCATTTAATGTGGAATTAGGCGTTGTTCCCTGAGCGGTTAATTTATTGGGATCCTGCAAAAGAAAAGTAGTAATCAAAAGCAACAGCAGCATTATCTTCAATGAACCTTCAGTTGTTGTTAATTTTTTCATTTTGAGAATTTGCATTTAAGTTTCAATAAGGCTTTCATATTCATTCAATCACATCGTTGATTAGCGTATATATAATTCCCCCGGATTTTTCCAGACCACTACGTCGCCGTAGATTTCATAATCTGCGTATTTTTTTAGAGGGGGTTTAAAACCTGCGCTTATAAATCTTTCTTTAAGTTTTCCTAAACTGGAAAAATCGCCAAAGAATATGTTGTTTATAATCCGCCAATAGCCGCTTAATTCATAGCAGGCTCTTTTCCATTCTTTGGGATATTTTTTGCTCAATGCTATATCTAAGTCCAAACAAACCGCCATATAGGCTGCCCGCGCTTTTTGTTCTTTGGTGCCGCTGAGTATATTGTTGTTAATCTCATTCTCGTGCTCTTTTTTCAGTGATAGTTTTTGAATTTCAGGTGAAATTATCTTAAGCACCGGAGCAGGCGTTTCAGTTGGAACTTCGTAAACAACCACCTTGTTTACGATCATTTTCCTGCCGCCATTATTTTCATTTACTAATTCAAACAGTTCGATCAACCGGTCGGCAAAACTGGTAATTGTTTCATCCATTGGCATATTGTCACGCGTAGTGTTTTTATAACGATCCACGATTTGCCAGCCTTCACTCAACATTTTCCGATAACCATACTTCGCACCCAGGATAGTACCCAAAGTTGCAGCATTGCAGTCTGCATCCCATCCCAGGTTGAACGACAATTTAAGCGTTTCCGCAAAATCACCCTGGCCATATAATAAAGCCATGATAATTGCTCCTGTGTTGAGTTCAGTTCCGTTTCTATCCCTGGTATGGCTATTTTCACGGGTATATTTTTCCTTCAAAAAACGACGGGCTTCCTGCCAGTTGGAAGGGTTTTGGTGATGCCATTGCATTACATCTTTAATTATTTTAAGCGTATTACTTCCGGAGTCTATTGAAGCAATGCCCGCATCTAATATTTTGTTGATGTCATTTTCCACAAAGGCGGTGGCAACCATCGAAGTGAAAAGCTGAGTAGTTTGGGCAGGTTCATGATCAATGGCTACTTTCGTATAGTGTAAGCCGATCTTTGAAGCCGTATGGGGCATAGCGGGAGCAAGTAATCCAAAAGTTTCTGACAAGAACTGACCGGATACATTAAACTCAGCCCACGGATTAAAAGAAATGTACCCTGTCACGGGTGGTATTATCTCAATATCCATTAAATGGCGGGCGTAACGGTTAGAACTCCATATGTTTCGGTTAATTCTCTCTTTCCAAAGTGCATATATTTCCTCATAAGGAAGAAATATGCTTCTTTGCTTTTGCATGGTGTAGATATATACCCATTCAAAATCAGTATCATCGTCTGTATGTGCCCCGGTTTGTAGGGAAGGAACGTAATTTTTTAAGTTGCCGGGTTCCTGAATGTACTTAAACTCATAAGGCAAGCCGTTAAGATTTCCCAGCATTTGTCCCAGCAATCCCCCGCGGATTCTATCAATAACGGTTTCTGAGGGCATTTGTAGTTTTTTGCCATTCTGCCCCAGCGTTATGAAAGAAACCATCTGCATTATACAAGCCGTACAAATGACTTGAATATGGAACCTGAACGTCTTGCTAAAGAACAAGATCACAGTCTTTTTAACAGTCAATGTTATTATGTTATTCTTATTTTTCATTTTAAAGAGAAATTATTTACTTATAAACGAACCAAACCGTAGCCGTGCAATCTTTATCAGCAACAGCTTTTATCCAGTGTGCGCTAAACCCTTCCGGAAAAACGTGTTCTATGGTTTTCCCTGCGGGCACTTGTAATTTTTTGTAAGTATGCCAGCCATTGTGGTCAACGTCTATTTCCAGAGTAATGGTTACTGCTTTATCAGTTGTCAACGAAACTTTCTTTTTGTCGTAGCCTGTCATCAGGTAAGGAAAGGAAGGTTGATTTGCTTTTACGTTCGTGTTCTTCCATACTCCGCCCTCGCCAACAGGTTTTCCCAATTTCCACAGGTCATCAATGGCACCAAACCAAAGACCGTTTTTGTTTTCTGCATCGGTGAAATAGTGACCATCAGCCTTTGCATTGGTTTTAGTGCCGCTTATTACCAATAATCCTCTCCAGGTACAGAAATCAACTATTTTCTTTTTATGGGTTGTGATGGGTCGGATGGCTGCAAAGCCGGAAGCTCTTCCTATCTCGTACAATGTACCATGCGCATTAAGCATGTATCTTTCCGACTCTAACTCCCTTGTTCCGCGAGGCCATCCTGACGCAAATGGCTGGTTATACACGCCCGAAGTTTTTGGCAAACGATAGCTACCCGTCTTATCTGTTATAATAACGGAAGCATTATCAGTTTCAAAATCTTTGGTTAGTTTCAAAATCCTTTCCATTTGCACTGTGCTATCTGTCGCAGCCTGAATAAATCGGATTTTTTCATTTACTTCTACATATTTACTACCAGCCAAAACAGGCAGTACCTGCAGATTTCTGTTGTGAGATGCCGGGCGGATTAAATGCGCTTGTACTTCGCCTGCTTCGTTTATACCTGCCAGTGTGTTAAACATCACATCGGTTTTTTCATGCCCTTTGCCTGTGAAATGAAAGAAAGCAGAAGCCATACAGTCTCTATCCGTTTTTATCCTGATCCAGTTAGCGGAAAAATAATCCGGAAAAATAAAGTATTGATAACCATTTGGCGGAACGTCAATTGTTTTATAAACTTCCCATTTATTGTTTCCGGTTTTATCCATTTCAAGTGTGAAGTTTACATGGCGACCGGATTTATGAGACAGATGCACTACTTTTTTTCCGAATCCATTCAATAAAAAAGCATCAGAAACTTCGCCTGCTTTAACAACATCGTCCATCCAGGGTCCACCCCATCCATTGGTTGCACCCCATTGCTTCAGGTCATCAGGCTGCCCAAACCAAAGGTTGGATTGGGAGCGGCCGGCATAAGGGTTTTTCAGGATAGTAGTTTCATCTGTTGCCAGCAACAATTGGCCGTTCCAGTTACAGAAATCAGGCACATAGCGCAAATGGTTACTCACCGGTGAAATACCCCCCGTATTTACACGGCTGAATGTTTGGGGAAAATTGTAAAACATGCCGTGCATATCGAGCAGCATTTTTCCATTGCTGATTTCTCTTATACGGGGCCATTCGGTAAATGTACCGCCCCTGTTTTCGTATGTATGCGTTGATTTAGGCAGGCGGTAAGTGTACCAATTGCCGCCATCAAGTAATTTTAAAATTACCGAACGTTTGTCCCATCCTATGCTCCACGCAGGTGCAGCATCATCCGGCGCGCCATAAATACCACCCGGACCGGTTATATCAGTAAACTGTTTTCTTTCAATTATTTCCCATGTTTTTCCGTCCCATGCGGCCAGCACTCCCATTTCTTCATTATTTTTCGGTGCTCCGCCCGCCTTCAGATATTCTTCTTTAACATCCCACAATCCATGCTCCCCGTTATTGGCGATAATAAGTCTTCCCTGTGCTGTATATCCGCCTTTGCCATGCCAACCCGGAACGGGTTTCTCAAATAGTTTTTTTACTGTTAAGGAGTGTACATTTACCTCATACACCTTACCTTCCATGTCGTAGAAATAAACCATATTAGCAGGATCTGTTAAATGCCGTGCAGTAGCGGTTAACCGCCCCGGCATTACTGAAGGTGGTATCACTCTTACCTTACCCATGCTATCAATGAAATAAGGGCCGGTAATAAGCTGGTTTGATTCTTTATGGATCATCCGGTTGGCCGGGGTACCGCCTACACTTTCGGGATGTATCGTCAAAGTAAGATCATTATTCATACTGTATAATTTATCGGAGCTGCCATCTGGGCAATGCGGCGAATAAGTAACCATCCATAATTTACCCGCCCAGGGTGTAACAGCGCCAATACCGATTTCATCGCCGTCTATAGGAGTATTCCCATCAGGGCCGCATTTACCTGATTCCATATCATTAAATACGGCTAAATGGGGATACACCCCGCTAATTATTAAAGGCTTTTTAGTGAATATCTTTTCAGATTGAGCCATTGTTTGCTTTGCAACAGCACAAAACAGCAAGGCATATCCCGCCAGTGCAAACCATCCTGATATACGTTTCATTCAGACTTTTCTTTTAGATATCTCATAATATATTGGTTTTCCATTGTAACGACTTACTCCTTTGATAAAACCTATTCCCGTTATTCCCATCTTACCATTGCGCTGCCCTGACTTTTGATACCTGCTCTTTCAGCACAGGCTTCCCCCTGTTACCAAAAGAACTTCTTACATAAGAAAGCACTCTGCAATTTCCTAGTCCGTTAAAAACCCATTAGGAGGCATTTCCTGCTCATATTTTTTTCCATTGACTACGATCGGTTTCGACAGTCCTGAAAGAAGGATCTTAATCAATCGTGATGGGTCTCCTTCCACCCAATCATTTTTTGTAAGGGGTGGAATCAGACCGGCAACTCCTTTACCGTCAACTCGATGGCAGGAAGCGCAATATCTGGTATACACCGTTCTTGACGACCGTAGCAATAAGTCTGGTAGAATCAAGATAAACCTGCGCCAGGTATCTTGAAGCAAAATCATTCTTATTAATGTAAGCAATAGCTTTTTTTTGGGATATCATGTGTACTGATAAACCCGCTGTTTAATTAATACGATAATTAAAACTTTCATACGCTTAATTTAGTCCGGCATCTTTGAGCCACTTCCGTAATCTTACAAGGTCTTTGTGCATGGCTTCAAATACTACTTTATGATTTATATCTATTTGCGTTGCACCTTTTTCAGCGCCGCCCAACGGATATTCGGTATGAAGGGAAATGGGAACATGCACACCATACTGTTTAAGCAATGAAAAAAATGTAGGAAAATCAACCATACCCTCTCCCAATGGCACATGTATAGTAGACCATTTGCCATTAACCTTCTCCCAACGGAAATCTTTAACTACCATGGTGTTTATGTACGGATATAGCAACCTTAAGCTCTGGGGCCATGACAAGCCCCCTTCTACCGTGGCATGCATGATATCGAACTGGCAGCCCATCCCTTTTTTATCAGCAGATTTTATTATTTCGTATACTTCCCATAGTGATGCGCCCACATAATTGCCAGAATGGTTTTGATATGACCCCTGAACGTTTAAAGGACCCGCAAAAGCAGCAAGAGCAGTCATTTGTTTTTCGTACAGCTTTAAAATTTCAGGCAGAGACCCCTCTTTTGGATAACGAAACCAATCTGTTCTAAAATATTTAATGCCTAATGAAGAAGCTGTTTGTAATAAATTCTGGCTAATGCGATCAGTTGGGTCCTTTATATTGGTAGACATCATTATTGCCTGCAAACTTTTCTCTTTAATGTGTGATACAGCCTTAGGTAAGTCTTCGGCTACCCGTTCAGGTAAAACATGCCCTCCTGGCCTTACCGATAGATCTACCCCGTCAAATCCGATATCGGCAGCCGCTACGGACATATTCTTATAATCTAAAAATTGAAGGTGTTTTGAAAAAACGTGCACAGTTGAATTAGAAGGCTTTCCTTCAAAACAATCAAACGGCTTAATAAATGGCATAACCATACCGGCATAGGATAGATTGCTTAAAAACTTACGTCGGCTTAGGTTGTTCATTACTTAGAGGTTTTAAATTTTACATCTCCGTTTTACTTGCCCGGTTAAAAAATCAGTCATTAATCTGCACTTTTTTGAGTGTTACTATCCTATCTCTAATTTGATATCGAAGAAGCCATATCAGCATAAGTACCCTTATAATTATGCCTTATTTCATCAAAATAAATAACCTTCCGGCCATTAGCTTTACCGGTATAATGATAAATTCCGATTTTAAAATAAGGCCAGCCCTTGCCTCCTGAATCCCCAAATCCCACAGGTATGTTGTGTTTACTTAAACACTGCTTTCCATCTTTCCATACTTCAATCAAGCCGTCCTTTGCCATGCTTTCGTTACCAGTACCTGTGTTTGAACTCCATTTAACATGCACTACTATGTTTGTCCATTTATTGAAAGGAAGATCGCCAAAATTTACTCCATCACTTTTTTCATCCACAAAATCTTTACCCCATTTGTATGAAAAACCCCATTTACCATGTTTTACTGCCACTGTAATTGGAGGATGAGTACCTCCACCTCTTAAATGCCATTGGGTAATAATCATAGGCTCTATATCAGCTTTATTAACCAGTGAACCTTCATCTTGAGAAGGTAAATATAGGTTCCAGCTGTACCAGCTTTCGCGCTCTGAAATTGGGGCATAGATGCCTTCTATTTCTGAGTGCTTGGAAGCGTTGCTGCCATGCACATAATAGGCCGGCTCCCAAAAAAATTTAATTGACTTTTTACCCTTTTTAACTATGTCTGAACCTATAGCCATGTGTTTCGGGACTTTCTGATACCACATATCAGGATTAAGAGCACTTTCAAATCCTTCATATTGAACCTGAGCCTGAAGACAAGAAAAAGAGATCAAGTAAAGGGAAAATGAGATTGTGATATTCTTCATTTGTTTATTTTATATTTAATAAGTATGATAAGACTCTTCAATACATATCCATTAATAAGACAATAAAAAGCCATTTTATCCTAATTTTTATATTGATATGGGTTAATGATTAATCCACCCTATAGGTAGGGCTTTTATTCACATAAAATTTAGTTTTTTAAACCGGTTAAATCTGATTCCACATATATTTTTCCGGGGCCCTGGTCAACTTCTGCTGAAAAGTCTTTCGCTACCTGCATGCTTCCGCTGGTTTTGAGAAAAATTTCTTTACCGGGACTCTCGTTAGTAACCAACGGCAAACTACCTGTATTCGTGAAAATACAGTTCGTTAAGCTAATGTGTGTAGCAGGGTATTTAGCATAATCCTTAGCGTGGCGGAACCTTATGCTGTTGTTTTTTAAAGTAGTATTTGTGATGTGGAGAATATCGCAAGGTGTACCGATCCAAACCAAAAATCTCTTATGGTCATTAAGTACCCTAATATTGTCAAGGGTAATCTCCCCCTGATTAGGTATAGCCGCACCGGGATAATAAGAATGTGCCGATGCTCCGCTGTAGCTGGTGAGTTGAAAAGGTATACGATTAGTATGCAGATTAATGTTTCTGAATGTTACATTTCGCACATAGGCGGTGTGGCTGGTGTCTTTCTGGAACATCAGCCAGTTAATGCTGTCTAACATCATTTTCCCATTTTCAAAATTGGGCCGGGTAATTGATTTGTATTGTTTGTCGTCTAACTTAGCCAATACTCTGTAAATTCTTCCATTAGACACCACTGCGTCGCCGTGCCTTACCAGGATGCCTGGATTCCAGTCTAACCAGGCCGAAGGGACTATTTTAGCGAAAGCGCCTTGCAAATATTCGTGCGGAATATCAGTGCAGTTTTCAATTAAGCCATCTTCCAGAATGCCGAATTCAGGGTTAGCGCTTACCCAATCTCCCGGAACTAAAGCGATAGCGTCATCTCCCGTTTCGAAAACAACATTGCTTATTCTAAACCGTTTGCCCTTTCCCAAGTGTATACCATCTTTTTTTCCTTTTAAAATCGCATCATCAATCAAGAGGTCTTCAAACGTGCAGATATGCAGGCAAAACTGGGCTTTATCAAAACCCGTGGCCCGGAAGCGTTCAATTTTCAAATCTCTAACGTAAAAAAACGAAACATGTCCACGCAATCCGTAAATTTCATCCATCGCCTTATCAACACCGTTCGCATCCAGGTTAAGGCCAGTGATAGTTATGTTGTGGTTATAAGTTCTGGTTAAGGCGCCTTTGTTCAGAAACACATGGCAAAAAGAACCATTCTCAGCCGATTTCTGAATAACTACCCCATTACCAAAAATAAGGGAAGTATTGCTGCCGATGAAGGCCGTACCTGATACTTTGTAGGTGCCAGGCTTGCTTATAACAACAGTTCCTTCTTTATCAAGTGCCGATTGTAAGGCCTTTACATTTTTTACCCCGGTTTCACCTGGGGAGAAACCAAATGAAGCAGCATCGGTAAAACCAGGTTGAAAGGAAGCAGCCGCCTGATGAGATTTCAAATGTTTATTTTGAGACCTGACAACGTCTGTCGCAAGAACCAAACAGATTGCCATTATACCTAATAGTACCTTTTTCATCAGAGATGTAATAGTTAGTGATAATTAAGTAATAAAAGAATTCAGATTCATAAATTTTCTTCAGCGTGCTTCTACTCCATTACTGGTTGGGCAGCAAAGGCATATAGATTGTGTCTCATCAATTG
>JBGSYC010000175.1:0-2628 GCA_041751095.1 Flavihumibacter sp.
AAAGCAGGCGCCCCGCCTGCTGCTCAACCTTACAATTGCGCACGATAACTCCATAATAGCAGTCACGCTGAAGATTTGCCGGTTTCGTTCAACACCGGTTTCATTGCTCGCCCGTTGGGCGCAACGAAACCTTAGTTATTAGCGGTTCGTGCTTTCACTTTGAAGTAGCAAGAGGTTTCTTTTTGGAAGAAGTTCTTCTGCTTTTCTGTTTAGCCATTTTTGCTTTATACTCTCGAATATGTTGACTAATTTTTTCTCGTTCTTCTTTTGTCAACGGTCTTGGGTCAACATAAAAATCAACATCTAAAGGTTCTCTTACAAGTCCCATAATTTAGGTTTTAAAATATTTTTCAATTAATGCTTTTGCAGGCAATGTATCTATTATCATCAGGTGTCCCCCAAAATGATATGCGCCTAAAGTTTTTATGTAATGGTCTATGAGTTTTGTTTTTGAATGAAAAGAAACGAAGCCGTCAAAACCTTTTTGAAAGGAAAGTCGACAAGCATAAGCCACCAAATTTCCGGGAACACCTAAATAAACTTTTGCTTTTCCTTTGTTGAATGGCGCACTTTCAATTAAGTGCATGTAAATATGGTCAACGTCAACACTTAAACTTACTAATCCCTGAATAACATTTGGATTACCTTGAATTGTCAGTTTATAAACTTCCCTGTCAGGAGCATCAAGTTCACTTTTCCAATTAAAAAGCAAACCATTTTTCTTTGACACTTGCTTAAGGTCTGATTTGACTAAATGCGAAATGTCTGTAGGAAAACTGTCACCGGTAGCAACGTTTTCAATAGAACGTGTTAGTCTGTCAATCTCAAAATCAAGGAAATTTATCTTCGTTTTTTTCACCGCCACAAGTTACGAAAAGTAGAGCCGTTTTTCAATGTCAACTTTGGAAGTTAGGAGTGTCGCAAGAGCATGACCGCTAACGGCCAGAGCTTGGCGAAGTAGGGATATTCTGTGTTCCGTCAAGCCCGGCTGACCGCCGCTGAGTAAAGATAAAAAGTTGATAATATATTCTACAGCTAAATTTATAATGTCAAGCTGGATATACAGATGCGCAATGAAGCGAAAAATGAAACACGGCTTACGTCTGCCCGTATTTTGCCAAACTGCCTGTTGTGCGGTCGTGGCTTTGTTTTTAACCATAGGAGTTTACAAGAATAATCATGTGGCGGGGTTTTTAAATTTTTTTATACTCTGAAGCTTCATATAAGTCAAGCTACGCCATAGCCACTCCATCGGGCCATAAATGAAATATTTAAACCAAATAGTACTAAATAGAATTTGAAAAAGGCAAGTACTAAAAGCAATCAGAACTAAGTAATATGAAAAGATTTTTTGATTAAGTCCTAACCCATAAGGATACATTATCAGGGCTATCACAATGTATTGTAAAAAGAAATTTGTGAAGGACATTCTGCCGACTGATTGTAGTCCATTTAATAGAATATTTGTTTTGCCTTTTAATTTGTGGGCTATTAATACAATCAAAGAAATATAAAAGAAAGTCAGTACTGGGTTCAGTATTATTTCTGCATACCTCAGTATATCATGATTAAGTATGATTATCTTTTTTGATTCCATCAGCAGCGCAATAAAAATCAGAAGTTGGCCACCAAGGCCGGTTATCAGGGCAACCCAGAATATTTTTTTCCACAATGAGAGATGTTTTTCAACATTAGTAAAGAATCCTTTTCGCCAACAAAAGGCACCCAGTAAAAACATACTAAAAATAATAGGCAATGACTTGTCCCATAGCGTATAAATCATTTTTAATTGATTGGAAAAAAGTATTGCCCTTGCTTTCGCATAACCTGAGAATGTTTTATTCTTATCGGCTTCTCTTCTTGCCAATTGATAAGCCTGCACTTGTTTTTTTATTTGTTCCATTTTACGAGTCTGCACTTCCGGGCTTCTCATTTGTTGAATCTGTCGGCTGATGGGTTGATGTAATGCTCCAAGCAAAAGAAAAATTAAAGCAGAGCCTAATAATACTTTGGGAGAAGCTTTGTAGAATAATAATAACGGAATACTTAAAATAGAATAGCGCAGAAAAATTGTGTTACCATCAATAAGAACTATGAAAACATACCCGAAGAAAAACAGGATACTTGAACGCCAGGTAAATAACCAAATGCTGCCGTTTCTTTTCATTGATTTATTCATCCACACGGCAAAGCCAACACCAAACAGCAGAGAATACAAAGGATAGAAACTACCTTCGGAAAGGACTCTTACTAAATTTATAGTCCACTCGCTTAGTCCGGATGGTATAGGTTCAATAGAATATTCACCAGAGTATTCCGTAATATTTGTTACTAAAACTCCTAAAAGAGCAAAGCCCCGAAGAATGTCAAGTATATGGATACGTTGTTTTGTAGTTACGGGTCCGAAGGTGGATGTTTGCATGTTGGTTGTCTCAGTGGTAAATAATGTAGTCAGTTTATTCTAAGGGTGTGACCTGCCATGACGCACAACACGCTAATTTATGGCGTGGTACCCAACATTCCCAAAAAAACAGCGTGTGATTTTCAATACTTTATTCTTCGCCATTTTAATTGTTGTTGTACCAATCCACCATTCGCCACTTTGTCTTCGCCATTTCAATTGTTAGT
>JBGSYC010000176.1:0-31274 GCA_041751095.1 Flavihumibacter sp.
TGTCAGTATGATTCATGAGTTCAGAGCATTTAATAATTGTTTGGTTTTGCTTATACAATTTAGCTCTGAACTTTTTCATTTCAAAGAACTTTATAGCTTAACATAATATTTATCAATTAGTTAACCTCCGAACTGACGTTATTATTATGCGTACCATAAAAAATATGGCCCGGATCAAATGGTTATTGAAAACATAATGGTAAAAAAAATTAACGTTAGCCCAGATCATAAAAAAGTGTCATTAACGCTGTCATCATTAAAACCCGGCTTTGTGTATGAATTAAATCTGGAAAATATAAAAGCATCGTCAGGGGATAGCCTGGCGAATAAGCTTATTCGCCATACGCTTAATAGGTTGAAAAGATAGTTGCGATAGAAGGAGTTTAATTTTAAGACTTAGAGAACTATTATTTAAAATCAATACTACGTTAGTGATTTTTATAAATAACAATTACGGCGCTAAATGATATTTGAGGTGTTGCGCCCGCCTACGTTAAATAAAACGTCCCCGTATGGGAAGGGCTTACTTTTTTACCTTGGTTACTGGTGTCTTCTTTGTGCTTCCAATTGTAGAATCTATCGCTTTCCTAACAAAATCGTTAAGTGAAAGTTTTTGCATGGAAGCATATAACGCAGCCCGTCGGTGTAGCTCAGAAGGTATCCGGACGTTAAAGCTGCCCTTATAAGTTTTATCAGGAGATTTGTTAATTTCTTTGCATGTCTCCAGATAATCTTCCACTGCTTCATGAAAAGCGCTTTTCAGCTCCATAACCGAATCTCCCTCAAAAGTTACCAGGTCGTTAATGCCAATCAATTTGCCATGAAAAACCTCGTCCTCAGCGCTAAAATCAACACTAGCATAATACCCGTTATATTCTAACAATTTATTCATCTTTAATCTTACCTTTTTCTTTAAGAGTAATCAACACCTCTTTTAATGCATATATTTTGACTATTTTACCTGGATGTGGTTCATGAAGTGTTGTTACACTTTTATCTTTATCTGCAAATCTTCTACGTGAACCGCCAGTCTTGCCAGTTTTTAGCTCTTTGTACCCGAAATGAGTTAAAATTTTTACTAACTCATCCCATGTAAAGTCACTGGGTATTGTTAAAAACCGGTCAATTGCCTTATTCCTTTTGCTCATCATTTATTTCATTATACATAAAGCAATTTTTTTAAGATTAAAAATTATCTACTCTCTTTTAATTGCAACTAAAAGTCAGTTGCGAATGTACTCAAACTTCCTGATAAACCAAAACCTTAGTAGTAGAAGAAATTAATATGGTGGGCACCGGATATAAATTTTCTTGAAAGAGAAAGATTGACTTTGTGATCAACTTTTTCCCCTTCGCAGATTTTTCCTAACTTCAGATATAATCAGTTTTTTATTTAATACTTACTCAGCATCTTGTAAGTAAGTAGTCATGCGTACGCATATAAGACACACCCTGTCTTTCATCACAGACTATGATTTCATCTCTTCGGTATCATTATGAAATCAAGAATTTATATAGACACATCTGTAGTCGGCGGATATTTTTACGATGAATTCAAAGAAGCAACACAATCGCTCTTTCAACGTTTTGAGAACCGTAAAATAACGTTTGTTATATCAGATTTGCATGAACTGGAACTGACCTATGCACCTGTTCACGTGAGACAAGTACTGGCAAAATACGCAATGGATCGATTTGAATATGTAAAATTGATAGAAGAGGCTGTTCAACTGGCAAACGAGTACATTAAGTACATTATAGGAAAGGTGGTTGGTAAGACAAGCTTAGAAGACTGCCGACACATTGCATTAGCAACAATTTACAAAGTTGACGTGTTAGCAAGTTGGAATTTCAAACACATTATAAACCTTGACAGAATAAAGGGATATAATTCAAGATAAATTTGCGTTTTGGTTACCAAATGCTGGAAGTTCGTTCACCCAAAGATCTCATAAATTATGAACAAGAATAAAAAAGAGAAAACATTCGATGCAGTAAAAATGATGCGTGATATTAGAGAAAAAATCAGTGAGGAAACCCAAAATATGACATCCGAAGAATTGAAAAAATACATTGAAACAAGTATAGAAAAGGGGAAGCTTAAGAAAATACAAAATTGAGAACGCTATGTAGAATAGGGTTTGCCAATATACCGGCGGACAAATAGCCATTGGATACTTAGTATACTTGATCAATTCCCTTGTGCCAGATACGTATAAAGTTCCGTATGACAAAAAACGATTGATGGCCTATGAAGATTATGCAATGGAAAGCAGCTATTCAGAAACAAGTTCAAGGCTTTTTACGATTGCAGATTGAACGAGCCACTAAAGAATATTAGTGCTGCGGTAGAAGGGTATGATAACTTAAAAGGTAACGTTTCAAAAGAAATACAAGAATTCTGTAAAGTTCACACATGACAGTGCTACAGCCACAAGGCAGCTTTAAAAAATAAGGGCGCAAGATATGTTTTGAACTAATATCTTTAACCGGCAAAGGAAGTAAATCAAGCCAATTTTCAAAATGCCCTTACTTCTTAAAGGTGGTAGCCGTTACCTGCAAGCGTAGCGCCGCACCCAAAGTAAAATTGAACGGCCACACAAACACTGAAATTTAAATTAAAACAAATGAAATTTCTAGCGACCCTTTTAACTACACTTTTTCTTGCAACAATATCTATTAACTGTAATGCACAAAAAAAGTCATCAATCAAGACTGCAACTGCCTTGTATCAATGCCCTATGAAATGTGAGGGAGAAAAAACGTATGACAAGCCAGGAACTTGCCCGATCTGTAAAATGGATTTGAGACAAATAGGGAATAAAAAAATAGTAGTCAATAGTAATTCACCAAAAAATAAAGTAACTACTGTTGGTGCTATGAAAAATGTAATGTGGAAAGGCGAACTTGGCGGAGTTATAAATCTGGACACTATTAAAAAGAAACAAAACTTATTTGGACTTGGGCCAGTTGAGTATTTAACAGGAGAAATTATGATTTTGAACGGAAGAAGTTATAAATCTGTTGTAGTTAATGACACAACATTGAAAGTAACAGAAACATTTGCAATGAGAGCCCCGTTCTTCGGTTACTCAAATATTGAAAATTGGACTGAAACTGAATTACAAGACAGCATTTCAACAATTCAACAACTTGAAAGCTACCTCGACCTTACAACAAAAACTAGAACAAGACCATTTTTTTTTAAAGTATCCGCGACAGTTGACAATGCGACAATTCATATTGTGAACTTACCAAAAGGAACAAAAGTATCGTCACCAGAAGAGGCTCACAATGGACAGAAAAACTTTAATGTAGAAAACCAGACAGTAGAATTGTTAGGGTTCTTCTCAACAGAACACAAAGCCATTTTCACACATCATGATACCAATGTTCATATTCATTTAATCACAAACGACAGACAAAAAATGGGACATCTTGATAAACTAAAAATTGGAAAAGGAACTGCGAAATTATATCTGCCCAAAGAATGACGGGAAGAACGCCAGCAGGGAATATAGGTTTTGGCGTTATTGGGGCTTGACGTTGTAATCTGCACGATCAACAACATGGCAGCAGTTTCCGGCGAACGTTTTTCAAAACCCAACAACGCCAAGCCCTGTTCGATATGGGTACGCGTATGGGACACAGCCAGTGTTTTATCACAACTATGATTTTCATATCTTCGGTTCGACATGCTGTTTCAACTTAGTACGATCTTTTGAGTTCTTAGAATAATGCCCTTTCTCTGACACCGATATAAAAATTCCTGTCAATTACAAATTGTTTAGATGCAGCTTTCGTAATGGAAAGTTTTTGCCGTCGTGTTGTAGGATAAATAACAGTGTACTCGTCGTTGTCGAATGAAATTTTTATAGGCATTGCAAAACCATGGACGCAATTTGTCCAACAATATTTCATAGTATTGTTTTGAAAAGAATACTCCAGCACAGGAACTTGGGTTGTTTGTAAGTACTGTTCAAAAATTTTTGTAAAGTCTCTCTTCGTATAGTCATTCAGAAAACTCAAAATTTGTTTTGGATTGATTGTTTGATGATAAAACTTACGGTTCAGTCCTTGTAACCACCCCCTGAATATTGTGTCACCGATTATTTGCCTTATCATGTGGAGCATGGCACTGCCTTTATAGTATTTGTCAGATGTGCTTGTACCCAATATAGGTTTGTCATTTTTAATCCGCTTCCATATGCCGGTTGCATAATCATTACCTGCCTCTCTTCCAAATACATGGTTTGTATAGATGACTTCCAGGTATTTTGTAAAACCCTCATGTATCCATGTGCCTCCGTGATTGCTGGTGGTAACGCTGTTCCCAAACCACTCATGCCCGCTTTCATGCACCATCATAAAATCCCATTTGAGTCCCCATCCGGTACCTGAAATGTCTTTACCAGCATATCCGTTCACAAAGCCATTGCCATATGCAACGGCGCTCTGATGCTCCATATCCGGAAAAGGCACTTCAATCAACTTATAACTGTCTTCATAAAATGGGTAAGCCCCCAGCCAGTATTCAAAGCATTGTAACATGGTATCTGTCTGTTTCAAATGTCTTTTTGCTTTATCACGACTGTAATCCAATACCCAGTAATCACAGTCGAGATTACCTTTTGCACCTGGGTAATCCTCATGCCATGTATCATATTTGCCAATACTGGGAATGATATTATAATTGTTTATAGGATTTACAACGGTCCAGGTATAGGTTGTAGTTTTATTTTTGTTGTGAAATTTTTTCTGAAGCCGTCCATTGGCAATCGCTGTAAGTGTATCGGGAACGGTAATGCTGAATGAAATTCCAAAGAAATGTTCAACATGCTGTTCTGGCACTTTTGTTTGTTGCCGCTGTATGCCATCCAAAATAGGGCTTGGCCCAACATGATATCCTGCCTTCTTTATATCCTGGTTTCGCGTCTCCTGTCCTAATATTCAAATAAGGTAGTTTGGAATGAATTAGTCTCACCCGGCAAAAACATTTCTTTTCTAACGGGGGTATTTATCCTTCGCATACAAGTATTTAAAATTAACTGTATAGCTGCCGGTATTCCATGAAGTCATGTTGTTGATGGTGACACCCATGTAATGTGTTTCTACGGGAACATTGTACCGAGCTCTAAAACGGAGCTTTCAAAATAAAGCGATTTGGCTATATTCAATTTGTTATAGGGACTAATAAATTGATCATACGGTTTTGTTGCAATCATACCGGTGCTCAAAACAAGTTGTATCTTTCTTCATCAGTATCCGTGTCAGGTATTCTTTTTAAATTGTTAGCCCCCGGCAAAGTTATTACCTTGATTCGTTTACTTTCTCCGGACAACAATGATTCAATTACATTCTTTTACGATAATGAAACTCATTCTTTTATCTTTCTTACTCTTTTCTCTTTCAGGCAGTGCTCAGGTTAGTGATAAATACACTAACGTAAAAATTGTAAAAAGCGAAAATTCTTTTCACTTACTGGTGAACAACCGTCCCTATTTTATAAAAGGTGCAGTGGGCAGCGACTACCTTGAAAAATTAAAGCAGTATGGCGGCAACTCTATCCGTACCGGAAGCAGTGCTACAGTACCATCCTGGATAAAGCACAATCACTCGATTTAACCGTATTGGTTAATTTACCGGTACGGGCAGAGCGTGATGGTATGAACTATGATGATACGTCTGCTGTAAGCATGCAGCACAGGACAGTGATGGACATAGTGCACAAAACAAAAAACCATCCAGCCGTAATCATGTGGTCTTTAGGTAACGAGTTGGATTTTGTACAGGCAAATGTAAAAGAGCGGTACAATATAAAAGTATGGAATGCCGTAAATGCACTGGCAAAAGAAATTCACCATGCAGATCCGAACCATCCGGTGATGACCGTGATCGGATCGATAGATGAAAGACCTTGTTACCCGGTCTCCTGACCTTGATTTGCTTGGCGTAAATGAATATGGGGATTTGGTAAAGATTCCCGAATGGCTCCGCAGGTTTGGATGGCAAAAGCCTTACGTAGTGACGGAGTGGGGACCAACCGGATTCTGGCAGGTGCCCAAAACGGCCTGGAAAGCTCCTGTTGAAGAAACCAGCAGCATGAAGGCCGCAAAGTATAAAGAACGCTATGAGCAAACCATAGCTGCAGACAAAGGCCGGTGCCTTGGCTCTTATGTGTTTTTATGGCGGCAGCATCAGGAGCGGACGCATACATGGTTTGGTATGTTCGATGCCAGCGGTCTTGAAACGGAAGCAGTAGACGTAATGCACTTTGAGTGGACGGACAGGTGGCCGGAAAATCGTACGCCCCGGTTAGATTCTGTAAAGATTGGCCGGCTTACGGCATACGATAATGTTTATTTACAACCTGGTCAAACCTATACAGCCCAGGTATGGGTAAATGACCGGGATAAAGACACAATAAGATATCATTGGGAAATTTTACCCGAAGGAAACAGCTTCCCTTATGGCGGTAATGGAGAGAAAAGACCTGCTGCAGTGCCGGGGCTGATACCTGAAACCAATCGATCAGAAATCCGTTTCTCGAGCCCGGATAAAGAAGGCGCTTACCGATTATTTGTTTATGCTTTTGATGGCAATGGTCATTGGGCAACCGCTAACATTCCTTTTTATGTAAAACCCTGACCGGAGTTTTGCGCAAAATATGTTTGCGCCTTTGCCGGTAAGGTAAAGACACTGATGATTACGGAGAAAAGTAACGTTTGTCTTATCATAAAAATATTGCTGTTCGGTAATGATTTAGCCAGCAATCATGCAGTAATATGTTTGAAAACAGCATTACACATTGTTCCGTCGATAACACACGCCACGCTTGCTACAATCTAAGTCGGAAAGCTAATTCTACAGGCATAAAGGTTGTACTTTTTACGAATGCTGATTGAAGTGAAAATTACTTCAAATAATATTATTCATTAGAAAAACATCTGTTACTTTTCGCGCATTGTCCCTTTAATAAACCTTCAGCCTTGCAGTACGAACACTTTGAACGATTATCTAAAAATGACTAAGATTACATATATCATCATTAGCGTTGCGTTATAGATCGAACATTTTCAATTGATTATCATTTTGTTCTTTGAAATATTGTAATTGAGTTTGCTGAAATAGTTGATTTATGGGCATTTTCTCAAAAATAGATATGCTTAAAACCTGTAGAATTTCGTAAAGGCTCTGTTTTAGCATAAAATGCTTCTTGGCAATGGCCACGAGAACATATATTGAAACGGCTATCCATACCTGGGTCTTCACGGCATTTTCGGTTTGTCCCCAAAATGATTTTATTTTAAGATGTTGTTTAATCCATTTAAAGAATAATTCAATTTTCCAACGATGCTTATAGAGTTGTGCTATTTCTGTTGCTTTAAGATGAAAGTTGTTAGTAAGAAATATTAACACCTTTCCTGTTTGTTCATCTTTGAATTTTATTCTTCTCATTTTTTCAGGATAATCTTTAGCAGCATAATAGTTGTTGAGCATAATTGTTTGATCATACATTACTCCCTTTGACATATCTTTTTGCTTCGAATACAATCGTCTGTAGTTCATATTATCTTTTGCCCTGGTAACAAAGAAAGCTTCACAACTATGAACCTTGTAAAGCCGCTTGTAGTCTACATATCCTCTGTCCATGATATAAAAACTATTGGCTTCAAAATGGATAACATCTAACACATTTACATCGTGGACAGAAGCTGTGGAAAACAAGATAAACTCAGGAATGGATGTCTTTAAATCAATTTGTGTGTGCAGTTTGATACACCTTTTGTACTTCTAAAAGTAGCCCAATAAAAGGTGGAGAGACACAAATCGATCGTTGTTGCATCGATGGCGAACGCATTGGCTTTGAGTGATACTTCCAGGTCGTCATCGAGTAAATAAAGTTGTTTCGCTTCTTTGATAAGTAACATTGCAAGGTCCTCATAAATTTGAAAAGAACGACTCTCATTGGCTCTGGTTATTGTACTGACTGCAACCACTTCACCGATGCCAAGATGATACATCTTGGCAGCATTTGCTTTTAAACACAGCATTGTGTCGCTGATACTTTCCCTGTGGGTCAACTGCCCGAATGCCATGCATAAAAACTGTTTCCAACAACTAAATTCCTTAACCTTATAATCGCCATAGCGCCTGTTTACAATGGTTTGAAAAGATGTAGACGACACCAATCCCATTATTTGAGCGAATACATACTTCCCTGAATTCATAACAAAATGATTTTCAGAAAGTTATGATTTTTTTGAGTTGAAAAAAATCAAATCGTCTTAGGCTTATAATCCTCGCAAACTCAATACTGACAATACTTTCAAAGAACTCACGCTCTTAACAACGCAACCCTAATGATATATCATGTGTTTTCTTTTGAAAGTTACTTCTTTAATCAGGAGTGATCTGTTTTGAGTGTCTCTCTCTTAAAAGGTTGAAAAAAATTTCCTGGCTGGCTATTGCAGTTGCCAAAATGGTTTTGTATCTTTCTTTCCCCGTCTTTTTTATCCGCCCTTATTAAATACTTCTTGCGGAAACTCTAATGTCTAAAAACAAAAACAATTGCTAAGTGGAAACTCAATCCATCACCGTAAACCAGGTAACTTCAGGAACTTTGCCTACCAGAGCCTACGCTGCCCAAAGTTCTACATCGGAATTAGGCTCGTGGCACTTTGAGCGAAGAGCAGTGGGGCCGCATGATATCCTGATAGAAATTCGGTATTGCGGCGTATGTCATACCGATATTCACTTTTTGAAAAACGATCTTGGCTTCTCTGTTTATCCTTTAGTACCAGGCCATGAAATCGTGGGTACTGTAACCCAAACGGGAGCCCACGTTACCAAGTTCAGGGAAGGAGATGTGGTAGGCGTGGGATGCCTTGTTGAATCCTGCAGGGTTTGTACGAGTTGCAAAGAAGGCGAAGAACAGTACTGTTTAAATGGCGCCGTTTACACCTACAATGGGATAGAGAAGGAAACTGGTAAAAATACTTATGGTGGTTACTCGAACCAAATTGTGGTAAATGAAGATTTTGTCTTGCACGTATCTGATAAACTACCTTTGAATAAGGTAGCACCCCTTTTATGCGCAGGTATTACTACCTATTCCCCTCTACGCAGGTGGAACATAGGCAAGAATCATAAAGTTGCTATTGTTGGCTTAGGTGGTTTAGGACATATGGCCATAAAGTTTGCAAGGTCATTTGGAGCGGAAGTCACCTTACTAAGCACTTCACCGTCTAAGGAACAGGATGCTCTTGCTTTAGGCGCCCACAAATTTGCAGTAACAACAGACGAATCACAGGTGCAAAAGCTGGCCGGTTATTTTGACTTTATTTTAGATACGGTATCCACAACACACGACTTGAACATTTACCTTTCCATGCTAAACATTCATGGTTCACTTGTGTACCTCGGGATTGATCCTGAACCGACCCAAATAACTTTGGTATCCATGGTTTTTAAAGGACAGACTGTGGCTGGCTCACTGATAGGTGGATTAGCGGAAACACAGGAAATGCTGGACTATTGCGCTGAACATAATATTACAAGCGACGTCGAGATGATTGATATAAAAGATATCAATCAGGCTTATGAACGTATGCTGCGCAAGGATGTGAAATATCGGTTCGTAATTGATATGGCTACTCTATAGTTTTTCCGGAATGGATCAACCTAAACGTAAATGTCATTTAATTATGATTGCAATTAATGTTGCTTATGGCCAAAGGCATAGTCGTTGAGAAATACATAATTGTTTTAAACGTTTCTGCCATTACCCAAGTTTAGGTCACCCCGCTTTTTACAGGATTCTCATTCGAATCGAAGCAGATTAATCAATAAACTGTTTCTTTTTTTCTTAGATACTTCGCCAAATCAGAAACCACCATGTTTCCCGTCATCTCACACCCACAGCCAGAGGTGACGGGACCAATATAGACCCATACCATGCCACCGGGCGACCGATTCAAAGATCAGTATAGCCAGAAGCAACCTGGTTACACACCATCACGTTCCATGATGAGGCTTATCGCTTCTTTCACCAATATTAACTCAGGAGAGCAGTATCCATCTACACCTCCGTAGCCGCACAAAAGAAGAAAAGAGCACAACTTTAAGCGCAGCATGAATAAGGCCTGCATTTATAGGTGCCTTTTTCCCAGCCACCCCTGAACTGAAGAGAAACACTAAGATAGCAGCACAGGCTTTTCAGGGAGTTGAAGATATCTTGCGCGGTACGACCTTATTCATTTCTGCACCAGACCACTCACATTCCCATAATGTCCGGTATTCAGATATAGCCGGTCTTTCGTATATTGAAATGAATATGCAGTGCATACTCAAAACTCAGCGGCAGACAAACAGTCGATTATGCAGAGACGGAACGGGCTATCCAAGACCGGGCCTCTTCGATTTGCAAAGTCATGGAGAAGGTAAGCAGAAGTCTGTTTTAAAAATCATATTTTGCGACCGTTGCTTTGATAAGATCATTATTCCAAATTAATCGAACCAGCTTTCTGACAATCACCACGTAACCATCTTTTTCTCATGAAAAAAATCTCTCTTTCCCGCGCTTATATATTGGTCTTTGTCCTGCTGGTAAGCGCCAGCCTTTCCGCCAGTCCTTACCAGGAACAACCCGATGCAAAGCCGAACAAGACCGACCGTTCTTTTACATTGGAAGCCACTATGCTTGGCTATATTGCAAAAGACGGAACCCGTAATCCCGTACTCAGGGCTGTAATAGGCGACCGCGTACACATCACCATTGTCAATGGCGAGTTAATGACACATGATATTGCGCTGGAGAAGTCAGGAATTAAAAGCAAAGTGCTTGTTGAAAAAGGATCCACCGCTTCCATCACCTTCATAGCCAAAGAAGACGACACTTATTTTTGTACCATCCCGGGGCACAGGGCCGCAGGTATGGTGGGAAAGTTCGAGATTACCAGCAAACAAGAGGTGCAAACTGTAACAACAAAAGGGATCACCCCGAAGAAGAACGGGAAACCATTGAACCTGGATTTTGAATCAGGAACCTTAGAGGATTGGACAGCCGAAGGGGATGCATTTAGCAATCCGCTGATATCAGAAGACCCTTCTCCCAGGCATGAAAAAGATGCACGCATCGACAAAGAAGGCCGCTTTTTTGTCAGCAGCGGCGGGAATACCGAACATCAAAAGACCGGTACGCTGACGTCGGCATCTTTCACCGTCACGCATCCCTATGCTGCCTTTAAGGTATCCGGCGGCGCCTTGAAGGATACGAGGGTTGAGCTGGTTCGTGCAGATGGCGACAGAGTTATTTTTGAAATTACCGGCACCGGCCGGGCAACGCTTCGTCCGGTGGTAGCTGATCTCCGTAAACACCTGAAAAAGAAAATCTATATACGGCTGATAGATAACGAAACCGGTATTTCACAGATACCTTACATCGGGAACGACAAATGGGCGCACCTGAATTTTGACGGCTTTGCATTCTATAGCAAACGTCCTGAATTCCCTAATGAGCTGAAGCCGGAAGATATTGTTGTTCTCCCGCCTCTCGACCCAACTCCACATGCCGGCCTCTCAGGGAAAAAAGCAGCGGAGGCAATGACGCTGCCAGAAGGTTTTTCCGTTACTCTTGTCGCTTCGGAGCCGGAGATCATCAAACCCATCGCTTTTACCCTCGACTGGCGGGGAAGACTTTGGGTTGTTGAATCGCATGTCTACCCGGTACGTGCACCTGAAGGGCAGGGGAAAGACAAAATATTGATATTTGAAGATACAGATGGCGACGGCAGCCTCGACAGCAAAAAAGTATTCATCGACACGCTTAACCTGGTGAGCGGCATCGAAGTGGGAATGGGCGGCGTGTGGATTGGCGCAGCGCCTTATCTCCTGTTTATTCCTATCGACGAAAAGACCGATAAGCCAGCAGGCCCGGCCCAGGTGGTGCTCGATGGCTGGGGATATGAAGACACGCATGAAATGCTGAACAGCTTCCACTGGGGCCCCGATGGCTGGCTGTATGGGACACACGGCGTTTTCACCAATTCGAAAGTAGGCAGGCCGGGAACGCCTGAAAACGAGCGTGTAAAACTCGACGGCGGTGTATGGCGCCTACACCCCCTTACAAAAAAATTCGAGCTTTTCGCGGAAGGTACCAGCAATCCCTGGGGTATTGATTTCAACGATTACGGACATCCATTTATTACCGCCTGCGTTGTGCCGCATTTGTACCAGGTGATTCCGGGAGCCAGGTATGTACGCCAGGCAAAACCGCATATCTACCCATATACCTATAACGACATAAAAACCATGGCGGATCATGTGCATTGGATCGGAGACCGCGGTCCGCATGCCGGTAATTTCAGATCGGCCAGTAAAGGAGGAGGGCACGCCCATGCGGGCGCCATGATCTACCTCGGCGGCGATAGCTGGCCTCAGGAATTCCGTAACGATATCTTTATGAATAACATTCATGGCAGCCGGGTAAACATCGATCATCTCGTCCGCAAGGGATCCGGGTATACGGGCACGCATGGAGAGGACTTTCTGCTGACGAACGATTCTTGGTCGCAATGGCTCAACTTCCGTTACGGCCCTACAGGCTCGGTGTACGCCATCGACTGGTATGACAAGAACCAATGCCACAGCCCGAACCCGGATGTTCATGATAAGACGATGGGTCGCATTTTCAGGATCAGTAATGTAAAAGATAAATGGGTACAGACGGATCTGTCAAAGGCATCGGACCTGGAGCTGGTTGCCCACCAGCTGAACAGGAACGACTGGTATGTACGCCAGGCACGACTTATTTTGCAACAACGTGGTCCGAATAAAACAGTTCATGATGCGCTTAAAAAAATACTAAGGGAAAATCCTGACGTTACGCGTAAACTGCGGGCATTGTGGTCATTGCATGTGACCAGGGGATTATCGGAAAACGAACTGATCGAATTACTGAATAACGAAAGCGAATATCTCAGGAGTTGGGCGACGCAATTACTTACAGAAGGGAAAATTCCTTCCGAAAAAGTACTTGAAGAATTCGAGAAGATGGCTAAAAGGGATACTTCGGCGATGGTACGGTTATACCTGGCATCCGGGCTGCAACGTACACCGGTAGAAAAGCGATGGGATATGGCAGACGCCCTGTACCAGCACGGTGAAGATAAAGACGATCAGAACATACCTTTCATGATATGGTATGCCTTCGAGCCCCTGGTGGAAAAAGATATGAACAGAGCAGCTGATATTGCTTCAAGGGCAAAATTGCCTTTTGTGTTAAAATCAACTGTTCAACGCCTGTCTGAAATGAAAACGCCGGAAGCCAAAAAAGTGCTGGAAAACCTTTCAAAACAATTTCGCAGCACTGCTAATGTCCATGAACACCATGAGATCGCTGCTTTCATTGAAAAAGAGCTCTCAAAGAAGTAGGAGAAATGAAAACGGCGGTATGCAAAAGACATTTATTTCCTGCAAAACAAGTTATGGTATTCATTGCAACCAAATAAGCTGATTCTTACGACACCGCTGGTCGCAAGACGCGCAAAGTGCCTGAATTAAAGCCTTGCCTGGGGAACAGCTTGTTCTGTTTTGATGTCAATGACCTTTGCTTTGGTAGCTTCTGCTTTCTTCCTTTCCCTTTGTTGTTGTGCCTTGATGACCGAATGATCATTGCGCCCGAGTTCCTCATCACTCAGCAAGGAAATAAACTCATGCAAATCCAGTTTATAAAACTGACATATCCTTAATGCCATCAGGAAACTCAACTCCCGATTGCCGCGTTCTGTCTTCAGATAAGTCGTATAAGAAGTCTGTAAAGCCCTGGCCAGTGCTTTGTGGTCGGGTTGGTAAGTCCTACGTAAATGAGCCAGGACTTGTCCTATCGTAAGCTTTGAATCTGAGATAGATGGAAACATGAGCCGAACATATTATTGATATCCAAAGATCGCATTTTTAATAGACAACTCAGCCAAAATATCTCCCCATTATTACGCTATTAGTAAACTTAAAAAAAGATTTTATGATGAAAAATAATTGTTGGAACCATCATCTCTCTTCCTAATTATAGTTCACGCACCTCTTGTTATTTGGCGCTAACAGATTGCGTCATAAATTTCCATGTAACATTACCAATACTATTTGGCTTTCCTTTTGCTGCTTCAGAAATTGTTCCTTTTAACTGGCCACTATAGTTTCTTTCAACCTTTATCTCGCGCCAGCTAAAATCTCCTTTTTCGTAGTTAAAAGTTTCCCCATCGTCATCGTACAACATATACTTCGATGGCTTAGTACCATAATGGCGAATGTCTAAATCAACCCTTACACCCGCTTTTGGCGCATGATTGACAGGCTTCATCATTGGAATAATACCACCATCTTTTACATAGACCGGAATCTTATTTAAACCGGGCTCTACAGTTAACACCTCTCCATCGCCTGCATACCCGCCTGTATAGAAATCGTACCATTTACCTTTCGGCAAAACAACTTTACGCGATTTTTGACCGGTAAACAGTGGCGCAATCAAAAGAGATTCCCCAGCCATATACTGGTCTTTTATTTCCTTTAATGTTGCCTCAGCATAAGGATTTTCTTCGAGGTTAGCGCTTCCTGCTTCTCTTTTTACCTCTGTCTTAAAGTCTGGTTCAAGATGCATACCCCGGAAGGGCGGCGTTCCTTCGAAGTGATATTTTGCAAACTCACTATACCAGTAAGGCATCATTTGCATACGGAGCAAGGCAAGTTCCTTTACCTGATCTGCAACTTCGGGGTACGACCAGGGCTTGGTGCCGCTAGACCACGCATTGATCATAGCCATAGGTGAAAAAATAACAGTCTGAAACCGCCTCAACCATTCTTCACCCGTCTTAGAAGCACGTACTTCAGGGGTCCATAAAACCCCGGCAGTACCGCTGTTGATTAACGCTGTAATAAAATCTTCATGGTTATAGTAGTCGTTATAGATAACATATGGAAAAGATACACCGCCCGCGTTGTTGGCACGCACTAAACCATAGGTTCTCTTGTTTTGCTGGTGATAGATGTCGGCACTATAGCGCATCATAAGCATGCCATATGTTTGCCTCATCTGCTCTGCATCAATACCTGAAGGAAAAGTCGCCACATCCGGCCACAAGTAGTGATCATACCCATCTACTTCATCAATCTTATAGCCACTGATACCGATATTTATCTGGTCTTTGGTAAGATGGTCGAAAAAAGCTTTTCTTGCCTGCGGCATTGTAAAGTCGGGCGCTTCACCTACCCACACCGTATGCGATCCCGTATAAGGTTTTATAGCTTCATAAAAAGGAGCGGTTTTTGAAACGTAAGGGTTGATCCATAGGTTAAGGCGGATACCCTTACCTAACAATTCCTGAACAAACTTTTGTGGTTCAGGATAACGCTTCTTATCCCATTCAAAAGTGCCGGGATAGGCCTTGCTTTGCCATCCTGGTTCAAGGCCTATAAAGTCAAGAGGGAATCCTTTTTCTTCAAATTCCTGCGCTTCTCTAACCACTTCTTCACCGGTTAATAACGACCTTACTCTTTGTGTAAATCCAAGGCCCCAGCGAGGCGGTATCGGACCACCTCCATTAAATAAATTAAACCGTTTTACCGCATCTAAAGGCGTGGGTCCTGCAAATACAAACACTTCTACCCCTCCTGCAGAAATTGACATTTCCACTGCATCTGAATAAGGGCGTGCAGACCATGATTTATCCCTATTCCGGTCTTTTGCTACCGGTGGATTTTTACTGTCTTTACGAACACCGGTACCGGTATAAACATTTATATAACGGGCGGCATTCACAAATACACCGTACCCTTTTGAAGAAACATAAAAAGGCGTTGGCGCATGTGTGCGTCCATTATCCCGGCCTCCGTAATGGTCTACGTGTAATTGTAAAATCTTACCACGCTGATGAACTGTCTGAAAGTTCAACCCAAACCCATATACCTGTTCTTCTTTATCGAGCGGAAAACGCAAATGAGTTTTACCATCATTAGCCGTTCCGGCAATATCTGCCTGTGAAAGAGGGAATGAAGCTGCACCTAACTTTGTTATCCCGGCGATATATGGTTTGGCACCTGAAGCACTTAACAAATTATAAACGTCAGGTTTTCCAATCACTGCTTTCCATACCCCCGGGGCAACAACGTTCCATTCTATCTGGCCAGATACAGGAACAGTTGCACTAAATATTAATGCGGAGAGAAATAGTTGTTTGAATCTCATATAGTCTAAAATCAATTATCGTTAGCTGTCTCTAATGGAGAGACATGATGCAAGTACGCCATTATTACCAAAGATATCTTTAGTTTCATTGCCTAAAGATTATCCTGAATTTACATTTTGCCTTTAATGCAAGTGGTAATCCAGACGCATATCACCGTAAATATTTAGGTTATCCATGACATAGTGTTAATGCGTAGTTTAGGATAATATTCCCAGTACAAGTCTGCGACAAATAAATGGTAACCTTAATAGTAATAATTACATATCTCTTTGAAAAAAGTATTACCAAAACAAAGATGCTCACACGCTTCAAACCTCGTTTGGGATTGGATTTCATTGGTATGCTTTTTCGCTTTCATTTCATGCAACCGTCAACCCTCATCAGATCCTCAAACGAATATTGTTAAGAAGCCACAGGTTATTGACGATATCAGGAAAGATAGTTTTGCTGCGACAAAAGTAATCCCCATCACTATACGCAATCAGCCCAAAGTAATAAAAGCAGGAAAGCCTGTCATTAGAATAGATTCATCGAACGGAGGCACCCCTTTCTTTACCAACTACGGCACTGAACAAGGGCTTCCTCTAAATTCAGTGTATTGCAGCGCAACCGATAATGCCGGCAACCTCTGGTTTGGCACGACCGGTGGAGGGGTGAGTAAATATGACGGAAAAAGTTTTATAAATTATACCATAGCACAGGGTTTGGTGGGTAATGTGGTACGTTACATAACGGAAGATAAAAATGGCAACCTCTGGTTTGGCACTTCTTCGGGGGCGAGCAAATATGACGGGTACCGTTTCACAAATTATACTACAGAGCAGGGGCTGGCGGGTAATTTTGTATCATGCATCATGCAGGATAGCAGGGGTAATATTTGGTTCAGCACTCAGGATGGAGGCGCAAGCAAATTTGACGGCAAAAGCTTTACAAACTATACAACTGCTCATGGTCTGGCAGATAATTATATACGCTGTATGATGCAGGATAGAAGTGGAAATATTTGGTTTGGAACTGCAGTAGGAGGTGTGAGCAAACACGATGGAAAAACCTTTATTAATTATACAACCGCACAGGGACTGGCAGGTAATTCTGTAAACAGTATCTCGCAGGATAAAGCCGGCAACCTGTGGTTTGGCACAAGCGCAGGAGTGAGCAAATACCAGGGCAATAACTTCACGAATTATACTACGGCCCAGGGGCTGGCGGGTGATTATATATCTTGCATTAAGCAGGATAGAAATGGAAACCTATGGTTCGGCACTCACTCAGGAGGGGTGAGCAAATATGATGGCAGCAGATTCACCAACTATACCAATGCACAGGGGCTGGCAGATAATAATATATCAAGCATCCTTAAGGATAAAGGCGGTAACCTTTGGCTCACTTCATTGGGGGGCGGAGTAAGCAGGTATGGAGGCAATAATCTAACGAATTATACTACATCCCAGGGGCTCACGGGCAATTTTGTATTATGCACTATACAAGATAAAGCCGGTAACCTCTGGTTCGGTACGTATGAGGGAGGCGTGAGTAAATTTGACGGCAAAAGCTTTACGAACTATACAACAGCCCAGGGACTGGCAGATAGTAGAGTATGGAATATGATGCAGGATAAAGCAGGAAACATCTGGTTTGGTACGGATAAAGGAGGTGTAAGTAAATTTGACGGTAAAAGCTTTACGACTTATACCCCAGCCCAGGGGATGGCGGGCAATACAGTACCTGGCATTATGCAGGATAAAAATGGAAACATCTGGTTCGGCACAAATAGCGGCGTGAGTAAATTTGACGGTACTTGCTTCACCAATTATACCACAGTCCAGGGGGTGATATTCAATTTTCCTAATCATTCACTTTAAAAATCAAAAAACATGAAAAAATTTAACTTCCATTTGCTAATGTTGCTATCTGGTATAATTATACTATTTATGTTTGCCAGTTGCGATAAGGAGGCCCCGCCGGATCAGGATTTCAACCTGGATGTTACACTGAGGGGCGGCAAAAGTTTCGGATATATTAAGTTCAGGCAGGATCCTGATCCCGCAAAAATCGTTGATTTCGGCGTCAAGGTCCGTAATCTTGCACCAAATCATCAATACTTACTGCAAAGGGCCGTCGATGATATCAATGATGGTAACTGCACCGGTACTTCATGGCTTACGCTGGGAAAGGGACTAACACCTCAGGCAATCCTGACTAATGCCCGCGGTGAGGGTGAAGAGGATTTATGGCGTGATATTACTGCCCTTCCGTCCGGGTCAGGATTCGATATTCATTTCCATGTTATAGATGCGGTTAGTCTTGCGGTTGTTTTAACGAGTGATTGTCATCATTTTACAGTACGATAGCAACTTTTTTTACTGATGGTATATCCAAACAAAATCATTATCAAAAGCTGTATTGACTGGCTCACTAGGATATTTTCTGCGTTACAATAGTTGAGCTGCATGTCTGAGCCCTTTTTACCCTGACCTAATAGGCTGTTTCTCAGAATTTGGTATCTTCAACACAGAGTTGATTCAAAAGAGCAAATTGAAAATGTTTTCAATTTGCTCTTTTTATTTACTATTAAAACAGGATGCTTTCAATTAAAACATAAATCTGAATCGGCATTGTTGAAACTTTAATATCAAAAATCAAAGAAGTTACAAAACAAACACTCAAAGTTCAAAATAAACAGGGTTGATACATAAAAAGCAAAAGTGGCTTGCCGTGCAACAATTTGAACCAAACCAATGCAAACCTGCAATAAACAAATTGTACTTTTAATAGCAATTAAGAGACAGAGCTTTGAAAAAGCAATCACCTAAACAAAAGCGATTACATTCCTCACACCTTTTATGGTACAGCATTATATCGGTATACCTTTTCGCTTTCATTTCATGCAACCATCAAACCTCATCACATCCTCAAACGAATATTGTTAAGAAGCCACAGGTCATTAATGATATCAGGAAAGATAGTTTTGCTGCGCCAAAAGTCATCCCCATCACTGTACACAATCAGCCCAAAGTAATAAAAGCAGGAAAGCCTGTCATCAGAATAGATTCATCGCATGGAGGCGCCCCTTTCTTTACCAACTACAGCACGGAGCAAGGGCTTCCTCTAAATTCAGTGCGCTGCAGCGCAACCGATAAAGCAGGCAACCTCTGGTTTGGTACGATCGGGGGAGGAGTGAGTAAATATGACGGAAAAAGTTTTACAAACTATACCTTAGCCCATGGGCTGGTAGGTAATGTGGTATTTTCCATTACAGAAGATCAAGAGGGCAACCTCTGGTTTGGAACGAGTTCAGGCGTGAGCAAATATGACGGATACCGTTTCACAAATTATACTACAGCACAGGGGCTGGCGGGTAATTTTGTATCCTGCATTATGCAGGATAGCAGGGGTAATCTTTGGTTCGGTAGCCAGGAGGGAGGCGCAAGCAAATTTGACGGCAAAAGTTTTACAAACTATACAACTGCTCATGGTCTGGCAGATAATTATATACGCTGTATGATGCAGGATAGAAGTGGAAATATCTGGTTTGGCACTACTGCAGGAGGTGTAAGCAAACACAATGAAAAAACCTTTATTAATTATACAACAGCGCAGGGACTGGCAGGTAATTCTGTAAATAGTATCTCGCAGGATAAGGCCGGCAATCTGTGGTTTGGCACAAGCGCGGGAGTGAGCAAATACAACGGGAACAGGTTCACGAATTATACAACAGCACAGGGGTTAGCTGATAATGATGTATCCTGCATGGGGGAGGATAAAGCCCGCAACATGTGGTTTGGTACTTATGCAAAAGGCATCAGCAAATATGATGGCATCAGATTCAGGAATTACACCAATGCACAGGGGTTGGCTGAGAATAATATTTCCAGTATCCTGCAGGATAAAGCCGGCAACCTGTGGTTCACATCCCACGGCGGCCTGAGCAAATACGAGGGCAATAGCTTAACAAGTTATACTACTGCACATGGGCTGGCCGGCAATCTGGTGTTCAGGATCCTGCAGGATAAAGCCGGTAACTTTTGGTTTGGCACCTTTAATGGGGGCGTTAGCAAATTTGACGGAAAAAGCTTTACGAACTATACCACAGCCCAGGGGCTGGCAGATAGTAGAGTATGGGATATGATGCAGGATAAAGCAGGAAATATCTGGTTTGGTACGGATAAAGGAGGTGTGAGTAAATTTGACGGCACTTGTTTTACGAATTATACCACCGCCCAGGGGCTGGCAAATAATTCTGTAAGTAGTATCTGGCAGGATAATGCCGGTAATATCTGGATTGGAACACATGGAGGTGCGAGCAAATTTGACGGAAAAAGCTTTACCAATTATACCACCGCCCAGGGACTGGCAGGTAACAATATACAACAGATCATACAGGATAAAGCAGGAAACCTCTGGTTTGGAACACATGATGATGGGGTAAGCAAATTTGACGGCAGTCGTTTTACCGGGTATACTACTGCTCAGGGGCTGGTAAGCAATAAGATATATATCCTTATAAAGGATAAGGTTGAAAACATCTGGATTGGCACAAATGCGGGTGTCAGCAAATTTGACGGAAAAAATTTTACTAATTATACTACGGAACATGGGCTGCCAGATAATTATATATGGGCTATGGTGGAAGATCAACAAAGGGATATGATATGGTTTGGAACAAACCAGGGTTTGTCGGGGCTTAAAGAAAAGCCATCAATTACCGGCAGACAAGATAATGAGTTTGAAAATTTTAATAAAAATACCGGCTACCCAATAAAAGAAGCGGCTGCTGGTGCCTTGTTGGTGGACAATAAAGGAATAATATGGATCGGGAGCGGACTCAATAAACTCATACGTTTTGATTATGCGGCAGTAAATAAGAAGAACCCTGAAGCCCTGAACTTAAAGATACAAGCTGTAAAAGTAAATAATGAGAACATTTGCTGGAATAATATCCTTCGTATGCGTCAAATTAATAAATTAATTGACAGCCTTACCCTGCTTAATGAAATGATTACATCGTTTGGAAGAGTATTATCATCTGCAGTTTTAGACAGCATGGTAAAAAAGTATGGTGACATACAACTGGATAGCGTATCAAGGTTTTATCCGGTACCCATCAACCTGGTCCTTCCCTATAAAGACAACTCTATAAGCATAGACTTTGTAGCCATAGAACCTGCGCTGCCAAAACAGGTTAAATACCAATATAAATTGGAAGGTTATACTAAAGACTGGAGCCCACTCAGCAATATTTCCACGGCCGTTTTTGGTAATATGAGGGAAGGGGCTTATACATTTAAACTAAAAGCAGTAAGCCCTTTCGGCGTCTGGAGCGAAACAGCATATTCTTTCAAAGTACTGCCGCCCTGGTGGCGTACCTGGTGGGCTTATACCTTATATGCCTTGTTGATTGGCGGTATGGGATATACCTTCTATCGAAATCATATTCGTGGCATAAAAAGAAAACAGGCGGAGCAGATTAAAACAATGGTAGCCACCCAGGAAGAAGAACGCAAACGCATTTCAAAAGACCTGCATGATGAGGTAGGCGTTAAACTTTCCGCCTTAAAATTATTTTTATCTTCTTTAAGTGAAAAAGCATCCGCTACAAATAATGAAGAAATAGTGTCGCTGGCTCAAAGTTCTGAAAACCTAATAACCGAAGCAATGCAGGATGTGCGCCAGTTATTGCTAAACCTAAGTCCTGGCATACTCGAAGAGTTTGGCTATAGCACGGCTGTAGAAGGGTTGGTAAGCAAAATCAATGAAACGGAACAGCTGCATTTCAGCCTGGTGATCTTTGGCATGAAGCAGCGATTGCAAAAAGATTATGAGCTGGCTTTATACCGCATCACGCAGGAGCTGATTAATAATGTAATAAAGCATGCCGGCGCCAAACAGGTATCGCTGCAAATAGGACGACGCGATGAAAAAATAATTTTAATGATAGAAGATGACGGAAAGGGTTTTGATGTAGGCAGCCGTAAAGATGGCTATGGATTGCATAATTTAGATACACGCACCAGGATGCTGGACGGCATCATCACTATTGATTCGCAACCGGGAAAGGGCACCAGTGTATTGATTGAAATACCGTATAATCTCAACTAAGTATGACGTCATATCAACCCATCAACTTATTAATAGCCGATGACCACCAGCTTATTACGGATGGTATTTCCATGATACTGGAAACCGAAAAAACGATTGGAGAAATTCACACTGCCCGTAACGGTCGTGAAGCAGTGGATAAAGTTCTGATAAAGGATATTGATTGTGTGATCATGGATATTAATATGCCCGTATTAAATGGATGGGAAGCCACAAAACTCATTAAGCAAAAAAAGCCTTTTGTAAAAGTTATTGTCGTCAGCATGCTGTGCGACGCAGCTATTGTTAGTAAAATGATGAAGGCAGGTGCAGATGCTTTTATTAATAAAGATACTGGCAAAACAGAGCTGTTGAAGGCCATAGGTAAAGTAATGCAGAACGAAAAATATATCAGTCCTGAAATTTCAAATAATTTATTTACCCATCTTACTGATCGTAACGTTAATACAACTGATATAGAAAAACGTCTTACGGTAAGAGAAGTTGAGATCATCCGCTACATTGCCGATGGTTTGACCAACCATGAAATTGCAGACAAACTTTTTCTAAGCATAGTTACTGTCGATACGCATAGAAAAAATATGCTCGCCAAACTGAAATTGAAAAACACGGCATCTCTTGTAAAGTACGCAGCAGATCATAAGCTGCTGTAATTTAACATTGTTTCATTTTTCGATCCTTCGACTTACTCCTCTACACCAAAAGGTGTATACGTAAAATACACTAAAAGGTGTATTGCGGATCCCTTTTAAGCTTTGAATCTTTGTAGTGTATTATTTAAGAGTAACAAAAACAGTAATCTTAGAAATTTCCTCTTAGCCTTTGGCCGAATTATTATGGAATTTAAACAGGAAACACTTGTAGAGCGGGAAATAGAAATAGCAGCTTATTTACTTCAACTTATTTCTTTAAAACTGATGGGTGAAAAAACAGGATTAAGTAAAAAACTTCTTTGCGCTCATGTTAGAAATATGATGGAAAAGCTTAAAGTAGATAGTACTACAGAATTATTAAAAGTATTGGGGCTATTGAGCTAGAAAGATAAAAATTAACCAATCTGGTTATACTGAAGAAAAATACTCATCCTAAAGTAAATAAAGATCGAAAACAATAACTGGACAGTTTCAGGCAACACAGACACCAATCCTGCCACGAATTTCATTGGCACTACAGATGTCAAGCCTCTTATTTTAAAAGTTTAGGATATCGGCTAAGGTGACGGGGGTTGACAATTTTACAGTTTTTAAACAAATTCATTTACAACCAACCGGTGAGCTGAGTAAACATATTTTGGCTAATTAACTCCGCCAACGGGTTACTATTTAATCTTAAAATTATAAAAATGAAACAGAACATTTTTCTACACACAGCCTTACTTATGTTAGCATCAATGTTATTTATTGCCTGTGACAAGGATTACGACCAAAAGAAATATGAAGAACTTGTTGTTGTAGCTAATCTGTCAAGTGGTAGTATTAGTTTTATTGATGCAAATTCTAACCAGGTTTTAAATACTCTTTCTATACCCGGATCAGTGCCTGCGTATGTTGTATATGTTCCTTCCAAAGATAAATTATACATTGGAGACAGGGCACAAAATAAAGTTCATATCGTTAATCCCGAAACACAACTTCTTGAAACCTCAATACCTGTTGGAAGTGGAGCTTTTCACTTGTGGGCAGATGGTATTGGAAAGCAATTATGGGTAGTTAACGATATTGATAACACCATTTCCGTAATAGATCTTTCAAATAATACGGTAGTCAAAACAATTAGTGTAGGGATGAAACCACATGATATAGTTTTAAACGCAAGTGGCACAAGAGCATATATTTCTATATTAACAGGTGATCCAAAAATACCGGACAGTATTTATATGTACTCTGCCCCTGATTATAACAAGCTTGCTTCAAAAGCGGTGGCTAAAACTCCCCATTTATATCATATATCCAATTCAAATAAATTATTTGTTGCTTGCCAATCGGGTACTTTATTCACTTTAAATGGTACTAATCTAACGGAAATTTCAAGTATTGGTTTAGTGGGAGCACACGGCATTTTCGCTAACCCTTCCCGGAATTTCATTTATATAGCAAATATAACTGGAACTCAAATTTATACCGTAGAGACATTCAATAGTAGTTTAGTCGGAACTCCCGTAAATTCTCTTGTAAATACGCCTCATAATATTCTTGTAAATAATGATGGTAATAAAATGTTTATTACGCATCCAGGACCTTCTTCTAATATTGTCACCACCTACTCATTGGGCAAAAATGGAAGCATTACTCCTGGAACAACAATAACGGTAGGGATGAATCCATTTGGATTAACTTATTACAAGCGAAAACTAAAATAGATACTAATCCGGGAGGCTTCTTCTTTGAAACAATGTAAAGAGTATACGTTACATGCCAACATCGTCCCTGCTAAATGTAAACGAGGCCCCTGGTACGGGAAACGCCACATTCGATGGTACGATTACCTATTAGATAAAAGAGCCCTAACTGTAGCGACACTTTTAAGGGTTCATAGAAAAGTATCTTCATCCTTACGTGTCTGAGCTAACGATTATGAGCCTTTCGATCCCCTCCTTCCGCCATGTACAGGGTATTAAACTTCGAATTACTTAAAAAAACCCATGATTAAGAAACCTAAACTGTTGTTCTTTCCCGCGTTAGCCTTGCTGCTGACCGGCTGTAAAAAAGACTTACCTGTTGATTTTGACCTGAAAGGTCACAAAGCGCCGGTACACATCAATTTTACTGAACCAGATCTCTTTCCTGAAGGTTTAGCGTATGACCCACACCACAACCGGTTTTACGTTAGCTCCGTCACCCGTGGCGGTGTTGGGATCGTACAGTTGGACGGAAACTACAATCCGTTTATCACGGATGAAATTTTGACCAGCACCAGCGGCCTGAAAGTAGACAAGGCCCGTCATCGCCTTCTGGTGTGTAACGGACCATTCGACGGACCGAACGGGATAGGAGCATACAACCTCAATACAGGCGCCCGGATTTTTTATACTGACCTGACAGGGTTGCTGCCCGGCAAGCCGATTTTTGTCAACGATGTGGCTGTAGACCCCCAGGGTAATGCATATGTTACCAACAGCTTTTCGCCGGTTATTTACAAGGTAGACCGGAATGGCAACGCCTCCATTTTTTTTCAAAATGATGCCTTTGCCCTTGACCCGGGGGAGTTTGGCTTTAATGGCATTCAATACGACGCACGGGGCTTTTTACTGGTCGCATTTTCTAACCAAATAGTGAAGATTCCGGTGAGCAACCAGGCGGGCTATTCCATAGTACAACTGGATGCCACCATAAGTCCGGACGGGCTGCTGCTAAGCAAAGATGGCAAGCAACTGGTAGTGGTGAGCAACACAGGCGGCACCCCCGACGACAAGGTGCTTTCGTTCATCAGCAACGATACATGGATGAACGGCAGCCTGAGCACGTCGCTTAGAACCGGCGCCGTATTTCCTACTACTGCTACAAGCGACGGCAAGCAGGTGTACGTGCTGTATTCCCATATTAACAAGCTTATTAAAGGCGAGAGTCAAAACACCTTTACCATACAGGAAGTACCACTGAAAAAGGAAAGTTCGTTTTAGGGCTGTCGAGTATACTGAACGTCTGTCGCCTACCCTTTCACTTGTCTGGTTTATATCCTGCCTCTCCTAAGCAGGGAAGCCTGAAATGTAAGTGCATGATGTAGAAGAAGAAGGTTGTTTTACTGAAATGGAAAGTTGTGCCGTTGGTGTTGCCACCAACGGCTTTCTTTTTTTTATTTACCCCTATATCAAAGAGGTAAATAAAAAACAGCCTAAGGCTTGTTACGCGCTCTTTCTATGTCTTCAATCCTTTTGTTTCGATGTTAAATAATTTTTTCCATCAGCCTTTATCCCGAATGATCATGGAATTTAAACCGGAAATTAAATTGTCGGTACACTAGTTGCTCCATGTTTTGAATATTATGTAAAAAAGCACCCCTGGGTTTTCTGCATTATCCTTTTTAGCCATGTTTCAACCGGAGAGTTCATTGAAGGACTCAAAGAATGCCTTTAAAGTGAACGTTTTATCGTAAATTACAATCATCTTTAAAGTTAAAGGCTTACGATGTTTTTTGATGGATTTGAACAACATAATATTAGAAATATCAATCCTGCCCTACTTTGGGAGTATGACCTATCGACTTTTGATTTCCAGGCCCTGCGTCCTATAGTGGTGCAAAGAGTAGTGGAAAGGGGGTGGCTCAACGATTGGCACGCCATTCTAAATATTTACGGGATAGAAGGAGTTAAAGAAGCCATCAAGACTCTTCCTTATCTCAATGAAAAAGATATGCATTTTGTTAGCCTGGTTTTTAATATTCCCATCAATGAAATGAAATGCTTCGAAAAGAAACAGTCGATGCCCGCATACTGGAACTCCTGAACATCCTTATGCAGGATGAGAGGTTAAAGAACTTTATTCTGGTGGGTGGCACGGCTCTGGCGCTACAAATTGGGCACCGCAAAAGCATAGATATAGATCTTTTTTCGGAGCAGTCATTCAATGAAAATGAACTTTTAGAATACCTGGAAAATTCAAAACGTTTTAAACTCGACTTCATTTCGAAGAACACCATTAAAGGGGAAATTCAAGGAGTAAAGGTAGACTTGATAACACATAGTTACCCATTGGTTAAGCCCTCGATTATGCTGGAAAGCATACGAATGGCCGGCCTGGAAGATATTACTGCAATGAAGTTAAATGCTATCATTGGTAACGGTACCCGGCTCAAGGATTTTGTAGATATAGCCTACTGCTCATCCCATGTAAGCTTAAATCAAATGTTGGCGGGTTTTGAACAAAAATATGAAGCTCGCAATCCGGTTATGGCTATGAAGGCATTGTCTTATTTTAAGGATGTCAACCTAAAAGAACCCGTTCATTTACAAAATGGGAAATTGACATGGCGATTTATCGAAAAGCGACTTACAAAAATGATTGAATCACCCTTACACGTTTTTCCTCCGCTTTCCATGCAGGTCAAACAAGCAAGTAGACGCAGACCCAAACCGTAACAGCTTTAGTATGAAACCTTTTCTTTTTGTTGAAAGCCAACGGATTGGTCGCTCTTGTTAAGTGAGTGTAAACAGGTTAATAATCTAACCTAAATATCCAGGTCATTTAAAAAGACGAAACGGGAGGAGAAATGGTCCTTATCTATTTTAAGTAAGCATCTGTTGAATCCCGATACGCCACCAGATAGCCGCCTCAGCCACGAACATACCTGGTTACTTCATTGAGGTTGACAAGAAAAGAATGATGCACCCGAACGAAGAAAGTAAAATCATGCTGTTGCACTTCCATTTCCTTTAGGCTTCTGTAAGCCGTTATTTTGCTTTTACTCTTAAGAAACTACTGAATTAAGGTATAATTATTTTTTTCCGCTTGCATTTTTAAAATTTATTTGCTACTTTATCCTTCATTAATTCATTCAAAACTAAAATATGAGAAAAGTATTTACCACTTTTTGCTGTTCATTGCTATTGCTCACAGCCTGCGATACATCCACTAAAAATGAAACAGCTGGTACCGATACCGATTCCACGGCATCGGCAAACAATTCAGAAGAAAGCAAAGAAGAAAGGAATAAACAAATAGCTATGGAAAGCATAAGGGCAGTTATAAATAACAATCCCGATGAGGCACTTAAAAGTATTGATGCTGATGCCATAGATTATTATGACGGAAGCGGTCCTCCAGTTAAAGGAGTGGATTCAATTAAAGCCGGCATGAAAATGTGGATGAATAATATGGAGGGTTATAAAGGAGAGAACCTGGAGGCTGTAGCAGATGGAAATAAAGTATTTGTCTACGGCGAGTGGAGCGGAACTTTTAAACGCGATTTCATGGGAATGAAAGTAGCGGGAAAAAAATTTAAAGCAAAGGATGTGGACATTTTTACGTTCAATGACCAGGGAAAAATTACAGAGCATAGGTCGGTTCAATCTCTGGCTGGAATGATGGCTTCAACGGAGCCGGGTAAAAAATAAGGGGATTATTACATTTATTGACGCTACCTGCATTTGCCGGTAGCTTTCTCTTACTTCTTTGAAAGTCCCGCTGATAGTAACAGGTGATTGTTATCTCCTTTATGTAAATATCCCTGATCCCATTCATAAATTGTGGTGTAATCATCCCGATGAGTAAGCTGTTGTTTCAGTAGCCGTTAACCGGTTTGAGGTGGTATGTAGCTGTGCATACTGCATCCCCACATCAGCCACCGGCTAACGTTCCTGAATTTTATGTTCTAATTTACTTGAAAGACGTTTTTTGATTTGAAACTACTAACTTAATGTCTGCCACTTTATCACCTAATTGTTTGGCAAGCGGCAAAGTCATTTCTACCACAATCTTATAGTGTATCCCTGCGTAGACGCGGGAAATCGCACCTTCTTCGGCCACTTTAGTAAACGAAGAATAATGCCTGGGAGCGGAACCATTGAAGGTATACGTGTTGTCGGTTACCGGGACGTTATCACCCAATTCCCTTGTTAACACCTGCATGGGAGCCCCCAGTACATAGGTTAGCGCTGAAGGATATTCGGGGTAGATCGGAGTAGGCACTAATGTCTGCCAGGCAGGATCGATGAATCTGTTGATATAAGTAACCGGCCGGATAATATTGTAATGAAATTTAAACCTCCACATGTTAATCAGGGCATCCCTTTTGGCTATGGCTGTTTTGGCATACAACTCGGCTGCCCGCCCAAGGTCTACCCCCTTTTTTTCCAATACCTGGCTTACAACCGAGACAAAATGACCTGGTACAGGAAATCCGTTTCCTGGACCTCCTACATCAGCCCAAAATCTGCCGATTTCTCTTTGCTCAGGAGTCAATGCTTTAGAAATATCATATACTTCTTTTACCATTTTATAAAAGTCAGAAGACGGGTCTTCCGAGTAAGGAAAGGGAAAGGGAGGAGCTACCGCTGTTAGACTTGACTCCAGGAAGGGCCTTGCATTGCCAATGTACGGGCCCGCTGCATTGGCGAAGGCAGGAGGTGTCGGCTCCCAGGCACCCGGGAAAACAGGAGGCACGTAACCTGCATTGGATATATTTAAGTTGTCAGTCTTTGACCAGGCATGGATGGCTATGGCAATGGAACGTCCAAAAGCTTGCGAGCGGGAGATAACAGCCTCTGGTGTGCCTGAGGCAAATCGCTCATTCCAGGCATTTTCTAATGAATCGATGCTTACTTTATTAGCATCAGTCAGGCCAACAATTAACGACCGTATCATACTGGCTAAAGCAGCGTTGGCACTGGCACCCCACAAATAAGGTTTTTCTTTTGCCGCTGATGGCATGGCGGGCATCTGGTAAAGCCGGGTGGAAAGGCTTACTGAATTTTTGATGCCGGGATGTACCGATTCATACAAGCCGACCCCTACATAACCGAGGTTGCTGATGTTATAAAGACCAAAGGGTGCCGGGTTTTGGTGAAGCTGCATACGTAATAGCAGTTTGTACCAGTCATGCACTACATCGGCATTTTCCTCAGTTGCCTTTGGCGGCCAATGATCTATTTTTTTACAACTAAACAACAAACTGAAAAAAATAAACACAAGAAGATAAGTTGCTTTTTGGCTGTGACGCATTGGTTGTAATTTCATGATGGATGATTTTGTTGATAAAAGAATAGCAGAATTTGAGAAACCCTACTTTATTAATTATAATTCTATTGCACATCCTTTACATAGACTGTTACCTCAACTGAGCGACTGCCTCGCTGGGCATCGGTTACAGTTAATGTATAAGAGAAGGAGGATATTTACTGTTGCGTTATCTTTTTTTGCAGAATCAGAACACTGAAGGAGCTGAACAAAAAACTATCGCAAAAATCCTTTTTCTCATACAAAAATGATAACTGGTATTAATTAAAAGTAATCGTAATGGCTAAACCGATAAAGTGCCTTTTCACCAACGGCGGTTCTGGTTGATTAAATGGTTGGAAAAATTGATAAAAAAATTAAGGCTATGGCTTTTCATTAACGGCAGCACCTGGCTTACCAACGGCATCATTTAAATTGTAATGTACAGAGCGGGTTGGTGAGACATACAGCTCTTATTTTTTTCCGTTTTATAGCATTAACTTTAATCTGTTCAGTAAGCGCCTTTTTATGCACTCTTCTTCTTATGCCATTTGCTTATTGCTTTATTTTTCTTTAAACTGCTTGTGCACCACTTTGACGCAGGCACAGTATAAAGAAGAAAATTTTATACGCCTGACCGTTAAGGATGGATTGAGTCATAATTATGTTAAATGTATCCAGCAGGATGATTTAGGTTATATATGGGTAGGCACCGACATGGGCATCAACCGTTATGATGGTAGTAAGTTTAAATCTTTTTTAAACCGTAATCAGCAACCAAGACTGGGTTCCGGCGTAACCCATAAGATAAAAAAAATGGGTCTTCAACAGCTTGGCATTATCACCCGTTACGGTTTTCAGTTATTAAATACAAAGAACCTTTCAGTTAAAAATTATTTTATTGCTGACAATACTCCGTTCTTCACTAAAATAAATAATGTTTGGGATGTCGTACCCTTACCAGACGGATCTTTTGCTTTGAGTACGGTAACAGGGTTTTATATACTTGATAAACAAGGAAAAATAAAGCTGCGTTATGATGCCTATACCTTTGAAGATATAGGCAAAAAAAATGTGTTCTACGGTCGCGACATTTTTCCCATTTCCAACAAAAAACTTGCGGTATATATAGAGGAAGATAAACTAGTGTCATGTCACGAATACAATGACGCAAGTATCGTACTTTTGCTGAAAAAAAATATGGTACGTTATGTAGTCAAATTAAGTGAAGGCGAAAGAGATGAATTACTCTCAATAACTAAAGGAGGCACGCATTCATCTA
>JBGSYC010000177.1:0-10747 GCA_041751095.1 Flavihumibacter sp.
GTGTTAAGCGACTGGATGAATACAACTCATGACTTTTTACCTGCACCCCGAAGTTCTTTTCCAGGGTATAAGTTTAACGATGTGTACGAACCACTAAACGCGCAAAAGCTGAAATAGGCCGCCTATCCCACGCCTCTTTCAGGCGCAGGACCACGGGAAAATATTCTCAATAATATTTTCTTCTGCCATACGAAATCAGGTGTTATGTTATATATGATCTGGTCGCAAACACCATTTGACCTCGGTCAGTTTTGTTTGTCACTTTCCCGAAAATTAATTTATAGAAAGAATTATAAGGTCGGTAAAACCGCATAAGGGTGCCCCGACAATGATTACCTAACTAAACAAGGTTTTAAAAGGATGGGGCCTATTCTTAGCTGATATCACACCGGCATTACGGGCCAAAGATCAAAACTTCTTTAATTTGTCTATTAGGGTAGGATTAGCAGAAATGCCAATAATGTTCAAATACTTCAACCCACTCATCTTTTCTAATTCACTCATTATCATTAAAAGTTCCAGATGCTCGTTGAAGGATATATCTAACGTGTCTAATTGTGCGAGCCGATGAAAGCCTATGGGCAATTCTTTAAGTTGGTTTGCATGGATGTATAGCGAAGTAAGTCGTTTTAATTGTGCAAACTCTTGAGGAAGTTTAGTGAGTTGGTTATCGTCCTTTCCTGTAGACCTCTTATCGCTCCCCAAAGCCGACAATAGCGGGTAAAGTGTTAAGGCATTGCCTAAGTTCAAATACTTCAAATTGTGCATTTTCAGAATACTATCTGGTAATTGTTTCAACCCTTTATTACCCAAATCCAAAGCGGTCTGGTTGTACTTTATTTTGGAAGTACAAGAGAAAACTATAAAAAGACTAATTACCAGGAATGCTCTCATAGTATTTCGCACAACTCTTAAATTATCCTGCAATAACCTCATCAGGCTTGCCCTGCATCATGTTTATAAAAACGAATGCACTGCGTAATAAATATAAATAAGAGAATAATGGCTAAAGCTGCCGCTGTTATCTGGAGCAGCGCATCGAACCGGATTACAAATCCAAATAAGGCCCAGGCTAACGGAAGAATATAAAAGGGATGCCGAAGCTTCCTGTATGCTGCAAAAACGATTATACAAGCAATAACGTACAGTATTACTGCCCATGTTTTCGGCTCAAAAGGACCATAGTTCCACCCTGATTTATTGAGCAAATCAGAGGTAAAAGGTATCATGGCTACCGTGAGCCATCCGGCATACAATGCAAAAGGAACAGATAGCCATTTTTGCGTTGATGGCAATGAGGAGCGGATATCCCAGCGTAATAAAATCTGAATGGCAACTGCAAGCATTACCCATTGCAGAAAATAGGCGGGAACCCATTGTTCTAACCCTACAATGACAATCCATAATAAATTGAGTAAAATACTCAGGGCTACAGGATATCCGGTTGTTATAAAGTACCGGTTATTTCTTTGAGATGGCAGTGAATGAAAAACCGCATAAACCAGAAATCCTGCATATATAAGGCTCCAGATACCAAAGCTAAAATCCGGGGGCAGGGTATAGTTAATCACTTCCTCTCTTCCTGCCACTTCGCTTACCTGTTTCAGAGATGTTTTACCTGAGCCTATCCAGTAAAATCCAAAAAAGCTTACAATAACCGAGCTTAGCACAATGATTTGCCTGATTATATTTTTCATTTTGGTGCGGTTGATTATGGTTATGTGGTATAACATTGAATCATCCTGAATGGTTTAACCGCAGGTACTTTTACAGCCGTACCACACACCAGTATAAGTGTACTGCTCTGATGAAGGATAAAAAAAGCCCGACAGGTCTAAATAACCTGTCAGGCCTCTTCAACAACTTCTTCCTTACTAAATTATAGTTCGGGTGTTAGTGCAGCTCCGTTTACCACCGGGCTTATCTGCACAACGTTTGACACGCTGCCTGTTTTACCTGCGTTGTCCGTTACCCTTGCTTTTATAGTAACAAAGTTTTTTCCTTTCGGCATTATCAGCGAACCGCCCACTACCCATCCAAATGTAGTGCGTACATATCCCGACGGGTCTATTTCGCTGCCGGCAATATTAAACACCGGTGCAAGATTTCCGCCTGCCTCTATAATGTTTCCATTGGGTTGTAACAGCGGCACATCAAAGGTTACGTTTAAACCTGGCACATATCTGTTCGGCCCCTTAGATGATTGCGTCCTATCTTCAATCGTCCCTCTTGTCGCATCTTCCCTTCCTTCGCCATTTTCGTTTACACCTATACCTGCTCTGGCCTTATCGAGCGCTGACACCTGTATGAAAAACAGCGATCCACTCACAGGCGGCGCGGGGGATGCAGCAGGCCCTGTAGCTACGCTGGAAGGCATTCGCGGAGCTATCATCGTTACAACTGGACCCTTGGGATCGTCACCTCCTGAAGTATTTAACCCTTCGGGTGCCAGTGGTGTTAATGCCTGCCCGCTTGAAGCAATGCCCTGACCACCTGCCACCTTCAAAGTGATTTTATCACTTCCCGTTTTGCCGGCACGGTCTTTTACAGAAACCGTAATCGTAAACTGTTTTACTTCATCAGGTATCGACTCCAGTACATGCCATCCGGTCCAGATGGTAACACCATCTCCGGGTGTATCGTCGGTTCCTGCAATGTTAAACAATGCAGCGAGGTTGGTATTTTTTTCAATGATACCTCCGTCGGGTTTTACAAGGTCGCAGTCAAACACAACCTTAACGTAGGCATGTTGGTATTAGCGCTGCCCAACAGCGATGTATTCCTGATATTCAAACCTTCTTTGGTAACAATGTTAACGCTATCGCGTGTGATGATTTCAACATCGATGACAAAGCCGCTGCCATTGAAGCTTCCGTTTCCCGGGCGTCCTTCTCCCCTGGTAACGTTTGCGCCTGCAACAGGCGATACGATTTTTACAACCGGCGATGATCATCGGCAAAATTATTCTTTTGGCATGCGGCTAAGCCCAGTAATAGAACAGCGGGTAACAGATTTTGATGGTTGACATTTTTTTATTTTTAGTGATGATTGAAATATATACGTCAACTATCGGTAACTGATTGAATAGGGTTGCCTGAGTAATATTAATTTTGTATGACTCTTCTATTCCTCTTTATCAGAAACATTTTATTCAGGCCTTTCTCCTGATAAAATTTTTTTTTAAAGATTTAAGTGTTCAATAATATTTTTCTTCAGGCAACTATTTCTCCGGATCACACGATCAGCAGATGCCGGCAACACATCTTCTACTCATATACAGTACACCATGTGTTAGCACGGCGGCATCAGCAGGATTGTCACCACGCCTTTTACCTCATTATAAATTTATGCCCGGCATAAAAGAAAGCTTACGAACGAAGAAGTTCGTTACACACATAAATGTTTCAACCATGGCTGCGGGCTTTTTGCTTTGCAATTTTGCTTTATAAAAACATAAAATTATGAGCTTAAAAGACCCTAACGTTTTAAATCAAACGAATCCGAAAAAAGTAGCTATTGTTCTTTCTAACCCTGCTATATCAACCACTACCGGCTGGCCTGTTGGTTTTTGGTGGAGCGAGTTGTCACATCCTTATTATGAATTTACCGAAAGAGGTTATCAGGTAGCCATCTTCAGTCCTGATGGTGGCAAGGTGGAAGCCGATGCCATGAGCGACCCTAACGATGCAAGCGGTTACTCTTCATCTGATTTAATAAGCCAGGGATTTCTGAATACTCCTTCGCTAAAGACATTATTAGACAATACAAAAGCGGTGAAAGAGCTAAACGTAGATGAGTTTGATGCAATTGTTGTCGCCGGCGGACAAGCGCCGATGTTCACTTTTGAGCAAGCTAAAGATTTGCATGATAAGTTCGTTGAATTTTATGAAAAAGGTAAAGTGGCGGCAGCCCTTTGTCATGGTGTTGCTATTCTGCGGTACGCAAAGCTTTCGAATGGTGACTATTTAGCAAAAGGAAAAACGGTTACCGGCTTTGCTAATGTGGAAGAAGATTTTGCCGACAATGCTGTATGGAATTACAACATGCTGCCCAGAGATAAACACGTGATGCCGTGGCGTATAGAAGACGAACTCAAGAACATCGGTGCCAATTTTATACAGGCAGGTTTGTGGCGTGAATTTGCGGTTCGTGATGGAAATTTAATTACCGGACAGCAAAACTTTAGCGGAAGCGAAACAGCTAAGAAAGTGATAGACGCATTAGGCGAGTGAATTGCCGGTAATATGACGCAGACCGCTATTTTTGTAGGTATGTTTTTGGTGGCTGCAGCAAACTCTTTTGCACAGCTAAATGAAAGTGATACGGCTTTATTTCAGTTGCGTTCAAGCCTTACCGGTAACTATCAAAAAGGCAATGTGGAGGTAATGACGATAAGAAGTAAAATCGAATTTTCAGCTCATACATTTAAAGATGTAGTTCTTAAGTCGCAGAACTCAACGTTATATCAGTCATTTTACAACAGGAAGGCTGATAATGATCTATTCAGCCGTAACTTCTGGTATTATCAGCCGTACAAATGGGTATATCCTTTTGCTATTGCCTTTATCAGCACCAATTACAGAAGGCAGGTCAACATCAGATATTTCACCGGAGCCGGGGCTACGGTGCAAGTGCTGCAAACACCGTTGCATGTATTTAAAGTATCAGCAAATGCAGTTTACGAAAACACGCGTTTTTCAGGTAATGCATATAATTACAGCAAATACAATGGCAGCAATAATATACGGCTATGGCGTGCCGCTGTATAGATGGGTGCATGGCATTATTTGTCGCAAAGGAAGTTGCGGTTGTATTACGATGCTTATTGGCAAGCCGCTTTTAACGATGCCCGCAACTACCGGTGGCAGATAGATATGGGTCTTGATTTTCCTTTCTGGAAGGGTTTAGCATTCAATGCACTTTACAATATTACACACGAAAACGTAGTGTCGGCCGGTGTAAAGCAGCACGATAGGTTCCTGACCATGGGATTGTCTTACAATATGAAAACCAAACACAAATGAAAATGAGCAATCAGCTATTATTTATACTACTTTCATTGCTGGCGGGCGCAATGATACCCTTTCAAAGTGCCATGAATGCCCAATTGGGTAAAAGCTTGCAAAGCCCTTATTATTCTGCAATAACGGTTTTTATCGTTGCTTTTATCGGATTGGGTATTTATATCCTTGCGGCCCGCTATAGCACTCCTTCAGGCAGTCAATTTGCGGCCGCACCTAAATGGAGCTATCTTGGCGGAATATTCGGTGGCACCTACATATTGCTCATCGTTATTTGTGCGCCAAAGCTGGGCATCGGCAATGTGACCGTAATGGTACTATTGGGTCAGATTATAGCCGCTGTTTTAATTGACCAGTTTGGATTACTAAACGCAGTGGTCCATCGCATCACATGGCAACGTTTGTTGGGCGTTGGGTTGATGATTGCGGGGGTTTATCTGGTAAGGAAGTTTTAAATATCTGAAAATATTTTCAGGCTGCTGTAATAAACAGATGTGTACTGCCACTTATAATAAAAACATGTTTATGAAAGCGGCAATCACAACCAATAACGCAAAACAGTCAAAACAGGTTAACCGGTATGCTTATATACTATACCTGATATTGGTGGTTTACCTTGCGATTATTGGAGACTACGAATGGGCAGTTTCCAACCTTGGTATCGCATTGGTGTTTGACCCCTTTGACGCTTCGGTAAAATGGCATGACAGACCCCGTTACCAAAAGGTTTGGCTGCTTTGCCACCTCACCTTAACTTTTGCAGGATTTGCTTTTCTCTTACTCCGGTAATCTTTATTAATTGAGTGAAAAAGAATTTTTATCGCAACTAAAAGAGCACCAGAATATCATTTATAAGCTCGTGCGCCTCTATGCAAATTCAGCCGAAGATAAAAAAGACATTTACCAGGAGATTGTATTGCAGGCATGGAAGACTTACCCCGCTTTTCGTGGCGATGCAAAGTTCGGCACATGGCTTTACCGCCTTTGCCTGAATACAATTTTTACCCTTCAGCGGAAGAAGAACAGGATTGACTATACTGACACCAGTCAATATGAAGAGCAGTTAACAACCACATCAGTCAATTACGAAGCGGAAAGGTTATACAAAGCTATAAGGACATTGCCCGAAACAGAAAGGGCTATCATATCGCTGCACTTAGACGGATATGATAACAAAGAAATAAGTGGCATAATCGGCATAACGTCAAACCTCACCGGCGTAAAGCTTCACAGGGCAAAACAACAGTTGGCAAATCTTTTAAAAGATATATAATGGACTTAGAAAATATCTGGAAAAGCAGTGGTGAAAGTGACAAGATACTTCATCAGGCGCTGCATAAAGATATATCCACTATGCAGTCAAAGCTTCCGCTGAAAAAGCTAAAGAACAGTTTGCTGTCCGGAATGGTGTGGGCAGTATTGATAACAGCAGGCTATATGGCCCTTTATTTCTTTGTCAACATCTGGCAGGTGTACATAGCCTTAACAACGCTGATAGTATTTAATATTTGGATTATGATAGAAAGCTGGAAACTTTATAAAAGCATCCCTGAAACCATCACTCCTGGATTATCGGTGAAGCAGGAGCTGGAAAAGAACTATGCCGGCTTTAAAGACTGGTGGCGTATTCAACAAAGAGTGAGTTTGTTCGTTTACCCAATTGCGGTAGCAGGAGGTTTTATTTTGGGAGGAACTTTAGGATCCGGCAAATCCGTTGAAGCTTTCCTGTACAAGCCCCAAATGCTGATGATCTTAGCCATAACCATTGCCGTAGTGGTTCCTGTTTGCTATTTTGGCGCAAAGTGGATGTTTGGTATAGCTTACGGTAAGCATTTAAACAATATAAAAATGCTCATCAGCGAATTAGGCAATACGGTATAGGAAAAAGGCGTGGTGTTTTTATCTCAGACTGATGAACAGGGGGTGTTTTGTTCCAGCCTTAAGGATTTTTTATTTAGTATTCGTACGCTCTGGTTTACATGTATACACAAGCAGCACCACGCCAGAATGAAACGACTTTGTTTTTACCAATTCAAGATGCATCCTGTTGGCTGGATCTTTAAATAATGGCTTGCCTTTGCCTATCACCACAGGGTGTATCCAAATCTGATATTCATCAACCATATGCAATTTCGTCAAGGCCGACACCAGTTTGCCACTTCCGTATATAATCATGTTTTTACCGCTTTGCTGTTTTAGCTTTACGATTTCGTTCGCAAGATTTCCTTTAACTGATATCGAATTGCACCAGCCGGTTGTGGCGAAGGTTTTTGAAAAAACAATTTTGGTGTAATGGTTCATCATTTCTGCAAATGCGATATCTTCTCTGGGATAAGATAAATCCATAGTTCTATACGGCCAGTATTTCGCCATGGCCGCATAGGTTACGCGGCCAAGCAAAATTGTATCGGCCCTGCCTAATTGGTCGCATAATGCTTCTGCCATCTCTGTTGTCCAGGTACGAAAATGCCAGTCCAGCTCGCAGTTTGGGCCAGATATATAACCGTCGAGTGTTACATTCATCGAAACAATTAGCTTTCGCATGTATGTGTTGACTTTCGAATCAATCAGGCTATAGCTGCATTAAACCTTACATTCGCCTGAGGCCGTGGCCGTTTCTTCTTTTATGTTATTGAGATATTCCAGTAGTGCCATAGGTGTTTGTTTTAAAAGTCGGGGCGGTATTTTCTTGTTTTTTCCTAAGTTTCTGATAGAAAATGTAAGAAGTGATAAGAATTGCCAGGAAGAGGAGAGGTAAGAGGGTTTGTCCGCCAGGCCCGTCAACCGCTGCATGGCTGATGCAGGCAAAAATGAACACAAAAGCAAAACCTGCATACGTCCATTCTTTAATGCGATTGGGTATTGCGGGAATCACCAACGTTAATGCACCAAGAACCTTGAAAACGGCCAGGGCGTTCCTAAAGTAGTCGGGATAGCCCAAATGCCTGATGCCTTCTTTTGCAAGTTCTGTATGCGATGTTAAGGCAGGCAGAACTCCTTCGAACAGAAATATTATTGTAGTCGTTGTCCAGTAGATGATTTTTGACTTCTTATCCGCTTTGCCGGATTTTACTTCGTTTAACATTTGAATTGTTTTTAAAGGTTCGATAATTTATTTGCAAAGCGCCCATGTTATTACTGATGCCAACTATTGATGTTCATTTTTATCATAGTAAAACATCCATTGCTTACCAAATTTATCAGTAAGTGAACCAATCTTTGCTCCTCCGGGCATTTCTCCAATTGGTTCATTAATATTTCCACCGGCAGAAAGGTTGTTATAAAATCTATTCAGTTCATCCTCGCTTGCACAATTGATACAGAGCGTTACCGTATCACCATCTGTCAATTGTTTCCTTCTCATATCAGAGCCCATTATCATATAGTGATCACCAATTTGTAAAGAAGCATGCAGAATTGCATCTTTCATCTCAGGGGGCATTTGACATACCATAGGAGATTCCGCAACTGTTGTTAGCGTAAGTTCTCCACCAAGGCAGTCCTTGTAAAAATTCATTGCTTCGCGGCAATTGTCGTTGAAGTTTAAATAAGGATTAACGCGTGTCATTTGTTTTGGTTTTTTGATGGTTATCGTATCAGTATTGTCAATACAAAAATATTTCGTAGGGCTTCATCTGAGGGGGTGCGAAAAAGACTTGTTGAGGGTTGTTTGCGACTTTCTGGTTTCTTACCTTTATAACAGCATTCAGCACCAAATAAAAACAAGAAGAATATGAAACACGTATCCATCCTTGTACCAAACGACGCAGTAATGGCCAGCATCGTTGACCCACGCACAATGTTTACAGGAGTAAATGATTTTTTGGAAGCCGGGGGAAGGCCGGCCTTGTTTACCGTGCAGCTTATTGGGCTTTCGAAAACAGTGAGATTAAACAACGGGTTGTTTTCGGTGCATGCTGATGCGCTGTTGCAGGACGTAAAAAAAACTGATTTGGTAATAATTCCTGCATTAAGCGGAGACATGAGATCTGCCTTGAAAAAGAACGGGGATTTTATCCCATGGATAGTGAACCAGTATAATAAAGGTGCAGAAGTAGCCAGTTTATGTGTTGGCGCTTTTTTATTGGCGTCAACAGGATTACTAAATGGAAAAGAGTGTTCCAGTCATTGGAAAACTGCCAATGAGTTTAGGGAGATGTTTCCTGAAGTAACTCTTGTAGATGGCAGAATTGTTACAGAACAGGAAGGTCTCTACTCGAGTGGTGGCGCCACCTCGTACTGGAATCTTCTTTTATACCTTGTGGAAAAATATGCCGGCCGTGAAATCGCCATTATTGCTTCTAAAGTATATGCTCTGGAGATAGACCGAAAGAGCCAGTCTCCATTTATAATGTTTAACGGTCAAAAGAAACATGAAGACGACCCGATAAAACAGGCACAGGAGTATATTGAAAGTAATGTGACGGAAAAAATATCCGTAGAGGATTTAGCTATAAAATTCGCTATCGGAAGGCGTCATTTTGAACGGCGCTTTAAGAAAGCTACTAACAATACGCCGGTGGAATATATACAACGGGTGAAGATCGAATCTGCAAAAAAGCAATTGGAAAACAGCAGAAAAAATGTGAACGAGGTAATGTACGAAGTAGGTTATTCCGATAACAAGGCCTTCAGGATTGTTTTTAAAAAAATAACCGGGCTATCGCCGATTGAGTACAGGAATAAGTATAACAAACAAGCCGCTGTCGCCTGACTATCGGAGTAGTAATCAAAAAGCATGCGTACATCTGTATATTCTTCGTTACGTTTCATTTATCTGTTCTGATGAAATCCACTGCTGTTGAACAGATTCAAGGCTCAAGCCCTGCCCCGGAAGCCATCGGAAAAAATTTACACTTAAAAACGCGGAGACGTGGTTTCCCGGAATATCCGAAGCAGCATTAGGGCTAATGTCTGTCATTCGTTGCAATAAATGTTTTACTTTGGACAAGTATGCGCGTAAAAGCAAAGATTTATTTGCGTATCTGGCTTTTGATTGACCTGCTGGGCATTGGGCTTTCCGCAGTGTTGCTGCTATCTTATTTGCATTTCAGCCGTAAACCGGCTTACCCGCCCAGGCTGCTGGAGATTTATCTTCTTGTAAGCTTCGTGTCTCTTGGCGCATGGATATGCGTAAGAGTCGTTCATACTATCTTCAACAGGAAAAGGAATTTTACCCATGCCAGGCAACGCCTCTGGGCCGTGTTTGAGGATTATGCAAAGAATGCAGGTAACGTACTTGTATTAACACCCCATCATAGCCGGAAATATATTACCCGGCTGGTGAAACAACGCAAATACCTGCGAAACAAATGGCTACAGCAAAAGAAATCGTTCAGTGTCCGGGAAGCCGGAAAAGTACAGGATCTGCTTAAGTTGCAACAATCCATTTTAGACCTTTGCCAGAGAATTAGCCAGTTTTCCCCCGAAGACAGGCAGGAGGTCGAATATGTAAAGGCAGAACTGAAATCTGCATTAAAGTTGCATGGCGAAATGCTGGATAGCTTAAGGTCTGCCGAATAGAAATACTTGCACGGGGCGTCGTAAATAAGATAGCTCCTCCTTAAACCCTATGCATTAGGTCTGTAGCCACAAGGCTACCAAGGGTTCTATGGAAAACAGGTTATGACTTACGAAAGTCAGGAGGAAGATATCCTGCTTTAATTATTTTCAGTTGCAACTCATCATCAGCTCCTGAATTATTGTTTTAAAACGGATAAGGAAAT